>CAYUST010000006.1:0-84235 GCA_964447535.1 uncultured Candidatus Peribacteria bacterium
CTACTCGCTTCGCTCAGGGATTCAGCAATACATTCGTTAGTTATTCTTATTCAAATAATCAATCAACAGCTTCTACCAGCATGCAATCTTTTTTGGTGAGCGTTCCTCAGGTATCATGCGTGATTGTGCTGATCTGGACGTTGAGGTAATCGATCTCAATATGCGGGTGATGTTGCATTTTTTCTGCAACGGTGGCGACATCCACCACGAAATCTATCGCCTCTTGAAAGGTATCGAAACTAAACGTAGCGGTCAATCGCCCTTGTTCATCTACGGATCGATCAGGATAGTTTTGAAGCCACAGGATAATTTGTTCTTCCATCACACATATACATAAAAATAAATTAGTTGAGCATCGTCAAATCAATCACGCGACCTTGAGGAGCATCTGGGCTCTCAGTAAATGCATCAGGTTTTATTCCTCAAATGCAACACAAAAATTCATCAGGCTCCACGTCTATCAACTGCTCGCCCGTTTTGTTTTGTTCGAGAAATTCTTTGCCCGCATTGACGGTCGCACAACACGAATAACACGCGCCCGAACGACACGAATACGGCAACTCCAATCCTTGTTTCTCAGCCAAATCCACAATACTATCAGGACCATCAGCAGGCACCAATATAGTATGTTTGATACCTTTGACATCAGTAATATACACGGTTACAGTTCACATCACAAATATGCAAAATAAACAAAGGGTGAGGGGGTGATACTCAAGTATAAGGCAAATGCAAGAGGGAGGCAAGAAAGGAATTTTTGTAGGATCATGGATAACTACACCACTGTGGAGGCACTTTATGAACTAGCTAGTATGAAGACAATAAAAAAAAATCCTCCCCTGAGTTACAGGGAAGGAAATGTGGAGCTCCGGCATGTCATCATCGCATATGCTCTCTCCACGTGATTGCAATCACCGTAGTCATTTGACCTGGTGATATTTTGGATAGTTTTTCTCGATCTCCTGCTTTTGGAGGTGATCAAAGAAATACTTGAGCGCTTCGATAATTGCTTGTTGCTCGTCGTCGGTAAGTTTGACCTTTTTGTACTTACCTACGAAGGCGACGTCGGCGTGCATCCAGCGCAAGCGAATGAACCGACCGAACTCGGACAGAATAGGATCCGGGTTGTAAGCCCTGATCTGCCAACCTCCTCGCCCTTTCGAACTCACCCACAGGATCTCATCCTTGTGGTGTTTGTAAGTAAGGCTTTTGTAGCTGACAGAATCCGCCAAGATCGCCTCAACCACCTGGGTAGCAAGAGGCTTTACCTCACGTTCGGTTGCAAGCTCATCAACTCGCTTGGAGGTGCCACAACTTGCAAATACTAAAGCTACAAGTAAAAATACACATATTTTTTTCATAATTTCACCTTTTTTGATTTACGCTTCTTTATACATATTTTATAAACAAAGTCAATATATGATGAGCGTTGTCCACACTTCATTTGAAGCCACTCACGCTTTGATACGCTTTGGATTGTAATTTTCTTTGAAAACCGTAAGGTGTCTTTTTTAGCATGAAAGACCTTCTGATGCACTATACGTTAACCCCTGGACCCAAGGCAAATTACCAAATTGTACTTACGGTCAGCGCTGAAGAAATGGCTCAAGCCAAAACATCAGCACTCCAAAAATTTCAAAAAGATATCAAGGCGCCTGGATTTAGGCAAGGACATGTCCCTCTCGATATGGTCGAGCAAAAAGTCAGTCCAGAATATATTATGATGGGCGCTCTCGAAGAAGCAATTCATCAAGGCACCAAGCAATTGCTCGCCGAACACCAAGACAAAAAATTTATAGGAACGCTCTATGACCTCAATCAAGCTGTCAAAGATGGAGCTACAGAAATAACCTTCAAACTTGATATCTATCCTGAGGTAGTTGCAAAAAATGACACCTGGCAGAAATACAAGTTTCCAGCGCTCAATAGTACTCCAGAACCCAAGGAAATCGATGAGACACTCGCAAACCTCCAAAGACAATATGCGAACTATCTCCCTGCAGATGAAGTAACCGACAAAGCACTTTGCAAAGTTGCCTGTTCATTCGAAGATGCAGAAGGAGTCGTGTTGCATACCTCTACGCTCTATTTTGGTGAGGAGGAATGGCAAGAATCACCTCAGTTACTCACGCATTTCCTGGGCAAAAAAGCTAAAGAAAAAGTTACCCTCCCCTATGATACCAAGAAACTACCAGAAGTATTACACAATCATGCTCATGGTGCAAACACCAAACAAGTGGTAGTTGAAATTCAGGATATTAGAAAAGTTGAACTTCCTGAATGGAACGAAGCAACCATCAAAAAATTCTTTGGCAACGAAGAGGTCAGTACCTTCGAAGAACTCAAAGCCAAGATTGGTGGACTGATCAGCAAACAAAAAGAAGAAATGGAGTTGATGAAAGCGGTTGACACCTTCCTCACGGAAGCACAAAACTCATTGAGTGTTGTTATCCCACATACCTTGATCGAAGAGGAGAAAAAATCAAGAGTTGAATCACTCGAGAAAAAAATGGGTGGCGCTGATGGCCTCAAAAAATACATCGAGAAAATCGGTGAAGAACAATACAAAAAAATGATGGCTGATATCGAACAAGCAGCGCAAACGAGTCTCCAAAAATTCTTCCTCCTCAAATATGTGGCTGATACACTCGCTCTCCCTGAGGTCAACTGGCAAGTAGCGTTGGATGTTGAGAAGAAGTTGTACGAGAAAATGAAATAAATACGTGGAAAAGTGGATTGATTTTAATTATTACAATTACCCATGTTCTGAAAACTCGGTGAAATGAAACAAATGTATGATAAGTACAAGAAACTCCAAGATGCCTTGAAGAAGCTTTTGATTAGAGCAAAAGAAAATGGCGTCATCGTCGATATGACCGGTGAGCAAAAACTCAAAGAGATAGTCATCGAAGATGAAACACTCCTCTCTCCTGAGCGCAAACATATCCTCGAGCAAGCGATCAAAACTGCTTTCGACAAAGCACAAGCCAAAGCGCAAGAAGTTGCAATGCAAAAAACCAAAGAAATCCTCGGCTTCGATCCCAATGATATCGCTGGCATGATGGGTGGTATGTGAGGTGGTATGCCAAAAATTCCAGGTATGTCTTAGAAACAAATCACTCTATACGAAAAAGGACACTCCGCCAGGAGGTCCTTTTTTGAAACGAGAAACTTGAGATGTTATTTAAGCACTTCACACACTATCCCATCGTTGTCACCGTCCAGGCCGTAGATATCGAGACGTTTCACATCAGTCGCTGTGGCATTGTCAGCTGTAATCTTGGCTGCACAAGCTTCGTATTTCGTTTGTGCTTCGGCTTGTGTAGTGAAGTTCGCACAGTTGAGATTATCGCTGACGCAGTCAGATCACAGGATTTTGAGGCCTTGTTTGTATTCTACTCTCGACTCGGTGAGCGAACCAGTCTCCCATAGTGTGCCGAGGTCAAGATCCCGGTCGGTCAACTGCAATCACAAAGCTGACAAAACGACTACCATCAAAACCAGTAACA
This sequence comes from uncultured Candidatus Peribacteria bacterium, assembly GCA_964447535.1. Lineage (GTDB taxonomy): Bacteria > Patescibacteriota > Gracilibacteria > Absconditabacterales > Absconditicoccaceae > CAYUST01. The sequence goes on from CAYUST010000006.1 coordinate 3,510, forward strand.
ACCCTTTCATTTTACCTCCGATGAAGTACATCGCCAGGAGAATGAGCAATAACACAATCAAGAACGTCACACGTCGTCCTTTGGAGTTTCTCGCATATTGCAACTTCTGTTTGAGCGTCGAAGTAGTCATGGAAAACATTGCATACATAAAACAAACTTACTCCTTTATTTCTTCTGCAATTTATGTGCCAAATGCAGTAGTTTACCGAGATACAACATAATATTTCTCAATTCACCCAGGACGGTAAAGTACAACATCGTGTTTCTCACGCCAAGTTCGTTGGATTTGATTCTTTGGAGTTGGTTGAGTTTGAAGCTATCTACATATTTGACAGCGTCGTCAAGGCGTTGTTCGAGTAAGGTAATCTTTTGTGCAAATGAGTCGTGAGAGAACGCATCGCGTACTTGCTCGAGGATATCATGGAGTTGCTCCTGGAGAGCATGGAGTTCCTGTTGCTGTGATGCAATAAGATCCGGATGTTGGTTGAGTGCATAGTCACGTGCTTGCACTGCCATTGCTTCCAATGCTGTTGCACATTTGCGCAAGTAATCAATAGCCTGGACGTATTTCTCTCCATGGAACAATGCTTCATTGGGGAGAGAGACAAACGTGTTGTGAATACCCGACTTGAGCACCTTGGTTTCGAGGGCAAGCTGTTCTACTTCTTTGGCAAGTTTTTTGAGAACCATATCTTTGTTGGTGATCAAATTGTGGATAACATCATAATTGAGTGACTGCACTCTCGGGAGAATAGAAAGCGTATGTTTGCGCAAAATAACCCCCAGATCATCACCATGTGCATCGTGATAGAGTGCCTGTTGGTGCTTTCTCTCTGAAGTTTTCTTTCTGTGATGTACGTGTGTTCTGTACAAAAAGACAACCGTCAACATAAGCAATGCACCAATTGCAATTTTGCCGCCGTATCGAATAAAGGTAGCTGCTAACGCAGTCAGTACAAATGCACTGAGTGCGGTAAGAAACCAACCACTAATCACCGTCAAGACTCCCGTCACACGATAGACTGCACTTTCACGTCCCCAAACCCCATCTGCTAACGCTGTACCCATTGCCACCATGAAAGTCACATAGGTGGTAGAGAGAGGCAATTTCATAGAGGTTGCCATCGCAATTAGAATACTCGCTACCGTGAGATTAACCGCAGCACGAATCATATCAAAGGCAGGTTTGTCATGATAGCTTGCATACTGCTCATTGCTTTGAGCAAAACGCTTATTGATGCTTTGTACAATGTGTGTCGGTACTATTTGCTCATAGATTTTGTAGGTTTGTACGGCTATGCGTACCAACGTACGAGAAAGTAATCCTGGTTGATACTGCTCTTGCCCACTTGTCTCTTTGGTCAAAGAAATCTCAGTTTCAGTTACTCCTCTTGCCTTGCGTGACGTCCAAAGGGTAATCACCATCACCACACCAGCAGCTATTAATAAACCAAACTGTGTAGGCACTTTGTCTGCCAATCAACTCATCATAAACGTCGTAGGATCTGTCGCTCCTGACGCCTGGAAGATTTGATACGAGTTGAGACCCGCTATAGAAACACCAATGAAATTCACGAGATCATTACCTGCAAAGGCAGCTGCGAGTGAAAACGTACCGACCAAAACAACGATCTTGGCTACATCCCACTTTCCCCATCTTTGACCAATATACATAATAGCTGTCCATGCTACGAGAAGAATACCAATCAAAGAATAGGTATTTTCTTTTATCCAGGTCATCATTTCCTTGGAAAGCAACGTAGTATCTTTGAGTCCTTTGATCAACAAGAAATACGTAATCGCAGTGATAGCAATACCACCGAACACTCCTCACCATGTAGCTAGTCTTGATTTATACTCATAGGTGAAAATAAATCTGGCAATATATTGTACGACCAATCACACAGAGAACGAAATACCCACTGACAAGAGAATACTAGATGCTATATCACTCGCTCACGCAACATTGATATATGGGATCACGTCTGCTCGCTCACCTCACATACTCATCACCTTGAGGACCGCAATTGCGGTCGCAGCACCCAAGAGCTCGAAGACAATTGATACAGTCGTCGAGGTTGGCAAGCGCAAGGTGTTATAAAAATCAAGTAACAGCACATCCGTGATGACGACCGCCAAGAAAATTACCATAATTTCACTCAACGAAAACATCTCTGGATTGAAAATACCCTTTCTCGCTACCTCCATCATACCACTCGAAAACAACGTCCCAACCAAAATACCGATACTCGCTACCGTCAAGATAGTTCTCCATGAAGCTACCTTGGAACCTATTGCTGAATTGAGGAAGTTGACGGCATCATTTGCCACACCCACCATCAGATCAAGGATCGCAAACACAAACAAGACCACAATAATTCATTGAAAGATATCCATACTAGTACAATTATAATAAAAAACAAATAAACAAACAAAAAGGTGTTCCTAAAAAGGAACACCCGATGTATTTAATAATACCCATAACCTCCCTCCTCTTTTTTCTCGAGCAAGGTTGGGTCAAAGAATGAAGCGTCCATCTCGTTCATCAAGAATGAAATGAGGCCTCCCAAACTCAACACATTGATCTCATATCCTGCATCTTGTAATTTGTAGTAACAGCCAAAGCTTGGTGGATTTCCACAGAGACGCTCAGCTTCTTGATCTATCAAACTAATATAATTTCGACGTGACCAATCATTGTCTGAGGTGAAACGTATCAGATCCGTGCTATACTGCTCATACGACTGCAGTCCTACACGTGGATGTCGATACCAAGCGAGCACGGGACGATATGATGCATACTCGGTGACTTCACCCAACGGTATCTTGCGTTTGCCATAGATACTAAATGATCGATCTTCGAGCTGCTTTTTTTGCTCAGGATACAACTGATCTGCAAGTTCATCAAAGTTTTGGAGATGGATACCATCATAGGGGAAATCAACTCACGCCAATGCAAATTCCATCACCTTATCAAACTCATACAACATACTTTCCGTCGCATACGCATCTAGGTCTATCTCAAATTTCTGGAGCAACTCCCACAAAGATATCTCTCCTCACGCTGCTGGTACCATGACTTTACCAAAGACGCACGCGTACGAACGATCACTACCACAGGCTTCCTTGGCAGGAGTAAAATCACGTCAGAGCACATAGCGTGTCCAATATTCAGCCACTACTCCCCAAGTAAGAGGTGTATCTCCATTGAATGATGCACGCTGAGGAAGTAATCCCCATCACACCAATTTTTCTAGTGATTTCTTGAATGCAGCTGTTTGGTTTGCAAGATCATCATATGATCCTTGAGAGGCTCCCAAACCATTTGATACATCAGTAGTTCCTCTCCTGCCTGCACCAAAGATAATTCATTGTTCCAAGTATGCAGCCAACAGTTGCTTCATCAAAGGAAAGTCACTAACTTCGGCAGTCAGTCCAATCTCAATCATATAGGGAAACTCTGGATCGTCATCATCTACAATAAATGCCTGACAGGAACTTGTTGTGATCCAATTATTTTGACGAGTCAAAAAGGAGCCATTGTTGTCGTTGCAAATCAGATACCCATCATATCCTTGGACAGAGATAACATGCTTTTGGGGATTGGTATATCATCGGTATTGCGTCTGAGTTTTCATAACCTCATCGATAGGCAATCCTTTTCACAGGTCACGGGTCTGTGGATAGACTTTGATATTGAGGGTGTTATACAACTCTCACAAATACATATGCGCTAGCCCATTGCTATATCTGAGATCCCACAATGATGAGGGTTCCCAACCCACAGGACTACCCCACTCTTTGCTCAATTTGAAACTGACGTTGGGTTGTTGCAAGACAAGTTGTTTTTGGTTTGCGAATGTCACAGCAGACTTGAAATTAATTTGGTCCAAGAAGGTATCCAACTGTGCTTTTGCCTCATCAAATAAGGACTCATTGTACGTAGGTGCTTGGAGATCTATACGTACGAGTTCATGATCGTTGAGTTGAATCACATATTGTTTCCATCCATAGGCAAGACCTTCACTTGGATCATTTTTATCAAAAATATCATAGGCAATATATCCGCCTAGTTGTATTTTTTTGTTGGTATGATACCCAGGTTGGTAGATACCTTGCATTTGCAAATAAAACAAAAACTCTTCCTCAGTAGTGAGTAAGGGCGTAGTTGAACGAGCAAACGTAAAGTATTGAATACTCGTATTGTCGGGGAGCATCTGCCATGAGCTAAGTTTTTTGCCAGGGACATACTCCACCACGCGGTAGCCTGCAGGCAACTGCATCGCAAAGAGGTCGTCATTGATCTTAGTAGAAGTGTTGATATCCTCTATCTGACGCAACGAGGTGCGGAAGGTTTCAGGATCAAATCCACTCGTAGCTGTGGTATTGCGATATTCATCTATGAAGGGTTTGACCTCTGTCGACCACAATGCATAGCCAAGTGAATCACCATAGCCGATACCAAACGTATTGACGCCAATCACTTCATCGTTATACAGCAACGGACCACCAGAATTACCTCCAGCAATCAATGCATCTGTCTTGATATACGTGTAGCCATTGTACTCTTGTGTACCGGCAACTACTCCGACCGTTTGCGTGATCGTATCCGCACCGATCCAAGGATACCCAACTGCTACGACCTCGTCTTGGGGTGTAGGCACGTATTCATCTGCCAAAGAAAGTACCGTAAATTCACTAAATTTGACGCTTTTGCCAAAAATATCTATCGGATCGATACGCAACAAGGCAATATCTCTCGTGATATCTCTCGCTACCAACGAAGCAGTAAAATGACAATCAGGACGCTGAGAAAAATCTTGCGTAAGACAGACCACAAAGCCATCCAATACCCCACCAAATCCGTCATCAACGACATGATTGTTGGTCAAGAGCAACCCTTTGCTATCGATCACCGATGCGCTTCCTCGTCCCAACATCTTGGGTTCCTTGCCATAGAGATTTTCATATCCAATCACCTGCACTACTCCATGGACGACATCACCACCCTCTTGTGCAGCATATCCCGCAGGCAAACTCTGTGCCAAAAGCACTCAGAGAACTATTACTCTCTTCAACCACATCGTTTGTAATAAAAAAAATAAACAACCCAGTCAAGATGCGGAAAAAATGGCAGTTTTCAAGCATAGTTACTGCGTACATTACTATAAATGATATGAAGGCAATGAGTCTATTGACTTTCTACTAAGACCTACTTTCTGCCTCTGGGATCAGAACCTCTTTGTCTATGATCTCACGTTTTTTTCCTGGTGCTTGGTGCTAGATTTCTTGTTGTTCTTGCTGAGGGGCTGGCAACTCTGCCTTCGGACCTGAAAATCTTGGGATCTGGTTTTTTCCTGGCATCTCTTGCGCTAGCGGGTTTGGCGGATCTTGTAGGTGGTCTTGCTGTTCTTTCATCTGTCTTTCTCACTCTGCCTCTCAGTCCTCATGCTGAGGTAGCAAAACGTTTGTTAGGCTTTTCGTCCCTGTCATCTCTGCTTCTTCTTTCGGGTCTGGAAGCACTCCCTCTTTCTCTTCTTGGTGGTCTCTCCTCTCTTGCTAGCTTTGGTGCTCTCTCACTTTTTTCTTCACGGTTTGGATCATAGGGATTATCTTTGGCGGTACCAACGAAACGGAAAATGAGAGGTACACTCACGAACCCATACGCTTTTCTAATCACATTTTCCAACCAATGTTGAAATGAAAAATTAGCGAGCTCCGCGTTGTTGACGGACACATAAAAGGTCGGTGGTGCTTCCTCTGTTTGCGTCAGGTATTTGATTTTACACGTTTTGTTTTTGGGGAATCTTGGAGGGTTCTGTAACCATGCGTCAGTGACGATATCATTGAGTTCAGAGGTTGGCAAGCGACGAGATTGTTCTTGTCGTGCCTTTTGGACTGCACGCAATAGATCTGGCAAATTGAATCATTCTTTGCCTGAAATGCGCACTACTTGTATCCAATGCCAACTCGGTTGGCTAATCAGCATTTGTTTGACGGTACGTTCTGCTATATGTGGTTCCATGGTATCAGCTTTGTTGCAGGCGATGATGATAGGTACTTTCCATTCAATCAGGTCACCAATAATAGTTTTGTCTCTATGCGTCAATCATTCTACGAGGTCGATCAACACAACCGTCACCGGTTTGATATAGGTAATCAATGAACGCGTCTTGTCGTATGCTACTCTCTCGATACCGCTCGTTTTGCCTTGTTTCCTCATACCTGCAGTATCATAGATCCAGAACTGCTTGCCTCCAAAGGTAAATTCTCCTGTCATATAATCCAAGGTCGTCCCTGCCTTGTCAGAAACCGCAGCAATTTGTTCACCCAATAAGGTATTGAGCAACGTAGATTTCCCTGTATTTGGTCTACCGACAATAGCGAGCGGAATATGTGCTGGGGGTTCTTCACGTGACTTTGGGACTTTTGCTAGATGCGGTAAAATAAATTCCTGTACAGCATCAATACCATCTCCTTGTTGTGCAGATGCTGCTATGATAGGGTCAAAGCCTCGATCATATCGATCTGCAAGCAGTAATGCTTCTTTTCTCGTGCCTACTTTTTGGTCAAGCTTGTTGGCGACCAAAGCAGTTTGCTTTTGTTTGCCTGCACGCAAGATATGTTGCTTGATCATATCATCCTGTGCTGTGGGACCTGCTCTCCCATCGACCACGAAAAACAATATATCCGCCTGAGCAATAATCTGATCAATAAAAGTCAACTCCGATGCAATATCTTCAAGTCCTGGACTATCAATCAACAAAAATGGTCTCCCTCACAAGGTCGCATTTTCTATCAACAATTCTCTAGTGGTCCCGGGAATATCGGTCACAATCGCTCTAAACGTCCCCAATACTCTATTGAACAACGTTGATTTCCCGACATTCACTCTCCCCACTACTCAAACACGTAACATCGTTGTAAACAAAGGATAAATAATCTAATTATGGCACCCTATCTCCTAATAATATATGTTTCTTTGCTCTGTTTTCTGCATGCCTTCGGCTTGTAGACGACTATCGATCCAGCACCAAAGGTTTTTTTGCAATAGGCGATCAATTCGTCAAATCACGGCCCCATAAAGACTTTGATAGCGAACTTGCCATCTGTTGCGAGCAATTGTTCATAGATCCACAAGGTTTTCTCAATCAAGGCAATGCTTCTCACCGCATCGATATCAGCGGTACCAATCGTATCAGGCGCCATATCTGATAAAATCAAATCAAACTTGGTGATGTCTTGTGTCTGCAAAAATGCATTGATGGCTACTTGATCACTTGCATCACCCTGCAACAAGACAAGTCCTGGAGCCTCCAATTGTACTTCTTTGAGATCCACTCAGATGAGATGACGGTGTGCTTCAGGGAGTTTACGTAGCAGATACTGCAACCAAGAACCTGGGGCACAGCCTATATCCAAGACTGTTTTGGTCGTTTTGGGATCCACAATATGATATTTCTGGTCGATTTCTTCAAGTTTGTAGATGCTTCTTGCAAGATAGCCCTCTTTCCTCGCACGTTCTGTGTAGTGATCATCGATCCAGGTATTTCTTTTGGTTGCCATGCTATCCACGAAAAAACAAAAGGGATTTCTCAATATATGAGTGGAGCATACGGCTTTGGGACTGAGATGCAAGGAGAAGTTGACAAATAATTGCAAGTAAGTCTTTCATTTTGAGAGCGAATAGGTATGATGCCCCCATGAAACTCATCACCTATCTCCAAAAAACCAAGCAAGTCACCAGAAGAGAATTTGCCCAAATGCTCAAAGAGCAGGTGCTTTTTGTGAATGACCTCCCCGTGACCTCATTTGATAGCGGAGTCAGTATAGGCGACAAGATCAAAATTGTTATCAAAGAGGGGAACTACGAAGAAACCATACAATATATCCCGAGCATCCGTCCTACGATTATTTTGTTCCACAAACCTGTTGGCTATGTGGTCTCCAAAGATGATCCGCACAATCGTACTATTTATGATATACTGCCTCCTCGCCGAAAAAAAGATTTTTGGTATATCGGGAGATTGGATAAAGAAAGTTCTGGACTACTCTTGCTCACCAATGACCCGCAATTAGTCGATCGATACGAAAATCCCAAACAACGCATTCACAAGCACTATGAGGTGCGTTTGGATATGCCATTCAGACAAAACCATGTCAAAAAAATGACTCAAGGAATGTGGATCGATGCGGATGGATACAAAACTGCGACTGAGGAAGGAGAATTTTTGCAATGCGTCCGTTGTGGCACCTACAAAGATACCAAAGGCAAACCTTGTCTCGAAATCGTCCTGGATGCCGGCAAAAATCGTCATATTAGACGTATGCTGAGTGCACTTGGCTATCGCGTCAAAGCATTACATAGAGTCAAAGTGGGCAAACGAGTCCTCGGAGACATCAAACCAGGCAAACGAAAAATTGAGCGTATCTCCAAGCCCTCGCAACGTTAGCTTGCAATAGAGTCAGAGATATCTATGTTCCCATAAACAAAACCTGCGTATGAACCTTAACAAACTTACTCAACTACTCAATGTCTCAATTAGAATATTAGCGTTTCTCTTGCTGATGCAAATTGCACTCTTGATTGGGTTGGTAGTGACATGCATTATGCTATCAGCTTCCATCAAAGGCACAATCATTGTGGTAGGTTTCTTTTTGGTTACCTATCTCTCATTCACACGCCTAAGTATGGCAGCAGCAACCTTGAAAGTGTATGCTGATATATTGCATCAGCAACCATGGTTCTTCATGGTTTTGGGGAAAATAACTATTGCATCCATGCTCTTCACCTTTGGACTAGATGTACTCGTAGCGCATCAATTTGCAGATATACCTCGCGCATTTGCCACCGTCAAGCAAAGTCTGTGGTTGGCTGGCAAACACGTGCTCATGGCGTATGGTATTTTATTTCTGTATACGTTTCGTCACCTTGTACGTCATACCAAGAGAAAGGGGGGCTATTATTACATCGTGCAACGGCTACCTGCTCCCAAGCAATCTCAAGAAGTATCTTAGTCTCAAACGTGAGACAATAACCAGTAAACCTCTTCACATGGAAGAGGTTTTTTTCTTATTCTCTTGTATTGAGAAATTTATTGAAATCTTCAATGCCTGAGAAATCCATAAACACTGAGGCAAATCTCACATACGCTACCTCATCTTCTTGTTTGAGTGCTTCCAACACATCTGCTCATATTTGTGTAGAGGGAATTTCTTTGCTGAGCGCAGACCGCTTGGTCTCTAGGCCAGAAATTAGTTCCTCGATGCGTTCGAGACTGACTTGCTTCTTGCCGAATGCGATGATGAGTGCTCTTTTGAGTTTGTCTCTATCATAGACCTCTTTGGAACCATCTTTCTTGATCACCAAGAAATCAGTAATAGCAATTTTTTCAAAGGTAGTGAACCTATGCTCACAATATTCGCATGATCTTCTTCTTCTAATACCCTTACCATCATCGATAACTCTCGAATCAAGTACTTTGGTTTCACCATTTCCACATGCAGGACATTTCATAGTTGTCTTTTGGATAAATAAATACTAGCTAACCGTAATATGTATACTCTCTCACAAAAATCCAGCTACTTGTTGATGAATCCAAGTTTGCATCATCAGAACTTTTGCAAAATCTGCTCATCTACTTCTTACTCTTTGTTCGAGAATTGTATCTTCCAAAGTAATGCATATCAGGAGATCACAAGGCAAGACAACAGTACCAAATACAGGTTTTCCCGCCTCCACAGACATTTTTTCATTTACTAGTTTAGTTACGTACTCACCAATCTCTGGTGTCCATGGATCACTACAAATATACGTTTTTTCTGCTTGTGATAATTGAGGAAACAACACTACATCCATATCAATCGCGCCAGGGAGTAATTTGACCAATGTTGATTTACCTGTACAACTCGTCCCGACGACAATTATTCTCTTTGTCGCTTGGTTTTCCAAGAGCTGGGTAACCAAAGGCAAAAGCTCTGATACAGAGATATGATATTCATGCAAATATGACATCGACTTATTTCGGCAATAAATATCTTTTGTTGTAATAACTAATTGCTTTGAGATATCATCTCAATCGTACTATATCTTCACCTGCACTTTCTATGGATAATTGCTCCTCATTGTACTGCTCACTATAGCGCAATCGATTGTTGGCTCCTACATTGAAGAACCCCTTGTTGTCGTCTAGGCTTATCCACTGTGTCAATAGAGGATGATATCTAATCGCCATATGTTCGATGACCGCATTGATACTAACAAAGTGATGCTCGGAAATATTAAGCACATCAAGGACATATATTTTTTTGAGTGCAGTTAGTTTGTAGGAAACTCATGTAGTCGTCTCTTGCGTCAATAAATACGTATAATACAACAAATAGCCAAACAACGTTTCTCTCAAGCCAGCTATGATTCCCAAAATACTCATATCTCCATACGTATCACTCAAGTTGACGTCATTCTTCTCAAACAATCCTATAGTCTCCCACCACAACCACAAATCTACTGTGTATAAATTTTCTTTGAGGTGCATGCAGTCTTGTTTGGTCAAACGATTGCAAACGGTCGGTAGGAAGTGTGGCATCGCTACTAATTGTTGGGCTACCGGACTATATACCTGCGTCAACAATGCTTTGTTTCCCAATTTCATAACACGCGAAATAGCATGTCCGAGTATATTTTTGAACATCGTGAGAATCGCTGGGTTGGATACATGGACTCTCATCGTCTTTGCATTTATATCCTGCATGATTGTATTGATGAAATTTTCATCAAACAATTTGAGAATGAACATATTAGAATATACTTCCTTGAAGGTAGACTTACTTGGTAAGTAGAATTTTTCGCGTCACGCTTTGACGTTTTCAAAAGCGTACTTATAATAAAACACATTCTTGCTATAGTGGTACAACAATGCACCATAATAGTACAATGCATCCTGCTTGATCATCTGTAATTCATGGTCCCCCAACAGCTCATCTACCAAGGGTTTGCGAAATAATCTCATGGCGAAATTATCACCCCTCCCTACTCGCATCCCTCCCAAAAAGGTCACATAAAAATTCATCAACTTCTCTACCAACAGCGATTCTTTTCTGAGAATGTCTGGCATCTTCACATTATCCAGTGAGTCCGTTTCTCCAATGGTAGACATAAATGTATCGATCTCCTTGGAGGTTTCATAGTCTTGCTTGAGTCTAAATTTATGTGCCGTAAGCTGTTGCAATCCACGGAAAAAGTTAGCCTTATATAATCTATAGTCACAAATATAATGCACGAAATCTTCAAATTGCTTTTCATCTTTGAGAAAACTAAACATATATCCATCCAAACGTTCTTTGTCATAGAGTTGGCTGACTATGGTCTCAACTACCAAGGGAATATCGCGTTCTTGGAACAAATATCTGATGATCACATCTGCCGGGAAAATCAATTGCAATAAATCTTGATCGACATCACTAAAGTCAGGATCTCTCGTCGCTGATGCGGACTGTGTGATAAATGTTTGCGCTGATGTTTTGAAGGTGCCTTTTTTGAGTTCATCATAGAGTAACCATTGATACAATTCTTTCTCGCTGATATTGGATGCATGAAAAACACCATTGAGTCTTTTGTAGCAGACAAACAACATGAAAAATACGTGAATACATTGTTGGAGGAGGACTGTTCTGATTGCTTTGCGTTGTTTACGTGATTCGATACCGTACTGCTGAAGCGTCAAATCATAGAAGTTGAAAAACACTTCTATAAACCACGCATAGGTTGCTTCTTTGTCTTTGGAGGGAAATACTTTGATTCTCGCAGTGAAAACAAACGTGAGCAAATACACACTCGTCAAAAAGCTCATGAAATATTTTTTGGGGAACTTAGCAAAACTCTCTTTGACATAGATACTCACAATCAACGTAATGGCAGTTGCAATATTTGCAGGTGAATAAAATGGCCAACCATTGAGATTCGCAACAGCATGATAGGCATAGTAGTTGTCCGCTTCTTTGACCGGCAAGGCAGGCTGATCTCCGAATCCAATTTTGACTTCAAATGGATCCAACCCAATATCAAATAAATTGAGCTTATAGTTTTCAACGATCTTCCTCGTAATCACCGAAAAAAACTGTCTCGGTGAAATAAAGGAGACAAACATACGTAAAGGATGCATACTATTGGACACGATCTCCTGCGGGAAGAGCGCAACCAACAGCTGACGGAAGAGCTTCATGAGGAGGTGAGAAATAACTTTTACTTATGTTCCATCTTGATCTTGCTAATCTCATAGGTGATATGAGCTATCTTGGCTTTGACCTCATCCATCTTTTTCTTCTTTTCTTCTACCACTTCCTTGGGAGCTCTTACCATGAAATCACCTGAGAGCATACCTCTCATTCTTTGCAAGAATTGTTCTTCTTCTGCTAATTGTTTCTCAAGATCTGCAAGATCTTGTTTTCGGTCTTTTTGTTTGATACTTTGAATACCCAGTTTGATATCCATCAACAAAGCAACCGTCCATTGATTATCCATCTCTGAGGTAGCATTGAAATAGACAATCTCACGCACACGGACGATATCACTAATCAGTTGTTTGTGTTCCTCGATCAAATCATGGATATCTTCATTCGCTTGAATACCAATCACTACTTCCTCGTGTGGTTTATCAGTCGCTTGTGTCTTGAGTGTTCTCCATTGAGAAATCAGTTCCATCAACAAGTTGATCTTGTAGTTCTTGTCTCCAATTGGCAAATCAATTGGCCAACTACTCGCTATGAGTTTCCCTTCGAAATGCATCAACTGTCGGAGTTTTTCACTCACGAACGGCAAGAACGGATGCAACATCTTGAAGAATGTCCCCAACGCGTACAAAGATACCTTGTGGGTGTATGCAGAAGGTTGGAGTTTACTAATTTCAATATACCAATCACAGAACTCATGCCAGACGAGATTAACAGCTTCTTGTAATGCTTCTCACAACATAAACTTAGAGAGATATTTGTTGATTTGTGCTAACGTATCATTGATCTTGTTGATCATCCACATATCATACTCATTGAGCTTCTTTTTGTTCTTGAGGATGTCTTCGTATACATCATCATAACTCATGGTGTGATCTTGGACACCATCGGCTTGCATAGCTACGAACCTCGTAGCGTTCCACAATTTGTTGATAGATCTCCATACATACTCTACTTTTTTGTCGGTAAACTTCTGATCATTGCCAGGAGTATTTCCCAGCAACAAAGCACCTCTCAAGGCATCTGCGCCATATTTTTCGAGCAGAATCATAGGATCTACGACATTGCCAATAGATTTAGACATTTTTTTCCCTTGTTCGTCTCTCACCAATCCATGCAGATAAATGTGATGAAAAGGGAGTTGATTGGTCTGCTCTACACTCATGAGCATCATTCTAATTACTCGGAAGAAAATGATATCATATCCCGTCTCGAGCATCGTCATCGGGAAAAGTTCTTTGAAATCTGGTGTTTCCTCGGGCCAACCCAGGACACTCATCGGCCACAATGCAGAAGAAAACCACGTATCCAAAACATCCTCATCTTGATGAAGGTTTGTTTGTACACCTTGGACATAATAATCAAATCTATATTTGTCCCCTGCTCTCGTAATATTGCAGGTTTGGTGAAGCATATCTACCAACGCTTCGCCTGCCTTGATAATCGCTTGGGGAGTATCATCAATCTGCGCGAAAATTTCTTGGAGATTATCTAGTTCTTTTTGACCTGCACTTGTTGTTGCTTGTGCTTGATAGAGTTTGATATAGACTTCAAACAATTTACCTTCCTGAGGAGTCAATGAAGGCTGACTCAACTGCTCGATCAACTGCTCGATAGTAAATAAGGTCTGTAAACGTCCATCTGCTATCAGATTGAAAATGATGCGTGCCAAATATTGCCACTTCCCTGATTTTGCATACACAACATTACTATCATCGAATGCGTGCATAGTCCCATCCTCTGCATACCAAACAGGAATTCTATGACCCCATCGTAACTGTCTAGAAATACATCGAGGATTGATTTGCTCAAGCCATCACGTAAATATCTTGCCAAATCTATCTGGATAGACAGTCACCTCTTTCTCTTCTATTGCTTGCATAATACGCTGCGCAGCAGGAGCAACTTCCATAAACCACTGATGCGAAAGCAATGGTTGAATCTTATCACCTGTTCTTTCACAAAATGGTACCGTATGTACATGATTTTCAATTTTTTCTAAATTACCAATTTCTTTGATATAGTGAATCACGTTGTCATAAAACTCATTCAGTTCTTTACCAGCAAATTCTTCCCCTGCTCGTTCTGTGAAGAAGTTATGTTTGTCAAACGCAAAACGATCCATAGGTAAATTGTGTCTTTGTCAAACTGCGAAATCATTCGCGTCGTGGGTTGGCGTAATTTTGAGTGCTCAAGTACCGAAATCCATCGCAACGGATTCATCTGCAATGACGGGAATAGGTCTATTCACGATCGGTATCAGTACTTGCTTGCCAATAAATTTTTTATATCTCCTGTCTTTGGGATGCACTGCTATCGCCACATCAGCAAAAATAGTTTCGGGGCGAGTCGTTGCAATAGTGATGCTGTCTCCTTTGCCTTCGATAAAATATCTGATATAATACAGTTTGGATTCTACTTCTTTGTATTCTACTTCGAGATCAGATACGACCGTCTGTGCACCTGGTGATCGATTCACCAAATATGCTCACTTGGTGATTTTACCAGAGGTATATAAATTGATAAATGCTTTTCTCACCGCACGACTCAATTTTTCTGAAAGCGTAAACTGCTCTCTGCTCCAGTCGCACGACGACCCCATACGTTTGGTTTGATCAATAATGGTGCCTCTAGAAGATCTTACCCAATCCCACACATGGTGCAAAAACTTTTCTCTCCCGAGGTCGAGTCTTTTGAGCTTTTTCTTGGCTAATTGTTTTTCTACGACCACTTGTGTCGCAATACCCGCATGATCCGTACCCGGCACCCATAGCACACGTTGTCCTAGCATGCGACGATGCCTCACCATGGCATCTTCTACCGCCAACATCAATGCATGTCACAAATGCAAAACACCGGTCACATTCGGAGGTGGCATAGGAATGACAAACTGCTCTTGGGTATCTCAACGTTTGCGCTTGGGAATCGAAAATGCGTCATCTGCAAGCCACTCTTGGTAGAGTGAAGCTTCGAATTCGTGGTCGTATTTTTTGGGAAAATAGTGACTCATCGGGTACACAAGACAATAAAACACATATGCAACTACCGCTGAGGGTAAAGTTTTCAATTGCTTTTTCAAGACCGATTGCTATCCATACAAGTACGTTAGACTGCTTGAGAAGCCGGATATAGATTATCAGAACATATTTCAAAAATAAGTCAAATATTCTTTGCAGAGTCTGTGTTTCATCACCTCTCACAACATGACTACTCACTCATCATCTCCTTCCTCATATCATGTGTGAACTTTAGCCCTCATTGCGTGCGTGGTGACGTGATTGGTTGTGGTAACGCTGTGATGAACTCCTCTCATGCTTGACGAACCGTTTCCAAAAACCACCACCAGCATATCTACGGGTAACATTCCCCTCACACCAGCATCACTCCAATCAGCACATGATCTTGCAGTCACCTGGTTCACCTCCAATCTCAAAGAAAACGGCAGTTTCTACTATCAATTTTCACCCGCCTCACAAACCTATACAACTACCAACAATGATATTCGTCAGCTGATGGCTTCTAGACTACTTGCTGAGCTAGCCAATGAAGATCCATCACTCCTTCCTCTCCATCAAAAAAATCTCGCCTATGCCCTGAGAGCACTCTACAAAGATCACGGGACAGAAGCAAGTGTCGAACTTGCCAACAAATCAAAACTCTGAGGTATCGCGATGCTATTGAGAACCTTGATAGCAAGCCCTTACTTCGAACAGTATAGTGGTCATGCGGAGAAACTAGCCAACGCAATACACTCTCTACAAAAGCCAGATGGCTCGTTTCATGCCTGGTACAAAGCACCCACCTACAAATATGATGAAGATTATTTGCTGACCTTTTATTCGGGCGAAGGTATTTTGGCATTGCTTGAATACTATCTCAAAACCAAAAACATTAAACGGCGTGACATAGCACTGCTCTCCCAAGATTATTATCTTCAAGCATATGTAGAACACATCGAAGAAAATTATTATCCTGCATACGTTCCTCGACATACGATCTCTTTGTATCATGCCTATCAGATCACCCAAGAAAAAAAATATGCTGATGCAATATTTTTGCTCAACAATAAACTGATCGATGAAATGCTACATACTGATACTGCTACGCCACACTATTTGTGAAGATTTTATAATCCACAATTCCCCCAGTATGGTTCTCCACATAGTGCATCGGATGGCGTCTTTTTGGAATGACTCGTCTACGCATATCGTTTGGCCAAAGAGCTTGGTGATACCTCGCATATCACCAAATACAAAGATGCAATTCTCCTAGCTGCACACAACCTCATGCGTTTACAATACGGCAAACAAACTCCAACAACTCTAGCATGAGCAATCCGTATCAGTCACAAAAATCCAGACATTCGCATCGACACCACCCAACACATGATCGATGCATTCCATGTCTTGCTGACTACCGACATCATTGCTCAATAAGTTTGTCTACCAATACGCATCTGTTTTCATAAAATCCCCTTACTCTTTTATTTGTATCTCAGCCACGTGACTGCTCGTCGCCTTGCCTATCTCCTCATACTTCAAATCTGCCTATTGTGTATAGGTGGCGGAGTTTTGGTGCGTCACGCATTTGCAGATACACAACCGACCACTGCACCTCTCGTATTTGTCGTCACACACGATGCTCAATTGGTTGCCTCAAATCAGCTAAGTACGCTCTATGCACTCATATCCGACACACTTTCCTCTCGCACGATCAGTGCACCTGTAGGAATCATTCGCGCAAGCGACGAACCACTCTACCTCGTACCCGATACAAGCGACACTGCAAGTCTCCTTACGGCACTTCCCCTATTTCCTCAACTCTCACCACAAGAGACGCTGTCATCACTTCTCCCAACGCTCAACTTACTCAAAACACAGGTCACTCCAGATGCACAACTCATCTTCCTCACCGATAGTTCCCTCCTCACCTGGCAGTCAGAGCGATCACCACAGCTCACGTCTCTCGCATCTACATATCACTCAGTGATCATCGTAGATACCAATCCCAACTCTCGCATCAGTGCACAAGGTCTCAAGGTGATTTCGCCTGTACAACTCACTGCCCATCTGACCAACTCTACAACTATAGTAGCCTCCAAATACGAACGATTGCGACTCTTTTTAGTACTGCTTGGCATCTAATGGCATCGACGATAGAACTCTATGGACCTGCACTCCCCTTTGTGAGTAAACGAAGCTATCTTGTGGTAGGCAAGCTCGTACTTATTTCGTTACTCATTATTGGGTGTATAGTCAGTCTTGTGCTGGTGCGAAAAAAACATCAACGTATGCAACATGCGCACACCGACCACCTCCTCTCACTCCCTCCCGATCGTTTCATCACCGAACTTTTGCTACTCTTAGCTCAAAAATATCCTCACGCCGTAGCCTGAGGCAACACTGCTCTCTTGCAAGCACGATGAGCAAATCATGAAATAATTGCACTCTATCAAAAAACCATCGAGGGTGTGTCACCTCCAGAAATGTTGATAAAAGATCTCAAAGGTATGATTGAGGAAAAGGGGATTTAATTATCTTTTAAAATGAAAAAGTACTATATTGAACGACAAATAGTCACGCTATCAAATCTATTATATTTTAATCAGAACTCCCCGCAACCTGAGAATCATTTTACAATTGAGTGAATTGAGCTCCTTGATTCATGAACCAGAAAGAAAAACTCAAATGAGCATATCCGATTAGCGAGTTCTTCATTTAACTCTAATAACTATCATGATGCAGTAAGTAAGATGAAGAAAAAACTATTAAAAATTATACCAAGGTTATCTTATGTTTGACAAACATACATAAATTTTATGAACGAGTCTTATTTAGTTCATGAAAGTTTATCACCATATATTTTTCTTAGACCTACTTATGATATACAATGATGTTCCTTAACATTTGATGAAACTAGAATAAGGAATTTGAACAAAATAGTGAACAAAAAGAATACTAAAATAGGTGATGAATTTTACAAATATTTGCTATGTATAACAAATTGTACTGATTATTCACTTAGGTTGATGTGACTATGTGCCGCAATTGATTCAATAAAAGTTGAATGAGACAGGAGAAAAGATAGGATAACTGTGCTCTGATGAGATATAGATTTGGCAGACAAAATCTTTAAAAAAAATGACTGACTACGTCATAGAATGATGCACTGAGAATATCTTGACTCAATTGACTGAACAAACGATTATGTTTCAATCCTCTACTGAAAACTAATCTTATATGTTGAGCAAGAATATGGTATCACATTCGAGAAGGTAGTGAATCCTATGCGTATACCATACTGAAACAAAGAAGGAGTAATATCAGGAATATTCTTGGAAATTAAAAACCAAAGTGATGTTTCACTTGAACGAGCCATGGGTCAACAAGAAAACCTTATCCAAGATCACTCATTGATCATGCAACTCAGGAAAGATTATTAGTTCTCTGGATTCTTTCCTCTTCGAGGACCAAGCGCTTCGCTCAGAATTCAGAATGACGTAAGCTTTGTACTTTGCCCCCTCACCCCATCCCTCTCCCAAAAGGAGAGGGGTGCAAGCCTTGCTTACTTCTGCGTCCATACCACTCTCTTCACGCCTTCTATCTCTTTGAAGCCTTTGACCGTGACGCGGATTTTATCGCCGATTTGGTGGAGGTCTTTCCATTGTTCTTCAGTGATATTCGCTGGTAGTGCAATTTCAGATTTATGGAGAAGTCCTTCTACTCACTTGTAGGTGACGAAGATCCCATAGTTGTATTTGAGTTTGACGTAACCTTCGTAAGTGTCGCCAATTTTGAGATCACTGACACTATAGGTAGTTCCATCTTCTTTGACAGATTCAACTTGAGATTTTTCTGCGATTTTTTCAGCTTCGGTAAATTGTTTTTCTGACCAAACCTTGAGCAGTTTTTCGAGTTTGTCTTTTTCCATCGTATAACGCTGTCTAGATTGTGCTCTCATCTTTTCTTTGATTTCTTCAGACATTTCTGGTCTAGGCAAGGGGAAGGTCTTCATACTAAACGGATCTGACGTCACGCCATCTACCATCAATTTCGTATACGCCGTAAACTTGGGTAATGACAGCAAATCATTTGGAGTAATGAGGTCTTTGTACTGTGATGACATCATCGTTGCATCATCATATCACAGACCAAACGAGACAATGGTACCTACGTTACCGAAGATCGCATTTCTGACATTCTCTGCAATCTGTGAAGTATACTGGTTGGCTACAATCAATGACAAACGATACTTTCTCGCTTCTGACAAAATACTCTCGAACGAATCCGTTGCAAAGTTTTGAAACTCGTCGATGTACAAATAAAAGTCCCTTCTGTCTCTGAAATCTATATCCGCTCTCGACATAGCATCGATTTGGAATTTGGTGACAAGGAATGATCCAATCATCGCTGCACTATCTTCACCAATCTTACCTTTAGATAAATTGATCAATAAGATCTTTCCTTCATCCATAATCTTTCTAATATTAATTTTACTCTTGGGTTGTGCAAAAATATTTCTGACGATACTCGAAGACAAGAACTGTCCAATTTTGTTGGTAATCGGTCCTACAGCTTCATTCCTTTGATTGTCGTTCCATTTATCGTATTCTGTACGTCGGAATTTGAGAACAATAGGATCTTGTACATTACGCAAGACATCCTCTCTGAAATTTTTGTCAGTGAGCATACGAGCCACATGGAGTAATGATGCATTCGGATATTCCAAGATAGACAACATCACATTTCTCAAAATATACTCCAATCTCGGACCCCAACTATTGCCATAGAGTTTTTTGAAAATAGATACCACACCTGACGCTACGAGATTTTTTTCTTCTTCTTTCTCGTACTCCAGGACGTTGAAGCCTACAGGATAGGCGGTGTCACTCACATCGAAAATCACGACATCATTGGTGCGTCGACTAGGAATATGTGCCATGACTTCTTCGATCAAATCTCCATGCGGATCGACCACCGCGAGCCCTTGATTGGTGAGCATGTCACTCCTCACCATGTTTGAAATAAAAGTAGACTTACCCGTACCTGTCTTACCGACAATATAAATATGTCTAAATTTATCTTCTTTTCTGATACCAAATTTTTGGGGTTTCCCTTTGTAGTCAGTCGTACCAAGTAACGTCACATTATTCTTTTCAGAATTTGCTACATTGGGCAAAACCATAGGAGGTGGAAGTTTGCGATATTCAGTATAATGCAAACTATTGTTGAGATATGCCTTGGTAGGTATATGGAAAAAGTTGATAAACTGACTCATATTCGCATAGGTCGGTTGTTTGGTTTTGACCAGAGAAATAGCGCCTTCGTAGATCAATTTATCATACACATGCACTACATCATCTAATATACGGTCATGCATATGTTTGGTGAGCCCATCTACTTTGACACGGAGGGCAAACTCTACATCTCTTTCTACTTTTTTTATTTGTGCAGCGTGTTGATCATCTTTGACCTCCGCCTCGGATTTTCACCAACCTTGACCAAGCAAAAGTCCACCCAGTTTTTTGAGATTTTGTTTAAACTTCTTCCAAAAGGTATCTTTGAAATCAAACGTATTCTCGTACAAAATCACCATTTCTCACTCTTCAGGCACCGCCTGGAAACTGGTCAAAATATCTTTGAAAGGATCAACATACGTGCCTCACTTGGAGAACTCGCTCGTATCATAAAAACTACAATCAGGAGAAAACTTGAAGTGAGCATAGCCCTGCGTGCCTATATCGTATGCCGTCTCCATCTCGGTGACTTCTGTCGTAGGGAAGCTTGCATAAAAAACATTCTCTACATACCCTGCGTATTGTGCAGGGACATGTAAATACATACGAATGGATGTTTTGTTTCCTCTCAAACTAAAATAAATAGGATGGGAAATACTTGAAAAATTTGCCAAAAATCCTTGCCAATGTGAATAGCCAAGTTCATTTTCTTTGTAGGGTTTGATTTCGAAGGTTACATAGGCAGTACCACCTACTGAAACAGTAGCAGGTTTGGGAGTAGGCACCACGAGATCATCCTTAGCTCACGAGGTGTGCGCCAAACGGTGTCCCAACACTTCTGCAATATGCAAAATACTTTTCAACATAACAATACAATGTCAATATCTTAAAATCAGTCCACAATCTCCTCAGGTCTAGTATATCCCTCTGAGGGAGGAGATGCAAATTTTTGAGGACTTTTTTTGCTTTGACTCTTTCCAAAAAGTATATTTATGTTAAATAGCTTGACTATTGTGAGTAAAAGGATAAAGAAAAATACAAAAAACCTCTGAAAAATGAAAATAATCAGCAAAATTTCGCCCAAAACAAACAAAAAAATCCAAATCTTCATCGAAGAGCTTGGAAAAGCACTCTTTGAGTGTAAGGTTCATATGTTTCATCGTTAAGAGTTTGTTCACCGTCAAAAGTCCTTGCCTATGGTAGGAGTTTTACTTGCAACAATCGCGGTAGCAGCTTTGGTCTGGAAAAACGTCGTCGAGAGCGTTCAGCGTGACCTCGATGCCTATGACAATTTGTATTGATGCTGTGTACTGCTCCACCTCTGTCTCAGAGGTGGTTTTTTTAGAAAACTATGAGTTGCAATCACCATTGACTTACATAAAAAAGAATTAGTTTTAGTATTGTTTACTAGATGAAAAATCTTACGTATACGCAAATAGATGGGACTGCTAGCTATGAAGATATGATGGCTTGTGCGGAGTTGATGGCAGAAAGACTTTGAAATGCTGATGTTGATACGAGAGCCGAAGCAATGATGGCGAGATGGTCTGATCATATTTTTATGCTCCTCAAAGATGAGACTAACAGTCCAGTAGCCTACTATAGTGGTGAAATCCATAACCAAACTACTCTCGAACTTTTTGATCTTTTTGTACTCCCCCAAAAAAGAAGATCTGGTATTGCAACTCAAGCACTCCATCATGCAAGAACAACCTATCGCATGCACAATTGCAATCGTATAGAATTCCCCGTCGGCTCACCAGAGAGTGAACTCTACAAAATCGCCTATGAAGCGTTGTATGCTTTTGAAAAAGCACCCGATGATTCGTTAGTTGCAGTCTCCTAAAATTTTTTTTTTCAATTCGTACGTCTAGATTCTCGTTTCTAATACAAATGCCCTGCGGTGATCTGGACATTGCCCTGGCGCTCGGCGATGAGCTGGGATCGGTCTGCTGAGGTCGTATCTGACGTGAGGTTTGTCCAAGACGGATGAGACCAAGCAAAGAGCGCCTTGAATTTCTCCGTAGACTCAAGCAAGAAGGGGAAAGCTAGGAGTGCAGCGTTTTTGATCAGCCAAAGGATAAGGGCTATATGGTGTTGTGCACCTGGCAGGTCAGTTTTCGCCATCTCTCGCGGTTTAGTCATATCAACGAGTTTGTTTCCCAATTGGACGAGCTCAAATCGTTGTCTGGTATATTGCATGAGATCTGCATTATTCGCCCAGGTGTTGAGCATGGAAGGGATTTCTCAATGCAAGCACGATCAGAGCAAGACATGGTCGTTGAGACCTAGCTCTGCTAGTGCTTGATCAAGTAGTGCCTGATCAGCATCTGTATACATAAATTGCGTTACTTCAAATTTCGTCGCAAGATTAAACACTCTCGAAACGAGGTTACCTCGTCCTTTTTTGAGTAAATTTTCTTTGGTGCTCAAAAATCTTTCTTGGCTGAAATCACCATCGTTACCGATTTTGATATCGCTAAATAAATAATAGAGCAACGCATCTCTGCCATGTGCCTCGATGAGTTCTTCGGGGACAAGTACATTACCCAATGATTTACTTATTTTTTGCCCATCTATCGTGAAATGGCCGTTGATAATCAGCTGGTCAGGGAGTTTATGGCCCACTGCCATCAGCATAGCTGGCCGGTAGATAGCATGGAAACGCCCTATGTCTTTGCCAATCACATGCACCACCTCACCGTCCTGCCAAAAGCTCTCGTCACGCCCCTGACAGACGGTCAGATAATTATACAAGGCATCAAACCAAATATAGGTGACCGCGCTTGGGTCAAACGGCAACGGAATTCATACACTACTCCCCTCTCTCGAAATAGAAAAATCCTCTACGCCTTGCTCGACGAAAGATTTGATTTCGTTGAATCTAGTCAACGGGATAGCTCGCTCAGGACGGGTTGTATACAATTCTTGCAAGGCAGTTTGAAAACTACTGAGACGAAAAAACCAGTTCTTTTCATGGATATGGGTTGGTTCGGTAAGATGATCAGGACAGACAAGTTTACCCTCACGCTCTATCAGATCCGCTTCTTTTTTGTAGCCTTCACAGCCTATACAATACAATCACTCATAGGTGCCCTGATAAATATGTCCTGCATCATACGTACGCTGGAGCATCTCCTGTACATAGGCATGATGACGAGACTCAGTCGTTCTGATGAAATCTGTATAACTAATCGACAACGCATCCCACGTAGCTTGGTGCGCTGCTGCCATCTCATCGAGAAATGCACGAAGTTCTTTGCCAGCTTTCTCAGCGGTCTGGAGCATCTTTTGACCGTTCTCATCGGTCCCGGTCGCAAATTTTACCTCATACCCGAGCATACGTTTGGTTCTCGCCAACACGTCTGCAATAAACGACGTATACGCATGCCCAATATGTGGCACACCGTTGGCGTAGTAGATAGGGGTAGTTATGTAGTACTTAGGAGACATAATTTTGAGGTAGTCATAAAACAAAAAACGTGCCGATACAGTACTGATTCGACACGCTTACACAAGGAAAATTACTGATGGGGTATTAGATATACTTAGACACAATTGCTTCTGCCTACGGCAGACATCGCAGGACTATCATCAACGCATGAGCGGAATAGAGCAATCGTAGTCGCCAATGCTGCTTCAGAGGAATCTCTGATCGTCAACGTGACAGTACACAATCGAACGCCCACTAATACTATTTTTATTTAATTGTCAATATTTATCTCACTCTTTATTTGTATCGTATTCGTTGTTGAGCCATTCTCGCCCTAGCGCACCTTTCAGATACATATACGCTTTGATAATTTGTTGATCACTTGTGCTAGCAGCATTGTAAGTGATGTTTAATTTATTGGCGAGTGATTGGAGAATCTTGTCGGTATACGCTTTGGTTTGTCGCACATATCATTTTGCATAGCAATCGTTATCCAACTGTTGTTTCCAGGCTGATTTTTGCTGATCAATCGTATTTTTGTAGATGCAGTCTTTGGACCTAGTTGATGTAATAGAAGGCAACAGATAGTTATCAGTATATTGTTTGTAGTCATTTTTTCCACCTTCGTACTCTCCTTGCTTCATGCTTTCAGTGCGGAGATAGTTGTGACGACATTGCACTTTGGTTTCAACAAACTCGGTATAACTATCTCCGTGTTCGTCCACTCAGAACCTGAGAAACGCAGGTTCTTGGAGGAGACTATCACAGGCATCTCGAAAACTGTTTCCATCAGGGAGTCTTTCGTCAGGTCGCTTGGTACGGAGTGCAAGTTGGTATTGTCTGAGTGCACCAGGTATAGGTAGTGTTTCAATTTGGCTTACACCTTTTGCTGATGGAGATAGCGTCGTAGCTTTGAGGTAGACCTGATCTCCGATGTGCTCCAGTTTGGGAAGATCGACTTGCGGTGCATCATAGAGCTCCGCGAAGCCACCTATTTGCGTCAGCAAGGCATATGAAAGTGACTGTGTGGTTGTATCTTTGAGTGATCCTGCTATGTGAGTGATCTGATCTTTGCAAGTTTGTGAAATATCAGTCAAATCCAGGGTGATATGTGGAATCTTGCAGAGTTGCTGTAGTTCTGTCAGCGTAGTAGCTGCAGGGAGGAGCAGTGGCCATTGTGCGCCGAGTAACAGGGTTTGTCCTGCAAGATGTTTTTTTATCATAGTACGCATGTCGCCTGCTACTGACACGGTACCGTTGCTTCGCAAGACCTCTTTCTGTTGATCACACACACCATTCCAGTCTGCTACCGTGGTGATAGGATAGGTAGTTTTCAATCGTCCTAGTATTGCACACATCTGTGGGAAATTCTTTTGTTGTTTGTTGACAAGGTTTTGGTTTGAGTATCACTTTCGTTGGACGATTTGCTTGGTTTGTGGAGTATATCAGATCGTATATTGTGACTTCCCATCAGCAGTTCTGACAGATCGCACTTTGAGTTTCCCTGCTTTGACTTGATCTCGCGTACCCGAACCACCGACGCAGTGTGACATTTGGTTACCTTCATCGGCAAGCTGATCCGCAGTGATCAATTCGACCAGCTGATGATGTCAGAAATCATGGAGCACCAGAGGCGGGAGGTCGCTGAGCGTCAATAATTTCTGGTTTCTCTCAGTGATTGTTTGAGCGTTTTCAGTATGGATGTGAAACCACTCCTGGATAGGTGTAGCATGCACAAAATCTGTCATTTTTTTCTCCAATCGTTGCGCATCGTTTTGTTTGATCAGTGAACAGCGATCAAGTACATCTGATTGTGAATAACTTATCTGAGGAATACCCTTGCGCTGTTTGTCATAGAGCTCATGAAGATGTTTCTGTTTTTCGGATTGGAGTTGTTTGAGTGCACGTAGTCTGACAAAATCGTCACGCAGATCATCAATCGTACGGACAATTTCATCAGTGAGCTGCCTCCCAGTGTAGGTTCTTTGGGTAGAAGTCGCGAAATAGTGTTCGAGTTTGCGAATGATAGCTCTACTGGAAAGTGTTGGTGCTACTTGCTGTATAGCTTGCGTTATCGTATCTCCGTAGGCTTCGATAAAAGTATGACACTCCTCTCCACGGCGTTCCTTGGTGACTTGGAGAAGTTGCGCAGTGGTTATTTTTTGTTGCTTGGTTTGCTTTGGGGTTGCGTAAAATATATCTGAAGTACCTTCAGGTCAATGTGTTAGGGAGAATGCAGTAGAGTTTTCTTCGTTCATGTACCTGTGATAAATAAATCACCTACATAGTATATAGACTTATTGAGATAAAGTCAAAAAATGTTTCGTAAAAAAGCCCTCTTATCGGAGGCTTCTCAAAGTTTACCTATATCTGAAAACTACCCTATATACTTCTCCACCATTGCCTCTACCTGCGCAGGTGGCAAGACGCCAATGAATTGATCGACACCCGCACCATTTTTGAAGAAATTTACTTGGGGTATGCTTCTGATATTGTAGGTCATAGCAAGGTTTTGGTTGCCCGGTTGGTCAACATCTACTTTGAGCAACAGAACCGTATCAGGATACTTGTCAGCTACTTGATGGAGGACTGGTCAGAGCATACGGCACGGACCACACCACTCTGCCCAAAAATCAGCGATGATCAACACATCTGGCGTCGCTAATGCAGCTGCAAATTCTTCTTCAGTGGTAATATCGAGAACGGCCATAGTGTCGAAAATTATAACTAAAACAGGATAGCGTAAGAATATTCCCCCCTTTGGAAGGGCTAGGAGGGTATTCAAATTTGAAAACCCATCAGAAATCCCCCGTCCTGCAATACTGCAGGACACCCCCTTTCTTAAAGGGGGAGCAAACAGGTCAGTGAGGGTCTGACTCTAATGTTCGAAATAGAGAGCAGAAACTATTCTTTTGAGCAATCTAATAATTTTCATACCGAGCTCTACGAAACCTTTGACAGCGATGACTTCAAAGTGTTCGAGTTTTTGGAGGCCAGCTTTGAGGGAGATGAGGAATTTGTTGGAATTGATCTCAAGAACAACTTCGTGCACTGACTCAGAGATGGCAGTGAAGGTGGCTTTGATATACTCAAAATCATATGTTCTCGTCACGGGCTGTGTCTGAGAGAATAATCTAAGTTGTTGCATGACGCACAAGATAGGAGATAAAAGCCATCGAGACCAAGAACATACATACCTGAACATTGCAGTTCTATGAGTTTATTTGATGAAAACAAGAGACAAAAGTAAAAAATTTATCTAGTAACTTCGTCTTTATTTTTCTAGAAAGATTATTATTATTTTTGGAGTTCATTTTGGCTTCATATTACTGGCATGAGAAATACCCAACTACAACAAGTGATCAAAAGATTGCTCAAATGGAGGAAAAAAATCATCTATAGCACACCACTCAAAGCGATGATTGCAGAGGTGCTCGGTGATGAATATACCAACACCAAAGCATATAAATTTTTGTATTATCTCAAAAATAGAGGCTATTTGATGCCCATCAAGAAGGATATCTTTTTTGTCAAACTACCCGAGGATTTCATTGCTGAAAGCCTAGTGCTCGAAGACTACTATTGGGATATCTTACATCAACACTGCACGCACAACTTAGGCAAAAAACGATATATAGGCTGACTCGTTGCACTCGAACTCCAACGCAACAATAGAGAAATTCCTGAGTCACTCCAAATCGTCAATCCTACCAAACAAGCCAAAGAAACTATCGTCACCGGCAAACATGTGTTGTTCAAAAAATATACCACCAAAACCACTAATCATTTTCCGCGCTTCGAAAAATGGACCACCAAAGTGAAAATTGGCAAACATAGCTTCCCTGTTGCGAATCTTGAGCTTGCACTCTTGGAGACTTTATATAATTATGACAGTACTAGTGCCGTCTATGCAAGGGAAGCGGTGAAAAAAGTGCTCAAGAAGATCTCACCACAACGTTTACCTATGTTCGAACAGATAATCAAATTAGGGAAGCATCATAGTAGCATCAATAGATTATATAAACTTGCCAAAACACTCAACCCCCCGCTTGCGGAATGATTGGGAGAGGTGATCAAGAGAAATAGTTTCTTTTTGGATGTTGAGTAGGGTTTTTATCTTTCCCTGTGCAGATGCGTTTTTTGTTTGTTACGTGAGGAGTAATTTCATGAATCGGAAAAGGCATCGTCGCAGCATCCATAGGTAAACTTCTCAAACAGGCCTGACATTCCGTCACCCTGATCAAACTTGACCCCTATTTGCAAATAGATGCGGGTACTATGTCCCCGTATGAGCACGGTGAAGTCTTTGTGACGCAAGATGGCTACGAAACAGATCTAGACCTCGGACACTACGAAAGATTTCTCAACCAATCCCTCTCGAGAACTTCTTCTATCACGTCGTGATATATTTTTCAACGTATCATCACCAAAGAAAGACGTGGTGATTATTTGGGCGAAACGGTGCAAGTAGTTCCACATGTCACCAATGAGATCAAAGAGTTGCTGATTCAAGCAAGTGAGTGAGCAGACGTCACTATCGTAGAAGTCGGTGGAACAATCGGTGATATCGAATGACCACACTTCATAGAAGCAATTAGACAATTGAGGAAAGATATAGGTAGGGAGCATACGATGTACGTCCATGTAGCACCACTCCTCTATCTCGACTATTCTGGAGAAGTGAAAACCAAACCTATTCAGCATTCGGTGAGGGAACTCACCAGATTGGGTATTCAACCTGATATGATCATCTGTAGAACCAAAGTACCACTCACCAGTGCGATCAAAGAAAAAATTTCACTCTTCTGTGATACTGAACCGCAATATGTGATCGAAGGCAAAGATGCTCAAAGCATCTACGAGGTACCACAATTGCTGCAAGATCAACAAGTAGATCTCCTCGTACAAAAAAGATTGTGACTAGATGTCCATACAGCTGACTTGACTGAGCGAAATCAACGTGTTGCTCATTTTTTGCATCCTACCAATACCCTCAACATCGGTATCATAGGCAAGTACGCACAGTTGCAAGACTCCTACCTGAGTGTCATAGAAGCGCTCAAACATGCTGGCGCAGCATACATCACCAAAATACAGCTCCATCGAATTCAGGCAGAAGCCTTCGAAGACAAAGCACAACGACCCAAACTCTGCCAAGAACTTGATGGATTAGTCATCCCTGGATGATTTGGGAAAAGAGGCATGGAAGGGAAAATCCTCGCTGCACAATTCGCGAGAGAAAATAATATGCCTTTTTTGGGACTGTGCTTGGGATTACAAATGGCAGTGATCGAATATGCAAGACATGTATGTGGCTTACCACATGCACATACCATTGAAGCAGAACCAGAGTGTTTGGACCCCGTCATTAGCCGAATGCCTGGACAATCGGACACCCAAGAAAAATGAGCTACCATGCGTTTGGGAGCCTATACTGCCGACTTACTCCCCTGATCTCGTGTAGCAGAACTGTATCAAGCAACGCAAGCCACAGAGAGGCATAGACATAGATGCGAAGTGAATCCAGCTTACTATGACCTCCTAACACAAAAATGACTCGTCTTAAGTGGAAAAGACCATACGTTGTGATTGGTCGAATATATTGAGTTAGCAGATCATCCCTTTTTCGTGGCAACGCAAGCACATCCCGAATTTCTCTCAAGACTCGATGCACCACACCCCTTATTTACGTGATTTGTCCAAGCTGCACAGCAGAGAAAAAATCTTACGTAATAGGCTTTTGTGCCGTCAATACCTTTCTAGCTTGTTTATCTAGAGGAAATAATTCTCGCATATTTTTGGATTGATACTGTGTTGCAATCCAACGAAGGTGTTGTATCGTACTCCCCGCACTCAGTTCCATCAGGTAATCTTTGAGATAGATCAAAAAAGCCTCATAATTGATATATATCACTCATCAGGTCACATGACACATGGGCTGACGACCAGTTTGCGTAAGTGTATGATAAAATTCTGTTTTTTGATATGTATTTTTGGAAACAAGTTGAGCAACCTTCTCTTTTTTTTCATTAATTTTTTGTGGATCAAACGTGACATCAAAAAATCCTACTTTTCACAGTGAGGGCGTATACACTATCATATCTACCCCATACTCTTTGTCATCATAATTGGAGGCACGCTTGACGATCACTTGTTCTCCCAATATATGTTGGAAATAATCCGCTACCAACATTTCTCTCAATAAAATTGCTCCTTCAAATGGACTTGCACCATATACTTTTTGAACGTCTTGATAATGTTTGTGTTGTTTGATCATAGTTGCGTCCTGCATTCTATAGCAATAGGACTCTGCGATATGTTGCATCCAGCGATTTGCATAGTCAGGAATATGTGGCGCAATTGCTTCATAAATAGCAGTATTATATTTTCTTTGCGCATCCGTAAATACCAAAGGACGTTTAGCTAAGACATCAGGATGTAAACGCAACGTTTGTGCTAATTGCATATACACTTGTAATTGTACTCACAATATTTCTCTCTCTTGTTGTCGTACAAACAAAGGAGGAATCACGCCCAACAACTCCATACTTCTCAAATATCCTGACAGTTCTGCCTCGTTCCTAGGCGGAGGAATCAAAGCAATTTGCTCCATGAGATACGCATTAGTCTTGACTGTAGGTGGTATGACCAGACATTTTTGATCTTCTGTCATGAGTGCACCTTTCCCCCACAAAACTGAAGTAAGCAAAAAAGTATAGAGTGCTTTATCTACTTTGGCTATTTGATTACTCTCCAGATGACCTTCAATTGATTTGCGATACCCATGAGTAGGAAGCATATTTCTCACCGATGAACGCCAGAGTGCTATGATCGCTTCTCTGTGTTCTTGAATTAGTCCCTGCAAATACGAAGTGGGTGTTGGGTGGGGAAAATTCTCTTGTCCTTTGGCAAGCGTATGATAAATACGCTTGGCGGTCTTTTGCGTATATATTTGTGAAGGGAGAGGAAACTGATCACATACTTCCAACAGAGAATGCTGTCCAGGAATATGCACATGAGGTGAACTGACCTCATATCCCTGCACTTCATCATTTGCTATCTCATTTGTTGGCTCACGTAGATCCATGAAGTATCCTGAATAAATGGCTTTTTATAGTCAAATACATCCCTTTGTCAATAGAGAAAAAAGGGAGTTATAATATTGACAAATATAATAATATAATTATAATGTCTAAAAGATTTTCCTATTCTTCTCTACCCATGACAAACCCAAATAGCAACCTTCCTCACGAAAGCTACACCAGCGACTACTTGGACTCGATCAAAGCAAGATTTCCTGAATTCTCACAACTAACTCGTCAGGAACTCATAGAAACCCTCAAGGCAAATAAAGACAGGAAACCTGGCGAGTATGAGTTTATGGTAAAAGATGCTTTGGATAAAATAGATGACCAAGCACTGCTCGACTATCCAGATGAGTCATTGTTCACCTATTTGTTTGAGGAGCTGCCACCCGCTACTTCAGAAGAACTAAGAAAAATAATGACGTGAGTAATTACATGATCAGGGAAGTGAGATATCATCCTAGGATCATGGACTGAGCCTAGGAAAAATGACTTTGATGCCAAGATATGAGGTGATGATAACACTGATAACTACAATTTTCTGCACGGCATGCATAAGATCGATATTAGAAGAGACAAACAGAAATGTTTCATGGTCATTCTCCGTGTAAAGAAAAAGTATCAGCAAGATGCCTATATGAGAGAATACTTTTCAGTGTTTCCAGAACTTATAGAAATACCAGACCAAGGTTCTATGACTCCTAGACGAATGATCTACAAAAAAGAACTCACCGTAGCAGAGCTCAAAGAAAGTTTTGCAAAATGTATACCAGCAAATAATTAAAATTACGCAACTCTCATTTTCTCTAACAACTCCTGCTGATACGTTGCAAACAACTCTGGTTTGCTGACTTCCACGTAGAGATCCACTTCATTCGAATCAGGATACTCGAAATGAGCTAGCATTTTTTCCAAGTTCCCCATAAATCACTTCCCATAGAGTGCTTCATCTTTGTGTAATCCTGCCTCGGATGCTCTTTGAAAAATTATTTCTTGGTCTATATTGAGATACACCAGAGCGGTCTTCGCTCAAAGCGCTCTAGCACGTGCTCACAGAGATTGTCTCTGCTGTTTGTACATATGACAAGCCGTATGGATGACATGTACCTTGTTAGCTAACGAATACGAAATCATCTGCTGTACAAAAAATCTTTTCATGTTATCTGTGTAGAGATCCTCAACTTCTGGAGTCTGAAACTCCTTGGTGGCTTGATACAAATCTGCATAATGCGACTGCGCAAACAAACGCCATTCATCGTTATCCAGTACGATGCTTGATGAAAGTTGTTTTTGTAGCTCGCGACCAAACGTCGTTTTTCACGAATGATTCAAACCACACGTCTGGATATATCGAGTCTGCATCAGGTAAGTATGTATAAAGTATTAGTCCATATCAATACGCACCATTCCCTCTTTATCTGGGCTTCGAAGATACGCGGTATATGTTTCCAAAGTAGGAGCTGTGTAGGGAAGCGCTATTTCAGGTTGTTTGAAAATGACCGTAGTTGCAAAAGACATCGCACTGATCTCTGCTTTAGCAACACAGCCATCAAGGTTACCAGAGATAATAAGCTTGGGACAAGATAAGCAAGCTGCAAACACCGTTGGTCCAAAGACCTCCATATTCTTGACCAACACTGCACGTTCATGAAGATCAGGCAGCACATTGCATACATCGTGAAACAATGTTTCATTTCAACTCTCCAAGATAATTACTTGCGCGTCAGTCGTCAGGTCATTTGCATCGGTCACATAGATCACCTTCGACTCCTCTCCTGTGATCTGTTCCATAAATTTTTCTCTCGCGCTAGGATAGGCGGTAAAAAAAAGAATCTTAGCGCCTTGACGAAAGAGATCAGTAACGAGACAGACAGAGAAATGTGATCCTCACGTTTTGTCCCCGTATGCGATGAGACACGGCAGATCTGCTGTGCCGAAATGGGCAATTTGATTATTGAGTAAGATGTCGTTTTTCATGTCAGTGAACAAGCAGGAGTAAAAGCAATATGTATAGTCATCCTGAGTAAGAGCGTAGCGAGGACGAAGGATCTCATTAACATCTAGCAAACACGAGATTCTTCCCCTTCGTTGCACTCAGGGTCAGAATGACGACATTAGAATCCACTCTGCAACTCAACCATCTTGTAATACTCTCCTTGCAAAGCAACAAGTTCATTGTGTGTTCCTCTTTCGATCACTTTGCCTTCATCGATATACAAAATTTCATCTGCATTCTTCACGGTTTGCAATCTATGTGCGACTATCAATACGGTTTTTCCTTCAAACAAATTATTGAGCGCTATGGTCACTTGCTCTTCGTTGTAACTATCGAGTGCAGAGGTCGGCTCATCAAGCAAAATAATATTAGGATTTTTGAGCATAATCTTGGCAATCGCTAAGCGCTGTTTTTGTCCACCACTCAGTCTCACTCAACGTTCACCAATCTCCGTGTTCAATCATTTTGACAACTCATATATCCATTCGCATTTTGCAAGTTTGATCACGGTATCAAGGTCAGCACTTTCTCAGGCGTCAGTAGCCATACCATATTCCAAGTTTTCCCTAATCGTCCCATCAAACACACTCGGATCTTGGGTCAGATAGCCAACATGACGATAATATGAAAGCAAATGGATTTCAGACAACGACTGTCCATCGATCAAGATGGCACCGTCTGTAGGTTGCAGATACCCTGCTATCAATTTGATCAAGGTACTCTTACCACCTCATGAAGGTCCTACAAGTGCTGTTTTTTTCTTACCAGGCAAAGTGATGTCCAATGCAGCAATCTGACTCTTTCAGATACTATATCCAAACGTCAAACCATCGAGGACAATATTACCATGC
Source organism: uncultured Candidatus Peribacteria bacterium (assembly GCA_964447535.1). Lineage (GTDB taxonomy): Bacteria > Patescibacteriota > Gracilibacteria > Absconditabacterales > Absconditicoccaceae > CAYUST01. The sequence goes on from CAYUST010000006.1 coordinate 37,339, forward strand.
GTAAATTGAAATTGTTCTCCCGTGTTGAGATTTTTGGCATAGGTAAACTTATCAAACGTATCTCGCATTTTTTCAATGTGCACAAGATGATCAGATATCTTTCTCCCAATCAATGTCAGATCACTTACCATACTGACCAAAATTCACGTCAAAGTGAGCATCAACACAAAATCTGCTAATGTCGCAGTAGATACTAATATACCATATCCAACGAAACCAATGAGTAATGCTCTGAATATATTGATGAAAAAAAGCGACCCATCATATCCTACTGCTTGTCGAAACTTCTCTTTGTATCTAAATTGCAACGCCTCATTTGCATATGCTTTATATTTTTCAATTTCAGATCAAACTCTATTATTCTGCAATATTTCCACTTTGGACATGACTTGTCTGACTAAATTTCTCTCCATTTCCACATACACATTTTTCATATTTCTTCTTCGAAAACCTGACTTATGAGCAAAAACAGTTATTCGATAAAAAATAAAAATGAGTACTATGATAACTTCAAGTAAAAATACTTGCGACTTACTCGCTATTATGATCAAAGAAATCAAAATAGTAAAGATCACTTTCAAGTAATCCCAAAATGCCTCTGCCAGCATGGCAGACCATGCAAAGATCCCTCATTTGAGAATACCGGTAATTCTTCAGGTACCAATCTTTTCAGTGATGGTACTCTCTGCATAAAAAAACTTCGTTATATACTTACTGTATATATACACATCTGCATCTCTAACTGCATTGAAAAAATGTTTTCTATCAAACAGTCTAATGCACAACCACGTAATAGCTGTTGCACACAAGATACCAATCCACCAAAAGAACATCTCCATATCCTTGGCTTCCAAAGCGATGGTCATCTGCTGAAAATACCGTGCATAAGATATCGCATGTAATGCTCCAAGTAATGCAATAATACCACAGGCAATGAAGTGTTTGGGTTTGTGTCGTACAGGCGAAAAAAATCTTTTTAGAAGCTCACGTTTGGTCATTCTCAACTCTTCAAATAAAAATACGGACTTCTATTTACTAAACGTGATCCCTGGATAATAATACTGCAAAATCTGTTTGTACGGGACACCTTTGACTGCCAATTTCTGTGCTCATTTTCCACTGAGTCCTACCCCATGTCCTTCGAAATCAGCTCAGGCACATGTATCTACATCCACCACGGAAGTCAACCAAGGTGTATCCGTCCGTCCGAATTTCTCAAGTCCAGATCGTGTGAATCCTGCTGAACAATGAAAGTACGGCAAAATAGGCAAATACCCACGATAGGTAATGAACTCGTCTTGCGTCTTCTGTACTACTTCTTGTCGCAAGTGACCATAGTCTTCTCGTGCTGCACCGACATACTTTTGGAAGATTCTTGGATCATCTACCGCACTGTATGAAGCTCACGCGGGGATACTTGGATGTGGATTCTTACCGGTCATATAAAACAATGCATACCCTTTGACCAAGAGCGCCATCGCTGTGAGTTTCTCTCTGTGTTGAGCTTCGCTCGTTTCCCCAATACCTGCCATATAGTCATCGAAAGGAAGTGTGTTGACGACAATATATCTGTCTATCATCCCATAGTCGAGATGTTTATACGTTCCTTTCTCAATAGTAATGCTTCCTCTGAAGCGGTTTTGTGCGCCACCGCCGCCAGTCCTGTCGTAGTTGCTGACCTCGATCGGCTCACGGCTACTCAACGTGATAGACTTCGTAGGATATTTTTTGAGATCGATGAAGGCGAAGAGTTGATCATTGGTTTTGTCTTCGACCACGTTGATAAATCATGCATTGGAAATACTATGTCCATCGATGATCACATTACATCCATCAGTACAGGCCATCTCCCACGTATCATACAACACTGTGAGATCATACAGCAAGACAGAAATATCTCCTTGCATCAGTGATTTTGCTTGCTCAGTAGTGATATGCTCTTGTACTTTTTCTAGATTTTTCTCGAAGCTTGGACGTGAGAAGGTGCGGATATATTCTGCTTTTCTTTCGATTAACAACCCCTTGATATCATCTTGCCAGACCATCGGAATATCCAGCAGGTAATGCGTAGTTCCAGCAGAGACTACCACATATTTGACGCCACTACTCTTGTCATGATCACGTTGCACGTGCATGGTCACTCCTCAGGGTCTGGATGTGCACTCATCGATAATAATATGTTGATCTGCACTCACACACTTCACCTCACCTGCGATAGGCATATCAATATCTATCCAGCCCGCATCACGATCAAAATAGGCAGTTGTATCCACCGTCAATGTTTTGAGATTACTCAAGTTGAGTTTGCCTGCTTGTTTGAAATAGGTAAGCAAGGCTGCTACCTCGCCTTTGATCTTGGGGATCTGTTTATAGACATTATCTCAGGGACAAGCCGTATTTTTGGTGTCTTGATGTCACACGATACTATCATGATTTCCCACTAAGATATAGGGATCATAGTCTACAGCCGTGAAATAAGGCTGGTGCTTGTATGGGTCGATATCATATTTCCACGCCAAGACCGTCAACAAGCGCGTCAAACTACGCATCATCGCAGGTGTAGGTTCCTCCACATCAAAATTTCCCATCAAAGCAATACCCACCGTAGCGTTGTTGTTGTAGTCTGCATGCGCAGCTATCACGCCATCTCCTCCAGCTCTACCTTCATACACGACCCCAAACGGATCTATCAAAAAATTGTATCAGATATCACCTCGTCCATGCTGATGTGCATGGTATTTATAAATATCATACACGCCACTCAGTGCTTCCTCAGGTGTGGTATAACGCTGACTACCTGCCGTATGATGAATGATCAGTTTGGTTTTTTTATTTTTTATCCCTTGTGCCCATCGTAGGTCGTGCCCGTCTTCTGCGAGAATCTCTTCATCTACGTTTCGATCATCGGGGTAGTTTGCCAAAAAGAATGCTTTTCTTTTTTCTTTGAGTTCATTCGAGACCTTTCTGGCTGCGAACTTGCCTCCTCTATCGACACCAATTCCCTCAAGCCGGGCTTTGAAGTTTTCGTTATCTGCTATCGCCCAATCATAAAAACCACTGTCTGCTCGCTTTCGACTTTCATCAGCTCCTCGCTCTGCACGCGTCACGATATCTATCCCCGGCAATTCCCATGCTCTCGCATCTACGAAATTGAGGAATCCTATATGCAAACTCACTATTGCCACCCATAAGATCTTTTTCATACGATGTTGATATGGTAAAGTTACTTTTGTAGGGCAATAATAGCAAAAGATAGACTGATTGCAAGCCACTGGCTTTGTGTTGGCATTTACAGTAAAAAGGAGTATAAGAGTCGCAACGAGTGTTCCCCCACGTTTGCTCTCCCCTTCAGAAGGGGAGGTGCCCGAAGGGCGGAGGGGTAATCCCCCGTCTCGCTTCGCTCGCCACCCCCTTTCGAAAAGGGGGAGCACAGGTGATCTCTTAATTCTCACTTCTCCCCATGTCCTTCGTCCATCTTCAAGTCCATAGCCACTACTCGCTCCTCGAGGCGATTGGCACACCAGCACATCTTGCCAAACAAGCCCATGCCCTTGGTATGGATACGTTGGCGTTGACCGATTACAACGGACTCTATGGCGCTATCGAGTTTATCAAAGCCTGCAAAAAGGAAAATATCACACCACTCATTGGTGTAGAACTCGGACTCGTCCATGACAGAACCAACAAACCCAAAGGCGAACAAGCAGGCACGATCGTGCTCCTCGCCTCCTCACTCACGGGCTATCAACATCTGCTCAAACTCGTCTCTGAAGCGCATCTGACAGGATTTCACGGCATGCCGAGGATAGATTTTTCGTTACTCACGCAGTGGGGCGAATGACTCATTTGCTTACTCGGTGGACCAGATTCATGGATCGGCAAACAACTTGCTCTCGGTGAACCCAAGGACAAAATACACGAACAAATCAGCTATCTCCAACAACTCGTCGGACAAGACAACGTCATCCTCACCTATCTCGTCCAATCATACACTACTCTACGCGGACTCCAATCGCTCAACACTACGCTCATGGACTGCGCAAAAAATCGATCACTCCAGATTCTCCCTGTCTCCAATGTCCACTACGTCCACGCAGATGACAAAGACATCTACGAAGTCGCCCTCGCAATCAAAGATGGCAAACGCATGTTCGACGCTGACAGAAGAACCAGACCCGGACAACGACATCTCATGAGCGAAGCAGAGATCAAAACCATCCTGCTCTCGCACGGCATAGACGAAACTCGTGCCACCGAGCTCTGTGATGCTACCACCACCCTCGCCTCACGCATCGATCTCGATATCCCGCTCGGCAAAGCCCTCTTCCCCTCCTACGAACCCGATGCAGAAATGCATGCGTTGTATGAGAAGTGGCAGGAGAAATTGGTGGTGGAGTAGATTTAGTTCAAAAACATCTTATGCTTTCTAAGGAAATACTTAATCAGTTCACAAGAAATGCCAATAGATGACGAAATCAATTTTGTGTCCGGAAGTATGCGAATATCGATTTTGCATTATATCAATCGAAATTTAACTCTGTAGCAAAAAAATGACTATACAATGACCAAGAAGCAATACAAAATAGTTGTGAATACAAAAACTTCTGGGGAGTAGTTATACCAACATTACAGCACTGACGAGTATTGTCTATCGCAAGGTTAACAGATCCATCTTGCCATAATGGAGATACTACTAAACCAAATCTATCCGTAAAGTATATTATGGAACAGTTAGATGATGAAAACACTAAATCTTATATTCAGAATATGTTAGATCAACAAGCGAACTTTATCAACTCGGTTAGGGTATATCGCAAAAAGGTTCTTGCACATAATGGCTTTGGAGAAGAGACATATAAAATCCCAACAGGCATTGAGGTGTTCTTTGAAAGTTTGAATAATATGGTGATTGAAATAAAAAAATGACATCCATCTTTAAGTGATTGTAATGGACTCAACTTGGATTTTTCAGAAAAGCTATCTGAGGCTGGTGTCCAGGATATCTTTAATAAGATAAAATAGATTGTGATATAATTTTTACACTCCCTCCCCCCATGATCACCTTTGATGACTTCCAAAAAATAGATATACGCGTTGGCAAAATCCTAGAGGCGGAAGCATTTCCTGAAGCGAAAAAGCCTTCGTATAGACTGAAAATAGATCTAGGGACGGAGATAGGGATCAAGAAATCCTGTGCACAGCTCACAGCGAACTATACTCTCGATGAATTGATCGGTAAACATGTCCTGTGTGTCGTGAACTTCCCTCACCGTCAAATCGGCCCTGCACTCTCTGAGGTGTTGACTCTGGGCGTCCCTGATGAGGCCAACGAACCTGTCTTGATAACACCTGACCAAAACGTACCATTGGGTGGTCGTTTATATTAATCTTGGTTGTTTTATTCTTGTGCATACTATGCAAACCGTGCTCACCTACTTTGTCCATTGAACCACAAATGACAATCTCAATGGGATTTCTTCAGGTTGGTATGATGCAGCACTTTCGGAACTAGGGAAACAACAATCCAGGGAACTCAAAACACTTACCCAAGAAAAAACATTTGATGTGATATTTTCCTCTGATCTGCAAAGAGCTTCTGAATCAGCACACATCACTCGATGAGCAGATTCTATCCCCATATTGCTTGATGCAAGACTGAGAGAATGTAATTATGGTGATTTCAATGCGCAACCTTCTGCCATCGTAGAACCACTCCAAGAAAAACACCTATATGAACAATTCCCAAACGGTGAAAGTTATGAACAAGTAAAAGCAAGAGTTGCCGATTTTGTAGCATTTTTACAAAAGGAATATGCAGGCAAACGTATTGCTGTAGTCGCACACAAGGCGCCACAATTGGCTCTAGATGTCTTGTTGTCCGGGAAAACGCGAGAGCAAGCTTTTGCAGAAGATCGAAGACTTACTAAGGCCCGACAACCTGGTCGAACGTATATCATCAATTAATTCTTTCACTCTTCTCACGCTTATGACTTCCAATATGCCTTATCTCCCCCTCCACACTCTCCTCTCCCTCATCGACGCTCCCAACAAAGAGTGTTGCGAAAAACTCTACGCGGACAACCAAGTAATGTTCGACACCGCTGCAGGATCCAAGACCAAGCATCAAGCATGGGAAGGAGGCTATGTGGATCATGTCAGAGATATTATGAATATTGCGGTGAGATTGTATGCGGAGCTCAGTAGTTTGAGACCACTGCCGTTTTCACTGTCAGATAGTTTGCTGATACTCTTTTTGCATGACTTAGAGAAACCTTGGAAGTATGCGGGAAGTGACGAGCAGAAACAAGAAGTAGCCAGTTTCGCTGACTACCAAGACTTCGTAAAACATAAAATTAATGAGTATGGTTTCGAACTAACTGATGACCATTTGAATGCACTCACATACGTCCATGGAGAAGGTGATGACTATGATCCCCACGTCAGAGTCCAATGACCACTCGCTGCGTTTGTACATATATGTGATACTATCAGCGCAAGGATCTGGTTTGATTATCCGAAAGAAACAGGGAAACGGTAATACAACTTGTTTTTTATTGTCCTACATATACTGTTAGGCTAACTTTTTAGTATATTCGTATATATATGGCTATCTTGGTGACGGGGGGGACAGGATTTATCGGCTCGCATAGCGTAGTGGCGCTTCAGCAAGCAGGCGAGGAAGTGATAATAATCGATAACCTCTCCAATAGTAGTGCACAAGTTGTAGACAATATATTTCGTATTACGTGAAAGCGCCCCATATTTGTGCAGGGAGATGTACGTGATGCGGTGTTGCTCGAGAGGATATTCCATGACTATCCAATCACAGGAGTAATGCATTTCGCTGCCAAGAAAGCAGTGGGAGAAAGTTGTTTGGATCCTTGGAGTTACTATGAAGTGAATATCCAGGGATTGGTAACTTTGTTACAAGCTATGCAAACTTGTGGCGTATCTCGCATAGTATTTTCTTCTAGCGCCGCTATCTATGATACGACTGCTAGTCAATCTCCGTTTGACGAATCTGCACTGACGGGGAACTGTTTTTCTCCCTATGGCACTACCAAGCGAGTGGCTGAGGCGATCTTGCGTGATTGGGTAGTGCACCTGTGAGGCCAAGCGATAGCATTGAGGTATTTTAATCCTATTGGAGCGCATGAGTGTGGCCTGTTGGGAGAGGATCCGTTGCAACCCCCTACCAATTTGCTTCCTGTGATTTTTCAGGTAGTGCAGGGGAAAAGGGAACTAGTGGAAATATTTGGGGCAGACTATCCTACACCAGATGGTACATGTATCAGAGACTATTTGCACATTATGGATGTAGCACAAGCGCATGTATTTGCTCGACAACGACTCATGTGACAAACTATGCCAATCTATGAGGTGTGCAATCTAGGTACAGGTCAAGGTACCAGTGTCTTGGAGTTGATTGCTATCGTAGAGCGCGCGCTAGCAAGAAAGGTGCCGTATCGTATTAGTAATCCCAGGATGGGAGATGTTGCAGTTGTGTATGCCAACCCCACCAAGGCGAAACAGGTATTACAACGACAAGCTTCATATTCGATAGCCCAAGCAGTTAAAGATGGACGAAAATTCCTCCAGCGTACGACTGCATAAACAGTATGGGAAATAGTGTGTATCCGACTCCAGAACTATAAAAAAACACCCTGCTTCGCAGTAGGGTCTTTTTCGTATTCTTAACTCTTAATTCTCGTTTTATGCGTACTCCTTCCTAGGAGCACGTGCTGGACGATCTGAGCGCTCGGTGCGAGCTGGACGTGCGCCACCGCGTGATGCGTAGCCACCTGTTCTCGGACCGCTTGATCTACCGCTACCACCATGGTCACCGAATTTTCTAGGAGCTCTATCGCCTCCTCAGAATTTTCTTTCACCACCTTCTGATGCGTCATATCTTCTTGGTGATCTATCGCCTCTTGGTGCACTTCCAAATCTACTTCTTTCTCAATCTCCTCTCGAGCTAAATGATCTTGGTGTTCTGTCGCCGTCTCTGCTGAATGATCTTCCGCCTTCTGCTCTATCACCTCTCGGTGAGCCACCGAATCTTCTTTCACCTCACATTCTATTTTCTGAAGCTCTTGAGCCGAAACCGCCTCTCGAGCCGATGACCTTGCTTGAGTAACTACTGCCTCTTGAAGAAGAAGATGATGATCTTCCACCGTACGATCCGCCACCTGATCTTGTGCCATAGGTGCGACCTCCGCTACTTCTGCCTCCAGGACCTGGTCTACTCGATTTTCTTTCGATCACATTCCCTGCTTCATCTACTTGCTTGATAGTGATTTTATTTCTTCTTTCGATTACACCGATACTCGACATCTCTTTGGTATTGACGAAAGTAATTGCTTTACCTTCAGCTCCCGCTCTCGCTGTACGTCCGATACGGTGCACATAACTTTCTGGATCTTGCGGAACATCGAAGTTGACTACCAAACTTACATCATTGAGATTGAGTCCACGACTAGCAACATCCGTTGCCACCAGTATCTTGATCTCATCTGCTTTGTATGCTTTGATGATTCTCGTGCGATCTCTTTGCTCGAGGTCACCGTTGAGTACTGCTACTTTGTGTCAGAGGAATTCGAGATTCTCTGCAATCTGTGCACATGCCATCTTGGTTTGTGTGAAGATAATCACTTTTTCATCACGATGTTTTTCGAGATATCTGTCGAGCAAATCAACTTTGCTCATTTTCTCTGTGTGGATAAACCCATGATCTACTTTATCCACAATAATTTCCGTATGAATCTTGATAGACTCATAGTCATTACCGATATATTTGACGAGCATATCATTGAGCTCTCTCGTAATCGTAGCTGAGAAACTCATCACTTGCTTCACATTTTCACACATACTGATGATATAATCTACATCATCAGAAAATCCCATATCGAGCATTCTATCTGCCTCATCGAGGACGAGATAGTCAATTGTGGAAAGATCTACAAATCCTCTTTCTACCATATCGATCAATCTACCTGGCGTCGCTACGATCACCTGGCATCCTTGTTGCAATCTTTCGATTTGGTTTCTCATACCACCACCTCACATCAATCTACATGATTTGAATCAGACGGTACCATAAGAAAGATTGTAAAACTCCTCTTCGGTCTGTTGGACCAATTCACGCGTCGGACATAAAACGAGTCCTTGCAAATGTCTGCTCTTGGGATCGATCGCATTGATCAACGGAATCACAAACGCTGCGGTTTTACCCGTTCCTGTCTGGGATTGTCCTACAATGTGGTTTCCCTTGAGAAAACGCGTGATCACTTGTTCTTGGATAGGGGTTGCCTGTGCATACCCGATTTTGGTTAACGCTGCTAGCAACGTTGGTTTCAGTTCTAATTCACTAAATAACATACTATAAAAAATAACAATAAAATGTGTCTGACGTGCACAAAAACGCAAAAGAAGAAGCCTGTGCTCTCTCAGCACAAGTACAAACATGTCTACAGAATAAAAAGATTCTTTTGCACACCACGTGCATCAAACGCGACGACAACCACACCGTCGGACAGGAGAAAATAACGTACCAATACATGTGCATGCTTGCAACATCGAGCCGTTTGTCCCCCAGAGATGACTCTGAAACACAGTAACGGTTAATCACAAACCAGAGTCAACTACACGCAGTCTACTGATTCCAAAGCAAAAGTCCAGGGGGAATTATTCTTCCTCATAAATCACCTGAAATCTGGCTGTCATTCTTCTATCGAAGTCGATATCGAGCATATCGACGCTATTGGAGTCAATGAATTGGTTTTCGAGTTGGTTTTTGATCGTAATGAGTGCCAGGAAGGTGAAAGCAACAAACGGACCTACTAGTAGTCCTCGAATAGGATGAATAGTAATATAATACGGCACGAAGATGAAACACCCCGTGATGATAATCGTCTTCAAAAAACGCGTGAGCAACAACGAAGTACGATAATACTTATAGACTCTCAAAAGTTCAAACGACTCACTGATATTGCTCACATGCCACGTCAATCTGGTCGATAAATTGGGAGGTAGTCCGTAGTCTTTCATGTGCGTATTGTGCTTGGAGATCTCATGCAGGGCCGATTCTACTGCGGTGATATAGGGTAGGTAGTCATCAGCAGATGCACACGAAGACATCACATATATTTTGAGCTGTCTAATAAACTGTTGCAATGATGCCTTGCTCTCTGCTTTGAACTCAGCAGGTGTTGCATTCGCAGGCAACCAATCCACATAGGCATATGCTAAGCAAATCAAGTGTGACTTGAGTCTCGCAAAAATCTCAAAAATTTTATATCTTCTCCCCTCAGCGTTTCACAATAAAATAGATAAGGGCAATGTAATGAATGAGAAGTACAACACATTCAGTGTACTGAGTTCCAAGGTGAAATTGAAATGGATACACAAGAGACCAATAGCTAGTGAAATGAGTCAGACAATGAGCGTGGTCCTAGAATAAATCACTCCAAACGAAAAAAGTGGCTTGCGCGCAATATGATTAACACGAGCATCCAACTGATCGAGCGAAGCCAGCAACTGTGCTTGATTCCCGTCCTTGGGTGGCACTTGCTGCAACTGATCCAAAACCATACGCGCAAACAAAAAACTAAAGCACGTCTAAGTATAGTGGCTTGCTGCTGCTTTGTCAATTTTTATCAGGCGTTTTCTTGTTCAACCAAGTCCAGCCAACGGAAATCCTTGTGATCTATGAGCTTGATTTTGCCCTGACGATGTGCCGCTATGAGTGCCAGCATAATTGCATTATTGGTGTTGAGAATTTGGTAAAAATGAACCAGAATTCTGACTTTGCACTCGAGTCCCTTCTCAGTAATACGAACATCAAACTTGGGTTTATTGGTAGGTTTGTGTAAAAGAGTGTTATCTTTGTAGTATTTCGGATCAGTGAGTGACGCATAATACTCCTCCAAAATGACTTGCTTCGTCTCAAGAAACTCTTCATGAATATCATGCTTGGCACCGAGCAACACCGTAAACTCATGCCAAAAGAGCAAATTATTCTTAGTGTAATTGAAAATACCACCCGTGAAAATGAGATTATTGGGTAAGGCGACGAACTTGCCCGTGAAGAGTAACTCATCATCTACCTCCTTGATAGTTGTGAAGAAAAAACCAATCTTCTGTACTTCACCCTTGGCTGTCATGAAGGGATTTCACGTATTGATAATATCACCTCTCTCGAACTGACGAGAGACCGTAATATAAATATACGAGAAAAAACTAGCCACATAATTTTGTAATGCAAATACTACTGCCGCACTCATCACTCCAAAACCTGTTGCATATTTAGCTCCATAAGGAGTAAGGAAGAATCAAACTATAGCAAAAATAATCAAAAAAATGATTGTTGATTTTACAAACCACCAAATGCTTCTCGAAATGTGGTGTTTGGTCATAAATGGGTAACAAGAAAAAATATAAAAATAAACTTTGTGTTTCTTATATACGAACAGATTGTTCTTTTGTGACAATAATTAGGCCTGAGCGTAGAGTCCATCTTTGGTGCCTTGGATGATAGCACGTCGCAATGGGATTCTTTTTTTACCTCCCCACCACAAGACAAAGAGGAGAAAACCAATGGTCTGTACCCATAAACCGCAACCCATATAAGCTATTTTTTGGTATCGTTGTGCGTGTTTTTTGACAAACAAAATTCTATTGAGTGCTCTCTCATATGCGGTCGCTTCATCTCCCAAGAAACGATCTTGCAAAGGCGTCTTGGTAGTTTCCATATGATTGATCTCCACTTTGTTGAGGACGATCACGGGAATATCTGCCAGCCAAAGACGATAGGTCAAATCAATATCTTCATAGCATCTTTTGAAACGCTCGTCGAAAGGGAATTGTTTGAAAAGTGCCGTAGGACCATACAACGAGTTGGCTCCTACCATCATCACATGTTGCCAATCCTCTCCTCACATACGTCCATACACATATCTCGGAAATAGATACGAAAAAGAAGTGATGCCTTGGGACTGCACTTTGGCAGTTTTCCTTCGCATGATGGTCGGTGAAAGTACACAATCAGTACCTAACTCCGCAGAAATCTTGTCATACCAATGCTTCATATCTGCAAATAACGTCGGTCCAAAGACATTATCATGGTCTATCATAAAGGTGAACTCTGCGGTAGCGCAACTCACCAAATAATTTCTATCAAATCCGCGCCAATGACCAGCTTCATAATCTGAGGTCGTATCAGTTACAAAGACGAGACGTTCAAGCAAGTGCTCTGGGAGTTGTTTGCGCAAGAGATAGTACAATACTTCCATCTCTTCTTTGGGCATATGTTTGTGAATCAGGACGATCACTCTATCTGGCAAAAGTGTTTGCATAGCAATACTCTCCAAACAAGGTTGGAGTTTTGACAGATGCCCGTCAGTAGGCAACAATACATCCAAAAACGCTCTCATACGTTCATTATAGGCAACCACACGTTGATTGCAATTCCAAAAAAATTAGGTTTCTGAGCTCTCATACACTACATAATCCACTTCGTCGGTCCATAAGGTTTCCTCTTTACCTTGGTATCGCTCGCGAGGTTCATGTGCCAATGCCTGCTCCAACAAGTCACGATTAATCGTTGTTTCTTGTATTTCTGCCATATAGAGGGTGTCTTGGTGGGTTACTTGAGCAAAAATACTATCCAATGCTCACTTGGTAGTCTGTTCAACATACTTCTTTTTCTCTAGCAACACTGCTGCCAAATCACTCGTATGTTCGAGGTGAGAAGGTACATACTCTGGTGCAGGTGTTTCCATGAGATTGTGTTGAAATAAAGGTATACAAACTATGCTGCAGAAGGAGTTGGTGGTTCATTTGTTTGTTCAGGTGGAGTCTCGCTTAGGGTGTTCTGTTCTGGTTGTTCAGCTGCAGGAGATGAGCCATCAGCAACTCACTCGCCTGTCGATTCAGGTAGGGTCTGATCAACAGCAGCTTCCTCCGCTGGAGGCGCAACAATCCCAATTCTCGCTGCGATCTCCGCATCGACAAACTCTTTCTTTCTGCCATATTTTTTGGCGCAATACTCTTTGAGCACTGCTGCAATTTTATCATTTCTATAATCACTCGTGTTGATCGCATTGAAGCTAAATACTCTCGAGGTGGAGTTGTTGATATTGAGTTTGAGGTACGCCTTGTAGTTTGCAATACCTAAAATATCTTGCGCACTCAACACCGGCGCATATTCTTTTTCCAAAAACTCAGCATCGGGTGCGCCGACTTTGAATGACATCATCGTACCCACGTTACCGAAGACTGCATCTTTTACTTGGCTTTTCCCTTCACCTACATTATTTCCTGAATTGGAATCAAGCTGAGCAATATACTGATGCGCCATGATCAAGCCCAGTTTATATTTTCTGGCTTCGGACAAAATATCCGCGAACGTATCGGTAATGAAGTTTTGAAATTCATCCACATAAAGATAAAAATCTTTACGTAAACTCTCATCGATATTTGCTCTACTCATAGCAGCATTATAAATCTTGGAGACGATAATCATACCGAGCAATTGCGAGTTCATCTCACCGATCTTTCCCTTACTCAAATTAATTAACAAAATTTTCCTATTATCCATCACATCTCTGAAGTTGAACGCTGATTTGGTCTGTCCAATAATATTTCTAATCAATGAGTTGGTAATAAAGGATACAAATTTAGAAGTGAAGTACGGGATTATTTCTTGCTTTTCTCTATCACCCATCGCACTATACGTCTTGTCCCAAAAATTTCTCACTACAGGATTTTGAGTTTTCTTGACCTTGTACTCTCTATACACTTCATCTGTAAACAGTCTTGGGACATCAATCAACGTAGCACCATCCTCCATATCCTCGAGCAAGGTCAAACTACCGTACTTGAAGTATTCTTGGATACGAGGACCAAAGATTTCTGGGCCGAACATTTTGAGGAAGATTTCCGTGGCGTCGTTTACTGCCCTATCAGCTTGAGCAATATGATCGATCTCATACAGGTTGAGGCCCATAGGACGCTCCTCGTCACCTGCATCGAAGTAGATCACATCTTTCGCTCTCTCTTTGGGGACATATCTCAGGACATCTTCTACTAAATCTCCATGTGGATCAATTACGCAAATACCGTTGCCTGCCCGAATATCCTGTCTCGCAAGCATACTAATGAACACCGATTTACCGGTACCTGATTTACCAATGATATATTGATGTCTGGTTCTATCTTTCTTTTTCATATACACAGGTGTGTAGGTATTTCTGTATGCATTGATACCGAGCAAAATTCCATCATTGTACGTTTTGAGGCCATGCAAGGTATGCGTATGTTGTTGGAGCAAGTACGCTTTCCCTTCTTCTTGAATAATAGTTTCACCTTGTTTGGGAACGTACGCAGGATCCGTGAGTTCCTTTTTGGTGGTAGTGATTTCTGTTTTGGTGCCAATAGCTGGATGATTACTCGCTGCCAAGATATCGCTCAAGTTGCCTCCCAGATACCCTTCAGCAATTTCTCAGGTGATAAGTAAGTTGTTCTCTTGCTCAAGCGTAGGTAAATTATCAGGAGCAGAAATGACTTTGTAGTCCATCCATTTGATAATAGGTGCACGGTTGAACAATCCATCAGGCAAGTGAAATAACGAAGCGAGTGCACTCACCGTCAACATACAGTCTTTATAAAAAAAGTTCACTAAATGAAACAACGCTGAGAAACGCCACATTGGTTTGAGTGCTCGTCCGAAAAGATCACTAAAGACCGCAGGTTGATCTAATTCATTATTGTACTCATCTTTGTAGACGGTAAATGAACTCAACACCGTCTGCATATTTTGTCTCAATTTAGTAGACTCAGATGAACTCGTGATCAAGAGAATACCACTTTCATATGCTTGTTTCCCTGCTTCTTCAGCCATGATATTGAGTGCATCTTCTTCAGCTTTGACCATACGAATGATAGGATCTCCTTTTTGGGCATTGGTGCTATACTTTTCTATCAGTGCCTGACTTGGTCAACGTATCAAGAACGTGAACAAATTCCATGGCAATAGTCTTTTCCACAAGGGCTTCTTTTTGGTTATTGCCTCATCCTTTCTATAGAGTGCATCAGCAAGTTTTTGCGCCTTTTTGTTGAAATCATCTCCCAGAGGTTTGATCGTTATCAAGAGAGAACAGGTGTCTTCGGGAGATATTTTTCCCATTGCATCAATCACATTGTTGAGTGGATCATCTTCAAGTTGCTTGAAAATTCTAATGGGATAATAGCCTTGTTTGACAGTTTCTAGTGGGATAAGATCATTGTATTTTTTAGAGAAAAATTTGGGGGATTGCGTGACTTCAAGTGACGCATCAGAATACTGTGCAGACAAAGAACTTTCAATAATCTTCAGATATTCTGGATACGTACCAATCAGAAAATGAAGCATACCATCTTCATACTGGAGCACCAAAGTGATTTTTGGTTTTTTACATATCTTTTGGAGGATCGTATCTCTGAGTGAAAGCTCACCAAGTTTATGCAGATTTCTAAACACTTGAGACATTCTCGCAATTTTTTCTTTCATATCTTTCGCTAATTCTTTTTCCTTTTCGCGATCCAATTTTGAGTCACTTCTAGGTAACATTACTTTGAGAAATATCATTCTCTTCGCGTTCATCACATCGTACAAAAACTCTAGCAGATAGAGTAATGATTTCCAAAGTGCGATAGCCAGTACGATTCCACCAATAATATACCCACCCATCATGATATATTCTCCAAATGGGGTCACAATCATCGCATCCCACGACTGCTCTGCTTGAGCTAAAAACCCTGTTTGGGTTTCACCGGTTGCTTGTGCGGCTGCATGCTCTGTTGTTGGTTTTGTTTGTTCATTGTCTGCCTGAGAACCAGTAACTTGTTCTGATGATTGTTTGGTAGTTGCTTGGTCTGATTTGACCAAAGGTTGTTCTGCTGTGTCCGTCGTGGTGTCAATTGGAGGCTCCGGAAGAAGTTGTATATCTTCTGGGTGTAACAAAAAATGCTGTACGTCTTGCACCGTACCAAATGCTTGTAAACAATCAGCTTTTTGTTCTCCTCGAGCTTGTCTCGTCAGTTTCGACAAGTAGTTCTCAAGGGTAGGTTGTTGAGAGTACAAGTTGAGTATTTGTTGTTTACATCGAATGATGTCTACCATGGGGCAATCATTGCATTAAAGCTCAATAAGTATATAGACAGCTATCTGATAACGCAATGAATGAGCTATTTACCCACGTCTAAATATTGACATTATTTACTAAATAAATCAACTATGATTACCCTTCCTTTGGCAGAGCGAGAACAGCATGAAAAAGAGCTTATTGAGGCATTTCTTGATGAGCAACTAGTTTGCTTCCCTACAGATTCTCTCTATGGACTGGGAGGGGTCGTGAGTCCAGGAGTAGTTGCTCGTATAGAGACCTGTAAGGAACGCCTCCCAGGGAAGCACTATAGCGTCATTGCACCAGACCGAGCCTGGATAGAAGCACATTTCGATATTCCAAACAATCTCGACCAGCTACGACAAAGTTGGTTTACTCAACATGGGCCTCTCACCATCTTGCTTACCAAAAAAGATCCTGAACAATGGGCCTTTCTCTCACCAACACCTCGTATCGGTGTCAGATGGCTTCCGCATCATCCTGTTCAGTGACTTATCCAAAAACTCTGACAGCCAATAGTTGCTACCTCTTGCAATCGTTCAGGTTTACCGCCAATCTGCTCTCCAAATGAACTCCATGATGATGTTTTCCTCAATTCCCATATTGCTTATTTTCTCACCCAAGGGACACTTCCAGGACCCGCTTCCACTCTCATAGACCCTCAACATCCTGAAAATGTTATTAAAAGGTCCTAAAAAATGTTGCATAAAAGTTGCATTTTTAGAAAAATGTCCATATAATATTAACGTCCATCTTTTTATTTCATGTTATATGCACATGAAAGCTACTGAACTCGTATTGGGACTTGGTAATCTTCTTTTGTGGGGATCTATCATTCTCAATTCAATTAGTCTCTCCTTCTAACGAGGGAGTAATCCACCTTCATTAGCAAGACTAATGAAGGTCACGTCCTTTAACTTGGAGGACGTCTCTTCAAAAAAAATCTCCTGCTCAATAGGCAGGAGATTTTGCATCTATCAATAACTAATGCGACACATGACTCAATTTAGATAATCTCAACTCAGCAGTCACTTTCTCGAGCGAAAGGAGTGCATGTTCTAGATCCTCATCCGATCATTCGTGCTTGATCTTTTCAAGTTCAGCCTGCAATTTAGTTTGCATCTGTTCCAATACTTCCTGTGACTCAGAAGGGGTAGTAGTGGCTAACGAAGTCAACACAATGAGGTTCTTGCCATCAACGTACAAAAGTCCCTTGCTGACACCAATATGAATCTGTCACTGATTGATTACATAGCCTGTATCCTCAGGAAGTTGAGATGGAGTACAACGCAAAATACCTGCACCCACTACAGATGTCAAAGGTATATGTCCCGGCAAAAGAGTGATTTCACCACTTTCGGTAGGAAGTGTCACTTGTTCAACTTCACCTGCAAATATTTGTTTTTCTGGAGAGGCAATTTTGAGATGCATCACAATGCACAAGAAGAATAAAACAATTTATTGTACTGATCTTGTAAAAAGAAACAAGCAGAACAAAGAGGAAGTGGACGGACTGAGAAAAAGAGTGTACAAAAAGGGGCCCGTGCTTCGCACGGGCCCCTTGGTTTCTATGTCTTCACTCTATCGTCGTCGGACTATAAATTACTACCTGCCAATAATTTTCTCGCTAAGTAAGGAGGTGTTTCATAATCTCTTTCCTCCTTGGCTTGCACAGATTCTGATTGTACATTGCTGGTCACTCCTTCACTTTCCATAGCTTGTCCAACATATGTTCTGCCTGCTTGTGTTCTCGTAGAGCCAAGTCTTGAAAGAGGGCTTTGTCTGACACCAACATTTTTGATCATACTCTCTTGGATAGTCTCTGGGAAACCAGTAGCAATAATAGATACTTTGACTTCACCTTCATAACTTTGATCAAAGGTCATTCCCCAAATGATCATTGCATCAGGATCAGCGATTTCTTCAATGACTCTCGCAGCCTCTTGGACCTCGATAGGAGTCAAATCATCACCACCTGTCACCGCAAACAAGATACTCTTCGCACCCTCAAGCGTCGCCTCGAGCAATGGATTATCTACCGCACGTCTAGCTGCATCTACTGCTCTATTCTCTCCTTGACCATAGCCAATACCAAACAACGCTGTACCAGATCCCTTCATAACGGTCTGCACATCTGCATAGTCGATATTGAGTTCTCCTGGTTTGGTAATAAGGTCTGAAATACCTTGAACACCGAGATAGAGAATCTTATCGATCATAGAGAACGCTTGCTTGAAGGTAGTTTTCTTGTCGATAATATTGAAGATTTTGTCATTGGGAATCACAATAAGGGTATCTACTGCAGCTTTCATTTTGTCTAATCATTCAAGCGCATATTGAAATCTTCTTTTGCCTTCAAAACTAAATGGCTTGGTCACTACACCAACGGTCAAGATACCCATTTCTTTAGCAATACTTGCAATCACAGGAGCAGCACCAGTACCTGTTCCACCACCCATACCTGCAGTTACGAAGACCATATCAGTATCATACAACATTGCTTTGATATCATCTACTGTTTCTTCTGCCGCTTTGCGTCCTGTTTCTGGATTAGCACCAGCACCCAATCCTTTGGTAAGATTGAGACCAATGTTTACCTTTTTGTGTGCCAAAGAGTTAGCAAGTGTTTGTGCATCAGTATTGACTGCGACAAACTCAACACCCTCAAGACCTTCTCTTGCCATTCTATTGATGGTATTACCACCCGCTCCTCAAACACCAATCACTTTGATTCTCGCGCCTGGAGTAAATTCTGGATTAAATTCTTGTACTATCATGGAAAAAAACCATAAAAAGAGATAAAAGTATTCCCTCGTCTAGAAGAGGTGTTTGAACATATCAGTTACTCTACTCAACAATCCTGTTGCAAATTTTAATCAAACGCCAAATCATCCTCTCTTGCCTTGATGATACTTCTCTACCCACGTCCACGTACCCAATAATCACAAGAACTGTGGATTGTGAGAGATGTCTCCTAATCTCAAGATATTATCCTTACCCTTGAATGTAGCAAGTTTGAAAACATCTTTTGCCAAGAGTAATATATTCTCAACTTTACTTCCGCCACCAATAATAATCACTCCTCCAGGCAATCTTCACTCCTTGTCATGATTTTGAAGATCTTCTTGAATGATTTCAAAAATTTGCTCGTATCTCGCCACCATAATATCTGACAAAAAACCTTTGTCGATAGTTGTATCTTCACCAGCGCTCATACCATCCAACAAAATAACTCCTTTTTCTCTTTTGATATGTTCTGCGTCTTTGATATCTACTTGGAGACCAATAGAAATGTCTTTGGTCACATCCTCTCCACCTACAGGAATCACTCCGTAGAATAACGGATATCCTTCTTCGTAAACTACATAGCTTGTTTGGTTGGTACCAATATCTACGAGCAAGACACCGAGATCTCTCACGTCCAAATCCAAACAGCCTTCAGCTGCACCTAGTACAGTTGGGATAATATCTGCAACATGCAAATCAAGTTTATCGCAAGCTTCAAGGACATTATTGTAGAATACTTTGGGAACCATAAATACATCAGCAGTGAGTTCGAGTTTTCTTGCCTCCATGCCAATAGGATCTTTGGTCTTGGTTTGTTCATCGATAATCCATTGCACAGGAACAATTTTGAGCACCTCATAGTTGGGTTTGTCTGCACTATCAGCAATTACTTCTGAAAGGTGTGCAACATCGTCATGTCCAATTTGTTTGTTGAGGATTCTTTTTTGTTCGTACAATCTCGTGATATGACATTGCGGATGAGATACCGTCAAAAATACTTCTTCAACAAAATCTCCTCCCAATTTTTTGGAGAATGCTTCAAGTACTTCATTGATACATACTGCAAAGTCTTCTATATCCAAAATTTTTCCTTTACGCATTCCTCTCGTTTTCACCATCTCTTTAGCAAGAATTGCGGGTTTACCTTCCTCCTGTCCGAAGATGACTCATTTTACATAGCCATTACCAATGTCCAGGATAACTCTCATATCATTCATACCAACGTCGCACTGTTAAGGAAATAAAAGATGATTGCCTTATACCTATATGTAGTGCATTGACAATGAGATATAGCTATATTCTGATAACCATTAGTTATCTTGGAAATTTAAGAAACAAAAAATGGCTCTACAGAGCCATTTTAATATTATTCAACGTGATAGCATTCGGTTATCGAAGAAACATTTTCGTAGTTTGAAGCACACTATATATACTTGTGATGGTTTGGTATCTTTTATACACTTTGGAGATCACTTGTGCTTGCTAGCTTTCGCTTGGTTGCATATTTCAATCTTTTATCTGCATGGAATTTGAGCATAGTATCCGCTAAAACGATATCATCACCACTTACTCACAAGCGACGTTTTTTTCGCAAGAGAATAGGTAATCGAATAAGTTTCAAAAGTTGCTCAATACCATCTCCTATACGACCCCCGCCTCGACGTTCCCAAAAACGTTTTCGTCGCGTTCTGCCTGATCGCTGATGTGTTGGTAAGTGTATTACTTGTTGCTCTGGAAAATTAGGAAGATAGTGCGTAATCCAATCATTGTAACGCCAAAGCATCACAGGGTCCATCGGAGTTTCTTGATAGAGTGGCACCAAGTGTGCAATCCAATACACAAGATACGGATCTTGTGGTTGCAACGCAAGACGTTGCAAATTGAGTTCTTGTTCATCCACATAAAAACTCAAACAGAATTTTTTTCTTTTTTTCTTTCCTACTCTTTTGATACGAAGTAGGCTAAACAAGAGTAAGCTCCAAAATCTTGCTGTCCAAATTCTCTTGTGTTTGACAACGATACACACATCGATATCAGAATCATCGTGTAACGCATTGAACGTAATAGAGTTTGCCAAATAGATCGCTCTCACGAACGGTAAAGATTTATATAATCGACCATATGCATTGATGTAGGCGGTATATTCTTGCATGAGTGGGCATCGCTCATCCCATGTTTGCTGAGGAGCTGGTGCATAATGAGGATTTTTTTCTGCTCACCAAGCAAACCACAAACTAGGTTGTGGTTGCGAATACTCCATGACGGAATAGAACAAGTGGTGGAGGTGCTGCATGCTACTACTCATTGAACCTTATTTAATCAATGGTCTCACTACATAGGTGTAGTGTGCATCATCTTTATCTTTGAAAATGATTGGCTTCTCAGCATTCAGTAATTGCATAGTAATTTCTGTGCTCGTCACGATTCTCAAAAAGTCAGCGATATATTTTCCGTTGACGCCAAACTGTACTTGTTCTCCATCAACAAGGGCTGGAGTAGATGTTTGTGCTTCACCCATATCTGTTTCTCCAGAGCTCAACATCAACTTGTCGTCTTGTGAACGAACTGCAATATAATTATTGATATCTTTGGTCATAATCAAAATCCTCTTGATCGCTTTGTCCAACTGGTTTTTGTCCAAAACTACTTTGGTAGAGAAGGTCGTTGGCATAATGTTCTCGTTCTCGTACTCAGGGAAACTTCCTTGGATCAGCAAACAAGTACATGAAATTTTCATATCCTTGAGGACTAAGCCAAAAGACACCATAGTATTGGAGACGTGAGCGTGCACGTGACTACCTCCTTTATCACGATAGAAATCTACTACTCTCTTGATATCATTGATATGTACTTTGGGGACAATAATAGCGAATTCAGCAACATCTTTTTGGTCAACATCAAGTTTGTACTCAGCGAGTCTAAATGAATCTGTGCCAACGAAAACTAATTTGGGCGCACCCTCATATTTTTTGATTCTCATCAAAATACCCGTCAATACAGGTGAGAAATTTTTCTCAGTCACTGCATACTCTACTTTGCCAATACCCAATGAGAATTGATCTGCAGATAAGGTAATGGGTGACTCTGTCTGAACTTCTGGGACTGCCACATACTCACTTGCGGGTATACCCTTGATCTTGAACTCATCGCTCGCTGTCTGAATAATCATGAGATCCTTAGACTCCTCGATGACCAAGACAACTTGTGTCTCATCCAGATTCCTCAAAATAGCAGACAAGGTATTTGCATTGACCGTAATTGCTCCCTCATCGTCGAGCGACGCTGGGAGTTCCACCTCTACATACTTCTCCATATCTGTGGCCCTAAAGATGATGCTATCGATACTTCCTTTGATATAGACGTTTTCCAAGATAGGTAACGTCGCATGTTTGGAAACAAATCTTGCCATCAAATCCATGACTTCCTGTAATTGTGCAACAGCTAATGTGACTTTCATACGAATCCCTCGTGCAAAAAATAAAGCAAAGGTGCAATACTTATGGTTACTTATATCTGTCAGAAATGCAAGACACAAAAAAATCCAAGCACATGTGCCTGGATCATTCACTACTACTTTATTAGAGTTGCACAGCAAGAGAAATTGAATCTAATGCTGCTTCGACATGAGGTCTGGCTAAGTGCCTCATGAAATCTAGAGCCTCTCCTCTGAGAGGGATTCTCCCAGGCCAGAGAGTAACTGAATAAGGTTCCAATGCACGCCAGGGAACATTGTAGCCAATGCCATAGGAGAGTACAAGCTGTCTGTTAGTAGGAGTGACCGCATAGAGGTCTACAAACTGAACTGCAAGACCTGCATAGTCAGTTTCAGTATTGACGTATGCTACCATCCGTTGACTTGTCTCATGAAATTTTTGTGCCCACTCCCTCACTTGCTGAGGATCAGTAATTGTCTTTTCCTCATCAGTCGGTCGAGTAGACAACCAAAAAAGAAAAACACCGAACAAAGTAATAATACATAGTGTACCAAGGAGATTAATTTTGTTTTCATTTTTCATAATTGCAATTTTTGTATACATCTCATACCTATTTTTTACATATTTGCAAGTGTTTTGTTGCTCTAAAATACCCTCCACCTTTACAGGCACCGAGATCCCGAAGGAGTGAGGATGCACAATCTAGAGTCTACATTCTCAAATCCTAATTCTTAATTCTCAATTCTCAAATCTACCTTGCCTCTCTTCACTACTTCACTACACTCTCTATAGTTTTATCCATTTCTCCTCCCCTCATGAACAACTTCCTCAATACGCTCTTGATCTGTATCGCTGTACTCGGAGGCGCATTTTTCCTCTCTCAGAGAGAAGTGACTATCAAAGATGCTTCATCCAACCCTACCCAAGCAGGCGTCGTGATGAATAGTATATCTGTACAAGGTGATGGAAAAGTCTTCGCTCAACCCGATGTGTTCCTCCTAGGTATCAGCATCTCTAGCGTTGCAGACTCTACTGCACAAGCACAGGAGGCAACCAAAAAAGATGCACTCACCATCACTGATCTTGCAAAATCAGCAGGAGTAGATGCCAAAGACATACAAACCACAGAAATGAGCATCTACCCAGAGTATGACTACAGCACGAACACTCAAAAAATCAAAGGATATAGAGCAACCCATGGCCTCACCCTCAAGATTAGAGATCTCAAGCAAGTAGATACGTTGATTCCTCAAGTCACCTTCTCCAACAATGTACAAATCAGCTCTATGAGCTATGATATCGATGACAAAACTGAGCTCTACAGCGAAGCAAGAAAGCTTTGATTTGCAAAAGCGAAACAAAAAGCAGAAGAATTAGCAAGTCTCGCTGGTATTAGTTTGGATAAACCACTCAGTATTTCAGACCAAATTAGTTATATGCCTCCGTATCCCATGCCCATGCAAGCCAACATGTTCAAAGCAGAAGTAGCTATGGACAGCGTTGGAAGCCCTACCATCAATCCCGGCCAACTCGAACTCAGCGTCACGGTCAATGTAGTATATGGGGTAAAATAACCCATGAGTTGAGGCACAATCAATAACGAATCCGCCTCTCCCTCACTCAGTGTGGTAATTATCACGTTAAATGAAGAGCGCACTGTTGATAGGCTCCTCAATCAAATTTCCTCGCAGACCTTTCAGCCTACACAACTCATCGTTTCAGACAGCAAGAGTACAGATGCAACGGAAACAATATGCAGACATCATCCTGTACGGTGATCCACACTTCACTTTCACCAATGTAACGTTACCAAATGACCTGCATACGGCAGAAATAGAGGTGCAGAACTCGCTACGGGAGAGTGGATAGTATTTTTGGACGCAGATACCCAGTTACACGATGACCATTTCATACAGCAGTCTATGGATTATCTGCTCGCTCATCACGCGCAGTTTGGGTATTGCACGCTCCTTCCCAGTACCACAGACCGAAAAAGTAAAACCGGCATCGCTCTTACCAATCGGTTTATTCGTACCCATGCTTGGCGACGTCCTATCGTGCCTGGATGTTGCATATTTGTCCAACGTGACGTACATCACGCAATTGGTGGATTTGACGAAACTGTTTATTTAGGAGAAGATTCTCTGTATGGTTGGACAGCAAAAAAAATTGGCGCAACACTAACACTGCTTCCACAGCCATTTGTGTTTGATATGAGAAGAATCCATCAGCAATGACCATGGACTATGGCGAGACGTTATCTCAAAGGGTATCGACTCATGTATCTACGCAATATGCGCTTTCACCACTGAAGTAAAAAAGTCACGTATGACTTTGGCACCTATACCAAAAAATAAGTGAGGGTTACTTCCCAAAATTTCTCTTATCGGCTCTCTCAGACCGTCGTTCAAGGGCTTTTTGAAGTTCTGTGGGTGAGAAATCAGGAAATTTGAGTTGCGAAAAATAGAGCTCTGCATACCCAATCCACCGACTCATAAAGCCACTCACTCTCTGTGCGTCCTCGGCTTTGGTTCTAATGACGAGATCAATCACTGGCAGATCTCCGAAATCCAAATATTGCCCAAAGGTACTTTCATCAAGCTTGGGGCTTCCTGCATCTTTTCGACGTTCTACTCCTCTCAAAATTTCATCTCTTCCGCCATAGTTGATGGCAAAAACCGCAGTGAGTTTAGCATCGCTATAGGTGTGCTTTTCTTGAAATGCAAGGAAACTCTGGAGCGTTTTGTCTGGAATTCATACAGGCGATCCAACTCGCCTAAAAGCTATTTGCTCTGCAGAAAATAAGGCATCCAATCACGATAACGCATGATCAAATAAGGCAAATAATCAAGCACACTCTAGGGAAGATCTTTCGCGTAAATTTTCGGTGCTTAATCCCCAAAACGTCGCCACACGCACAGGAGTAGTGATCAAAAATTTCAACAGTTCAATACTATTTTTTTGTCCTGCACTATGCCCGTCCAATGCGGAAAGTCCACGGTCTTTGGCTCGCGTCCTATTCCCATCGGGGATAATTCAGATATGCTGTGGGAATTGCATGCATCCAATGCAAAATAAAAAATGCGTATTTACTTTGTATCTTTCGCAAAAAGTAGCCTACTACATCTCAATCCTTTCTCAATATTTGTTTTGCAGAAATTCTCATCGATGCCATGCATGTTGCAATCTTCATTGGCAAAATCAACGACCGCTACAGGGCACCCTACATACTTTTGGAACAGTCCACTAATAGGTACTGCAGCTCCACAATGTCTTATGATCACGGGAGTATCATACGCAGTTGCGAGTGCTGTGCGGCAAGTCTGTACCCGTTCACTATCCGTGCTGAGTGCAATTGCATTGTAAGGATCAGAAGTTTCAATGCTAAACGTGGCATACGAAGGTAACATCTTTTCTACCCAATTGGTAAACAGGGTGATCATCTCTTTCGCTTCTTGTCCTGGTGCAAAACGGAAATTCATCTTACCGATAGCTTTGGCAGGAATGATATTTTTGTAACCGGTGCCTGTATAGCCACTACTCAGTCCACTCACTTGAATGGTAGGCAATAAGCCGTTTGCCGTCATTGCATCATATCATGCTGGGACTACAGTGCCTTTGGCTCCCGTTGCCTCAAAGAGTGCCTGTGTATCAAAAGGGATCGTCAGATTGTTGGCAATCGTTGCTTGATCTATTGGAGCGACCGAATCATACCATCAGGGGATAGCAATCAATCATTGCTCATCATATAGCTGTGCAAGGAGTTGCAGTAAAGTGTGACTTGCAGAAGGAAGAATATTGCCATACATACCACTATGCACATCAGTGTTTGCTGTCTGAATAGTGAGCGTCATATTTGCTCCACCTCTGAAACTTTCGGTCATCGTCGGCGTACTGTGCCCGATGATTTCTCCATCAGAAATAATAACTCCATCACAAGCCAAAAGATCTTTGTATTGATCAAAAAAATTGATCATATACGGAGAGCCCGTTTCCTCATCTCACTCGATCAACACTTTGATATTACAACGTAAGTTTTGTCATGCTATCAAATCAAAAATAGTTGCGAGATGAATCAGATGCTGACCTTTGTTGTCAGCAACTCCTCTGGCATACAACCTCTCACCATCATCACGAAGCACAAACGGATCACTTGCCCATCCATCCTCCATCGCAGCAGGCTGCACATCATAGTGCCCATAAATCAGATAAGTCGGCAAGGTAGGATCGACTACGTAGTGACCATAGATGAGGGGGTTTCCAAATCAGGTGATACTCTGCACGCTGAAACCATGTGCTTGCAGTTGGGTAGCTAACCATGCTCCACATGCTTCAACTTCACTACGAAACTCAGGATCAGTAGATACTGACTTGAACGCCAAAGATGTTTTGAGTAAGTCTAAGAACTTTTCCATGGATAAGAGAGAAATGAATAGACTCTGTATAGTGAAGTTAGCATAAATTGCGATATTTTTTTATTTAGGAAAAAGTTTATTCCCTCGTAATTGCGAAGCAGTTATGGAGTAAGACTTTTTTTTCTTTTTATGAAAGAAAAAAGCTTATCGCCCCACAAGGTTATGAAATAACTTTGGAGGTAGGATTTGTTTTTTTTGTTTTCAAAAAAAGTTTATCGCCCCCAAAAGTGCCTAGTACTTTTGAGGTAAGATTTATTTTTTGTGTATCAAAAAAAGGAGTTGCATGCAACTCCTTTATATATGTTTTGCGGTTCATTATTCATCATCTTCATCCTCATCCTCCCGTTTTTGCCACCATGCCCAGAAGTTTTTATTAGCTTCGCGGATATCCGGCGCTTCATCAACGAGTTGAGCAATGTACTGGTACTCTGCTGGTTTCAAGTCCTCTCCCCAATTGTCATGCAAGCATTCATTTTTAGAAAAATCTTCATTGAGCACTTGCAAGGCAGTTTCCATTCCTTCATTGTAGTAAACAATGACATTAGGATGGATAAAGTCTTCCTTAGCAATCATTTCTGTATGCTCACCCACTTGTTTTTGGAGCAAGATTGGGCCAGCAGGCAAAGCTGTCACAGGGATAAATTCTTTTGCCAAATTGTAGTATCCCCACTGTTCTTTCCAAATGATCATCGCCTCTTGTTGTTTGAGGGTAGGATTGAAGTCCACCCGCAATGCACCTTCTTGTACGCTGACAACGACTTTGAGTCGTTTGTTGTTTTTGTAGAAGGTTTTGGTAGGTACTGCAGTAATCACTCCACCATAGCCATCAATATAGATGAGTAGGTCAGAGTAACCTTGCGATTCCTGCGTAAGTCCCACGCGACAAACGTGTGCATGTGTGATTTGGCCGTGCCAAGTAATCTTCTGCTTAATTAGTGGGAATACCCATTTTTCCTTTGCTGGGAAGTAGATCTTAGCCAGGTTCTGGATGGCCACCAGGGTAATATTTTTGATTCGTTCCATATAAATGATGTTTTGTACATACGTAAAATAATAGTTTATTATCAATAGTCAATACTAGTGATGAAGAATAATACATTTACTGTATTGCTATTCGTATTTTCTAATTATAAATATGTTTGACATATTATATATATTATTTATAAGATACATATTTATTCTGCCAAGCACCGGCCTATGATGCGTACTGATATCTACAAACAGGCCATGCATATGACTCTCAAACAACATAAGAAAAGAGGGCTCCACTACAACGAAAGCCAACCTACAGAATCCGTACTCCATGGTTTGGTGGTCTCCAATCATGAGTATATTATTGATCTACTCCTTGCAGATGTATCGACCAAAGATACTGGGATGGTGTGAGATCTCATCACTATTGCCATCGAGCAAGAAAATTTCACCAAAGCAATGGACTTGATGCAACAATATCCTCAAACATTGTGGAGAGTAGATTTTACTGGTATTTCACATGCGATCGTGACTTCAGGTAGTTCTGCGAACCTCACAAGATATATGCAGCTCCTAGGATGACTAGGCAATGTGATAGAAATGTGAGAACATATATATCTCCTGACGCTCTTGTGGAAACAAAAAAACTTCATCACTGCACAGCATATTATTGACCTTCTGCCCAATTTTACACAACCACTGGCAGTATGCATACATAATTGGGAACAAGGCATCTTACCCGATCCTACTGCATTATCCGATGCACTTGCACAATGGAATATGGGCATTGGTGACTCTGCTTACTGACATCGCTCAATGATAGAATTACTTTTCAAAAAAATACAGACTACTCCTGATAAAATGATTGCCACTCCGTTGGCCAAGACACTACTTGGTGGGGTTCCAAAACAAGTACTGTTTTGACTCAATGTATCTATCAGCGAAATGAGACAAGATATTTTTACTTTCCACTCGCACAAGGGCGAATTTACAGAGTTGCAAGAATTTCTCGAACACACGGGCAAACGATCTGATTGGCAACTAACTTTCGTGCAAGCACAACTTGACTATGCAATACGCCATCAAGAGAGCACTCTCCACAAAACAGCACTCGATACCTATTGTAAACTACAAGATCGTGAAATTGCATCACTGAAAAGTGAACAAGACAACGACCCCTCAAATGACAATCAGGTAAGTATCTGTACTCACGAAGCACAGAAATATCTAGCACTCGCTGTGTATGCACACTACTATACTACTGCACACGAATCGCAAGAGTACATACAGCAGATGATCCAAGCTACAGATGCCATAGTTACGCAAGCACCAGCTGACATCTCCGCCAAGGATCTCCAAAGGCGTAAAGACCGAGAGAAAAAACCGTTGAAAAGAACCTGCAAAGAAACATTCCAAGTGTATGGTCTCTTACATCTCCTCCCTGCTACCGATGGACGAAATACTCCACTCAAGGATCCCCAACAAAAGGAAAAGGATAAGCTGGTAAGCGATGCATTACACGCACAAAAAAGAGAGGCCGAGCAAAAATCATATGAAACAGCATACACTGCAAAGGCAGTAGGGAAAACTAAAGAATTGCATATGCTCCTGCAACAATGAGCAGAAGAAGAGGCGTTACAATATATCAAACGAACCTATGACAATGCATATCGACATGAAGCAGCACGAGAAAATGCGATGCTCTTCATAGATTACTATCCCAAGCAATGGAAAGCTATATATGGTCATTTTTCAAACAAATATTTTGATAGATATACTAGTGGTCGTGCTAGTCGAAGCCATATGGCACAGTTCCTCGTCAAAGCACATCAGCTAAAGCTCATCTCCAAAAAAACATGGTCTGAAATTCTTGATCAATTGAGGCGCTCGAGATACGGAGACTATGGACAATGTGTACTCAGTCATGAGCTGATAGTAGGTCTCATCTACGGACTCATCACCATATGAAAAAGTAAAAAAGCACGAACACTTTTTTCACATATCACAAAACGGGATGATCATCCTCTCGAACAGAAAACTATATGAGCTTGTCTTTCACTCTTTATCCAACACTCTGCTCCTGCCAGTCAGAGACACGGGGCATATGCACTCTACAAAGGGCAAGACACCACCACTTTTTCTCTCACCACTCACAAAGAACTCATAGAGTACCGAAATACCAAGACAGACCTTCATGCACACTTTGATGATCAAACGAACTACCAACACAGTAGTGAACAATTACTCAATGCACTGCAAACCGCACCAGTGCCTCTCGGTGCTCTTCGTACATTATCGAAAGAGATACGTTCAAACTGCTTAAGAGATACTCATCAACTCAAAGCAGAGTTGACCGCTATAGAACACTCACCCACATGCGCAACTCCAGAAACCAAAAGAAGGCTTGTAGAAACGATGATTTCTGGAAAACTCTCTGGGATGGAATCTCATACGCTCTTCAAGAAGAAAGATACTCCACCTCGCATGCTGCGTTTTTTCTTCAAAAAATTAGTACAAAAAAAATATCTTAGTGAAAAAACAACTCGTTTTCTCAAAGCAGACCGACAAGAACATATCCACTCTCTCCGCCAACTACTTGCACAACATCAAAGTGAATTCAATACTGTAATAGAAACGATTGAAGCAAATAAGTTTGCAGCAAAAGATCGGAAAATTGTATTTCTTGTGCTTACGCATGTTGGTACTTTTACCAAATGAATATGGACCCAAGCAATTGCATGTCAATTCGATATACCTTCTCTCCAAGCACTAGCAGTACGTATGAAACAAGCCAAAAAACGCATCTTTTGAAACACACCACTTCCTAGAGAGATGACCCCCGACCTCCAAGCAGAGTTGGTCTATCAAGCATATCGTCCCATCAATCTCAGCTGTCAAGAAACTGCTGATTTACTCATGCAAATAGACGATGTCACGCATCATCTGGATAAGTACACTTTTCCAAAAAATGGGTACGCCCTAGAGCTCCTGGCTAGACAAGAAGTAGAACTTGCCGAATGAGAAACAGTAAATTGGCAGTTAGATACATTTGCAGACCACCTACACATGCGTGATTTTCCCTATTCAAAAGAGCAAATTCAAAGTGCATCAAGGGGTATCTGCGAAGTAGGGAGATACAAACTAACAAGGTTTGATCAATTCATCACTAAAATACTTGGACAACTCCTCCAAAAAGATCCTTTTGCGGAAGCATTGCTCGCCTCCTATGGTCGTGCAGGCATCGCGAGATATCAGTATCTGCTCGGACTCAGAGAGTTGCTTGCGGTCTATCTCCCAGATCATCTCGCACAGTTAATGCAAAGTTTTTTTGTTCAACACACAGAGCTCACTTCTGGTATGCGAACTAGTCTCCAAAAAGCGCTCGAAGAACCACGCAGACAATCTCAAATTACCCAACAGCTTGGCATACATCTCCCTTCAGGCATGGATAGTACAACAACTGCCAACGTTATAGCACAAATTATATGTAAACAATCAGTTGCCTATCGTGACTACCAAAAGAAAATACAACAAGAGCTAAAAAAATATATCAACAAACAGGGGACTGAAATCAAAGCGAGCAAATGAGGGCTACAAGTGTATGTCAGCAAAAACCAAGCATCATTTTTTGCAAAAGCTAGTGCTTGATTATGTACCGAGAGAGACATTGATTCTTTCCATAGGCCAGATCACTTTCACTTCAATATTATCGATACACAATCCCAAGCTTGTTGTGGCAATCTCATGGCATATGAAACCATCTATAACGGACAAAGAATACTCCTGTTGAGAGGATTCAATCCCAACACACAATTACTCAAAACAATTGACGTCCCTACTTTCTGTGAATGACTCATAGATATAGCTACGCAATTTGCACAGACAAATAATTTCTCTGGTGTATACATGTCCGATCCTGCTGGCCAGTACTATGCGCTCACCAATAGACCAGAAGTTCAGCAATATCTGATCAAGACTTACGGGAAAACTCCGCTCCCCTTTGAGTTCACTATTACTGATTATGCCACTATACAAAAAATATACCTCCTCAGAGACATCATCGTGTCTGCAGAAAAATCATGCACTACTCTACCGGTAGAGTTGGTAACAACAGAAGTCGAGAACGCATAAGAAATCAGTTATTGGATGTACTTGAATGTGACTACGCTCTCTTAAAAGCAATTTACACATTGTCTATTTTGTTCTGGAGTCTGGAATCTTATTCTCTACTCTATCACTACGTGCTGATAGTTATCAATATAATGCATCTTACATTTTTTGAGAATCAGACCTACTTTTTCAATATCAGAAAGATCTCTTTTATCAATTTCCAGCTTGAGTGAGAAAAATCCATCAAACTCATGTTGTTTGAATTTCTTGAATAACGCAGGCAGTTTGAGCATACCGTCACCAAGGGGCAGATGGGTATTACCGTGCTTGTCTACATCAGAGACATAGACGACCGACAGATAAGGAATAAAGTTTGCCATCTTTTTCATGAACTGCTCTTCCAAGACCTGCTCTTCCATATTCGCTATATCAAGACCCAAATACATTTTGTGTTTCTTGATAATTTGCACCATATCTTGAAAATAATACTTCGGGATGATACCAAGATAGTTTGACTGTTCTGGATTGATAATACTAAACTTTACTCACTTGTTGTGTTGTTTGTAGGCAGGTAGGTGTGCTCTGAGGAATCTCCCTGAGGAAATATTGAACACCTCAGGAGCATTGATAGTGATGACTTCTGCACCTACTGCTCTTGCTATTTCAACAGCTTGATTCATCTCCTTGATATTCACATTCCTAGAAATCTGAATCACTTTGATAGGCATATCGTACTTCTTGATGAGTGTCTGGACGTATTCAATATGCCATGCATCGAAATTTTTCCACATTGCCAAATCAATGCCATCAAACCCAATTTCTTTGGCAGTCTGAAAAACGAGATCCAATCCATACCCAGAGAGCGTATCAGAGCTGAGGAGAAAAGAAGCTTTGTGACTTGCATTTGCTACCATACCATTTTTGTAAGAATACAAAGATTACTCTATTGTATGCAGAAAACAAAAATATGCAAATTTTAGATAGAGAAAGTTGCAATGATTCTGGAGTCTGGTTTCTAAATTCTTATTTCTTAACTCTTATTTCTCCTCTCTCAACTCCTCTACCTCGGTCATCTCAAGCGTAATTCCAAGACGCTTACACAATTCCTGAAGAACCGTCACCGTGTGATATCTTGGGTCCTGTTGTTGTTTATAGTATCGTGTGTGCGGAGCTACGACAAGGCAGTGGGAGAGATGCGTTCGATCATGGAAAATCTGCGATCAGGTGGTGATGATAGTTGTTGCAGATCAGGTTTTGGTCGCTCGAAATGCCTCTTGCAATTGCTTGGGTGTCGATTGACTATGGAGCAACAACGTATGGGGAAGCTCTTTGAATGTATCAGGAATTATGTTCATCATAGTTCGTACATCAGGAAAAACTACTACCTGTTGTGTATAGGATTGTGATGAAAGTTGTAATGTATATGAACTATCAATAGTTATAAAACTATCTGTAGTTGTTTGCAGTCAAGATTTTTTTTTCGTAGACTTAGGTTTTCTCGCTAAGAGAGGGAGAAGTTCATCACCCAACCGCAAGGAGAGTGCTTTCGGATAGGTAGTGAATCGATGTGCTACAAACCAGTGGACCCATGAAAGCGTGTGTGAGGAGAGCAACCCTGGCTCCAAGATTTCGCTACGAGAAACATGGGGAAGTTGCTTGGGTATCGTACAAGACAGCTGTGTACCAAGATGTAATGCATATTGATCCTGGAGATACAACAAATCTCCCTCTAGCCCACTACCCGCAGGCAGGGTAAAAAGTCCGTGTTGCCCCGGGAAGGTAGTGAGATAACATGCGTACTCCATCTCGCAACTACAACATAAAGCCTACTTTGGTAGAAATATCTTTGATCTTTTGCTCAGCTAATGGACGCACCTGCTCTGCACCAGACGACAAGAGTGCAATAATTTGCTCATCTGAATAGCTATGGTAACGTTCTATCAACGGTAGAGTAAATGCAATGATCAGATCGCTGAGTTCTGCTTTGAGATCTTTGTACGAGACACCTCCTGCGAGATAACGAGCACGAAGAGCTTGTTGTTGAGGCTCATCCAAAAAAAGTTTGGTAAGAGCAAAGATATGACAGGTGTCTGGATCCTTGGGAGCTTCGACCGGGATAGCAGCGGTAGTGATGCGCGCTACTTTTTTGCGAATGGTATCCGCATCATCGAAGAGACCAATATAATTGTTGTATGATTTAGACATCTTGCGACCATCGATGCCAGGCACAGTAGCAACAGTTTCTTGGATATAAGGAGCGGGAAGTTTGAAAGTTTCTCAAAACTGATGATTGAACTTTTGGGCAATATCTCTGGCATATTCGACATGTTGTTTTTGATCCTTCCCCACCGGCACCAAATCAGGGTCATATAACAAAATATCTGCCGCCATGAGGATAGGATAATTGAACGTTCCGACACTAATTTCATCCTCTTTTCCTGCATCTATTGCGGCTTTGAATGCGTGCATACGCTTCATAAATCACATATTAGTCACACACGCTAAGACTCGCATCAATTGCGTATGTGCACTGATATCTGACTGATTGTAGATAAGTACTTGTTTGGGGTCAAGTCCGCAGGCCAAATAGGTTTTGACGGTAGTCAGGGTATTTTTGCGGATAGCTTCAGCATTGTGAAACTCGGTCAATGCATGAAGATTGGCCACAAACATAAATACACGCATATCCTCTTGGCGGCTTAGGCGTACCATTGGCTCTACGGCGCCGAAATAATTACCTATATGTAATTGGTCTCCTGTGGGTTTGACTCAGGTCAATACACGTTTTTGCATGGAGTGAAAAGAGATAAATAAGGTACAGCCAAGATACGCATCTTATAAAAGAATACAACCTGTGAACATGCAAAATAGAGTATGTAAAATGTATCAAAAAATTTGACACTTTCATCTATTCTCTATATAATAATATGTGTATTCTCATTTTGAATTCTCGTACCCAATGCAAAAAACACAAAGCAAAAGCCTTATTTCATCACATTACCCGGTCAAATCACCGAAGCACTTTTGGCGTATTTTCTGTGTAGGTTTTGTGCTTGTTTGTGCGCAACAAGGAAGTGTGGTTTTTGGGCAGGGAGCTGCGATTGGTGAAACAAAAGTTGAGGGGTTTAATCAATTTAATTGCTCATTTACTGTTGATGGCATTATCTCAAATAATATCATCGATATAGGCGGTACTCTCTACACCAATATGCAAAATATGCAAGGAGTAGCATATGCTGATATCGCAGGGAATGTTGAAATCGTGTGAGACATAAATCCTACGGTTCTTGCGTCCATACCAGCTATGCAATCTACACTATTACCTTTCACCTTAACCTTGTGAGATTGAATAAAGAATATCACCTTCAAGGCAATTAACAATGCACAAACGTTGGCCTGTATTGTTGGATCGAATACCATTTTTGATCAAACAGCACCTTCCATCAGTAGCCCTACCGTACCGAATAATATGACGGTAATCACCGATACAAATCTAGTGCTTAATCGAAATGCATCCGTGGACACCTGAGTAGGATTTGCAGACTATCAAATCTATATTTCTCGTGATATTACCTTTCCCCCTAACGATACCTATACATTTATTTCTACAGCTACCAGTGCAACACTTGTTACACCGCTCTATCTTAGAGGGTCACAGTATCGACGTGTAGAAGCCAGAGACTTATTGGGGAATACGGTGATGTCAAATCCACGGACCTTCACCTACAATCCCTTCGTACCAACAGGCTGACCTAACACGACACCTGATGCACCCGTTACGCCACCAACAGCGGTTTGTGGAAATGCGGTACAAGAAGGTAGTGAATCATGCGATGATGGCAATCTCACCAACGGAGATGGGTGTAGCGCAACTTGTACCACTGAACCAACACACTATTGTGGTGACAATGATATAAATCAACCGACTGAACAATGTGATGATGGTAACATCGCCAATGGGGATGGCTGTAGTGCACAGTGTCAAACTGAGGTAGTTCCACTCTGTTGAGATGGCAGTATCAATCAACCTTCAGAAGCATGTGATGATGGCAATCTCACCAATGGTGATGGTTGTAATTCATCGTGTGCGTTTGAACCTATCATTGTCCCGATCAGTACTTGTTGAAATAGTATTGTTGAAATTGGTGAACGTTGTGATGATGGCAATACCAGTAATAACGATAATTGTAGCACAGACTGTACTCCTCTTTATACTGTATACTGTGGTAACTGAATCCGTGAAGGCGATGAAGTTTGTGACGATGGCAATACTACCAATGGCGATAGTTGTAGTGCACAATGTCAAAGAGAACGGGGTGCATTCTGTGGTGATGGCATGATAAATCAGCCAAATGAAAATTGCGATGACGGCAATAGATCAGAAGCAGATAACTGTGGCATCAACTGCCAGAGTGGTGGTCCTGTCACTTGTGGCAATGGAAACATGGATGCTGCAGAACAATGTGATGATGGTAACCTCACCAATGGGGATGGCTGTAGTCAACGTTGTACCAATGAAACTACTCGTTTTGAAAATGAAGATACCTTTGAAACCGACATCCCTGATACAGCTACCAAAACAGAAGGTGGTGCCTGAAATGGGCAGACTGATGGCACTACGACGAATGATCTTGGAACAACTGATAGCATAAAAATTGGAAAAAAACCTAGTACGCAACAAAAGCCAGATCTCATTACTGAAAAGTTAAAAACTGTTGATGAGTTTAGAAAGTCCCCTCGTTGGTCTGAACGCGAACTTTTCGAAGAACAAAAATTTGGTACACAAAGTGCTAAAGGCTGAAAAAATGGTCCACTTGACGAACATGCAGCACCTTACCGTTCAACACCTCATCCTCGGGGTGGTTTGACTGGAGGTAAGTCATTTGCCAAGATTACTGGCATGAGTATCCTCGTTTTCTTTGCACTCTGATACGACGTAGATACCTACAAAGTTCGATATCGTATGATGCTCTTCAAAGAACCCGTGATGGTAAAAGCACACCTCACCTATTATCGCTCCTGGAGAGAGGAAGGGTAAAACAAGAAAGCACACAACGCTGCATTGCATGCAATTGTTTTAGAGGACGAATCCCACAAACCATAGGTTGCGGGACAATTATATCAATCACTGAAAGTTTCATTACATTCACTTTGAGTGAAGATATAAATGAAAAAACCCGGCGATACGCCGGGTTTACCTCAATTGAGATATTGGTTATTACGAAGATTACATTTTAACAACTCTTGCTACGTATCTCCACGTCTGTGTCTTGATCACCAAAGTGTAAACACCAGGTGGATACAAACGCATGTCTACGCGCAATACATCATCATGTACCTCATAACTCAAGCAGTTAGGAACTCTCCCACCTGACTCGAGATAGATAAATAATGCTTCGGGAACTACTTGGGGCAAGGTAATGTGTACATAGTCATTAGTAGGATTGGGTTCTGCAGTGAGCACCGTCCTAGATAATTCATATGCAACCGCCTGGTTGTACAATGAATCAATAAACTGTAGGTCGAAGTCGTTACTTCGTTTCATCAGCTGTTGATCACCTCCCGAGAAAGACCCTGTACTTGACCCATTCACATCTCCCAGTTTGACTCCAATAAAATGCTCGTTCAATCGTGAAGCAACCAGAGGTTGTATCTTGATCTCTTGAGGACAATTCCACGGATTACTTGGATCGGGGAAGATATACGCAGTTGGCACAAACATCCAGGAGGAATGGCAGGAGAAATCAGTTGATACACCAAGAATCAGTTTTCTGATCTCTGCAATATCTGCTGAGGTGACTCCGCCTTTGCAATTCACATCTCCAGCAAGCAATTGGTAGGGACTGAATGTCTCTATACCCAAAATATATCGCTGGATTTTCACAATGTCTGCCGTACTCACTCCATCGAGTGGGTCACCTTGTTTGCTTGGCCGAATCGTATATGTACCTTTCACCAATTGCGTATACAAATAGGTACTAGTTACCAAAGTGTCCCGTGCATTGAGTGCAACAGTCACCTCCTCAAGCGGTTTCCCCGACAACGAACGTAATGTACCACCTATGTTCATCGTATCTCCCGGAGGACACCATCCATGATTATCCTGGATAATCACTTTGGTTTTGCAGAATGACTTATTGCCGTGACAATCTATTACCCACATCTCAACAGTATTCTCACCAACATCGGCACACGTAAATACGCGTGACATGACGAGTGAATCACCTGAGAAAGAGTACGTCAGTGAGTCTTTGCAACAGTCATCCCAAGATTTGTGGTTAAGATCCTTAGCCCACAGACTTGCCATGATGCCCATAGGTCCCATGTTCGCCAAGGTAGTAATCACTCCGTTTGAACAATATGGTGTCGGTGGTTTTTTATCCACAACGGTCACCGTAGTTTTACACGTCGCGGTATTACCACAGCTGTCCGTCACCACATAGGTGATGGGATGAGTTCCAATGGGATATTTCCCACTCGCATCAGCGCCTTTCTGTCCATTGTTGGTGATACTGAGTATACCATGACAATCGTTAGCAAGCACAGGCGGCAACTTCACGTTAACTAAGCTAGAACATGCACCAAAATTCCCTATCGTCGTATCAGGTGGACAATACGTGATCACTGGCACAGTCGTATCTTTCAACGTGATGCGTTGGACATGCCTATACCCTTGGCCAGGCTGGCAGTTATCATTGACCAACCAGGTGCGTAGGATAATTGCACATATACCAAACTTGGGGGTTTGAAACATGATACTACTGTCTTTAGGCAAATGCACGTCGATATCATTGAAACATCCAGGTTCCACCCATCGAGGTCTCCCCGTCAGCGATGGATCCGTGTTCCATGTACATCCTACCAACGTAGTATCACGAGGCCACGTAATATGGCTCTCATTGAACTTGCTAGGATTAATTACAGAGATGGTCTGGGAACAAGTCGCTGTATTGCCGGATGCATCAGTTACCGTCCACGTCCTCACAATCGTACCACTTTTGCACGCATTGATATTGATCTTGCGATCTTCCACAATGGTATAAGAACACGCTTCTTTGACTATTGGTTTTCCAAAATTTCCAATAAGTGCAGTATCAATGATCGAACAGTCCACTGCCAAATCTGGAGGACACTCGATGACGGGTGGTCGCTTATCTTGCACCATCACTTCTATCATACATTCAGCGCTATCTAATGGATCACAAAAGCTCTTCGCAATGACACGCACCATCACACGCTGACCTACATCTCCACAGCAGAATTTTACTTCCTTACCATTACCTGTTCTATCCATACGCTGAACTATTGTGATAGTTGAATCACAACATAGTCCAAGAGTAGTGTATTTAAAGGTATTGGCAGGAACCGTGGTACAAGAGTCACTCAGTGTAACGATGGGGCCTCGGTCACAAGCAATATTAAACCCTTTTTGCTCTTTGACCCGTAACTCAAACGAACATGAGGTACTATTACCGCACGCATCAGTCACCACGTACACAATGGTGTGTTTACCTGGGCGTACTCCTTTGAGGATGCCTCCATTGGTAGTGAGATCGCCATGTGGCGAAAGCACTTTGACTTCTGTCCTGGTGCAATTATCCACATAGGCAATTGGCAAGACATTGAAATCAAATTCACAGATGCCTTTGGGAAGCTCTATCATCGTGTCTCGCTGACAACGAGTGATGACTGGTCTCACGGTATCTCTCCGTGCTACTTTTGCAATAAAGGTGTCCAAGCAGGTGCTGGTCCATCGATACCAATTTGCTGGCTCACACTCATCATCAAGCACCAAAATCAACTCTGGCCCCTTCCATGTGCAACTTTTGCCTACTTCTTTACACGAATAGACAGCTCTGAATCCAAAGAAGTCCATCAGTGAAAGTGCTCTATTTGGATAAATAGGCTTATTTCCATACAGTTGGAGTTGGTACTTTTTTCCCTTTTGCATCGGGAGATCAATAAAGAACGGCACCCAAAACGCGGTATCACGAACATGTTTGGATAACACGGGCGTAACAACTGTTCTTTTGAGTACTCCATCTTCATAGACATTGATCACCACTTCCTGGATATTATTGGGGTCTTTGACATTGGATGGTGGTTGATTGTCGTTCACATTTTCCAGTGGCAAAAAGAAATGCATAAAGAAACTATCAAACTGAGTTTCTTCAAGGGGATCTATATCGACATATACGATACTACGTGGGGTATTTTCCGCCCTGACGCAATAGGCAATGCCATATCCGCCTTTTTGGGAGATATTATTGCAACTGTTTCGACCAATCAAGGAATCCAAATGCAGTCGACTTTTTGCGCAACCACTCTGCACAATCACTGATTTCTTGAGCAAATCTGGCACGCAGGAGTTGAGCACGAAGTCCGCCGTGTCTCTAATCTCCTTGGGGTACGAAGGTGGTGCTAGCTTAGTGATGTCAAAAAAGCCATCACAAGGCACAATTACTGTCGTGTCTACTTTCAACTGCGCTATCGCACATTGAGCAAAGACAAACAACAAAAACAATAAACAAATTTTTTTTGTCATAAGCAAATTTTTAAATTTTTTAGTTTGGGAATGTTAAAGATTACGCGGAAAGTAATACATACATACTATTTACAAGAAAGCAATAGTATTTTTCTGTTTTGTAGAAAATAGGAGGATAATTTTTGGCTCCAAGTCGGCAAAATTAGGCAAATAATTGCATTATATCTGCATTTTTTATATACTTTAGATAACTTTTATTTTGTTTCTCCATCGTGATATGAAGAACCTCTCTCTCTTTTTGGCAGTACTGCTTTTCATTTCTGGTTTTGGGCAAGTGCTTGCTCAAGAAGTAGATCTTGGAGACATTTCTGTGGCATTTTGTAATGATCCTGATGCTCCCCAAGGCACCAAATCACTACAACTCAAAACCAAAACTGGTGTACCTACTGATATTTGTATGTTTTTGAGCAACAAAGGGAATCAGCCACTCAAAATGTCTATCAACTTTGTAGATGGTACGGTCACTGCTGATAGTGATCAAAAGAAGGCGTGTCAGCCAGAAGGTGTGAAAACACAGTTTGGACAATACGTTACCTTGGAACAAGACACCTTTGAAATTCCTGCACAACAAACCATCAAAGTCAATGCTACCGCTACCTTCCCCGAAGGCATGGCAGGTATGAACTATGGTTGTGTAACTTCACAAATCATATCAGACACCCCTACACAAGCTGAGGGAAACATGTTTACTATTCAAACACGTAGAGCTAACTTCGTCGATGTACTTGTCGATGGCACAGTAGAATTGGGAGTTGAAGTTGTTCCTCAAGGAGCAAATGAAATTTATACCAACCTCTCAGATAACCCAAGCGTTGCTATTTATCAAGACTTGGGCACCAAAGAGTACGTCGCTAACGTCACCTACAAGAATGTTGGTAATATTTCACAAGAAATCAAAGTAGCTGGTACCGTTGCTGGATACTTTACGCAAAAAGCATTGCCCGAACAAACAAGAAAAGTACTCCCCAAACAAGAAGCAACCTTCACGTTCACCCTAGATAAGACACAACTTCCTTGGTACAAAGGGAATATTCAACTCTCTTTGCAAGCTACACATACTCCTCTCTTCGACTTTGATCTCCCAAGTGTCACTCCAGAGATGAAAGAGCCAAAACAAATAATTACTCAAGCATCATTTATGCTCATGCCTTGGATCTTGATAGGAAGTGTAGGTGGATTGTTGGTCCTCCTTATCATTATCTCATTAGTTGGCAAAAGTAAGCATGCACATAAGACCAAGAAACCTACAACCAAAAAAGCTCCTGCGAAAAAGGCAGACGCTAAGAAAGCTCCTGTAAAAAAAGCTCCCGCTAAAACAACTACCACCAAAACTACTCCTCGCCGCAAGAGTGTTGCATAAATCATAAATCTTCTCACACTACTCTCTTTGTGACCTTTTCAAACCAAAACATAATGTACTTCCCGAACGCATCTCCCCTCCTTTCATCAAAATCGGGCATTGGAATGCTCTTGGGAAGTATTTTGTGTTTGACGACACTGAGCGTTTGAGCAGTACAACAACGTACAACTACTATTAGCCTCACCTTGTCGAATACGTATAGTGGCGAGCTCTCTTTGGTCAGCCCTCAATGCCTCTTGTCTGGTATACAATACGTCAATTATACAGGTACAATCGTAGAATTGACTGCCACTGCACCGGTGACATTCACCCTGAGTGGTTCCATGGTAGTAGCATCAACAGGCAGTATTCTCAGTTGATGAACAACGCAAGTTTCTGTAGATTTCCTCACCGGACAAACAGGACATACTCTCAGAGCACAATTGATGCGCAACACAGAGTGGTTTAATACAACTCCTCGTTTCTTCACGATAGATGAAACACCACCTGCCTGACCCTTGACGATACAAAGACCAAAAACCTTTAGGAATGATACGGTCTGGTTTGTATGGTCTGGCGTGACTGATGATCTACCCGTTTCATACAAAATAGTCATAGCTACCGATCCTAGTTTTGGTACTACACTAAGTTATGAGACCACAGGTACTACTCTGCTCTTGGATGAGGATGATATTCGAGAGGATGAACATATTATTTTTTGGTATTTGGAAGTGCTGGATTGTGTAAGAAATGGACTAGTGAGTACTCCTGGATTCTTCTATTATAATTTGGACCTTGATGGTTGAACTCGCCCCGTAAAGCCCAAAAAAGAGAAAGAACCCCCTGAGGAACCAGATGATACTATTTACGAAGAAGTAACGCCTCCCCTAGATGAACCGACTGACGAGCTTCCTCCCCAAGAACTACCTCCCGAGGAAGTACTACCTGAGGAACCACTCCTTGAAGAAGACCTTTTTGAGGATATCCCACTAGAAGAGGCAGTACCAGAACATCTCGCTGCCCCTTGGTGGAGTGACTGGTTGCCGTTTGCCAATGACCAGCCACCTATGTATGCGGCCAAAGTCCTCACTCCAGCACAACGCCAAGCAGCAAAACTCAAAGAAAAGCTCAAAAACGCCCCCTATCCGTTGGATTTCTTCCCACAATTAGCAATTTTACCTCAAATTGGGGATATTCCAGAGCATAATGCCGCATATGACCCGTATAATACGCTTATTCTCCTCATTAGGCAACTCCCACCACGTTTTGGCAAAGCAGCTCTCTATGAAGCCCTTGAGTACCTCATACATGTACGTTATTTGGGTCTGATACTCATTTTTGGCATATTGTGTTATGATGTTGAACGGGTTCGCTATAGATTACTTTTTTGTGACAAAATCCTATTTTATATGATAAAAATTTGACATTTTAGAAAAAATCGTATATAATCAGTATGTATTTATTTTGTAAACAAAAACACATGTTTAAAAAATCATTAGGGGCCCTTGCTCTCGTAGCAGGTGTCACTACGGTTGTAGGTTTTGCGTCTGCGCAACTCAATACAATCGTTGAGGTGGAATTGTTGCCTGGGACGGTTTCGATCTTCTCTACAGGTGCGTTCGACTTCGGTAACTACACGGTCTCCTCTTCTGCTCAAACCGTGACTGGAGCATTCACTAGCTACTTCTCAGTCGAAGACTTGAAAGGTAACAACAGTGGATACTACACAACCGTTCAAATGAGTGGTGACTTAGTAGGTCCTGGTGGTGCTAACATCCCAGATGAAAATGTTGCTATGAGTACAACAACTACGGGTGTTACGCTTATCACAGGTACTGCTAATCCAAGAGTAGTAGTTCATGATGGTATGATTGCGTTCCAATCACTCGATGCTGCAAGAACTCTTATCAAGAGAGATACTGCTGCTAACTTCGGTGTGGTTGGTCACTATGGCACATTGCCAAACATGCAAGTATTGATTCCTGCATGGACTGCAGTTGGTACTTACACAGGAACATTGGTCTACACACTCTACGAAAATTAAGAGTAGCTAGCTTCGGCTAGACAACAAAAAAAGGAGCTTCGGCTCCTTTTTTCGTACAACAAAAAAATACTTCATCTCTCCTACTCTTCACGCAATGCCTCCTGCAACAACGCAAACAAACGATCATATTGCACTTGATCTGGTGCTTCTATATACACTCTAATCACCGGCTCGGTATTGGAAGCTCTGACGAGGAACCATCGATCCGGTCACAGTACTTTGATACCATCAGTGAGATCTTGGGGAAGGTGTGCAAACTGTGCTTGAATAGTCTGGAGAGCAAGTTGTGCATCAACTACATGGAGATTAACCAGTGCAGGTTTGTACGTAGGTGCTAACTTTGCAAGCCAACTACTCATGGTAGGCTGATCACAAGCTCACTTGACCAACAACAATAATGCCAAAAGAGGAGACTCGTGTCCATGCGTCTGCGCGAAACACAAATGCCCACTCAATTCAATACCAGCTAGCGCATCGTGCTCGTCAAATAACTTTTTGATATGTTTATGGCCAATAGGACTGGGTACTGCTCTGCCTCCTAGATGCGTGATGCACGCAGGTAATGCATGGGTACATGAGATATCATAGACGATTGTTTTGCTTTGGGATGCGTGATGGAGCAACACTTCGGTGAGTCAGACTGCCAAAATATCACCAGGGATGTACTTCCCTTTTTCATCAACACATCAAAGTCTATCTGCATCTCAATCAAACATCGCACCAAACAATGCTCAAACGTCTTCTACCTCCGTTCACA
This sequence comes from uncultured Candidatus Peribacteria bacterium, assembly GCA_964447535.1. Lineage (GTDB taxonomy): Bacteria > Patescibacteriota > Gracilibacteria > Absconditabacterales > Absconditicoccaceae > CAYUST01. The sequence continues at coordinate 81,905 of CAYUST010000006.1, forward strand.
ACTGGTGGTAGTTTTTGGGATCGGTAGTATCCGTCCCATGCGCAGTGAAAAATGCATCTACGTGCGTATTGATCAACAAGAACGTCAGCGGAAGTTGCGATGACAGTGACATCAAGAATTGCTTCTCATATGCGCATGCAGCACCACCCGCACAGTCGATCACGATAGTCGCATGCTGTTGCAAGTCCTTGGCATAGGACCACACGAGTGTCTGCATGTCATGTGCACGTGCCAAAACACGTTCTCCCAAGGGATGTTGGCGATGATGTGTGGAGATAAGTAACTGTTCAAATTCATGTGTATCATAAGAGGGAAGTTCTGGATAGTCCGTCATGAGCTCTGCCAAGACACTAGTAGGCAGTAATTGTCCAGACTGATCTACCACCTTACATCCTACATAGCCAACAGGATTGTGTGACGCGGTGAATGAAATTCCCAAAGAGAATTGCTCTCTCGCAATTCGATAGAGCATCGCAGTACTACAACATCCCCATGGATGCGTTTGTCCTGGTGCTGATTCCACAGGTAGGCCTGCATTCACGCAAGCTACTTTGCCAGCCAAGGCAACACCCTTGAGAAACCGATAAATGATCTTGGTATTCTCTTCTCTACTATCTGCACCGAAAACGAGTGACGCCTGATCTCCATAGCGTTCGATCAAATGTTTGCCTATATTATATCAGAACGCATAAAAAAATGATTCATCAAGTGGGTTGTGTCGAAGTGCTCTAATATCATATGCTTTGAAAGCTGAGCTATAATCTGGTGTTTTCATATGTTACTGAAACATAAAGTAATTGATTATAGGTGAAGCAAGATAAAAATAAAGTACAAGTTGCAGTTGTGTACTACTTTTCTATACTAAAGCATAACTGAATCATCCACCATGATGGTGGTTCAGTATACAATGAGCCTATTTATTTATTGCATACAGATTGATGCCAAGTAAAAAAACGCCACAAACCAAAACATCAAAAACCACTCCCCACCGTTGAACTAAGCTAGGTACCCCTGAGATTGCATTCTTTGAAAAACTCGTCAACATGCCATCTCCTACAGGATTTGAGTGGACGGGACAGCAAGTATGGGTAGACTATATCACACCGTTCGTAGATGAAGTAATGGTAGATACCTATGGGACAGCCGTTGCTACGATCAATCCTGGGAAGGCATACAAAGTAGTCATCGAAGCACACTGTGATGAGATTAGTTGGTATGTAAATTATATTGCTGATGATGGGATTATCACGGTCATTCGTAACTGAGGAAGCGATCATCAAATTGCACCTGCCAAAAGAGTCATCATCCATGGCAAGAAATGACCGGTGACGGGTGTTTTTGGACGACCTGCAATCCATACACGTGACTTGGGCAAAGAAGAATCACCCAAAGTAGAATCACTCTTTATAGATATCGGCGCACTGAGCAAAAAAGAAGTAGAAAGTATGGGCGTCGTAGTTGGATCAGTCGTGACCTATCCAGACCCATTTATGATGCTCAACAAACGTTACCTCGTCGGGAGAGCGCTCGACAATAGAGCGGGTGGATTTATGATCGCACAGGTGGCTAGACTCCTCAAACTCAACAAAAAAAATCTCGACTTCACCCTCCATATCGTCAATAGCGTCCAAGAAGAAATTGGTCTCAGAGGTGCAGAGATGATCGCGCACAGACTCAATCCAGACGTCGCCATCATCACGGATGTTTGTCATGACACCTCTACGCCTATGATAGACAAAAGAAAGCATGCTGATACCAAGTGTGGCCTGTGACCTGTGCTCTCCGTAGGTCCCAGCGTCCAAAATAACTTGCGTGATTTCGTTGAATCCGTTGCGACGAAGCACAAAATTCCTTTCCAACGTCTCGCTGCTTCGAGATGGACCGGCACCGATACGGACGCATTTGCCTACAGTCAAAATGGTATCGCCTCTGCACTTATTTCACTCCCGTTGAGATATATGCATACGACCGTTGAGATGGTACAGCAACATGATGTAGAAAAAACCATCGATTTGATGTATGCAGTAGTTACGTCTCTCAAGGCAGGACAAAGCTTTTCGTATTTGAAAGTATAGTATCTTGTCATTCTGAGCGCAGCGAAGAATCCAGGCAAATAAAAAGAAGGAACTACTCCTTCTTTTTTTGTATTCTCATAATTCTGACGCTGAGTGCAACGAAGCGGAAGTCCCTAAAGGGATAGTAAATCCAGGAAATATTCCATTTTTATGTTTTCCTGGATCCTTCGGTTTCACCTCAGGATGACATCCTTTTTCTCTTTACTCTTCCACCAGTTCTGTACCGTAGTGCATCGCTGAGTAGATGTAGTTATTT
>CAYUST010000007.1:0-63142 GCA_964447535.1 uncultured Candidatus Peribacteria bacterium
AATAGGTGTAAATATCCTATTATATCCAGTTTCTTTTGTTTTTAGAAATTCCGAAAATATGAACAAAAATGAATTACAACAAAACATCAAACAACTCAAGGAAACATTATATGAAGAAAAATTACGTACATTAATAGCAAAAGTAAAAGCTGCGAAAAAACCAATAACGTATCTCAAAAATAAAGGATGGGATACAGAGTGGTTTACCAACTGTCGTATTGCAAAAAATCATGAACCAAACCATGTGCCTGGTCAGGTGTATGGTGAACTAGATTATATCAAGAAGACAGACGTAAACTTATTTGAAACGTATCAATATATGCAGAATTATGAGTTTGGTTATCAGCCTATTCCAGGAGCCACTGAATTAGTTCAGCGTTTGGAAAAGTCGGATAATGAAATGCTAACACATCAGGACAGAGATACCTTATTACAGATGCTAGTAGATTTTATGTGGGTGTTTTCGGATAATTTTTATCCTGGCCCAGGAGAGGAGCAAAACAGAGATATGCTTTTTTGGTACGATGATCCTAAAAGGCTAAGATGGGAAAATGCAGGAAATTTGCCAAACATTATACTACAGAACAAGCGTTTGAGGATATACACCAAAGACAAGGGCGCTTGTGAACATTTTGTATTAGATATAGATCATATTAGTCCTTCACCGTTTATTGATGCACAGGTTCATTTGAGAAGAGGATGGAGCAATGAGTCACATGAGATGGGTGGGTATTACGATAAAATTTTCCCGCAGACCATAAAAGTTAATCGTGATGCTTTATGCTATATTGACCATATTCTGTTGGGGGTAGCGTACGATTGTTGCCTTATTCTTCCAAAAAGTATTACAGAAACCAACAAATATAATCTAAGAGATTTTATTAGGAGGAACGAAGTATAAATTTGCAACCCGGGAATCCCGGGTTTTTTTTGTTTGTGCCTTATTTAAACCCAAGAATCTGAAAGCCATATTTTTCGATATCTTCGTCTGACCAGAAGTGTACTTGTTTAGTTTTTGAAATACAGGTAATTTGCTTTTCAAGTTTTCTCCCCGTGTACGCTTGTAAGTCGGGATCTCGTTCGTGCAAAACGAGTATATCTCCTTCAACACAATCCCAATCAGCAAGACGCACTTCAAAGGTTTTGCTCCCATCGAGAATTCTTTCAAAAGAGCTTATGTTGACTTTCTTCTCATGCTTCATGTAGGTTCGGAGAGAGTAAATTTGTATCTATAAATGTGCTAAAATTTTCTTGTGTATTTTCTCCATCGCCTCAGGTGTTTCTTCGTGAGCCTTGCCCGAGTTGAGATCGTGGTAGGTGTTCATAGGGATGAGATGGTAGTGGAAATGCGGGACATCGAATCAGGCGATGATGGCGCCAACTCTGATACATCAGGTCGCTTCTTTGAGTGCAGGAGATATTTTTTTGGCAGTTTGAAAAACTGCAGAGTAGTACGGTTCGGGGAGATCAACGAAATAATCTATCTCCACCTTGGGGATGACGAGTGTATGTCAGAGGGTGTGTGGACGAATATCCAAAAATGCAAACGTCCATTCGTCTTCATAAATTTTGTAGCAGGGGATTTCGCTTGCGATGATGCGCGAGAAAATTGAGGACATAAGCCATACTTAACGTGATAAAATCAGTTGAGTATAGCTAAATGGCGATTTGATGAAAGTGCAAATTATGATGAGCTGGATGACTGATTGGTAGTGATTTCATCAATTTTTTCTACAACCACAGAGAGAAAGACGCTCATGAAGTATGGTTGTGCATTATCTCTTTTGAGGATTTTTAGGATGCGTTGTACTGCAGGGAGAAAGTTGGGGGTGGATGAGTTGACTACTTCCTGATAGAGCATATTGGATGCTACTTGCAATGCTTCTATTTCTAGCTCAGTAAGCGGTGTTGCGGTGAGTGAAGTATTGCCTTGAGTGATCAAAAGACGTATATCAATTGCTGGATGTGCTGGTGTGGCATCGACATGTTTTGCATAGGCAAAAAGCTCTTCAAACGTAGTTTCCTGTATCTCAACAGGAAGATCAAGTTGGGTAGTTTGTTGATCAATTACTCACTCGGGCATTACTTCTAGATCTATAATTCTACTTTGTGACCAGAGATCTGCAGTTGTACGCAGATCGTTGATGAAAGATACAATTTCATGCGCTTGTTGTGTAACTACTGGTTGTCCTACCTTTTCGTTATCTACAAATATATTTTTTATGAGGGTTCGTTCTTTCTGCCTTGGCAGCATACAAACTTGCCAGATAATTTTTTGACTACTGTGTGGAGAAACTTCGACATAAGTAAGTGGATTTTTCCCTTGTGTGGAAGCGATCATAATGCAGCCTTCTTGATGACGAGGATCGATAATTTTTTTTGTGCCTTTATCATAATCTATCCCTGCCATTCAACGATGGGAAAAAAGATGCTCGAGCGCTTCGTTGATATCCTGCTGAGTGGTAGATATTTTGTCTATAAATGCAGAGAACTTGGGATGGAGAGACATAAGTGATGCATCTCAGTAAAAAATGAATATAAATATTATATATAAAATGTCAACACTACTTTTTTGTTAAATATGCTAGTTTCGTAGGATAGGTAAGAGGAAAAGCAAAGGTGAAAAGGGGCCCCGCGAAGCGGGGCCCCTGGAGACTTATTACTTACTCATAGATGGGCAACTTCAATTGCTCTTTGAACAAGGAAATTACTTTTTGCTGTGTTGCTGCTTTTGGTAGTGGAAGACCTGCTCGTAGCGTCTTACCGTCGCTAGGATAGCGATCGTGGAGGTAGGCGAACTTAGTATCAGGTGTTTGGTGACTATGAATGTGTGCAATTCTTGATCTACAGGTGCTGCAGTGTCCTTCTTCTGCTACCTCGAAGAATGCATGTCCATCGTGGATGCGAATCTCTCTCGCTGTTTGATAGCCACGGAGACGTACACGGAAACTAGCTCATTCTTGGAGATAGAGGGGAGATGCTACCTCATTGAGTTTCTGCGCAGTATATGCTTCATGTCATTGAGTTGTATCAAGTGATTTGTTGATGAGATTGAAACAGTGCTCAGTATGAGCTCTGAAATTACCAGAGTTGGTGTCGTCACTATGTTTGTGTGCAATACATGCGTTGAGCAAGTGTTCGATGACAGCCATAAATTCAGTATCTTCATGCTTCTTTGCTAGCAAGAGGAGTTGATCAAATGCGCTTTCTAGTGATCAAACTGACTTTACTTGTCGTCTCAGGAGATCTGTTCTCACAAAAGCCTCATACATGTATTGGCTATTTTCGGCACCAAGGATAATATTCAGAACATTTTGTTGGAATGCATTTTTGAGTTTTTGATAGTGTTCTTGGAGAGCCTCTTCCGTATCTTCGTCTATCTCACTGAGGTATGCACGTCATTGAGCAACATTTTCACTCATTGCAGTTGCTAATTCCATATTTTCTCTCGCCGTGAGAGGAAGCTTGATCGGCTGACCTACTGATTCCATACAAAAGACATGAGAGAAAGCGAAGTCAGTATTACCATACTCATCAGTTTCATATTGATTGGGACTTTTCTCCATAGTCTCTTTGAGTACCTTATACTGTGCCCAAACGCCTGCTGAAATTGGCTTCCAGAAATTACTATCGCGATTGATGCTCTCAGTCATTTTTTGGAAGAATTTTGTATTATAGATAGCGTTGAACGTGTATGCATCATCCGTAATTTCACTGGAATTTTCTGTATTTGCTTGTCTTTCAAGTGCTCATAGAATTTCTTGTTTGGTGTGGACCATAGCGGTGTGTTCACTGAGAATGCCCTTCCATAGCGGATGCTTGGTAATAGCATTCTGAAGAGGTGTTGTAAAGGGAGTGGTGTCTTCACCGATATTGAGATCACTGAGATTTTGCTCCAAAGCCTGTAAGGTTTGATGAAAGTGCTGAATCCTTTTCCATTTTTCTTGATTTTTTCTGGAGAGATTTTGCATAGTAATCTCTGGAGGAAAATTCGGTGTTGGGGGAGTAGTGTTGTTTTCCTCGTTTCCATAGTTGACGATGAGAAGTGACATGAGTGTTTAGTAGGTATAAAATCATATTGTGCAACAATTGGATTATTGACAATAATGATTTATTATGTATAGAATATATTCTAAAATACAATGTAGCAAGCCAAAAATCTGTTGTTGGAGTGCTACAACAGTGAGTGAAATAGATGTCTATTTTTTGACAAAATAACTCTTGGTGACTATACTTAGGATAGGGAGATTTATCGTTTATTAGACGTACAAATGAAGTTTTGTTCAACGGAATTACACAAAGAGCATAGTAGTATGTATGATGCTTTTTTTGCGTCTCATGCAACTGTTATTTCCTCCCCGTTGACGATGAGGCGAGCATCTATCGGTTTGATGGAAAAAGATATGATACCAACCATTTTTTCACAATTGCCCCTGAGATTGTATCTGGGAATACACCCTTCATCTGAACCAGGAATCCATTTTGGTACGGTACAGACCTATACTTTTCCTCAATGTTCCTTCACTTCTCTCTCAGCGGATATACGGGAATCTAAACTACCTCAGCTTGCTGAGGAGATAGGTGCGTATATTGCAAATGATAAACAGTGATACACCTGTGATATCATCTTGGAGTGTGATAAATTTACCGGCACATGAGTGTATGCGGCTTTGTGTGCTTGTTGTGCTCAGTGGGTCCAAGACACCAACAAAGATCAAGAAATAGTGGATCTCACTAAGACATTTGAGAAAATATTCAAGTGATCCTTTGCTTCTTCGGATCGTGCATTGGCCTTGACTGCATCTACGCCATTTATGGTCATAGATGGAAGTGCAATCAAGGAGTTTGAACATACTGTTTTGCCGTTTGATGTTGCTTTGCTGTATTCAGGAGTTCCAGGAGATATACGTCGAAAACCTCAGACGGAAAAACGTACCGAAGAGAAACTTCATGCGTACGATGCTTTACTTCATAGTTTTTTCAAGCAAGTCACTACTCACAAACATACACTCAAATTTTCTCAACATATTGCACAATTATTACAAGCATTACAGGGAATCTTCAACGCCCAAGTAGTTGAGAAGCTTGAGGAATGAGAACCTACACAAGATATAGCTGATATTGTGAGCACACAGCATCTAATTGAACAGCTCCAAGCGTATGTGCATCAATGAGACCATTTCCTCCAGCAAATCAATGAACTGTCATGCCATGAAGAAATTGGTTATGGTATTATGCCACTCTTTACATGAATCAAAGGAGGATCATATCTCGTTTGTATGCCATTTGGCCTCAAAAGAGCACGATTGCAGGAAATAGTCGTTCAGTTACGTACACATTTCCCAGCAATCCATATTATCTGGCAAAGTCGAGACGAAATCCCAACCACTCCTTTAGCAGTTGATCAAAACCTTATTGCAAATACGCGTTCTACGCGAACCAAGGACGACTCTATCGTCTATAGCAATAATCAGTGAGTCAGAGAAATAGGAACTATACAAGAGTTGAGAAAAAAATGGTGAGATACTGGTCTACTTTTGGATACCATAGAACGCAAAATTTATGCTAATTGAGAAAAACTCACCTCCAAACATTTTGAGTCACAAACGACAACGATTGAACTTCTCGAGAAGTGCTTGGAGCACTTGGGAGAGCCTATCGCCAATGAGGATTTGAGTTATTCAACTCTGACAAGACAATATAACCAGTTCTTGGGTAAGATTATTGCTCCGTTGAAAAAAGTGAGTAGAGCGTTCTTCTCCCATGAAATTGATATTGAAACACATGGAACTTTGAGAGAGTTTACAATACAGCTAAATGAGAAAAAAGTACGTATATGATTACTGAAAAAGATTTAGTGACGTATCGAAAGTATGACAGAAGTTCCTGAACAACAACAAAATTCACAACTTCAATCCACTCCCAAATGGAAGCAGTTTCCTCATGAAAGCATGCAAAAACTTGTTCCTTATCTGCAAGGAAAGGTACAAAGTAAGGACGTCCTAGATCATGACTTACATAGTTTCGCTATCATGCGCCATGGCAAAACAGCTAATATTGATAATGAGTGAGATTCACAAAAAGATGAACATATGGGATTATCGCCATCGGAGTTTAATTTTGAGACAAGCACTATTAGAACTACAGCAGAGGAAATTGTTGCTATGTGATACAAAAAATTAAAAGTATATTCTCCTGGAGACACACTACGTAACAAGCAAACAAAAGAACTTTTGATACAGTTTGTACAACAGTTGAACCCTGAAGTGCAGATCCTAGAAGATCCTGGTTTCGACGCGAATCTACACTATTTTCATGCAAGAAAGCAATTCACTGCTGATGTCTATCAATGATTATTGGCTAAAGACTATCTAGCACCCGGCGAAAGAACGATGATAGAGGAGTATCAAGGCAAGAAACATGTGCTAGGAGCCAATAGAGTTATTCGTTTGTCCAAAGCAACGCAACAACAACTTCAAAAAGATGATCCAACTTTATTTGCAAAAGTAGATGGAAAGTACGAAGAATCATATAGTGCGATTATAGATAGAGCAGGACAGTGAGTAGATGCATTGAGGAAATATGTAGCAGCACAAGATGATAAGGATGCGCTGCATCTTGTAGTTGCCTACAGAACAACTCTCCAAGCGACTGATCAAGTCATGAAATCCAACAAAGAAGTTGCAGATATGGATAGCTTTTTCGATACCTGATTTGCGCAAATGCAAATGTCACAGTGTGATGACCAAGGCAATTCAATCCATGCATTGACCATGAATAGTCGAGACTATGATCCTGCGACCTATGAGAGAGATGTCAGTGCTTTTCATGCGATTAGTCCTGAAATAGCATTAGAAAAGTCCCCGTATGAAAATATGAGTCTGATCAATAATTTCTTGCTCCAAACAGAGGCATTTCTCGAGTATTGTTTATCATGACCACAACCCAACAAAAAGATCCTCCGTAGACAAAACCTCCTGACGCGAGCTCTCAAGCAACCTATTCCTCCCGTGATGGCGAGAAGAATCATAGAGACGATCCTCAATAAATATGATACAAAAGACGACAAAGACGGTGAAACAAAGACCTGTATTGATGGCATTTTGCGTGCATATATCCAGAAAAGTGACTATGAATCAGATAAATTGTTTAAACTCCTATACGGATATAGAAAAATAAATGATGCTTGGAAGGGGTTATATGTTACACTGCACATGGAAAATCCTAACAGACTTACAGGTACTTTCAAAAATAATTCGGATATTTTACTCATAGAGAAGATTATTGAAAAAAGTATGAAACTTCATGACCAAGAAGTAGAAACAGTTGTTGGAAAACATACATTGGAGGAAGTATATGTACCACAAGAGCTTTTTAAAACGAAAAGTAATGAGGAATATACCACGGAAGCTTTTATAGACCATATATTGACTTCCTCAAATAATGTACATTTTATCCAGGCGACTGCTGGATCAGGGAAATCGTTCTTGCTAGAAAAAATAAGTCATGTTCTAGTAGATCCAATGTTTTTGTGACAGCATAATCTTTGGCAATTACGTTCGGAGAAAGTGAATCTTGATGATTTACAGAGTCACGAATTAGATGCAGATGCATTTGTTAAGAAGTTTTCTATTTGAGAAAAGGACTCATTTGTATTCATATTTGACGCTTTGGACGAGAAGTCAACAGAGAAAATTAGTGGACTCCATGATTTGTGTCTGCAGCTATCTCAAAAATTCCCATGAGTAAAGTTCCTGATATCTTCTCGTTACTTTGAAGAAAATTTGCGGAATAGTATCTGAGACGGATACGGAATTGCTCCTATCAATGACCTGCAACTTACAAAATACATTGATGTATACAAACGCTTGTTGCCTACGAGGAAACAAGCAGTATATACGCAGATAGTACAACAGGTATTTTCGCAATATCGTGATAGTGTTTGTAGCCCTTTGTTGTTGGGAATGATTACCTTACTCGTAGATAACAGAGTAGTGAGAGAAAAACTTCAGTCTTGATATTTGCAGCGTAGTGATATTTACAGGGAGTTTCTGTATGTTTATGGCACAAGAGAAGAAGGAAGAGAAAATATATGAGATCCAAATCTTGAGAAATTTTACGATATAGCATATGATGAACCTAGAATATTACTATTGCAAAGAATTATTGAAGAAACTATCTTCCAGCCTGATGCCTTGCGAGTATGGGACAGATACGAGATTCCTAAACCTGAACTAGAAGAAGAGCTATTTAAAAAAATGAGTATGAAAGACTATAAATTTTTGGAGTTCTGTAGAAAATTTTGTAGTTCGATTTGAAACTGAGACATCAACAAGAATAAGGAAGTGTCTTTAGAATTATGATTTTATGAATATGGGGATTTGCCAGCCTGAGTAATGATATGAGATGAAACTTGAATTATTGAAAACCCTGTCTATATAAACAAAAAACAGATAAATGACTTCCTGCTACAGAGTAGTAAGATATGATTTACAAAAGAAAATTCTGGTTGATTTTCATTTGCAATTGATTCTCTTCATAAATCGTTTTATGATTATATTTGATACACACTAGTAAAAGACTTGAGTATTCGAGAATATATAAACTGATTGAAAACTATTTTTAGAAATCAAAGTGAAAGTTTGTCTCAAATGCAAGATGTCTCTTTTCGAAAGGATGTCTGATATGACAATTTGTTTGATATCATAAAAGATAAACGTTTTTTTGAGTATTTGCCAAGTGACATAAAAATGCAAATAGAGAAACTAGAACTTGAGTTAAGAGAATCGTATTGAGATAGTGATGATGCTTTTGAATCACGATCTGAAAGAGAAAAGGAATTGGTAAAGACGATAAATATTGAATATAGACCTGCATACTGCAAAGAGAATACTAGAATTCTCAAGAATATTCATGAATATCTAATATTCCGTCTTTTTGATTCTAAGAAAGAATTAATCCCAATTATGAAAGGCTTGTCTGAGTGTATTGATGCTCTAAGGTCTGATAAATGAAAATTTGTTCGTCAATTTCTTTCAGAAGTAGTTTGAAATTGACCTGTAGATTATGATTTCTTGAATGAGTGCGATCATATAGACGAAAAACTAAATTCAGAGCTTACCATAACTAAAGCTGGGATTGATTTTGTTTTCGAGCATACTGAACAAGAATGCGATATATTTGTAAGTAAAATATTAGATCAACTCCAAGAAATAGATAGTCAATATGTAAAGCACATGATAACTCAAGCAGTTAGTATAGAATCACCTGTGATGTGTGATGAGTATAGAAACGTCTTGCATACTTTGTTTCACAGTAAGGATCATAATGAGTGCGATTTATTTGGATTTCATCTAAATTGTGTAGATGCATCTATCTTAGCGCAAATAATACAACTTAAAGAGATAATAAGAAGATGAGGTGATAGAGAAGACTATCTTCAAAGACAAAGAAGAATTAATAGAACAACGCCATATGCCTTGGCAAGTGAATTTTTGAGTTATTTTTCGAGACTATATGATTTAACTGAATACCTTAGTGACAGTAATGCTGTATCATTTACTAATGAATTGGATGCAATTGTTGATAAAGTTAAAAGAGCTTCACATGGAGAAAAAATATCCGGATCACTGTATTGAGATATCGATGATGTACTACTCAAATATGATTGCACTGTAAATAAGTGGAGAACGATGGATATTTTTCCAGCCGGTTATCAGTATATGCTTTTTGGATCAAGAATTGAACTACTTACTAATAAGTATTTTGGATTTGCCTAATGTTTATCGCCACTTAAATTCATGACTGACGCTACACTCATCACTTGAGACACTTGATCTGGTAAGACCTACCATGCAATTACGCAACACAAATGAAAATATGCATATGTTGCGCCATGTAAACAACTGGTCTATGAAGTATTTCAGGATTATGGAGACAAGAATACTAAGGTCTCAACGTGAGATGTCCATCTCGATGGCGATGGTAATTTTATGGGGACGTATGAAGCATTGCGCCCAGAGCAGGTGAAGGACTATGATCGTGTCATTATCGATGAGTTTCACTATGTAGGGGATTTCGAGAGAGGATGACATCTGCTTGATATTGTCAATGCATGCCGTGATGCACAGATACCCTTATTGGGACTTACGGCGACGCAAAATCTAGATGCATCTTTGCTACGCAGTCTCCAGATGAAAACGAAACATCTTGATGCCTGGAAGAAAGTGCCAGAAAAGAAAGAAATTGAGTTTGAGCAATTTTTGGAAAATGCAAGAAATGGTCATTCATCTATATATTTCTGCAAATACACACCTGATGCATGACTCAAGCAGTATTTTATGGATGTGCTCTGATTGCAAGACGACGAAGTAGCTATATTATCCGCAAGCGACACGAGCATGGAAAGAATAACCGTACAAAATCGTTTTCGCAGTTGAGAGATCAAATTTTTGATCTGTACCAATGTGCTAGCACAGTGATTGAACTTTCCCGCAACGAACTTGGCGATTGAGTACAATCAGTACGATGGGCGAGAAATTATTGAGCAAAAACTTGGTAGATTGGGACGTCCTACCTTCTCTGATAATGTTGAGGAGGTCTATTATTGTTTGCATGAAAGGCCAAATAAAAGAAAAATCAAAGATTTAATTCATCAAGATGAAGAACGAGTTGATCGGACTGATGTTGCACCTGAGGTGCTTAATAGATCATATACTCCTCATGAGATAATAACATATGAAAAACTATGTTGATGATACAAAACCTATAAGTACTGTTTTCCATCTCTAGAGGAGATTGTGCGTACAGGTAATTATTTTGAGCATATTGAAGAAGAGTTGCATGCTGCGTATGCATTTATTTTGGAAGATAGAACAAAACTCCACGAATTTCTTTCGCAGGTGCGTGCCGCTAAGTAGCTGTATGTTCCTGGATGTAATCTCTACATGAGACACAAGTTGCATACTTGTGTTTTTTTTCTCCCTAACTTCTCCGTCTTTTTCACATTTGGGATCCGTATCCTGCCAACATCTCGATCAGATCACTCAGGAGTGGAGTCGGTTGTGCAGGTATTTCCGTAGGCATTCCTACAGCGCGGCGGACGTCCTGAATGATCTGATGGGGAGTATTTATTACTTTCAACTACGTATGACGAACGATTTTAATAAGCACAACAAATCATCAGAGTCTCAACGCAATCAAGATTTGCACATGCACAAAAAGTGAGAGATGACACAACAGTATCTCAATACAAACTTACTCAAAAGCAAAATTCCTTTGCCTATTGATGCATTCCAAGAAAATATTTTGGAGTCTATCAAACATAATCCAGTGACTATCGTTGTGGCAGATACGGGGGCTGGTAAATCTACTCGTGTACCACAATTCTTGCTGGAGCATACTGATCATGAGATTGTGGTGACGCAACCACGTCGTGTCGCTGCTAAGTCAGTTGCTAAACGTGTAGCACAAGAAATGCAAAGTCGTTTTGGAGGAAAAGTTGGTTTTCGTACTGCCGTGGATCGCAATGATAGTATTGAGACACGTTGTTTATTTGCAACCGACGGCTTGCAACTCATTCGTGAACTGACGAAATCCAAACAAACTACGGGAACGTGAGTTGTCCTAGTCATTGATGAAGTCCATGAATGGAATCAGAATATCGAAACGCTCATCGCTCGGGCCAAGAAAGCAATCAATGCTGGAGAAGATATCAAAATTGTCTTGATGTCAGCGACATTAGACCATGAGAGATTGAGTAACTTTTTCCAAAGTGCTCCCGTGATTGAGGTGCCAGGGAGATGTTTTCCTGTCATTGGTTCACCCAATACTGGTATTGCTCAAAAGAAATCATATGAGATGCTTGATGAGATTACGAGGATGGCTACTTCTGGCAAAAATACTTTGGTATTCTTGCCTGGTAAAGAAGAGATTAATCAAATGCAAAAAGCCCTTCTAGAGAAAAAAGTGCAAGCAGTTATCTTGCCTTTGCATGGGGAGTTGGATGCTGGAGAACAAGACAGGGTATTTGATAGCTATCGTCTCCCAAAAATCATCCTGAGTACTAATATTGCACAAACGTCACTTACTATCCCAGATATTGATGCAGTAGTAGATAGTGGCTTAGAAAAGCGTACTGAATTGGTGAATAATGTGGAGACATTGACCTTGGCAAATATTTCTCAAGCCGACTGCAAACAACGCGCAGGTCGTGCGGGTAGAGTGCGTGAAGGTGAGTATGTGCTATGTAACAACACAAATTATGCACAATTCTCGGCATATCCTACACCAGAAATTTTGAGAAGCTTATTGGATCAGATGGTATTGCGTTTGGCGGGGGTCGGACTGGACGCAACCACATTACCGTTTTATCATCAGCCAAACGCACAAGTTTTGGCAGAAGCTAAGAAAACACTGATTGCTATCGAAGCATTGGATGCTCAAGGGAAGATCACTAAACTTGGTCACAAGATTAATAAGTTCCCCACTAATGTAGAAGCTGCTCGTATGATAATTGAAGCAGTAGAACATAAATGTCTCAACCCCGTACTTACCATAGCATCGATCCTTGGATCACAAAGTGGAAGTCTGCGTAGACGTCCCAAAAATGATGATCCAGCTGATTTCAAAGGATGGGAAAGACTTATTTCTTCTGACAAAGAGTATCAATCGGATCTTTTGGTGGAACTTGAACTGTTTTGGAAAGCTAAGGAGATGCGTGGAGGAGAGCTGATCAAAAGTGGTATCCTCCCCAAAGCATTTGGTCAGGCCAGTGAAATTAGAGGACAATTACGTGAAGCATTGTCTAGCCTAGGATATAATTTCCATCGCTACAATGATAATATGCAAAATGAAGAACTTATCCTCAAATCAGTAGCAGCATGATTAGTCGGTCATTTATATCGTAATACAGGTGGGAAAAAGTATCGTAACGGTGATGATCGTGAACTTGCGAAGGAATCAATCATCAATCGTTTAGATAAATATCCTGAATGGGTAGTGGGGGAACCAATGAATATTGCTATCAAAGATCGTAGAGGAAGATCATTGACTTTGTCATTGCTCAAAAATGTCACTGCCGTCAAGCCAGAGTGGATGAGTGAGATAGCTCCTCACTTGGTCGAAAAGAAGATTGAAAGACTATATTGGGAAAGTAATAAACAATGTGTCGTACAAGACCATGTCACTATCTTCAATGGTCAAGAAACTTTACGTGAACCAAAGCAAGCTCCCTGGAGTGAAGAAACACAATATATTTTAGTTGACCGTATGTTGAATAATTATACGTGATCAGAATCTATAAATGAACTCTATCGTGCTAATATGAGTATATTGGAACAATATCGTTCATATTATGTACGTAGTGGTTGAAGTATTGAAAAGCGTGATTCTCAAGTAGTCCGTGATCTGTACAATAAGGTGCTTATGCCATACAAATTTTGTAGCTTTGAACAACTTATTGCAGAGAATATTCCTACAGCCTCACTAACACTAAAGCTTGAAGATCTTATTTCTACACAACAGATACAACAGATCGAAATAGCAAATCCAGATAAACTAGAAGTGCATGGTGCATTGTCACCTATCACATATACTGAATCGTACGGCACATTCTATGCAAAGATTGAAGTGACAGAGGATTGGGTATTTGCTACTCCACAAGAGGAGCTTTTGTTGCCAAGTGGTCGTCAGCTTGTGATGAGATGTAATGGATATGAAGCGAGTACCATAGCCGAGCTTCGCAAAAAAATTGAAGCTAATGCTGTCTCTCAGGCTTGGTCTCTCAAAAAATCTGAAATAGAAACAACATCTTGGATATCCAATCCTGATGAGGTACTTCCTTATGTACAGCAACTTTTGTCGCCCGTAGAGATAGTGACGACTAGGATGGGACAAAAAATTGAGGGGTATATTTCATTGTATTCTGATAGTGATCCTGATTTTCAAATTAGATTGCGTGATTCATATGAAGTTGCACAACAAGAAACCAAAATTGGCCTTGAGCGTCTCTTTGAAAAATCAGTCAGAACAGCCTGTACTGTGCCACAGCAAGAACCTTGGACATGATATTATGGTAGATTGTCAGACTTGGGAAATGCACTCAAACAACGTTTGGATATGCTCAAAGCATCGGCTAGTGCTATGATTACCAAAGAGAATATCCGTGGTCTCATTACTTCGATAAGTGAGCAAGCCACTCAATGTACAGAAAACTTTTTGACCGAGTATCAACAAGCAAGTGCTGAAATAACAAAAATAGAGCAGAAACGAGCTTCTTTGATTGATGGTCAACACAAATATCTTGTGGATGAGGCGCAAGAAGTAGCTACGAGTATACAAACTCTTTATAGTTTATTGCAACAAGGGCAGTGAGCTGAAAGTATATTACAGGTACAACAACTTAATCAATATCTTTCTACGATACCTGCATTAATTCTTCAAAGACAAGAAGAAGAAAGTCAGCGTATAGCAGCTGCTCATCTTCCAGATGGACTTTTGGAAAGAGGATTTAGTGGCGACCTAGAGTCAGCAATCCAATTTATGGAGAACGTCAAAAAGCTATCTACAAGACAATTAGATAGTCATGAACTGACATGTGGTAGATCACGCGTTCGCTCTCATTTGGAGGAGGTTTGGTCCACTATGGGAGAGACAACTGGTTTCTTCTGTGGTGCAGATCCCAATGACGTCAAATATTATGTGTATGAATATCATTTTGGCGGGGAACAAGGATATGTGGATACTACTTCATCTGCTGTCCCAAGTCCCAAAGAACAATCTTTTGCCTCTAGTGCATCATCAAACGATGATATGTTAGAAGCACTTCGTAAAGCTGGGTTGATTAAATAGACATACTATCACCAGAAACTCCACTCTCTGACTACCTCCTCCAGCATAGCTGGTGGAGGTTTTTATATCCTCTTTTTTTTCTCCCTAACTTCTCCGTCTTTTTCACATTTGGGATCCGTATCCTGCCAACATCTCGATCAGATCACTCAGGAGTGGAGTCGGTTGTGCAGGTATTTCCGTAGGCATTCCTACAGCATGGCGGACGTCCTGAATGATCTGATGGGGAAGGATTTTATACCTTATATTATTATCACACATGAACAATTGAAAACAAAAAGTCTTTTTGCTAGGAGGTAACGATGCAGAAATGACACACATCAAGGAAACGCTTGATGTAAACAACATTCCTTACTTGGATAAAGGATTGGGGTGGGGAGCAAAAGTTGAAGATTATGCAGAGGAAATTGCACAATTGGTAGCAGAAGGAAAGCAACCTGTAGCAATTGAATTGGCTGGTGCCGGTGAAGGTGAGTATGCTCACGTTATGAGTATTGATCATCATGGGAACAGAGCACAAGAGAAAGCATCAATCATGCAGGTATTGGAGATGATCGATGTCGCACCTTCGCTCAAAGATGAACTCATTGCAGCAAACGATAGTGGTTATATCCCTGCTATGCAACAACTCTTGGCAACCAAAGGTATCAATGATACCAAGGAACAGCAGAAAATGATCGATATGGTTCGTTATATGGATAGAAAAGCTCAAGGTATTATGCCAGAGCAAGAAGATCAAGCTAGAGATGCGGTAGCAAACAAAGAAGTGCTGTTGGATGGCGAATTAGTGGTAGTAATGTTGCCTCATAGTAAATCTGCTACCGTGACTGATAGATTATTCGGTACATATACTAATCTCTTGATCCTTTCTGGAGATGGTGAAGTCAACTTCTTCGGTGATGGTGCATTGTGTAAAGAACTTGGTGATGCATTCCCTGGTGGACGAAATGGGGGTAGTGGCCTCGGTATCAAAGGTGGAAATGCATACTGGTGAGGATACCCAAACCAGGATGCAGTGAAAGCATATGTAATTGAGAAAATCTAAATTTGGCTCTCTCTCCCCTCTCTGCATATCTTTGAGGGGAGGGGGAATTTTTCTCCCTAACTTCTCCGTCTTTTTCACATTTGGGATCCGTATCCTGCCAACATCTCGATCAGATCACTCAGGAGTGGAGTCGGTTGTGCAGGTATTTCCGTAGGCATTCCTACAGCATGGCGGACGTCCTGAATGATCTGATGGAATTATTTATTATTTAAAACTATTATTATGTCGAAAGTAAACATTCAAGATGCCTTTAATCAAATCAATGAAGAATCTTTAATGGGTTATAAAGTATCATTATCTGATAAAGGGCCGCATCCCTATCGTGGTCTTCATGATGGGCGCGGACGGATGACAAGATATCCTGTGACAGAAGAAAATGAAAATATTTTAATGTCACGCGAGATAGTCAAAGCATTGACTGCTGAAAAGGTATGATTTGATAGCGCTGGAGTACGATGAATCTCTCCCTATAGTGGGGATGTATTGAATTCCCTATCAAAGGATGAGGCCAAACAAATTGCAAAATTCATGGGCACATGCGTAAGATTTGATAGATTTGGTGATTTCAATTTATCCAATGAATTAGTACGCACTTTATTAGATGAGAATATCACATCAAACAAACAGTTTCAATTCTACCAGAGAGGTGTTAGGAGATTGGATGATGCTAAAAGATTTAATATCCAACATACTATGTCAGTTTGGAAATTAGCTAGAATGAAAAGTGAGACTTGGAGTAATTTCATCATAGATAATAGTCAATCATATGCTTATGCTGAAACCAACAGATGAAAAACTATAAATAGTATTCATATATCTCGATGGTCGCTAAGACTTCCAGCCAAGCAAATGGAATACGTTATGCAGTGTCATGATAAGTTTATGAAAAGAATAAATATCAGTAATAAAGTTTACTGTGCTGAAAATAGAAATAAACAGAAAGAACAATTGCAATGGAATTCTAGAACATATCCGATTGATATGATTAGATATGATGAAAATAAGTGCGCAACCGTCCCATACTTGCAGGATGGTGAAAAATGATTGAGGGCATATAGAAAGTTATGCCACACAAGTGAGTGAATTGTAGTTATTGCCAAAGAGGGACTGTATATGCTCACAAGAGAAGCAAACAGCTATTACTCCGACGAGAAGATTGAATATAAAGCATTAGACGACATGGGGTTGTATACTACTAGGATTGGGAAGACATATTTTGTATGGAAGCAAGATGAAGAATTTAGCGCACATATAGAAGCCAAAAGTCTCCATGAGGCTGTCGAATTAATCAATAAACGTATAAAAAAACAATCTTTGATCCTATGCTTAGATGATGTGAGGAACGATAGAACTTGAACAGCATGATTTTGTTTGGCGGGGACAAAGAAATTTCTCAGTGATAAGATGCCTTTTGTATATAGACAGATAAAGAACTACTCATCTCGATCAGAAATTCCTGAGGAAATCATGACACAAGAACGACATTTGGCTAACAAGAACATATTTGATGGCTATCCAAGCCCAGTTAGGAACTAATTGGAAAGTATTCTAGACCCATATTCTATTCATTTATTTACACCAAAAATTATGAAAACAACATTAGCGCCACGATTGAGTAACATTGTTTCCTATTTCTCCCCTCAGAAAGATGCTCATACCCAAAAGAAAACACAAGAAATCTCTGAGACACTACAGAAATCTACGAAACCTGAGTTCGTCGATCTTGCTAAAGAACGGTTTCGCCTCCATTGCGACCAGAAGGCAGCATTGAGAATCATAAAGTGAATTAATCCACTTTTGGCGGCACTTATCGAGCAAAACGGAGGATATATTGGATGAAAGGCATTGTATGGTAGCTTGCAAGAAACAAATGATATAGATATATTCTTCACCTCCCAAAACGGATATGAAAAATTTGTCTCCAACCTCAACCAGATTGCAAAAGGCAAACCTCTCTTGGAGCCATACCAGTATAGAGGCAAGATAGAAGGAGTAAGATATCAAGGGAATCATGACTCATTTGACGGCAGGCATCCCTTTATTGCAGAACATGAGATAGATGTCGTTTTGGTAGAAAAGATTATACAACCAGAGGAACTTCTACAATGTGAAAAAGCCAAGGAGTATGTCAGAGAGAAACTTTCAGGAAGGTGTTCAGATGTAGTCGCAAGATATGTTGCTAGCTATCGTAAAGATGTACAGCAAGGGGAAATTGTAAATTTGCCCGTATATGCAGATATCGAAATTGCGTATTTTGAAGATGGGGTCCCTGTTCCTAATAAATATGATGCAAAAAAAATAGAGTCATGAATTTGTCCTGCCATAGAATCATGTCAGTTAGTAGATAGGACAACAAGAAAACCTATCTAACAATTTATCCTCTATAATATATCCGATGACAACACAAAATACCCTGTATCACGAATTAGCAGACTTGCTCAAGCAGATGAAACAAGAAATTACGAAGGATATGATCTGAGGTAGTTCTATTCCTCAAACATACCATGAAATACTAACGCAGTTGCAGCAAGCTGAAATATTGCTCGCAACATGAGAACTAGACGAAGTCATAGAACTCATCGGTGAAATTAATCTTGATTTGCTCGAGCAGGTCGATGCATTTGATACAGTCCTTTTGAAGGTTGCACAACAAGTGAAACAGATCAGGGCATATCACGAAGCACACCAACAGCCTTTTCCCTCGGAGATCACTCTTGCTTTGCAACAGCTCTCCTTGATTGTTGAGAAGTATACGCAAGATAGCTAAGACTCCACTCCTTTTGCAATCTTGGATATATTTGAAGAGTAGCCAATTAGTTGGCTATTTTTTTCTTTAGAAATTTGATATCTTATATCTGACACATTTACTACACATACAAACGATCTGTTTGAAACAACAACCAACTAAACACGAAATAACCAACCACCAAAACGCCGAGTAGTGCGGTTGCGCTTGCGCTTTGGAGACTGAGATTGTAGAGCGTGTGGAGGAATATGCCACCCACAATTCCCAATATACTCCAACGGTACTGGTGTGTTTTGAGTTGTTGCATGACGCCTCGGGCGACGAGTACGCCAAAGAGCATATGGACTCGTGATCCAAAAAAACTTCTCACAAAGACGAGTTGTGCTCATCGTTGGAGTTGTTGTTGTCGTCACAGGAGGAAGCCTATGCCTTGGAGCAGATAGACGAGATTTTCGATGAAAGCGAATCAAAGCGCGCTGAGCATACATCGCATGAGGAGGTCACTGATGATGGCCGTGTGTTGCATATATCTGTGATGTCCAGCGAAGAACTTGATAGCTTCTTCGAGCGTCGCTGCGAGGATGATCGCTATGAGACTACTGGCGACGAGCGAGCTGTACGCAAAGTACGATCCTAATAGGACAATGAGCAAAAATGTACTAATCATCACCAGTTTGTGACGAAGGTGTCGCGTGAGGATACTTCGCACGATCAAAATTGCACTGACGATAATGGGAGTGAGCATGTTGGTGTCGTACATATCAATACCTTTTTGTTTGTAATAGGTCGAGACACCTACGACGACGAGAGCGCCTATACCTCATCCAAGTAGTCAACGCCAAAAGTGCGCAGGAGATTGGTGTGCGAAGACGTGTTGAAATACCCACAACCAGCATGCCAAAAGCAAAAGCGTACTGACGATGAGACCTAGGATGACCATTTGTATTTGGGGAGTAAATAGATATCAATGTCACTATAATAAGGTTATCTACAAAGTCAAAGCCAACCCCTTTAGTTCCGCATCATGTGAATTGTATGCAATCAAAATTAGCTATCTTTACCGATGGAAGTGCATTGGGGAATCCAGGTCCATGAGGACGAGCAGCGGTATTTGTTGAGTGAAAAAAGGTGACACATTACTCTTGAGGACTCCCGCATACTACCAATAATGTGATGGAACTGACCGCAGTGGTTGCTACACTCCGTGTCTTATTGGGACAAAAACAAGATACACCAATTGCCCCGATGGGGTTGTTTGGTGGAACTGCTTTGGCGACATGTGACAAACATATTGAACTTTTCACCGACAGTCAGTACGTCCAGAAATGAGTAACAGAATGGCTACCGGTGCGGAAAGCCAGAGGCCGGAAACTTACGTGACGCGGACGTCCTATCCAAAACGTCGAGTTGCGACAAGAACTTGATTACCTCCTTCCCTATTTCACGCATCTCAAACGAACACGAATCAAAGCACATATTGGAACGACGTACAATGAGTTAGCTGATACGTTGGCAAAGAAAGCGAGTTATGCATTTGCACAATAAATGCACGTCATGTTGAGCGAAGCGAAACATCTCATGATTTAGGAGATCCTTCGTTGCACTCAGGATGACGGATGTTCTTAGTCCTCAATTCTTAAGTCTTAAATCTCAATTCTCTTCCTCATGCCCATTCACAGACTGCCGCAACATCTTATCAACAGACTCAAAGCCGGCGAAATCGTCGAGCGTCCTGCTGCGTTGGTGAAAGAGTTGCTCGAGAATAGTATCGATGCGTGAGCTACCCAAATCCGTATTGAAGGGACCGATGCGGGGATGACTCGTTTACTTATTAGCGATGATGGGACCGGAATTTCACGTACAGATTTACCGTTGACGATCGAGCGTTATGCGACCTCCAAAATTGCCGAGGAAGCAGATCTTGAACACATCATGAGTTATGGATTCAGAGGAGAAGCGTTGGCGAGTATAGCAGAAGTAAGTACGATGCGTATCCAAACGAGGAGTGCTGACGAAGTACTTCCCGCAGGCGTAGGACGAGAACTGAGTAAAGTCGACGAGCAGGTACATATCAAAGAACTCCCTTTCGCTCATCCCCACGGCACTACGATTATTATTGAACATCTCTTTGCAAATATCCCCGCACGCAAAAAATTTCTCAAATCAGCAACGACCGAACGAACGCATGTGCATCATGTGTTGCTCAATTATTTTTTGGCACATCCGCAGATTGCTTGGACGGTGATCAAGGACGCGAAAACGATTTATCAACTTTCCAAAGTAGATACGTTACTCGAGAGAGTGCAGGCGTTGTTCGACAAAGAACGAGGTGCGCATCTCAGAGAGATAATTTTGTGAGATGAACAAGTACATATTTATGGGCTCATCAGTGATACAACATTACATTTCCCTACGGGTGATCATATTTATTTGTATGTGAATCACAGACCCGTTACTGATAAGTTACTCAGGAAGGCATTGCTCGATATGTATCAAAGACAGATGCCTGGGAATCGTTTCCCCTTTGCCGTGATTTTTCTCGACTGTCTCCCGACACTAGTCGACTGCAACGTCCATCCCAAAAAACAAGAAGTGAGATTTCTGGATCCAGGGAGTATGTTTCAGCGTGTTCAGCAAGCGATCGAAACAAGTTTCGGCGAACAGAAAGTCCATCGAGCGCAGCATCCAAATGCATCGTTCAGCCCCGCACGACAATCTACGAGTCCTGGATATGCACAGTATGGCGCGGGTCATCAGCAGTCACTCGATTTGCCCCAGCAAGCGGGCTTCACCAGTGCACAATCATTCCAACCTACGACTGACACGACCGTCCAATTAGATAACGAAACGCTCCATCTCGTCGGCCAGCTCCGAGACAGCTATATCATGCTTACTTCACAGGACTTTCTCTACTATGTGGATCAGCATGCGTTAGCTGAGAGAATTACCTTCGAGCGTATGCGTCAACAGATAGAGGAGCAGTGACTTGTGCCCGAACTTTTGTTACAACCATTGCTGGTGCGCTATCCGCAGATGATCGATATCGAACGTAGTTGTGAACAACTCCGTGAAATTGGTTTTGATGCAAGTGTGTTTGATTCCCAACAGGTGATTTTGTATGCTGTGCCTCAAGCATTGGTTGCTAACCGCGTAGATATCCAGCGTGTCCTCGAACAACTGTGGCTGGCTCCTGAAATTTCACTCCAGGTATTGCTTGATGAGATCTTGGCAACCAAAGCCTGTAAAGCATCGATCAAAGCCGGCCAGCCACTTTCTCTCCCAGAAATGCAACGCTTACTCATCGATGGACAACAACGGATTAGCAAGATGTTCGTTTGCCAACACGGCAGACCTAGTATCGTCAAAATCCCCAAAAACCAGATCGATAAGCTCTTTGCGAGATAGCTAAACCACCAATGAAATCTAGTTTTTCATAGCGGTGTAGTGTAATAGCTCTTTTCGATTAAACACTTGTATTTTATTGACAAAACAATAAAACACTTTCTCATTTAAATTGTTTACGAAGCACATATGGCATTCGAAAAAATCAGAGCATCGCAGTTTGATATTGATACAAATCTTTTTCAGATGGATACACAAGTAGTGTTAGAAGTAGATGAGCACAGAACCGGTGAGTATGTACGCAAATACGCAGATTCACACCAACGAGCAAGGCGAGAAGATGATGACACGCCAAGGAGAACTTTACCAGAAACGTTTGATGAATTCTATCACGATGCTAGTCGATTTCGTGACTTGAGGACGATGCTAGACAAAAGAGCATTTGGACCTGCAGAACCAAGCATGAGAGAAAGTATATTGCATGCACAGGAAATATCTTTCAATACGGGCAGATTCCATACACCAGAGGCGATCCAACAAGGCATGAAGCAGTACATACTAGAGACATTTGATACACGAGATCAAAATTATTTTTTGCACGAAGCAAAACTCCAAGGAGTGATCTCCAAAAAAGGGAAATTTGATGATGCTATAGATACCTATTTCGCTTCAAGACTCAAAATATATCCAATCTTTTCACATCGGTTTGACGAGTATTTCTGACTCACGCGATTCTCTGAAACTGCTAAACTTAGAAAGCAAATGGCCTATTATGATTATGCGAGTTATCTCAGAAACAAGTATGGTCCAGATAAACTCATCACGCTTGGTTTCAGTGAAGATACGGCCACCAATCTCGAAGCGGTCAAAAAAGGTGTTGCTACTGAGCTAGCACGAGATCCACAGTTTGCAAATCTCTATCCTGTCTTCTATCTCACGAGATATCCCAACACTATCGAGAAGACCTGGTTGAAAACCAAGATGGAGGTAGTCAAAGCGTTGACGGCACAGAAAAGTAAATAAACAAACAGCCAAAATAAAAACCCCGAGCTTATGCTCCGGGTTTTTTTAGTTGTGAAGAAATTCCCTATTTTTTGTGATGATGATGTCCACCCATAGTGTTGCATGCTTTGCAGTCAGGACACTTACACATACATCGTGTACCACATCCAAACCAAACAATCACCAATGATCCAAGAGAAACGAGGCCGGCATTGAGATTCATTCCTACTGCATTGATAGCGAATGCCATGATAATGAGGGTGAGGAGTGCACCAACTTTTGCCCAATGTCCGGTAAGTAAGAGTGCTCCTGCCAAAATTTCTCCTACGACTGCGATCCAAAACCATACCGTAGTACTGAGGAAAGTAAGTCCAAATTTGTGTCCAGCGCCTCCTATAAATGCCATCATTTCAGGACTCGCTCAAATTTTAGTGACACCAAAGTAGAGCATAGCAATACCAAGTAAGATACGCAAACCTCAAATAACTTTTTGACCAGTAGGTGAATTCATACACATCTACATACACATAGAGAATAAAACGCTTGATGATATCCTTTTTTTATTTTTTTACAATCACTTGCGCAACACGAGCACTTTTTGAATGTTGTCAATTGTGGGTGTAGTGAGTTATTTGATTTCATAGTTGATTCATACAAGCTCTTCTATATAACCGTTGTTAGTTCTCTTTTATATCCGTACTAAGACGCCTATGGATAGCCAAATTCACGCACTTATCGCTGCAGAATATGCACGTCAACAACATGAGTTAGAGCTTATTGCCTCAGAAAATTATGTTTCTCTCGAGGTTATGCAAACATACGGCAATGTGTTTACCAACAAATACTCAGAAGGCAATCCTGGTAAGCGTTATTATGGCGGACAGAAATGGGTAGATCGTATGGAAGTGCTCACACAACACAGAGCATTACGTATGTTTGGTGTAGTGACTGCTGATGAACCAGATTGTATGACTGATGCTGGGTATGCACAAGCCCAAAAAGATCTTGCTTCCGCATCGCGATGAGTAAACGTCCAACCGTTGAGTTGATCACCTGCAAATGCCGCAGTGTATCTCGGAGTGCTCAAACCGGGAGATACTATCTTGGGTATGGATCTCGCAGCAGGAGGGCATTTGAGTCATGGGCATCCGCTCAACATTTCTGGTATCTACTTTCACATAGCCTCCTACGGTGTGCATCCTGAGACCTTACGCATCGACTACGACGAGATCAAACAAAAAGCACTCGCGAGTAAACCAGCGCTTATCTTGGCATGATTTAGTGCCTATCCAGGGTCGCTAGATTGGACGCAATTTGCTGCGATCGCTGATGCGGTAGAGAAAGAACATCACTATAGACCGTTGCTCATGGCAGATATTGCACACATTGCCTGACTTATCGCGGGTGGAGCATTAGCATCCCCATTTCCATATATGGATATTGTGACGACAACGACCCACAAGACGTTGAGGTGACCAAGAGGTGCGTTGATCTATTATCGTAACGGCAAACTTCAAAGAAACAACACCGATTTCGTCTTAGAAAAATCTATCAATAGAGGAGTCTTTCCTGGTATCCAGTGATGACCACACGAGCATATCGTCGCTGCCAAAGCGGTCGCCTTTGCAGAAGTATTGCAGCCCTCATTCCGTGACTATGCACGCAAGATCATCGAAAACGCACAAACATTAGCAGGAGGATTGCATGATTTGGGGCGACGCATTATCACCGATGGTACAGAAAATCATCTCTTGCTCCTGGATGCAACCTCCAAAACTCTCCCTGATCAACTTCCTATCGCTGGCAAAGAAGCAGAGCATATCCTCGAATCAGTCGGTATTTCATGCAACAAAAATATGCTTCCCTTCGATACGAGACCACCGATGGACCCCAGTGGTATCAGACTGGGTACGCCTGCTATCACAACAAGATGACTCTGACTCGCGCAGATGCTTACCCTCGCACAAGCAATTGATACTGCCTTGCTGCATCATGCAGATGAAACCAAACTCGATGAAGTCCGTGCGACGATAGCGCAGTTATGTAAGGAATTTCCATTGGTGTACTAGGGAGAAATAAGAATTAAGAATTAAGAAACAAGACTTCAGAGCGATACTTCAAAGATCAATCTTTTTTTAGGCACAAAAAAAAGCAACAAGAACGCTTGTTGCTCAGTTGGTACATTGTCTGTTTAAGCGCTGACCGATCCGTCAGCATGTGTTGAGATCCTACCTTCTCAAGCCAGATGCATGGTCGCATAATACCTCACGATGTGAGAAAATAAAAAAAAACCTAGCTGAATTCAGCCAGGCGTAGGGTGAGAAAAATCTCTTAATTTTCTTTGTGGAATGCCATGTTGGCAAACCACCAACTGGCCTTCATAAACCCGCTGCCCAAGAGGCCAAGCAGGAGGAAGACGCCGATCAGGCGGTTGCCTGTGTCAGCAATGAACCATCCGTAGAGGGTGAGACCCTCATGGGTCAGTTGCATCCCAGGAACCTCGTAGTTCCTGAAGATGAATACTGATACTGACGGGTACAATAGGATGCACCCGATTGCAAACATGGCGACTGCCAGTATGTTCCAATGTTTTTTGATCATAATTTATAGCGGTGTTTTGGTGAAATTCCCGCTCAAGTAATTTACATATTTTATAGCAAAAGTCGATAGTAATTCTCTCTACCCACTGATGAATAATTTGCTTTCTTGAGGGCTGATTTGTCCGTTGTATTTGGCGTTAGATTTTTTGTTGTAGGGGAGAAGTGCTGGTTGGTCCATGGTTTCGAAGGCGATCTGACATATACGCATCCCTGGTCTGATGACAATAGGCATCGCATTGATATTACAGATCTCTAGGGTGATAGTAGAGGGACTGTCTCGCCCAAAGCCAGGATCAATGAAGCCAGCCGTGATGTGAATCATCAGTCATAGTCTAGCTAGGCTACTCCTGCCTTCTACTCTCGCTACAATATTTGCGGGTATACCAAAACGTTCTTTGGTCGCTGCCAATAGAAATTGTCAAGGTTGCACTATGATATCCTCATCGTCAACATAGGTGGTGACTTGGGTGATAACCTGTGAGTCGGTAGTGAAAGGGTTGAGTACAGCTTCCTGTTTGGGGAACCGTTTGATCTCATTACCAAGCCTGAGGTCAAAACTTGCACAGACGATATTGGGGAGCACGTCTTCTAATGACTCACCATCTGGCAGTATGAGTTTGAGCTCTTCTTCGAGGAGCATACGGCGTATAGTTCCATCTGACAGAATCATAATTGAGGAGAGTGATAAATGGTTATCACGGTATACTAATAAATTGATAACTTAATCTATAATTTTTCGTATCAATTTATCAGCTAATCTATTGGAATAGAATAGTTAGCATGTTTACTATATAACCAATAGATTATATACAGGTTGCGCGAAAGGATGCAAGCAAAAGACTAGCCAACTATCACTTGCAAAACGCTGAGAAACTATCATATATAGTGGTGATACCTATTGGTTGTCATCAGCTCTATATAACCATAATTTCTATGAAATTAGACAAACTCTTTGGGAGCAAGGCGAAAGCAGACATTTTGAAGTATTTGGTCTTTAGGAGACAAGGTATTTCAATCAGAGCATTTGAATGAGAACTCGAATGGTCTTTTCCTGCGATCAAAAAACAGATAGATCAACTCGAAGATGCTGGAGCGGTTGAAATCAAAAAGGATAGTGCAAAACGATCCATTTATTTGACCAAGGGATTCGGTGACCATATCAAGGAATTTTTCATTTATGCATTGCAGTATGATTTGCGTGCATATTTTGAGGTACAGGGGACGAAGATTGAAAAATACTTTTGGGGAAAATTATTTGGCGTCCAACTTGAGATGGATCTCGTACTGATTTATCATCCAGACGAGCAGGTGCAATTAGATAGTATCAAAGAAGATATCAACAATATTTTTAGACAATACTTGATCGAATACGTCAGCGTCGTCTTCATGACCGTACCAGACTTCGAAAAACGCTACAGACTTGCTGATAAGTTCGTACTCCATTTGATGAGACAGACAAAGACGAGCGAGGTGTAAAACAAAGTTACAAATACACAAATTTACAAATAAGCAAAATACTCATTATTCGAAGGTAGTTTGTTTATTAATTTTAGATGGAGTCGCAGGAGGCGGAGCTGCCTCTTTTTTCTTCTGGTCAGTAGCGCTATAGGCGAGCAGACTGGTTGCATCATCATAGATGAAGTTATCTATAGTAAGTGTTTTTTTTCAGGTTGGTAAATCCTTGATGCCCGTACGTGTTGTGGTATCCAAAGTCATTTCGTTGCCGCTGATGAGGTCACTTGCATGATCTTGCAGGAAGCCAAGTTGAA
Organism: uncultured Candidatus Peribacteria bacterium; assembly: GCA_964447535.1. Taxonomy (GTDB): domain Bacteria; phylum Patescibacteriota; class Gracilibacteria; order Absconditabacterales; family Absconditicoccaceae; genus CAYUST01. Next base: position 27,352 of record CAYUST010000007.1, read on the forward strand.
ATACCTGATCGGTAGATTTCGTATCTTTGTCTTTGAAAGCTTCTTGGAGAGAGGTATATTTTTCGTTAAGATCTTGGATACGATCGAAGACTTGCTTAGCTTTGTCTGGTGATGTGGTGAGTGAGAAAGGTTTGTTGTCTAGTCTAAACGAGAAGATAGGTGCGTCCGTATTTTTCATATCGAGCCCAATAATTTGATCAGTTTCTTTGTTGGCAAACGTTAGTTTGGAGCGTTGCGTATCAACCTTCCAGTCATCTTCAAAAGCTGATAGATTATATTTTTGTTCTGCTAGATCGAGATAGTTGATACGCGTTTTTTCAGCTTCGTTAGCTTGGTTATCATCGATATTATTTTTTTCTCTGTTGCTCAATTCACGCGAGTCTTGCGTGAGATCGAGATAGTCATTGGTGCTGATGTAACGAGTTTCATCACCTACATTGAGTTTGAGAAAATCATTTTTTTTGATGAGTGACTGGTCAGGCTTTTCCATCCCGAGAGCAGTCCATTTGAGTCCAGGTTGCTTCAAAATGTCCGTGAGGATCAGTCTGCTTTCGCTGAGATTAGCCTTTTTATCAAGTTTCCCTGCGAGGTCTTGCTCTGCAAATGTTTTTTCTTCTCGCTTCTCAGACATCTCAGTAACTGGTTGCTCAGCAAGTTGTTCGAGTCGTTCTTGTTGTTTGTCGTCTCCCAACTCTCTGATATCTTTGCCGTCCTCATTTGGATGGAAAATGACATTTTTGTTTTGATGTGCATCGTTCACCAGTTCTGAGACCGACCACGCACCGACTTTGCCAGAGGCTTTTGCATCGAGCAGGAGTTGATCACTCTCATCTTTTATCTCACCCGTATCTGACAAAAATCATTGCTTATTCAGTTGGTCTTTGTTGAAATAGATAATCTCCCCATTGATCTCATGGGGTATGGTATTTTGTTTGAACTTGCTCAATGCTCAGCTGATATCATCGAGCTTAGCGTTTTTGAGGGTGTTGGGGAGACCAAAGGTGGAACTCATACTTTCGTTGCTTGCAAGAAAAGCATCAAACTGTTTTTGAGGTTTGTAGATATCAGTAATAGTTGTAGAACCTGCAGGAAGCTCTCCGGAGAAAAGTTGGTCTGAGAAGTTCTTCTTGTTGATTTGTTCAATTTGTTGGAGGAATGCTCCTTCGGCAGGGTTGCCAGATTCGGATCAGATATTGGTGAGAAGTATGCGAGCATTTTTTATTACTCACTCCATAGTTTGTGTATAGTCATCTAGTAATGATCTTTCAGGAGTTCATGCTGCAGCGATAGCATCAGCATTTTTTTTGAGCTCATTTGTGATTGAATCAAAACTTTCATGTATAATCTTGAGCGATGCCAGCATTTGTAAACGTACTACTTCACCTGTTTTGTTTAATTTTCATTCCCCATCAGTAATTTTGCTGAGGTCAATCTGTTGCCTCCCTAAGGCAATATCTTTCCCTGCTGTGCATATAGAAGGGAGGTTTTGTTTGATTTCTTCCCAGTCCTTTGAATAATCATTTTGTATGTCCTTGTATACTTTATTTGTTTTATTTGTTATTTCTTCTTTAGCAGTTATCATAATCTCTCCGAAGAGTGGACTATTTTCATAGATTCTTCCTCATATTCCTTGCTTACTATTAAGGCGCTGAATCCCTTCAGTAAACTGGCGGTGTTGCTCGACTAGTTCTTGAGAGCTTTTCTCGAGTGCTTCTTGTTGTTCTTGTGTGAGTTGTTGTTTTTCTATATTTTTTGGGTTAGATTGATTTGTGTCTTGTCACTGATTACTATTTTCCTCATTTGTGATGGTTTTGGCGTTAGTTTTTTCTTGAGTCGATAAAGTGCCCTCTTGAGTTTGTTCAGCTCATTGGTTTGTAGTACCAAGTCCGCTTTTCTTTTTTTCTCCCCTTTCTCCCTCCTTTTCACTTCCCAAAACTACTTCATCTCATCACTTCTCGGGAGCTACCAGTTGATCAAGTTTCAGATCTGCTCACTGTGCATCTTTCGCCACTCCATTGAGTAAAAAGTTTCTCACGGTTTCGTAGTTTTCTGCTTTGGGAGTGCCTTTGAGCCATAGATAGAGCGAGGTGAGAGCGATGGTACCTCTTTCTTGAGAGGTGAAAAGTGTTGTATCTTTGGAAACCTCAGCTCGCGTAGGGGCTGTTTCCATTTTATCTTTGGTCGAATTGAGAGACGTGTTTTTTGGATCAGTAAGTATTTTTTCACACATCGTTTTGAATGCTTCTTTATCTTGAGGCTTATCTTCGAGATATGCTTTGAGTCCTTCGCTTGTTTTCCAAGTAAAATTTCTAGCATCAGCACTTTCTAGTTTGGTTTTGAGTTCATCGGCAGAAATCTTGCCGTCCTTATCTGCATCTAGGAGGTTGGGGTTTTTCTTGGGATCTGTTTGTTCCTCATCTTGTTGTTTTACTTCTGGATCTGCCATGATGCCTGTGCTTTATAAATAAAATTACATGTGCATAATTGCTTCTTCCAATCTCGCTAACTCTTCAGCTTCTTTTGCCTTGTCTGCCGTTTCTAGGTCATGAAGTTGGCGGAGATAGTCAGCGGTTTGGGAGAGCTTAGCTCTCAAGGTTTCGTTCGTCGTGTCGTCTAGGGCGTGGAGGATGATTTGCGTCAGCGCTTCGATTTGTGCTGGTTGTATATCTTGTCCTTTAACCAATACCAATAACCCCTGAGCAGGAAGCCAGTCTTCGCCAAGTTTTTCAAGAAGGGTAATGAGGAGGTCTTTTTGGTTCATCGCGAGAGTTGAGAGTTAAGAAATAAGAAGTGACTGCCATCGGATGCTCCCCCCTTACGAAGGGGGGTGGTGCGGAGCACCGGGGGGTTTTGGGGCCACGGTCCCAGCAACCGCAGAGAGATTTGTAACCCGCATAGTCTACTATACCTAGAAAATGACCTTTTGTCAAAAATTAGGCCCTTTTTCCTTGCAATTTCACGGTAATTCTATACGGTAGGCACATCTTTTTACGTTTTTTTGGTATAGCCGATGTTTACGTTTTTTTATGACAGCCTTGATACCCTCAAGAAAGTCAAAAAGCCTACTGGCAAAGAGATTGTGCAGGTCACGATATCTATTTTCGTAGCAGTTATTGTTTCTGCTATTATTTTTGCGATATTGGATGGATTTTTTGGTGCATTGTATAGAGAGTTTTACACTATGATGCAATAATTATGAGTTTCCAAGATATGAACCCAGCACAAGATATCAAAAAACAAATTGAGGACAACCAATACAGATGGTATGTTTTGAGCGTGGTTTCAGGACAAGAGGCTCTGGTAGTTGAGAATCTCTCTGAGAGAGTGAGTAAACAGCATCTCGAGCACGAGATTGTTGATTATCTCAACCCCACCGTCAACGAAGTCTACTACAAAAATGGCAAAAAAGCTGTCAAAGTGAGGAAGATGTATCCAGGCTATGTTTTCGTAAAATCCAAAATGAACGAGAAAATTTGGTATGTGATCAGAAATACACCAGGCGTGAGATTGATTGTAGGAGCTGAAATTCGTCCCATTCCTTTGACCGACAAAGAGTATGATGATATGATTGCACACATAGCAGAGAAGAATGAAAGAGCAGAATACGCGGTACCTTTCCAAGAAGGTGATATCGTGATCGTCAAAGAAGGCGATTTCAATGGTATGAAAGGTGTTGTCACTGAAATCGACCCTGCCAAAGGATACTTGTATGTCAAAATTGAGATCCTCGGGAGAAATACCCCATTGATGGTTTCCTTTGAAAAAGTGGAAAGAATTTCATAATTGTTTCTTATCTTTTGCTTCCCGCATGACCACCAAAGACGAGTATGCATGAGCCACCAAAGCATTGACTGCGCTCTCTGTCGCACTACTTTTCGTGTATATAGTTTTTTGGGCGGTACGTGGTGATAGTTTATTGGAGAAAGCGGTGAGTAGTGCGTGAAATGACCCTTTTCTTGCCTTTGAAGAGGATATACTTCCCGATGAGCTGTTGGATGTGGGTGATGGGTCAGATGCACTGAGCTTGACGGATCGTCCCGAAAACGCACCAGGGAGAACCTTCTATTCAGTGCAAGATCTGTTTGGAGGAGGGAGTCCGATAGCAAGTGATCAACTTGTTTTGCCAGGTACTCAAAAGACCAATACGAGTATTGCATCGCTAGAATTGCTCTGACTCAAGTCACCATCTCCGGTGTTGGCTGATGATCGTGGTATTTTGTATACCTTTTTGTGAAAAGAGCCTGAAGGACTCGCATCTCTCGTCTTGCGTTTGTGATGAAATATAGTTGAAATTGCAGACAAAAAAGATATACAAGTCAATCACCTCTTGGGTGAAAAAGTGGTATTCATCAATTTGCCTATGTACGCACAGAAGCAAGTTGTGATGCTCGTTACCTTTGAAAGAGAGCATGTGTGGTTTGTACAGATACCGTATAGTGTCTATTATACTGCTAAGTCACTCTTGCCCCAGCGTTTTGGAGCTTTCTACGATGTAGAGTAGTAGGTTGCGTTATGTTTTTTTATCTTTAGTTGCCCAATTTATCATGTCTACCAAAAAATTGCAAAGTCAGTTGACCTTGCATATGAAAGCCGGCAAGGCTACTCCTGCACCTCCAGTTGGACCAATCTTGGGTCAGCACGGAGTCAATATCGGTGCATTCGTCAAAGAATTCAACGACAAAACTATGGATACCATGAAGCAATATGCTGGTGTGGATGTCAAAGTACCTGTACTTATCAGGGTCTACATTGATAGATCATATGATATGCAGATTTTTCCACCGTTGATGTCAGATTTGCTCAAGTGGAAAGCAGGCATCAAATCAGGTTCTGCAACCCCCAACAAGACCAAGGTAGCTACCTTATCCAAGGCAGACTTGGATGATATCATTGCGATCAAAATGCCTGTCATGAATACCAAGAGAAAGGATTCTTTGATCAAGAGTATCACGGGTACTGCGAAAAGTATGGGTATCGAAATCAAATAAAGTCAATTCGTCTGTTCACACATGTGGGAGGAGTGCTCTTGAAGCAGTTCCGCTAGGACCACTTTTATTATATACGTTTCACCACGATGGCACACGCTGGCAAGAAGTACAAAAAAGTGAAAGAAATGGTAACTATTGGTCAAACCTATGCACTCGCAGAAGCGGTAGCATTGGCTAAAAAAGTCTCTTATAGTAAATTCGGTGGATCACTTGAGGTACATGCAAAGACTTTTGCAGACCCCAAATACAATGATCAAATGATCAGAGCTACCGTTGTATTACCTCACGGTACTGGTAAAACCGTCAAAGTAGCTGCCTTTGTAGCTGAAGATATGAAAAAGGCTGCACAAGCTGCTGGTGCTGATGTAGTAGGAAGTGATGATTTGATCAAAGAGATCGAAGCGGGTAATATCAATTTCGATGTCTTGGTCACTACACCTGATATGATGAGAGATTTGGCAAAAGTAGCGAAGACCTTGGGTCCCAAAGGCTTGATGCCCTCTCCCAAAGCTGGTACCGTATCACCAAATATTGAAAATGCTATTAGTGAAATCAAGAAGGGAAGAGTAGAGTTCAAACTTGATAAAACAGGCAATGTGCATGTTGGTGTCGGCAAGCTCTCGTTCACTGATGAGCAACTCGTAGAGAATGTACATGCCTTGCTCAAAGCGGTTATTGAGAACAAACCTACTGGTGTCAAAGCTAAATTGCTCAAAAAGGTCGTGATAGCTCCTACTATGGGTCCTGGTGTGCCTGTAGCAATTACGGTAGAATAACTAGGTATTTAGAATATACCCCAAAATCTCCTTTCTGGAGATTTTTTGTTTGTTTGACGAGTGTTTACCAGCTATGTACGTTTTTTGGAATGTGTAAATGGATATCATCGTAAGTGCAGGTATTTTTTTGTGTTTTTGCGGGTGGACGGGTAGAGTTGAGACGTAAGCAGATATTCTCTTTTCCTCGCTCTCTCTTTACCGATATACGTACGTTTCCTCATGCAAGATATGCATCTCCAAAAAATCGAAGAACTCAAACAATTAGGCGACTATGATGGTGCGCTATCATTAGCCAATAGATTGTTGGCACAAAATCCTAGAAATAGAGAGGTATTATTTCAGGTTGCTGACTTGCAGTTTAGAAAAGGAGAAATTTCCAAGGCAGAGAAGCCTATAAATTTTTTACTCGAAAAAGAGCTCGATAACGATGCAATGAGCTACTATGTCAAAGGAGTATTGGAAATGGAGAAGACCAATTGGGCAGAAGCAAAGGATTATTTCAGACGCGCACTACATATGCTTGAGCAGGATAATGCTGAAGTATTGAGATGCTATGGATTGTGTGAGTACTGGTCGGGGAATAGAGAAGAAGGTATTTTGCATCTCAAAAAAGCATATCATCTCAATGAGTTCGATGCAGAAATTATCCTCAACCTTACTGAAGTATTGATCCTTGAAAAGAAATTTGTCCTGGCAAGTAAGTATATCAAACAATATCGTGATCAAAAAGAAAAACTTCAGTTTTTCGAAAGAGAGGTAATCTACTATGAAGAGAAGATGCGTATTTTTGAAGAGTTTATTCGCAACCATGAAGAGTAAGTTTCACGTTCATCTCGGGCCATTCGGTATGGTATTGCGCAACACTGCGCGTTTGCTCAGTGCAGGTATTTTCCAAGTAGTTTCAGGTATACTGATCACTGCTTTTTTGTTGTTTTTCCTCAATATTCTCGGTATTGCTAGTTATCAAATCGACCAGTCTGCAGACCAAGTACAAAAAAAGCTTGGCATGTATTTTTATCTCAACGATGATCCAAAATCCAAAGATGTCGTCTATGCGCAGACGATTGAATTGATGAAAGAGCTCAAAGACGCGGGTATGGAGGTAGAGTTTTATTCCAAGGAGGATGCCTTTATCCTACTCGAAAAGAGACTTCCCAACGTCATTGGTAATCTAGAAAAATTTGGTATTGAGAATCCTTTGCCACCGACTTTGTATGTGATGTTTCGTAGTCAGCAAGAATACGAACAACTCAAAACGATTGTACTCAAATACGAATGAATCATTGGTGACCTCAAACAAATGACAGGATGATTTAGCTTCACCCAACAAGAAGCGAGGGTAGCAACGGTAATTAATCTGATGCATGCGTTGATTATGACCTCGCGATGATTGATTGTGTTGGTGATTGTGATTCTTACATTTTTCTTGCGATATAGTATCAATCTACATTTTTTGCGTTTTTATAAACAGATAGAACTTGAGAAATTATTGTGAGCAGAGTATCGAAAGATAGCACTTCCTTTTTGGCTGTATACAGCCGTTCTCTTGCTGTGCGCAATGTTGCTAGTTGGAGTAATTTTCCTTTTGGCTGAACGATATTTTGATCCGTATTTCCAAGAAGTGTATAGTATGCGTATTGCTGATGCATTGCTCCCTGCGAGAGGAATAGTATTGCGCGCTATTGGAATTGAATTTGTTACTATTTTCGTGGTGAGTACGTTGGCTTCGGGCTGGACGTTGTGGAATTTGTTGAGAAAAGTGTAAATTAAATAGTCAAATGAACAAATACCCAAATACCCAAAGATGATTGTTGTCATTCTGAGTCGAGTAACACGAGAAGAAGTCCCTTAGGGATAGCAAATCCAGGAGGAATGAAATTCAATTTTAGACAAAAATACGAGTGATGTCAATTACAGACATTTTCCTGGATGCTTCGCTAACGCTCAGCATGACGGACTAGTCCTATGTATTTGGTGCTTGTTCTTTCTTTAATGCTGCTTCAATGCCTCAGCTAATGCACGTATTTCTTCCTCATCTCATTTAGGGCCATCAGCAGAGGAGAGATATCCCGTATAGTTTTCAAAGAATTCCTCTTTCTCACTGAGGTATTGTTTTCGTTCTCCGTTTTTCATATGCTCGGTCCCATGCATTGGAAGCAACTTGATGTGTGCGTGATCAATTCCCGTACCTTCCATAATAAGTCACACTCTACCGACATCAGCAAAATGTTGAGTGAGTATGGATGCTACCTGTTTTGCTACGAGTATAAACTGTTGTAATGTTGCATTAGGCATCGCCAAAACATCACTCCCATAGTGCTGTTTGGGGATGACGACCGTATTTCCTTGTGTGCTTGGAAAGATCGACAAGAATGCCATAAACTGTTCGTCTTCCCGAAAGATACCGGGAGTCTCGATACGTCCAGCGATAATTTCACAGAAGACACATTTCCCTTGTGGGGTAGCAGGAGAATACTTGACCATAATACCTATGAAACAACTATAAATACTCACTAAAAGTATGTATGTTAGTAATAAATGCGAGGTCTTTTTTTGTCTCTATGAAGACTTGCAATCTGGTCTTTGCTCGATATATACTGAATCCTACTAAGTCAATTTGTAAAGATTTTCTTATCTTTTTTATGAATACCTCATGCAACCGGACCAGCATGATGAGCCACTTTCGCTCATCCAGCTTGAGAAAATAGATGATATGCTTGTGAAACATGGTGAGAAGATTGCTGCTACCAACAAGCGTTTATTTGTCATACTTTCTGCGTTGTGTGATCCCACCCACGACAACAGCACACTCAAAAAAGTAGAAAAGAGCGCAAATAGAGAACAACCTACCTGGAGAGACAATATATTACACGTCGATACCAAAGAGGATGGACGAAAGAGTGCATGGCATACCCTGAATAGCGAATTCAAAAGGGAACTCATGGAGGTGCTCAAAAATTACAAAGCGTTAGCGAAAACACACAAACCGCTAGCAAGGACACTCACTGCATTCAAGGCACAACTTGGTGTGCATGACGATATGGAAAATGCTGATTATTATACTATTACGCTTGGAGATCATATCACCAAGCAGTATGAAATTAGAGGAAAAGATAAGATTTTTTTCGCAGGGCAGAATGATTTCTTAGCATTTTTTCATGATATTTGGTGAAAAACATTGCCACCAGATATCAAGACCGTGCGTGAAGAACTTTCTTCTTGTATGCGTATTATCAGAGAAAAAACCAAGAAAGGATATACCGTGAGATGGATTATTGATAGTAGTTGAGATAACTGGAACCTACAATGTACCGTAATGAGAGACAAACAAGTCTATCAACGCACATATGAACTTTCATTCAGAGATCTCAAAAAAATGATTGATGGCCTTATTGGCAAAGAAATATCCTACGAAAAAATGTTTACACCAATCAAGAAGACTGGATCAGGTTCGTCATTGTCCAATTATGAAGAAGATGAGGAAGAAGATGAAGAGGATGATGACTAAGCCAATTATTGTTCCTTAATCCAAGTATATATTTCTCTATCGAACAAGAGGAGGTACCCTTGTTTTTCATCTGTCCCCTTGATGAGTCAAAGTAAATTTCCCTGCGTGTCCATGACGGGACCACCACTCATGCCAGGTACAAAACGACAATCAGTTGTGGCTTCAGTAGCATTTTTTTCAAGCAGAGCACAGGAGAGGAGGTCATATTCTTGCCAGATGGTTACTGTACTTTCATTGATTTTGTGTACGGTAATATCCAGTGATTCTCCTGTACAAGAGCCATATATTTCAATACGAAGCAAATCTTGAGATGGATATTTTCGTTGATTGATAATGTCGCATGCGTTGTTGGACGCATCGCGTATACGATAATTTTGAGACGTGTCAGTCAATGAGTGAGCAGTGGTGAGCAATTGGCGAGGTCAAATTCGCACTGCTGTGCCGATACTGGCAGAAGGGAGAGTTGCTGTTTTTTCACCGCTATTGATAGGAAAAATTCCTACTACGGATCATGATGCAAAAGCGCTTTCCTGGGGTAGTTCAGGAGCCTTCATTTGTGTGCATCACCCTAATGTGAGGAGCGTGACGAGAGTAAGGAATATTTTCATGAGAAAAATTATTGAATACTGCCACTAGCAATGAGTTCGTCTCCTTCGTAGATCGCTATGATCTGGCCGGAAGTAATTGCTCTTTGCGGTTGCGAAAAGGTGGCGACTATGTGTGTTCCATCTTCACTCGAGAGCGTAACTTCTTGATCAGCTTGTCTATATCTAATTTTTGCTTGTGCGATGAATGGGAGTGAACGAGCTTCTCCTATTCGATGTCGAGCCGTAGTAGACAGTGACGTGTGATAAAGCTCTTCTGCATCTGCATGACCGACAACGACAATATTGGTAACTGGATCTTTGTTGACGACATATCGTGGTCACCCATTGAGCCCTAGGCCTTCTCTTTGACCAATAGTATAGTTGTGCATACCCTCATGCATTCAGAGTACTTTGCCTGTAGTATCACGAATTTCTCCCTGCTTCACAGGGATTTTTTTCTTCAAGAACTCTTCCATTCCTACTTTGCCTATAAAGCAAATGCCTTGACTATCTTTCCTATCTGCATTGGGAAGTCAGATCTTGACTGCTATTTCTCTCACTTCTGTCTTGGTAAGTTCTCCGAGCGGAAAAAGACTTTGCGCAAGTTGCGACTGTGTCAGTCCTGACAAAAAATAACTTTGATCTTTGTTGGTATCGACTCCTTTGAGGAGTTTATAATTTTTTGTGTCTGTAGTAGGTGCAACTACGCGAGCATAGTGACCGGTAGCGACGTGCGAGCATCCTAATGCTGTTGCTTGCTCGAGAAACAATCAAAACTTGATTAGACTATTACACAGCACATCAGGATTGGGCGTAACGCCACGAGCATAGCCATCATAAATAAATTGTACAATACGCTCATCATACGCTTTGCGAAAATCAAATATGACGAACGTAGTAATACCTAGATGCTGAGCAACTTTGAGTGCCATATCTCTATCTTCTCTCGTCTGACAGTTGGGATTGGATTCGTCTGCATAGTTCTTCATAAATCAAGCAATGAGTTCATGACCTTGTTGTTGCAAAAGATATGCTGCTACTGCAGAATCGACTCCGCCAGAAAGTCAGATCATTATTTTTGCCATAGAAGTGCTTTGCTAAGGGTAAATAGAGTGTGCGCTATCATTCTATAATCGGGTCATCACTACTTCCTACATCAATGGTCGTTAGGGTGGCAAATTCGCCAAAATTATTTTCTAGGTCGATGAGTCTTGCTAATTGTTGATTGATATCTTTGGTGAGATGAAACCGTACGTTTTTATCTTTGTAGGTGATACGAAGTTTACTGCCTCAGGGAATATATTCAAGGGTAGAAACATAGCTCACTCCCAGGGTGTCACGTATGGTGTGAATTGCGCTGCTGAGTTCTGCTTCACTTATCTGATAAAAGATACCGTCTAGGGTAGTGTAAGGAGCCGTATAGTCGGGGAGGAGTAAGTGAATACTGGAGTCACCCAACAGATTACCCGTGACCAAATCAAATATTGCCTCCTGGAAAGTGGCAAACTCCTGTTTAGGAGTTACAAAAACGAAAGTAGGTTCATAAAAGAGCACATCTATGAGTAATTGTGAGGAGGATGGTCTAGAGAGCGAGAGCGACTTGATGATAGGGAATTGTTTCTTGATACCTGATTCGATAGTATCTTTTTCAAACCAGTTGATGACATACCGATTTTGTCATGAGAAGGCAAGACCAATTGTTTTGTAAATGCTAGGATGATCATACACCAAGACGCTTTCTTGGCTAAAAGATACTTGTCTAATTGTGTGCTGCTGTGATAGTATGGTGCGTTTGATAATTACCCAAGCAATCACCAAAAACAACACGGTGACCGTGATGATAATACACAAGGGAAGCCGTTTCATAAACGAACGTTTTCGACTCTCTCGTTGAGGAATTAAGACGCGATTTCTAATTTTTTTGGATCTAGTGGACAATGCCATACTATATATTACTCAGAATGAAGTAGACAAAAGTCAGTCAAACGCCAACACCAATACCTCCCACAACTTCTATGAAGGTATGGCCAAGTCTTTCTTTGAGCATATGGGTAGTTTTTTGCATATTGAGAATTTCACCAAGTTCGACGCTGAGTTTGTTGAGATATGAGGCATGTTGTCCTGCTTCATATCTGACATTGGCAGCATCATATCGAAACAAAAATGAGAAACAAAAGGCAATAATAAATGCCGCTGATTCATGCCCATACTGCAAATACATCAATGTACTAATGCTCGCAGCCATACCACTATGAACGGAAGGGAATCATCCCGCACTCCACAATGCCTTTCGTTCAAATACCCCTTTCATCGTGAAATCGATGATGAGCTTGATAAACTGTATTATACCTCATACAAAGAGAGGTACCAAGAAGTCTGGCATCTTGTGTGGTGATGAGTAAAGCAACACAATGTTTACTGTAACGATTCACCTCTGAAATGCAAATCGTCGAGTCGCTTGTAAATGATTCCCTTTTCTGTACAGTCAAATGATGTTTTTTCACTTTATTTTGATAGGTGCTGACCGTGCAAATCTTGATTGTAGGAGCTTTGTTACTGCTATTTTGACTTTCCGCTATTTATAGTGTTAGTATTTTTGAATCGTTTGATTTGACGTTGGACCTCGTTGCTAAATGAGTGATGACGGATCCATCCAATTATTACTATTTCTTTGAGCAACTTACCAAATTAGTCGTAGGACTTGTGTTGGCGTGAATTGTGTATTGGATGCCTATGAAGTGGATTATCCAAGGCAAATATGTGATTTTTGCGGTGACCTTGGGGGGAGTGTTTTTGTTGTTTACTTCATTGGGTATCGAACTCAATGGATCTAATGCTTGGCTCTCGGTACCTGGTGGTACAATTCAGCCTGGTGAATTTTTCAAGATTGGATTCGTATTGTATATCGCTTCATGGCTTACCAAAAAACAACGTGTCTTGGATGATTTTCAATTTTTTTTGTGATTTACCATTATCACGTGAATTATTTATAGTATCTTTTTGTTTGTCCCTGACTTGGGGACGATTCTTGTACTCTTTACGGTTGCCATGTTGATGTTTTGGTATGCATGAGGCAAAAAACGTTTCATTGCGGCATTATTTGGTGTTGCGCTAGTATTTGGTGTAATCGCTACTCTCCAATTTTCGTACATCAACAAAAGAATGGCTTATTTTTTGAATCCGGATGCAGATAGTTCGTGAAGAGGAGTTGGGCGACAAACTAAACAAGCCTTGATAGCTGTTGGTTGAGGAGGGTGGATTGGTAAATGATATGGTAAATGATTGCAGAAATTTGGGTATATTCCCGAGGCGCAGAGTGATTTTATTTTTGCTGCCTTTGCAGAAGAGGTGTGATTTTTGTGAAGCACCCTTCTTCTCTTCTTGTACCTTCTTTTGTGTCGATATTTTTTGCGTGCCCTGCCTGATATCAAAGATCCCTATCAAAGGTTAATCTGAGTCGGTTTCGTCTCTATGATTATGATGCAGATGTGTATCAATGTCTGAGTGAATATCAAACTGGTGCCGTTGACGTGACTGACGTTGCCGTTTGTAAGCCATGGTGGTTCAGCACTGATTGTGAATATGGTTGAGGTTATCATTATGTACAAGATTGTTAAACAGAACGCATAGAACAAATCATATTTTTTATTTCCTAAGTTCGTGATGCAACTTACCCTTCGTGAGCATCTCCTCGTAGATCAATCATTACCCGATGAAGAGCTTGGCAAAATGATGACCCAAACTATAGCGGGTAGTGTGTGGTCACTGCCCACGCAGCTTCCTGTACTGGTGTGGTGGAAACGTGCATTTCATTTCAAGCTACGACAAGACATAGGAGATGGCATGTCTTTGGTGACTCTCTACGAAAGAGCCCCACTCACTTTTGGTTTGGATACACAAGCGTGTTTGCACTGACTTCTTACCTATGCTTCGTATGACGAAGAAAAAAACGCAACACACTATTTCCTCTATAAATCTGCACATACCTCAGATGAGCTAGCACGAATAGATGAGTGGTTGCAAAGGTATTTCCCATCGATTACGTTGCAAAGAGCACGCTTCAAAGAACTAGTAGTGCCCACAACTTTTGTACTTCCGAAGTTGGCATTAGACACTCCTCAACAGGTATTTTCTTGGTTGTTTGGATTGAGTGTAGCGTATGGGACTTGGCAAGTACGTGATGAGCGTCTCGTCCGTATTCTCCTCACAATTCCACAAGTAGGAAGCCTTAGTGCAGTTTCAGTAGTCTGTGAGGAACTTAAACCTATGTTACGTGATTTGGGTGTATATCTCGTCATCCAATCCTCCCCAGGTAAACTCAACGATACCCTCCAAATTGTGCTCCAAGATCCAGAGATGCTCGCACTTTTTGCATCATGGTATACGGGAGAAGAGCTCCATCATGACTCTGTGCAGAGTAGTTCCTTGGAAGCATTTTTGCAAAGTAATGGTGTGGACTTGTATTCGGCACAACTTCTTGCACATTCTGTTTTGAAAATGAGAGAGAAATAAGTATACTTAGCAACCTCACCACTTTTCCTAATAAATTGATAACATAGTCTAAAAATTTGTATCAATTTATTAGCTAATCTATTGGGATATCCATGAATAAAATGTTCACTATGATACCAATATATTAGTATTTTATATTCCTCCTTGCAATTATGGCGAGAACCAACAAGATGGGTATTCTCAAAAAGAAGCAACAACAAGCCAAGCAGAAGTCTCTGACAGGCGAAAAGGTTTCTTCCAATGAGGGCATCAAACAGAATCATACCAACCCGTTGGGCCACGATTGGCCATGGTTTATGAGGAGTGGAAAATGGGTATGTGATGTAACGAGTATTCGTGAAGATCCAGATGGGTTTAGAATTAGACGTGCTCCGAGTGGAGGAGAGCTTACCTTTGTGCAAATTGGTGATGCAAGCCGGTGATTTAGACAGTGGCTGAGGAAGAAGAGAAAACAATAGCTACACCTGTTTCACAAGGGGATGGTGTAACTGGGAACACGGAGGTCTTCGGCACCTCAATTGTCAGTTCAAATCTGACTCTCCTTGAATGTTAATTTGTCTCTTTGTTATGGGGTGGTCGTTCAACTGGATAGGACATAGTCCTGCGAAGACTATAACCCAGGTTCGAGTCCTGGTCATCCCAAAAAAATCGTTAGATTTTTTCCTTATGCTTATTGCTATCCTTTGCCTTAGCCTAATTGTGCTAATGATTCTTGTGCAAGAACGATTTTTTAAGGATAAGGCTAATAGTAAGATTAAGGCTAAGAATAAGAAATAGGGATAGTTTTGTTACATACATCTGTAAGTATTGCTATCCTTATCTATCATCTCACAGCTATCATGTTTGACTTTGAAAAATTCACCGTATATACCAAATCAGAAGAATATTATCAAATAGTACTCAAAGAAGTTTTTTCCAAGAAAATTAATAACAATCTCAGAGATCAATTACAAAGAGCCTCTACGAGTATTCTATTGAACATAGCAGAATGATCATGAAAATATTCTAAAGCAGACAAGAAAAACTTCTATATCACATCAAGATGATCAGTATTTGAATGTGTCGCAATTATTAGAATCCTTAAGATTGAAAAGGTTATTTCAGAGGAAGTATTCCAAAAATTATACAATAATCTTGAGGAAATAGGGAAAATGCTTTCAGGACTTATAAATTCACTCGTAAAATAGTCTTGTAGATTTCCACCTTACCCCTATTTTTAGACTTATCCTTATCGCTAGCCTCATCCTTTCCCATCCCGTTTCGGCGGGTTTTTTTTGTGCCTAAAATTTTGCTTTTTCCCGTGGGTTGGAGTACTATTAGGATGTGCAGATTTTGTATCTTTTGTCCAACACATGCACTCAGTAGAGAACTCCAACACCTTTTTGGCGTATTACAACCATTTAGACAAGTATTTTGCCTATGTTTTGTCGTTGACGAAATATATGCCCTTTACGGAGAAAATACAGGTCATCACACAAAAACAACTTCCCGTAACCTCATTTGTAGCTCGTTATCAAGAAAAACTTAAATACTTTGGAGATCTGAGAAATCAGCTCGTGCATGGGTTTAGACTTGAGAACAAACATTACGTTTTAGCCTCAGATTACGCAGTTGAGCAAATTAAAACAGTCTATGAGGAAGTAAGAAATCCAACCACGGTACGCTCATTGTGTACCAAGCCCTTGTACACATGCGCTACTAACGAATCAGTCCAAACGGTGGTAAGTAAGATGAAGCGCCTGGGTGTTTCACATGTCCCCTTATTTGATGAACAAGGAAAATTAGTTGATGTCCTCTCAGAGCGTGCATTAGCATATTCATTGATGAAAGAGAATGAGAAAAAACCCATACGTATTGCTGATATTTCGCTCAAGGATGATAACGATGAATATCAAATTATCAGTCCTGATACGAGTTTGTACCATGTTGAAGATTATTTTGCGAAGGCAATGAAACAAGGCAAGACTTTAGGTTGCATACTGGTGACGCAAACAGGTGATGCTTCATGAGAAGTACTTGGCATTATCACTATCAATGATCTCCCTGCGTGTATTGAACATTATTTGACCTAGGTAGTTTATTTATTTATGCATACAAATATGAGAAAGTGGGCGTGTCGATGGTTGGTTGGGTTTATGCTGATGTGTATGTGTCTGCCTGTTTTCGCGTGATTAAGTAATGATCCCTTCGTGCTGATTCCTGAATCAGAAAACCCCCAAGATGCTGATAATATGGTGGAATTACTGGGTGAAATTAAAAATAAAAACGGCAATACATTTTGGGACGAGTATGATGCATATTCAAAAAATCTCGAATGAGAAAAGAATATTTGAGGGCAGTTTCGTTCGGGAATTATGAATCGAAATACTATCTTTTGGCTTTTGACGCAAGTAGTGAAGTTTGTAGCAAATGCGGCGTTGATCGTCGGTTCTTTGACCGTTATCTATGCGGGCTATCTGTATACGATGAGCGTCTATACCGGTGACAACGCAGGCAAAGCTAAGTCTGCCATCAAAACAGCAATCATCGGTATCGTCATTGTCATTTTCTCGTACGCGATATTGAGAATAGTGATCTTTGCATTTTTGTAGAACATTTCCCAAACATTTGTCAATGATATTCCCGCTCAAGAGAGCAGATTTTTGCTCATTTAAGCGTATTTTGGTATACTAGAATAGGGAGATTTCTCTTTATTTTATTGTAGCGATGTACGATCAATTTTTGCCTATGTTGGCATCACAAGGGATGAGTGACAAAGAAGCACAGATCTATTTGTGTACACTCGAACTTGGCAGTGTGCCTGCCAGCGTGATTGCTAGGAAGACGGGTATCAAGCGTGTCACTACGTATGCAATTTTGAAAGATCTCGAACGTAGACAGATTGCATCAAGTATCGAAAAAAAAGGCGTGAGTTATTTTCAGGTAATCGATCCTACAAGATTACTGAGCAAGATGAAAGAGAAGTACGAATTGTTTGCAAAGTATGTGCCAGAACTTTTAGCACTCGTACATGCATACAGCAATAAACCAAGAATCCAATACTTTGAATGATTTCAAGGAATTAGCGATATGTATGAGGATATGCTGAGTAGTCAGACGGATATTCATGCATTTGTGTGATTGGATACGATGGACAAAAAACTCGAAGAGCATTTGTTTGCGACGCATGTCACGAGAAGAGCAGAGCTTGGGATCTTGGCCAAGGTGATAGTTTCATGAACTGCTAAAAATAAATCGTATAAATTGCAGGATAAAAAACAACACAGACAAACACTCGTGATCGAAGATCCCGTTTTTCAACTTGCCAGTGAAGTAGATATCTATGGCCCCAATAAAATTGCGATAGCGTTGTATAGTGGCGATGAGTTATCGTGAATTATTATCCATAGTACCAAACTCTATCAAACCTTGCTCAGTATTTTTAATCTCCTGCGAAAGCAATACAAGAAATCATGAAGAGCCTAGAATCACCTCAGTCATCACTCAAGACAGGTCTTTCGTTGCAAGCACAGCAGGAAACTGTTTTGTGATTGTTGAGTAATGGCAGTGAAGGACATATTCATCACAATGTGTTGTATAGTCGATCAAATCCTGATGCTCCTGAGGATAATGGTGTGCAGGCATTTTTGCGTTTTTCACATAGTGAGCCGTACGCGACCAAAATCGTCAAAGCTGAAAAAGAGTTGTTTAGCAAGCATGCGAAAGAAATTAAAAAAATTGTTGGGAACTCATTTCGTGATATTGTGGAGATGGGCCCAGGAAACGAAAAGTTTACCGCGTGGATGGATGTGCTAGGATATACTGCAGAGCAAAAAAGTAAGATGCGCTATATTCCAGCAGATGTTTCCAAGGTGGCGACAGATGCTTGAAAAGAGGAAGCACAAGCATTGGGTATCAGGTGTGGAAATGCTATTCATGAAGACCGAACTACTGCAGATTTTTCGCATATTGAGCATGGTCTGTATCTTTGTTTCGGTGGTTGATTGTGGAATAATGACGTACCCAGAGTGGTGAGGCAATTACAATCGGGAAACTATCTTTCTGGAGGATATATAATGAATACGTACTTTCCTATGCCTGACCCGCAAGCTGAAAACTATCAGGACCATATTTTGCAACTGAAAGCAATGTATGGAGATAATAGTGGAGATAATCCCTATAGATCAGCAGAGACCTATGCGTTAGCAAAGTATATGGTATGTAAACCGTTTGAAGCATTATGATTTCCTCTCGAGAAACTTGATCTAGATGTACAACGAGTAGCATGAGATCCATCTAAAATTACCCTCTGAGTGCGTGTCATAGAGACATTTACCATGAAGATCTGAGACGTAGCTTACACCAAAGAAGTAGGTGACACGATGCTATTAACTCCGACACCTAGGTTGTGACAAGCAGCAATGGAGACAGAGCTCCACAAAGGAGGAGCGACTCCAAAAGCCAATTTTCAAGATGAGGAGTGTTGTCTGAGTATTGCTAAATTACCAACGAAAAAATTTGCTGAAAAGACCAAAAAACGAGCGAGAAATATTTGATTAATCCTTGCTTGAACTGCAGCCTTATCATATTGAGTACATACATATGGAAAGTATAGCAAACTCAGTGATGCTCGTGACTATGCGCTTCGCGAACTTTCGTACAAAAATATCGAGCATCCCTTAAAAACGTTGTATCAGGCATGACCCACTCTGGTAGACTGAAATACAAAATATAATTCTGCGACAGAAACAAGAATCGAGAGATTGGATTTTATTGTTAGTAGTATTTATGATATCGCTCTCACCGAATACCAGGACTATGATTTTCCTGATGAAGATATCGTCAAGGCTGCTATCATGAGATATATCCCAGATCATACTGACTATTTTACACACAGCAAATGACCAGATGCATATTTTTTCTCATTTGTGAATCATATCTTGATGCCCCATCTCTTTGCTTCATTTGGTAATCAGGAACAGGTAGGATTGTATAGTTGGATGGATGATGATGTAAATGTGCTCATGAATAGTACTCGTGCTTGCCCATTAGATTTTGATTTTCATATAGATGAATTCAAGAGTGATTTGGTGGCAGGAGATAGAAACTGAACAACTAAGACGTACGATGTTACCTATATATGAGATGTGTATATGCCTACGTATTCAGGTGAATTTAAGAAAATGAAATTATGATATGTTACCGTATATATAGAGATGGGTACTGGACATTGAAGATGAGTACATATGAGCGCAACACAATTAAATAAATTTCTCATCGCAGGAGATGATGAACTATGATATTCAGTAGAACAAGCGCGTAAGGTGATAGAGTTTGTTGATGAAAAGTGATATGCATCTTTGCTGACGGGGAAAATTATGTCTATGATAGACCCAGTACAAACGTCTCCAGATCATCACTCACTTACCAAGAAACTCCATCAGCATTTACTAGAACTCAACAAGCAGTGATATGATTTATCGTGGTTGTGTAGAGCTTGAAAAGAAGAACAAATAGAAAGATTCGTGTGAGGTTTTTTGCTCGAAGAGTGATCTCCTCTGTGTAATGAAGTATATAGCGTGTTGGCTGAGTCTTGAGTGACTTTGGAGAAAACAGAAAATCTTTCCCTTCAACTTGAAACCATTATGGGTTTTCTCCATACGTATTATGGTCAAAGAAACTATGCGGAGAGTCATGACAATGTAAAAGATGACATTTGAGTACGCAACTTTCTTGTTCAGGTTCTGCTTTCCAACTACTTCAAAAAAGATTTGACACAACTCTCTTCCATCGACATGTTTACGCTTCTGAGGAGACTCGATGATAATTTGAGTACGTACTGATATTACGTCCGTACACACAATAGTAGTGTCTACTATCACTTGGAAGAACTCTATACTCAGTATAGCGTGCAGATAGTGCAACAAGAAGAACCCCTATTGTATGGTAGTGATCTATTTGTAAATAATTTGCAGGAGTTATATATTTGAAATGTTATCTTTACCTCAGATGGAAAGGCTTGGATAGTAAATCACGGAGGCAGATTTCCTTGTGCTTTCGAACTTACCAAGGAAAACAGTTATCTCACTATGAAAGCGAAAATGCCATTGTTATTGGAGCAAGCAGCACAGGAAAGATATAAAAATTCGTATGCACTCCTTGGTGATTTTGAACAAAGAATGACTACTGAGTATGTCTTGAGAGAGTTGGCCCATACCGTACTGAAGAGAAGCATAGAAAGCGCTTATTCTGTTGCCAAGGATTTACATAAAAACAGTATCGAACTTACCTATAAATAGATTGTTACTATTTTCTGACAACATCATTATATTGACATCTATTGAATAATAGATATTTTTCCGTAGAGTACTGACGACATGTCATCAGTAATTAAAAAAAAATTAAACAATGAAAAATTATCAATCGTATGTTGATCAAATCAATCAGGTTGATTGGTCAAGAATTGAACCGTTAAGAATCATTCACGTAAGTCTTTGTTTTGCAAAAGAATTTGCACAAACAGTAAGGAGTTGTATCCCTCAGTATCATCATCTTGATCAATTCCAGCAATTTATTGTTGGCGAGATAGATACAGATAATCTCCAATATGAGGGATATACTAGAACAGCTGATCATTGGCAATTTCTTGATTATTTCTTGGATAAAGAAAGGAGTCATGCGAACTTTATTTCATTGCAAGATCTCATAGCATTCAATATGAATACAGCATTGCCACTTATTCAGATGAGTGACTATGTGCGTTATTGTGACTCACTAGAACAAGAACAAAAACTTTTGACTCTTGTGTCAAGAGAGAAGGAGTTGCAGGGCATCTTTCAAAAGATTCTTGTAGCTCATGATTGGGGTGCTCTTAGATATGGATTTTACAAATACTTTCTGGAGCGTCATCTTGAACTTGATGGAGTAGAGGGAGGGCATGAAGATCTGATGAAAAGTCTTGTTGATTTGGATCAACTGGATCCTCAGCAAGAGATTTTCTTGGAACAATTTTGGCAGAAAAGGTTAGCAGTATATCAATCATTATAAACGAATTTTTTAGCCGGGGAGTATGCTCTTCGGCTTTTTTTGTAAAAAAATCTTACAAGTTGTTTCAAAAATGGAAACTGCTGAGTATTTGTAAATTTTGCACCAATTGATGATTTATGGCTTATAGATATCCCTGCATATCCAATTCATCTTCTGCTGTTACTATTTTCTGACAACAGCATATGCTTGACATATATTGATTTTAGTGATAAAATATGTATGGTGTGAGGGCAATGAAATATTGCACTTGAGAACAATTTATTTCTCTCACCCCATATTCATGAACCTCAAAAATCTTCTCCTCACAGCTACGGTGTTAGCATCTACTAACAATGCACAAGCACAAGCAATCGTTGGTGATACGACCAAACATATCACACAAACCTTGGAGATACCAACGCAAGCACAGGACACCTCAGACGAAAAAACATTTGTACTCGATAGAGCATATGTAGGTAGTCTTTCGAATATGAACTTCCCGATTGAAAAGTTACAAGCAGGTGATGCGGCTACCAGTGTGAGAACAGGTGTCGGGGCAACCTATGCACCGTCCAAGAATTTCCAAGTTAATTCATGGGCAATCTTGGATGCTAACAAAGATGGTGCGTTTAGCTTGGAAATGTTTCAGGCAAAAACAAACGTGACAGACAATCTT
The DNA here is from genome assembly GCA_964447535.1 of uncultured Candidatus Peribacteria bacterium. GTDB lineage: Bacteria > Patescibacteriota > Gracilibacteria > Absconditabacterales > Absconditicoccaceae > CAYUST01. The sequence continues at coordinate 49,404 of CAYUST010000007.1, forward strand.
TCTGTCTCCGTAGGCAAGCTCGGTAGAGCATCAGCAAATCTTCGTCCGCATCCCGTGAGTGGCAATGGCCATTTCGAGACATGGACTGAATCACAGATCCCAGGGCTTGGCAAAGGCGCTCGTGTGGATGCAAAAATAGGTAGTGCTGATCTGGCTGGTAGCGTGACAATCAATAATGCTGACCAATTAGAATATGCAGGTCGTGTTACTTTGCCAACTGACAAAGATCCCTTGCATCTCACGGGTTGGTATACTGACGCAGAAAACTTTGGTGCTGCCACCTCTGGTGCTTATAGCGATCTCTCCACCGTAGCAGTCTACAAACGTACCAATGATCAAGATATCGTTGCTAATAAGTTGCTCTGGATCCCATATGATGGGAAGAAAGGTACACTGATCTTCTATAGCGACGCAGGCTATGACCTCGATGCAGGCAAGTTCATACGTGCAGAGCAGGGAGTCTTGGTAGCGAAAAAAATGGATAACATCAATATTAAAAATATTGAAGTAGCTGGACTCACTGGCATAGGCTACGATGCTATCGCTAAAGAAATCAAAGCGTATCTTTTCGTGACGTTGGAATACAAAAAATAATACAAACATCGATTTACAAATATGAGTTATAAAACATGAACGATAAAAGATTTTCGTGATTAGCAGGGCAGGAATATGACTTGCGAGCAAAAGCTGTTCCGCATCATGAAGCAATGCAGACGTTACTAGCAACTACATTGTTTGATCTGTTGTGAAAGGATTTCCCATGAGAATGATATGTCATAGAAGTATGATGTGGAACTTGATATACCACCAAAAAAATTCTCGCACAGAAACAGTGTGCTGGAGTCGTGGCTGTAGATAATGAACCAATCATGCTTGTGCAAGCAAAGAGAGAGTTGGCTATAGAACACACATTAAGAAAAGTACACTTTTATGAGTTTGATGCTTTGGAATTTTTGCGTGATTGTTTGCATACTACGAGTAATATCGTTTCTGCAATGACTATCCACAACTTTGATAAAGTATATAGAACAAAAGTACTTGAAAAAATCTATGAGCGTCTTGTCCCCCAATGAATCTTCATCAATGCTGACAAATACGCACTAGATGATCCAGCTGAACATCAAAAAACTTTGGATCGACAAATAGTACAATTCCAAAAAGTTGCACAAGAGTATAATAATCCCGCATTTGAAAAAGAACGAACAGCGCATTACTTGCGTGATAATCAACCAGATCTTCTCATGAAACAGCAAGAAGCGATTGATGAGATGAAAAAGATAGGATTCAGAGATATCCAAATCATCTTCCGTGAACAGATGGAAGCAATCCTCGTAGCGAGGAAATAACCTAGGTACAAAATACGTACATAACTAAACAAAATTATTCATCAAAAAACAAAAGATTATGACTTCATTGGTACAACAAAGAGAACGAATACTCGGACAACTCGAGCGTATCTCTGCTGAACACAAACAGGCAAAAAGAAATTTTGAAAACAGACTCTTCAAAAAAACATTTTGGCCGATGCTTCGATGGTGTATATTTTATATGCTCATTGTGTCTGGTATTCTGATGAGTATAGCTTTTATCATCTCGGTGAGCATTGGTAGCATTCAGGTCAGAGTGCTCTTGATGGTCTCCACGATGATATTAGTTGTCTTGGGAGCATGTTTTCTCCCTATTTCCAATGTGTTGATTGGCATGCTCCCACTCAAGCTACGAGCTTTACACAAAGGAGACTATAGTGTCGATCAAGAGATTGATCAACTTGCTGATGATTGTCACCAGCTAGAAGCGCACATACAACAACTGCGTCATGGTTATCAAGATGTTACCAGACTTCTCTTACAAAAAAGCGAAGCATGGGTAGCTACCTGTGTTGATGAAGATGTGCGAAGTTATCTGCAAGTACTATTGCACGATCAGGCAAATAGCTAATCAAACCAAATTAAAAAAGAGTAGCGATTCGCTACTCATTTTTTCACTCTAAAAAAAGATGCCTGGATATACCAAGCATCTTCCCTTCTTTCTCCATACTTTACTACACGCTAATGCCCGAAGAATCCTCGGCCTTCAGCATTTGGTATCAATACCAAGTTGCAATCATTCTCCTCACAATATTTGATCACTAAATGATCATTGACTGAACCAGAATTAGCAAGAATATGCTGTACACCTGCCTTGATAAGCACATTTGGACCGTCAGTAAATGGGAAGAAACTATCAGACACTGCTGTAGCTCCTGCAACCATAGTTGTTTTTTCTATACAATGCCCTGCTTCGATGGCTCGCTTGATCGCAAGTTCACAACACTCCACGCGATCTTGTTGCCCCACTCCATTACCGATCAACATTCTATCTCTCACGAGGGTGATGGAGTTTGAGTTTGATGTAGCATTGATCGCCCATCCGAGGATCATATCCAATGATGAAAGAGTAGGGACAAAAGAATAATTATCCTGCATCAAAAACCCGCCACGCATTGGTCGAATAAAGAGATCTTGTGCGATGTTACAATTATTCCAATCTGCCAACCCGGGAATTGCTATCATCTTACAGGCCTCATCTTTACGTGTCAAGATTGCCATTGCTTCAGCAGTAAATCCTGGAGCTACCACAAGATCTAAGATACGTTTTCCTTTGCTCATCTTGTATTCACGTAGAATTTTTGCATGAAATTCATCGATCTTGAAGTTGGTCATGATACTTCCACCAAAGATACTGCGGAGGTTACCATCCAACATCTTTTCCAGAGTTCTATCAGTATAGAAACTTGCGCCGCATACATTACCATGCTTGCTCCCCAGTGCGATGTGACATTTATGATGATTTCTTTCTTTGCAACCCGCTACAATATGTGTCATCGTATGCAACATACGATCTACATCGGTATAATTCACATAGCCAGGATTGCCAGCAATGATTTGCCAGTTGTTCACTCCTAGAGGATCATCTGACGGATTCATATTTCTGAAGAGGCCATACCCCTTTTGCCATGGATTTTCTCCATATCGAACATCAGCAATTTTTTCGCCGACAACCCCTGCAAATGCATTGTTTCCTCTATACGTTGCAGACTGCAATACATAGTTGGCAACGACAGCTTCTGCTTTGGCGGCAAATTGATTGATAATCTGTGCCATGTCTTCTGTTGAGACAGGGGAAGAGAGGAGTTCAATTACACTTTCTCTATCCGCTGGATCACAGATGACAAGTCGATTGCCTTTGGCTCCAGATCGTACCATCAGGGGACCACCAATATCAGTTTTTTCAATCACTGCATTCAGAGCAACACCTGGTTTACGTATTTCCTCGATAAGTGGATAAAAGTCCACGCATACGAGTCCAAAGAAGGGGAGTCCAAGTGACTCAAGCTCCAAGAGATCTTCAGGCTTGAGTCTGTCTGCGAGCAATCCTGCATGTAACTCACGTGAGATCGTCACGACGCGATGTCCCAAGATGGGTTCACCGACCATCGTGCCGACATCTATGACGGGGATGGATGCCTTTTGGAGAAAATTTGCAGTCCCCCCTGATGAATAAATAGTCCATCCTAGCGCACAGAGCGCTTTTGCGAATTCACCTATTCCCTCTTTGTGATAGACCGAGATAAGAGCATTCTTTTGTGTTTTTTCAAAAAACTTGTTCATAAATAGTACTTTTTTTAATTTTCTAATGGTAATGAGCGATCGCTTGCGTGCGACCCGTGAAAAGGTAATATAAGTAACACAAGATATTTGTCAATATATTTCTACTTATCTTGCTTTTTCTCTTGCTTTCGCTATATAGAGGCGTTCTAACAACACTTTTACTTTATATTGTGGATCTGATGAAAATTGATACATCTTCGATCAAGAAGGGGACTATTTTGCAAATTGATGGGAAATTACTCAAGGTGATTGATATCGCACATACCCATACAGGGAGAGGAGGAGCGACGTATACCTTCAAGGTTAAAAATATTGTCGATGGGGGAAATCAACAAGTGACCTACAAGTCGGGCACTATTTTGGAGCAGGCTGATGTAGCGACGAGAAATGCAATGTATTTGTATAATAGTGGAGATAGTTATGCATTTATGGAGCTTGATAATTCTGAGATGCATGATCTACCTGCAGAGCAGATAGAAGACGTGGTGCCCTATCTCAAAGAAAACCTCAACTGTTTCGTGATGGTCTATGACGGCGCAATCATTGGTGTTATTTTGCCATTAGTCATTGAATACAAAGTTGTAGAGACCGTACCTGGTGTCAAAGGAGATAGACAAAGTGCAGGCAAAAAACCTGCGACTTTGGAGAATGGACTTGAAGTGCAAGTGCCTCTCCATATTGAAGCTGGTGCGATCGTCAAAGTAAATACGACGACAGGAGAGACTGTGTAGTTTTTTTTGTTTCCTTTCTCGCTATGCGTCCAGGAACTCGTGTGCGTGACATTTCTATTTCTCATTTGTGATACGGAGGTATTGGACTCTGACGTTTACCCAATGGCAAAAAGGTATTGATCAAATGAGCGCTACCTGGCAGTGTAGTTGAGGTGATGATCACGAAATCCAAGAAAGATTATCTAGAAGCACATATTGTAGAAGTGCAATCAGTACCACCACAATTATTGAGCTGAGAGGTTCGCTGTCCGCACTACCTTTTTCCGTACCAACAACAGACTGCAGATCTTCCCGTCCACAAAAAGGGATGTGGTGGATGTAAACGACAGATGATCGCCTACGAACAACAACTTCTGATGAAGGAAGGTATCATAGAAGATTGTTTCAAAGCCGTGACTGCGCAGCTAGGCAAGCTCCATTTGGAGCCTATTTTACCAGCACCACAACAATTCGGGTATAGAAATAAAATAGAATTTAGTTTCGGAAAATATTTACAACGTTTCCCCAAAGAGAGTGGTGAGGAATGATTTGCGATAGCAGAACATCGAAATATGTGATTTCACAAACAAGGAGAATTTAGTAAAGTGCTTGATATTGATCAATGCTATTTGATCTCTGATCGTATGCATCGTGTCTTTGCGTTGATGAAACAGTATTGCAAAAAAAGCGGTCTGCCCGTATACGATGTCAAACAACATCAATGATTTCGAAGACATATGGTGATGAGAGAGGGAGTAGCTACAGAGCAGATTATGGTGCATTTGAGTGTTGCATCAGAGCAACTCCAACATATCAAGGACGGGAAAAAATTACGACAAGATTTTGTACAGCAGATTCGTCAGGATGCTACTATTAGTGAGTTAGTAACAACTGTCGTTGTGACAAACAATAATGGGCTCGCGGATATCGTCACGAGTGATGATGTACCGAGTGATGTACTTTGGGGCGAGGGACGTATTCGAGAAGAAATGGACATCAAATGAACCACGTTACGTTTTCAAATTTCTCCGTTCTCTTTTTTTCAAACAAATACGTTGTGAGCATCACTCCTTTTTTCAACTGCACTGAGTTATCTCCAACATGTTCCTGATCTTGTCGTAGATCTGTATTGTGGAAGTGGTACTATTGGTTTAGCAACACTCAAGGTATGATTTGGTAAACGTGTTGTGTGAATTGATACGGTGAGTGAAGCAATTCATGATGCAAACAAAAATGCTGCACTCAATGATCTCTCCTGACAAGCAAATTTTTTCGTTGGCAAAGCAGAAAAAATTGCGGACGAAGTATTACACAAACATGGTGATCTCAAGTCAGGTGATGTGGTAATAGTTGATCCACCGAGAGAAGGCTTGCACGAGAACATGCGTCGCTTCTTGATTGATCGATCCAAAAAATATAGATTTCAATTACTCTATATTTCTTGCAACCCGTTGACGATGGCGAGAGATATACAAGAGTTGTTGAGCAACTGATTTTCTCTGTCGGTATTACAACCGGTTGATATGTTTCCCCATACGCATCATATCGAAACAATAGGTATCCTGCAGACAAATTAGGTGTTTGTTCGTGCAAGATGATTATATATTATTATAACAAACGAGTAATGGCAATGATAAAGATGTTTTTGTGTTGTATATGTAAATAAAAAATATAAGAAAACCCGCTATTTTGCCTTGAAAAGCACGGATAAGCATATACAGTGCCAGAGCTTTACTTCTTTTTTTACAAAAATCTCATGAATATTGCAAAGAAATTGAAAGGTTTTACTTTGGTAGAAGTGTTGATCGTAATTGTGATTGTTGGTATTTTGATTGCAGCTTTGTTGCCTAGATTGCAAGGTAGTCAGGCAAGAGCAAGAGACGTTGCACGTAAAGGTCACGCACAACAAATCGCAACTGCATACGGTATCTACAACCAGGACAATGGTGGATATCCTTTGACAGGAACTTGTGTAAACAGTGGAACTACAGAAATTGCATCTTACTTGAGTAGTATTCCTACTGACCCAAGGGTTACTAATGTAAATGGAACTGGTCTCGGAGGTTCTGGATGTACCCAATACTACATGTATCGTCCGTTGGATGGTGGTAACGGTGGACTTATCGTTGCAACCCTCGAAACAGAAGATGCTGGTGGTAACTTCGATGCTGATGGATTTGCTAATGGTACTGCATTGACAGCTGCGCAAGCAGAAGTATGTGGAGGTGGAAATGGAACATGTCCTGCAGGTACCCAATGGTTCGGTATTTTGTTGAGATAATTTCACAAGAACATACAAAAAACTGGGCGCTTAGGCATCCAGTTTTTTTTATGGGAAAAATTTGACGAATCAAAAAAATTGGATATACTTAGCAAGTATTTTACGATATGCTGCGAAATGAAACGTTTGCACCTCAAGGGATTGACCCTTATTGAGATGGTATTGGTGATTGGGATCATAGCATTGTTGCTCGGTCTTATTTTTCCGAGGTTGCAAGTGGTGCAGGCGAGAAGTAGAGATTTAGCAAGAAAATGATCATTGTATACTATTAGCACGACCTTTTTGACCTATTATAATGAAAGCGAGTCCTATCCTATGACGGGAGGTTGCATCACAGAAGAACTTGATTGGTTCCATACTATGCATCATATGATTCCTTTGGACCCAATACAAAGTCATGATACGTTGTGATGTATAGGAACGTATAGATTTTTTGTCCTCCCCAAGAATGGTGTCGAACAAAGTGCGGTTTTGCTTTTGACGAAAGTGGAAAGTGAAAAATCCGGCAATTATGACCTTACTGCCATTCCAACTACCTATGAAGAAGCAAAAAATAGTATTTGTACGAACGATTCAAAAGCGTGTGATGCATTTTCGGGAAGTGCATATTATGCAATTTTACTCTAGTCACAACAGTTAGATTTTGAGTTACATATTGGTGATACGTGGAATCAATGCTTCGATTGCTGCGAAATTTCCTACACCATCTGCATTGACGATGATAGAAAGTTCGTCACCTGTTTTTCCTTTGAAATAAGTAACTGCTGCTTGGTTGAGAAAATAGATTTGTCCTTCGTCACTCAGTGCAGTGAATTTATTTTCATCAGATTTGGAGAGGGTTGCTTTGATATATTTTCTGTTTGCTTGGCTAATGAGCTTGTAGACGAGTTTACCATCTTCCATAATTCTCAACTTCAATACATCGCCAGGGATAAGTTTGGTCTTGCTTGAATAGTTGAGAGGTACAGGGTATTTTTTCTTGTCTGACCCGACCATAAAATAACCATCAAAAACTCATTCGACGATAGTCATACTTTCATCAGTTGCATAGGTCATGAGTTTCTCACTAGCGCCTTCAAAATCGAACGTAGTAGTTGTGTCTCATCACTCTGCAGCACCTTGGAGTTGCACGAGGAGAAGCCTTGCTCTTTTAACATCAGTTTCAATTGTAGCCAAGAGATCATCAAGTGCTTTGAGGGAGGTGTTTTGTTTTGCCATGGTAGTAGATGAAAAAGTAAATTTTATTTATGCGTTTGTAGGTGAGAAACGCGGATAAGTATACGGATAGCAACCTAGCATGTCAAATTAAATAGCTATGAGCATCTCTTGCAATCATTGCGGGATTTGGTAGTATGTATGTAGGGTTTCTTTTGGTTTTGGGATTATGTGCTTGACTAGCTCCAAAATCCTAATCTCAATTGTTTTTTATTTGGTTTACTGAGGATCCATGCTTCTTCCGATCAGTATGTTGCTTTTGGGCGTACTGTTGTGATTTGGTGTTGCATATACGAGATATGGTAATGCGCAAGTAGTAGATGAATTGAGATCTGCTTACAAAAAACTCCAGCAACAACAACAAGATGCAACTCTCCATCTAGAAGAGTATATAGAGCAGAATAAAATCCTCAAGCACAACGCACAACTTCTTTTGGATCAAAATGAAGACTATATGAAAATTATCTCTCAGCTTAGTAGATACTACTATCATATTAGACAGGCTAGTGAAAAGACAAAAGAACTCCAAGATATATTACGTATTCATGATGATGACATGGATAAGAAAATTTCTCTCTTACTTCCGCCAAATACATTTAGTGCGTCTGCTGAAAAGGTGTTGACGCCTACATTCGAATCCGCACCACTCACCAAAACATTTTTTTAGGGACATTGTATTGTACTATGTGATATAACAAACATCATATTCCTGTTCTTACTTCTCAGGAATGATATCAGCTACTCGCCAAAGAGTATGCACAATTTCACAAGCGTTTGCATGAACGAGATCGTGGTTTATTAGAAAGATTTTTACCTAGGAAGCTATCGTGACTTTCCATTTTAGATATTGGATGAGGAGATGGAAGGATGGCGAAACACTTCGTAGACAAATGATGTAGTGAATATAGAATCATTGATTGCGCACCTGCGTTGATGGCGCGTGCTCCGCGCTGGACGCAACAGCAAGAGGTAGATTTGAATCAGCCATGGGAACTTACTCATGAGTATGATGTCATGGTATGTTTCTTTGTTATCGTACATATACAGGATCTCGTACCATTTTTTTCACATCTAGCTACCTGGTTAGCACCTGAGGGGAGATGTATTTTATTACATCACCTTGAAAGAGATGGTTATCTCCATACAGTAGCAGGAAAGTCTTTCAAGATTCAGACATGGTATCATAGCACCAATCATGTGGAGTATGCTGCCTGACAAGCTGGATTAACACGAGATGCTATTGATTATACAGATTTGGGAGAGCCGGGGAGTACGTTATATTGTTTTTATCGCGCCTAGTTAGGAGATGTGGCAGTTGGATGAAACATTCATTGCATCCATAGTACGCAAAGACCCTCATGCATTTGCACAGTTTTATGAAATGACGGTGCAAACATTTTATCGTTATCTGGCAAGTCACTACTATCTCACGCGTGCACAAAGAGATGATCTGCTGAGCGATTATTATCTTAAACTACGACAAGTAATTGATAAATATGATCCTACGTATAAGTTTACCACCTTTGTTCGAGTAGTCTTCAAGAATCTCGTCAAAGACTATTTCAAAAAAACTACAGAAAGTCCATTGGATGATGAAGCATATGCAGAAATCGATTCGGGTGAACCTGCACTTGTTGATGCGCTCGAAGCTGATTATCAATTTGGTCAAATTCAACTCGCGTTGCAAACATTAGATAGTGATTCGCAGGAGGTTATTTTTTTGAAATATATTGAAGATCTCTCATATGAAGAAATAACTGCGTTGATTGGTGGTACGCAGGAGGCGCTTAGACAAAGATTGTCTAGAGCACTCAAGAAACTCAAGGACGTACTAGCCCGTGGATAAGCTATTTTTCATAGCAGAAGTAGGAGTTACTGGCTAATTTGAGGCATTCATCAGTCTATGATTATAATATATTATACAGAAATGTCAACTCACTGTTATGTTGCTTTTTTAAAGAGATAGCTGAAAGTATAGGTATGACCTATTGTTTCGCATAAAAACGCTTAACTGGTATTTTCTCAAAAACGTTCTTTTTCTCTTGCAATTAGGCGTAAACCGTCTAATATGCTTGTGTATTTAGCTTTTTACTTTACCGTCCTATGACAAAAACTCAATTGATCGCTAAAATTGCTGAGAAACTTGGTGTCTCTAAAAGAATGGCTTCAGACATGGTAAACGTACTTATCGACACTGTTGTAGCTGGTGTTAAAAAAGGTGGAGAGGTTAGATTGCAAGGTTTCGGTACCTTCAAAAAATCTCACAGAAAAGCAAGAACTGGTGTTAACCCAAGAAGTCCTTCTGAGAAAATCAAGATCCCAGCTATGAACGTTCCTACATTCAAGGCAGGTTCAGATTTCAAAAAGGCTGTTAGATAATTGTTGCTTTTGCAACTCAAAGGGACTCTCCTCCGGGGGAGTTTTTTTGTCTTTGATTTTCTGTCCACAAAAGTATATAAACACCTTGTTATTTTTTCATTGCACACTCATGAAACAGCTAATCAATAAAGTGAAAACCTATTTGAGAGGATCCAAGATATATTACGCGTACAAATGGAGTATCGCTTTTTTGTCGGCGTTTTGGAATGGGTTTCCGGCGCGTCGTTTGCAAGTAGTGGGCGTGACGGGGACGGATGGAAAGACGACGACCTGTACGCTCATTCATCATCTCCTCCAAAGCGCCGATTTGAAAACAATATTTGTGGGGACGACAGGTGTCTGGATAGGTACGGACGAAGTCACGGGAGTACAGAAGATGACTTCATATGATCCTAGAGATTTACAACGCTTACTTGCTCAAGCGGTCAGACAAGGATGCACACATGCGGTGATAGAGGTCTCTTCTCATGGTTTAGACCAGTTGAGATTTCTCGGTGTACCGTTTTCGAGAGCAGTCTTAACAAATATTTCTCCTGAACATTTGGACTACCACCATACCGTAGAAGCATATGCAGCTGCGAAGTACAAGTTGTTTGATATGGTGCAGAAAAGTGAATTGACCAAGAAGGCAATTATCTTGCCGACGCATGCAGCGATTGCGCATCAACGAGTACAAAATAATCAACTCTCACATCCGATACGATATGGTGAAGACGCCCAGGCAAAGTATCGTGCTACAGATATTGTTTTGGAAGCAGGGAAGACGAACTTCACGTGTCAGTTTGCAGGAGAAGATCATCAGATCGTACTCACTCTTGGCGGTAAGTTTAATGTGTACAATGCATTGGCAGCTATCGCAGTTGCACGTAGTTTTGGCCTGACTCGAGAGCAAATAGTACCTGCATTGGCAACTTTCCAAGGTGTACATGGTAGACAAGATCATGTAAAGCGAGCTGGAGTAGATTGGTATATCGATTTTGCACATACGCCACAAGGACTTGAAAATATGCTGAATTATTTGCGTGGTATCATGAAAGGAGGAAAACTCTGGTGTTTGTTTGGGGCTCCATGATTGAGAGACCGTTTCAAAAGACCGCAGATGGGAGCAGTGGTAGATAAGCTAGCAGATATTATTGTTTTGACGGATGATGATGCTGATGCGGAAGATCATATGCAAATCATTGCAGATGTAGATGAAGGCATTACTAGAAAGCAAGGTATGACATATATCGTTTTGCCTGATAGGCGTGAAGCAATTGCATATGTAGCTGAAGGAGCACAAGTAGGGGATTGTGTGTTGTTGGCGGGCAAAGGACATGAGCAAGTGCGAGTCACCAACGAAGGCAAAATTCCTCGAGACGAAAAAACTGTTTTAAGACAAGCACTTGAACGTGCAGGTCGTTTGTAATAATATGTATGCACACACCTCCACAAGATATGCACAGTCGAGAAGAATGGCTCCAAAAGCCACTTCCTGGACAACGATATGGACAACTCCAGTCTCTCCTCACGGGTGGAGGAGTACATTTTCATGATCCCAGACGTTATCAAGCAGGCGATGCCCGCAAACATATCAATCGAAAACTATCCGCGAAGCATCAGTATCGATACGTCAATACCCAAGAACACGAACGCATGAGTGAACTCTCTCTTTTGCTCGATATCAATGCAAATCGACGTGGAGGAGGTAAGCAACCGTGGACAAATATTATTTCTGCATGGCTCGCAGATCTTGCACTGGTGACACAGTCGTATCATACCAAAGTATATTTGACGCTACCGATGCACACAGGCAAACTTACTACCTATACACTTCAAAATTTGTCTCAATGGGGAACCTGTATCGAGGAGATACTTCAATCGATTAATGCCGTACCACACGACTACTATACAGTACTTCCTGACTATCAAAGACAATGTGCTCACTTTACCAAACAACGTTTGGTGATCCTCGTGAGTGATTTTCTAGATCATGAAACTCAAGCTCCCGTTGTAGCATTTTTTGATGAAAAGCATGTGGTTGTGCCGGTGCGTTTGGAAGTTCCGCTGGTATGGACCGCGCAAGGACCTTGGTGGACGCAACAATTGGTTCCTGATTTCCTGTGAAGAGAAGCATTTGTCTTGCACGCGTAACGTTTTAGTACATATCTACCAGCTATGCATACCGTAGCTATCATATGATGAGGAGCTGCTGGGATGATGACCGTAGCAACCTTATTGGAAAATGACTTCCGTGGCCAGATATTGGTATTTGAAAAAAATAGCAGACTGGGTGCCAAAGTAATTATTTCTGGAGGAGGACGTTGTAATGTAACAACCGGATTTTTCAAGAAACAGGATCTCTTGACCAAATATCCTAGGGGTGCTGATTTCCTGCCACATGCACTTGCAACTTTCGGACCTAGAGCGATCAGGCGTTGGTTTGAAACACATGGCGTGCCCTGCAAAGAAGAAGAGGATCATCGTATTTTTCCTGTATCTGATGATGGCAAAGATATCGTCAGTGTTTTTGAACGTTTGTTTGCGGAGAAAGGAGTCGAAGTGCATCTCAAAGAAAGTATCCAAACAATTTCCCGTACTACCTGTTCTGATGGAACATGCCGTGGCTTTACGCTTATGTCAGACAAGTGAACCTATCAGGTCGATGCGGTGGTACTCACCACCTGAGGCAATGCGTACGCCCATACCGGTTCAAGTGGTGATGGCTATGCGTTCGCGCGTGCATTGGGACATACGATTACGCCACTGGGTCCATCGCTCAATAGTTTTTTGACGACAGATGAATGGCTTCATGCATGTACAGGTATTAGTTTCCCTGAAGCGCAACTCAAAACAACAGATGAGAAAACGAAGATTGTCTGACCAGTCCTCTTGACGCATTTTGGTATCTCTGGACCTGCTACCTTTGCTTTTTCTGCACATATTCCGTATGCAACTGTCAGCAAAGAGCAACCCTACACTGTCTTACTTCAGCCCTTTTCCAAACATACAGTAGAGTCACGACAAAAACTGTTTACCAAATGAGCTACTTACACCCCCAAAAAAGAACTCGCTACACTTTTACGCGACTACTTCACCAAAAGATTTGTCGAAACTTTGCTCACGCATACTAACATAGCACAGCACACCTATCTCAGTAACTTCAAAAAAGAAGATCGCAACCGCCTCAGTAGTTTATTGGGTGTATGAATACCGCTCACGCTCATCCAGCGTAGGCCGGGAGACGAGTTTGTCACGGCCGGCGGTGTCTCCCTCACTGAAGTTGATCCTCGTACCTGACAATCATTACTTGTACCGGGTCTCTTCTTCGCAGGAGAAATCCTCGATGTCGATGGCTACACGTGATGATATAACCTGACGAGTAGTTGGGCAATGGGGAGAGTGGTAGGGGAAGAATTGAGACTTAGGAATTAAGATCTTAGAACCCAGAATCCAGAAATTATTTTACTGTATCTTCAACTCTACCGTCACCGCCTGTCCCGCGGTAATACCAAGGGGTTTACG
>CAYUST010000008.1:0-49484 GCA_964447535.1 uncultured Candidatus Peribacteria bacterium
TTCCGTCTGGGAGACATTAAAGCAAGGGACACCTTTTCCGTACCGTATTGAAAACTTCAACTACAATGGTTTTATGGGGAAGACCTTGCCGGGATTTGCTCCGTATACTGCGACTTTCGTAGAATGGACTAAAGACCCAGGTGTGGCGAAGATGCATTGTTCTGATGGTAAAGATCGGTTGATCCCGACGTTTGCTTTGGAGACAGGCTTATTCCTGCCCAAAGCAGAACGGAAAGAAAACGTATTGTTTGGTGCACCGTCATCAAGCAACTAAAAGAAAAAGACATCATGTTTTGGTCCTGCAGCGTATGCGCTGTAGGATTTTTTTTTCGAAAAAAATGAATTTTAAAAAATTCTTTTTAAAAAAAATCCTCCGGAGTCCCGGAGGAAGGTCTACATACAGACCAATTTCTTTTTATGACCAGTCAATACTATCCCATATTTTCTTAAACTTTTTTATAAAGCCTGCGGTAAACAGTGAGGCGAAGACTAAGAAGAATAGTATGGAAATGTCAGCTTGCTTGATAGCGCTCCACATGACTCCTACTGATATGACAATACACAGCATGCTCATATCCCATGGTTGCTCAACTTCTCGCTCATAACTTAAGGCAGGTATGATGAGGAAGAACATGCCCCAAGGCGATCCAAGCCAGATCACGCTGAGTAGTATCACTACGGTCATAGCTAATACGCATAGTGAGTTTGTCCAGTCTTTTCTGATTTCGAAGTTCATATTATTTTTTATTTTTATACTCATTTTATATAGATATTGCACAAAAAGTCAATTGCAAGAATGTATTGACATTTGTATCATAATAATTATAAAAAACAAACAGTAAGAACCTTAACAATTCACATAAAAAAGAAAAAAATGATACCAATAATCTTATTCGCCCTGTTGGGAATAATGCTTTTGATGTTAGGATATGCAACATTCTACATCAATAGTAAAATGAACGACGAACTCAGTATAGAAGAGTATTTCAAAGTGGTAAAATCATTTTGGGCAAAAATATTCTCACTACTGTTTACTATCGTAGAGGATGACGGAGATGCAACGATTGTTGCTATAACCAATATTCCACCGTATTTGATGGGGCTCATTGCAGAGTTACCCATTGATATGCAACGTGGTGAACATGAAGGACAACCAGCATTGTTTGTTCGCAGTAAATTCCTCAAGCAAGTGCTTGACAGAATTCATAGCCAACCCCAGCAAGTGCTGACCAGCCCTCGTTTGTATCGAGTACAAACAATTCGCCCGGTATCGATTACTGTACAGTGGACCAACCTCATGTATCGATTTTGGAGAGAGCTGAGAATAGTAACTAGTACGCAAGAGCAGATGCTCCAACTTCGTCGTGAGTACCAAGCAAAACTAGCAGATCATGTGGATGCTCTCAAAGCTTTGATTTCTGCGCAAACTGAGGAAATGCAAGCAAAGGATCAATACGATGCTTGGGCTCGTAAGTTGTATGGTGAACTCAATGCACATCCAGATATCTTGCGTGTTTCACTTACCGAGAAACCTGGATATATTGTCATTTACACAGATGATGTTGTGATTGAGGAAACCGGTAGCAAAGTACGCGATCGTGGTGGAAAACCTCGACACTGGATGTTGGGAAAAATGATGATTTACATCAACTTGAGTTCTAGA
Source organism: uncultured Candidatus Peribacteria bacterium (assembly GCA_964447535.1). Classification (GTDB taxonomy): domain Bacteria; phylum Patescibacteriota; class Gracilibacteria; order Absconditabacterales; family Absconditicoccaceae; genus CAYUST01. Next base: position 1,664 of record CAYUST010000008.1, read on the forward strand.
GAAGTCACGTATCGACATGAGAATGGTCATATGCCTGGTGATACAGAACGACAAGCACCACACGTCAGAGGAAGAGTATGTTGGGGAAGTCACGCTGATGTGGTATCACGTGCACTCGGTCAGAAAAATTACCTTAGTGCGATTCAGGAAGCTATCAACTTCGTGCAATATGCCAACACAGGGGATCCTTGGGGAGCCACTGCAGAAACTCTACCGGCCTTGACGGGTCGCCAAGTAACTGCAATACAAGAGAGGAAACTTCTTCGTGTAGAAGGCGCCTCGCTCGCTACGCAAAGCAAGACTGTCTCACCAACCAGCTTTTATGTAATTAAAGATACCAAAGCACATCGTAAAATACTTAAGCAATTGGGTATTGAGATAGCATTGGTATTGGATGGACATGAAGGGTATGGTGTGCAGGGATTATTGCTTGAAGGTAAAGACATCAATGCATTTATCAAAGCAACAATCATTCCTGGTCAGACGGTACGTACGGATAGTACAGCACAAACAAACGTCAGACAACTCCTTTTTGTAGAAGATATGGAGCAGGAATCTTTCGTAGCGTTGTTGGTAGATGCTTGGAGAAAAAACCGTACAAAGTTACCTTCTACCGCACTCGAAAACGCTAAATCGCGTGAGCAAATATTGATTGGAGCACGTATGTCCTACCTCAAAGCCCTCTTGACGCAACACAAACAAGAGATAGGTATACAGGATGCTCTATTGGATGCAGGAGTGATGACAGGAGTCTTTGAAGAGCAATTGCGAACACTACTAGCTATCCCAGAGGTAGCAAGCGTAGAGGTCTTTGAAAATGAAATCATCATCAAGACAACAGAACTGCGTATGGAACACAAACGTCCGCGTACAGTGAAACCAGATTATTATGATCTTGGTGAACTATCTATTGTCTTGGATTTTCGTTTGGAGCGACCTATTCGTATCTACCGACAAAAAGGGAGCATTGCTCCAAATGTCATGTCGCCTCACATAGTTGGTGATGGTATCCCATTATGGGGTATTAAGGAATTGCAACTCTTGCAGTTCTTTGCCAAAGGTCAGTGGGCACAACTTGTGCTAGAATGTATCCAGTATGTTTCCACCCTCCGTGATGAGGAGATGGCAAAGTATTTGGTCTACATGCAACCAGCACAAACACTCGATCTCGAGACTTTCAAAAAAGCGAGAGAGAAAGAAATTAAAGAACGTCTCGATACATTACCATCTCTCCTGCTACCCAAGCAAGAAGAAGTAATGATTGAGCAAATACTTAACCAATAAAACTGTTTATAAAAATGTGGAATAAATCTGAAAAAAGCAAACCGTATCTACAACTCTTCCAAGGTGAAGGTACGAAGTTCAACAAAGCGAACTTCATAACCAAAGCCGAACTCAAAATGGTGAAGACGCCACCTCGTGTGGAGTTCGTCTTCAATCACCGTGCCATGGAAAAGCTTCGTGCTTTGACCAAGGAGTGTGATATTGAGATCGGGGCACTTGGAATAGTATCCCGTCTTGATCAAGGTGACAAACAAGTCTACAAAGTGTATGATCTGTTTGTGCCTGAGCAAGAGTGTTCACCGACGGTGACACGAATGACCACAGATGGTCTTGTCAACCTCTTACGTGAGCTAGAGGAGGCATGGACTCCCATCTTGGGTGAAGAAGGTGGGTGGGACCGTGCGGTAGCCATCAAAGACCATCTCACCTACTGGTGGCACTCACATGTAAACATGGGAACTACACCTAGTGGTCAAGATGAGCGTGAGTTTGAAACGCAGTCAACCAATAGAAGTTTCTTCTTCATGTCTATAGGTAACAAGCGTGGAGACCTCCACGTCAATGTGAAGATGGCGGTTGAAGGATTACCTGCAAACTTTGCTCAGTGGGAGATCAGAGACATTGCTTGGCGCAAGGAATGGGAGACCATGATATGTGTCAAAGACGAAGTCCATCCACTCCTCCTCAAACCTGGCGAATCCAATTTCAGGGTACGTATGTATGAGGACAAAGGAGCTGGTGAACTGCTCGTTGATCCATTGATCGAGGACTGGGCAAAAGAGCAAGTCAAACAGAAGGTAAAATCTGGTTTTGGGAATCTCACTCGTTGGGCAAATAACGAACGTTCGACGGTAGTTGTTCCAGACACCTTGAGTGTCAAGGAATTCTATGTCGAAGAGGATACCGATCTCGAAGACTTTGTCGTCCAATACTTTGGACCAAAGCCTGAGGTAAAGGTAGTGCCTGTAACACCAAAGATTACAACCAATGTCTCCTTGCCAAAAAGTTCTGATGCTCATGATGGGAAACCAGTGACGGATCCTTTACATGAGAGTCCTGATAGTTTATCAGACCCCATTCCAACTGGTAGTTCAAAGAATAAATCCACACCAATACCGGTACAAGTGTATCCGCCAATGGGTGAACAGAAAGAATGGTGGCAATTTCCTAAATGGTTTCCAGCATTCTTGTGTTTTAGAAAAACAGAAGGTGTAGGATGCTTGTGGATCATGATCTATGCTGGGTTCTTTGCATGGTGGCTTGTCCCGATTGCCTGGGCATTCATTTGTGTACCAACTGGATTGGGTAGAGTAGTGGTTGCCATAGTGAAATTCGTGTTCTACGAGTTTTGGGTAACCTATCTGCCTGCTTGGTCCAAGAGATTCATATATTGGATCAAAGGACGGAGGTCTGGTTGGACAGATGCAGATGAGCAATTGCTCCGTGAGGAGAAAGCAAGGCTCAAAAACCAACCACCACGTACCAAAGGAAAAGCAATAGAATTGCCAAAAACTCCTGCTAGTCAGGACGAGAAAAAGGAGAAAAAGTAATACTTTGTTCTTCCAAACTGCCTTCGGATTCCGGAGGCAGTTTTTTTTAATTTGCATCTTCACTAAAAGCTTCACTACACAAAAATTCTTCTTTTCTGATAGAAATAATACTAATAAATAAGTTACATATACTATTGACAAAAGAGTTGAAATAATTATAACAAATTGTCGTCATTAACATAAAATAACTGAAAAATATGAAACCAAAAATAAATCCGACTCGACATCTGTCGCTGTTCAACCCGGATCACTTTGAAGACTCCCCGATACATATTGTGGGAGATAATCGAGTGGCGCGACAGACTGCATATCTCCTAGCAAAACTGGGATGTGCGCAGGTTATTATTTGGGGAAGTAATGCTGAAGCGATGCAAGAAATTGTAGCGTATGTAGAGCATTTCGCACCCATTCAAATTACTGTGCGTCAACGATCCGATATCTCATCTGATATCTCAGGAGTGGTAATGGTAGTTGAGACATCGCTCACTGAGCGTATCAACCTCTATCAGAACTGCCTAGAGATGGCAAGTGAGGTACTGCAAGTACTGGATGTCCGTACCTACAATGGTGATTTACCAAAAGTAGTAACGGTTCCTGCGATGGAACTATTCGCACAAAGTAGTCTCTATGAGGCAAAAGATCAAGCCTCTTGGGACTATGCGATAGCGTGCCCATTGCGATCACGGATAGCGGCGACCTACTTGGTTGGACAGTTTGTTGTGTGGTCACAGATCGCCTACAAAATGTCTGGCAAAGAAGATCGTCTACTTCTGGCAGAGCAACTCATCGCTCCGATGGAAGGACTTGATGCGCCATCGATTGGCCGCATTGAACTCCTCACTCCCGAGCATGCATCATTACCTCTCCATGTGATAGGTGTGGGTGCAACAGGGAGCCATCTCGTGGCATTGCTAGCAGAGTGTGGATTTCGTAATATCAGCGTCTATGACTTTGACGCCATCGAATCACACAATGTAGCAAATCAGTGGTTTGGTCCACAACAGATTGATCTGCCAAAAATCCAAGCGTTGTTTCAAAACATAAACAAGTTCTTCGGATTTGGAATCACGCCACGCAGTGAACGTATCGGAAAGAAGTCATCTCCTTTGACAGGAATTGTATTCCTCTTGACCGACAAAATGGAAAGCCGGAAAGAGATTGCAGACGCATTCCTCAATCGGCCAGAAGTGCCGTGCATCGTAGAGACACGGATGAGCGCTGAGCTCTCCCAAATCTATATTGCAACCCAAAAGGACTATGCGACCTGGAGAAGTACATTATTTGATACTGATGTCTACAAGCCTGAGGTGAGTGCTTGTGGGACATCTATCACAATCTCTACGACTGCAAAGTTGTGTGTGGTAATAGCAGTGTCAGAATTTATCGACTACTTGACGGGTGGACACGTGTCGCCGAGTAATACTACCTCATTCTACCCACCGCACATGAGTGCAATTTAAAAATTATTGTAAATCAAAAATATTAAGATAATGAAAAAAATTTTATTTGTATCAGCTGGCCAATCCAAGGGAGAGGTCAATGTATTGTCGGGAGAGGAATTGCGCATGAAACTGCGCGCCACGCTCAAAACGAAGTTTACAAATAAGTCCGACCAGGAAATCCTGGACATGGTGCCACAGGACGTCGAACAGATGACCTATCAGCATGCATTGCTCATCGCAGGCCTGGATGCAAACGCATTCATGACCAACCGAGACACCAATGTCGAGGTACATGGGGATGAGTTCGTTGACCAGGACTTCGGTCCAGGGCAAGAAACCCTCGCCATCGACCTGAGTGGACCGAAGGGCTTCAAAGCCCGGGCCATCCAAATCATTGATATGAACGCATCAAGCGGTAAGCTATTCGTGGACTATGTCACTGGTGAGGAGTTGGCACGTAGGCTCGCAGCATGTGGTCAGCCTAGCCCGCAGAACAAAAAGGGGATGACTGTCAAGGATGCATTGCATCTTCTCCGAGGCGAACAGAATATCGATTTGACAAACAGTCCTTTACAGGACTACAAATCGAAGGTCGCAGTGAACCCGGATGCAGTCATCGACCAAAAGGTTATCATGGCATCCTCGCTAGTCCTGGTGGCAGCGAAGCCGATTGAGGGCAACTTCCTAACTCGTTTATACAGGAAGATTATGAAGTAAAAAACTTGATCTCATAAACGATACGAGAGTCTGGAACTTCCAGACTCTTTTTTTATTGAAGTTTAGTCGAGCATGACGGTCTTTTGCTGTCTGTATATGGATTTACAAAACTATTGAAATTTCTCTTTTTTAACGAATATCTCGACATCAGAACACGTAAATAAAAATGCTTTTGACTTGACAAATAGTGTTAAATAAGTATAGATTATGAGTCATCATTAAAACAACTGATATGCAAAATAGAATAAAAAAGTCGGGTGAGCGATTGGTAAAAAACCTTCGTCATCATCCCGAAAAAATAATTGCTCCAACGATAGCCGTCATCGCGATGCTGATCGTCGTGAGTATGGTGAGTAGCTTGTTCGGACTTATCGCAGGATGGGTGCTAAGCTCCACTATTCTTCAAGTACTATCTCTGCTCTTGGTAGGCTTCGTAGTCTATGGAGCATTAGATAAAGGCCTGAGAACCAGCGCATGGGCGCAGTACCAGCGGGGAATAAAAAATCTCGTGCATCGTTTCATAGAAATCGACCCGGTCGGTATCTTACGCGATTATCGTGCTTATCTGTATGAACAACTCATGCAGATGACCATGCAAATCGATGCTCTGAGCAAACAACGAGATGCGCTTGCTACCCAAATCCAGGACAACCAAGAGAAAATGGATGACCTGATAGAAGAAGCTAAGCAATCTGGAATCAGTGATCATCATCGTGAACTCAAGGCACGTCAGCTTGGTAGACTCAACGAGTCAAATACTAAATTGCAAGTCTGGGAGACAGCAATGCAGTCTATGTACACTCGTTTGCTTGAGATGTACAAAACCACAGAGATTGCGCTCGAAGAGACGAAGCAACAGATAGAAGAGAAAGAGATGGAATACCAGGCAATCACCGCATCGCGAGATGCTATGCAAGCTGCATCTGAAATCATCCTCGGCAAGTCTGCCAAGCGTCGTCAATTTGAAGACGCAGTTGAGTCTCTAGCCAACGATGTTGCACAAAAAGTTGGTCAGATGGAGCAGTTCATGGATGAGTCAAACAAATTCATCAATCAAGCAACTCTCCAGCAGGCAATGCAAACCGCTGATGGCCTCGCTCTACTAGAGCTCCCCAAGTTACCTGCTTTGGATCTGCATGCCAGACAACCAGAACTAGTAACCCACGGCGCATCGAAGAAGGAGGAAAACCACTATGATGCGCTCTTCAATGAAAAATAGCAAGTTAGACTTGCAAGCCTTCGTCGTTATGCGGCGGAGGTTTTTTTGAAGATGAAAAAAAACCCCGTCGAATTTCGACGGAGGGGCGCAGAATTGGTATCTGCTTATTCCTTTTGCGCTGGTGCTGGAGACACCGGCTTGTTCAAGAACTTCATGATAATCTTCTGAGTAAACAAAAGCTTCACATGGAGCTTGAGTGCCATTTGGTTTCTAAAACCATCGATGGACTCATTCAAGATAACTCTATTTCCACCGATGCGCTTGAGCCAGACTTTCTCTTCTAGTGAGAAGATGCGGTCATAGACACGAGCGAGTCGGGCCTGATCAGCGTCAGCAGGGTCATACTTCAAGAGCGCAATGCTCCCAGGTTCCTGATAGACGATGGTATCATCCATCATCATCGCGAGCTGGTCACAAATGGCCTTACTTTTGGCCAGTGATTGCGTCGATAGTTCCGAAACATCTATCTCTATATTTCCTCCATGAGGGAGTTCATGACAGAGATCAATCTCATTTGGGGTACTCAGCGCTACCATCAACTTATACAATTCAGCAACATTGGGTTCTCCCATATCTGCCGAGAAGACGTGCTCATTATAGCTGATGCTATCCGGCGAGGGGAATTTACTCCCATAGAAGTCAGTCGCCGCTGATGCAGGGTCACGTTTTTCTTCTTGTATTGCCTCACAACTCAAGAGTAATACGCTTACCAACAAGATACAAAAAGTTTTTTTCATTGCTTACTTTTTATCCTGCAAATGCTTGCGCAGTGCAAGTTGTGAAATAATAATTTGTAGCGCACGGTTTTCCATGCTTGAACCAGAACCATCTGCTAGCAGATGATTGGCTGAGACAGCATTGAGCCATACTTTTTCCTCGACGGTCATGTGACGATCGAGCGTACGAAGCAACTTCGTCTCATCTGGATTCGATGAATCAAAGTCGAAAAGAACGCTAGAGTTAGCCACTTGACGTGGTCCGGTTGCTGCACGCTCAGTCATACTCAGAGTCAGTGCAAGTGCTATATCGAGCAAGGTACTGAGATCTTTTTTGACCATATTTCCTTTTGGAAATTCATGACAAAGATCAATCTCTTCACTCGATGCATAGCGCATCAGCAATGAGTAGAGCATCTGCATGCTCCTACTCGTATCGACACTGAACATAGTGGGATCCACTTGTATTGTATCGATCGGATATTGCTTGTTGAAAGCTTCGCGCGAGGCGAGCTTTTGATCAAGTGCTATCGAATCGGCAATGTGCTTTTGCACCAGTGCGATAGAGTCGCGTTGTTGCTGTTCTGCTTTTTCTTTGAGCGCCTGTTCGCTTGTGCAACTAGTAGCAAGAAGAGCAAGCGAAATGAGGAGGAAAGATATTTTTTTCATCTTTTTTTCGATGTTTTTTTGAGTGATTGAATCAGCTCATTGAGCTGCTTTTGTTGATAGAGCAACTTGACGAGTATCTTCGTTGTCATTTGACTAACAAAATACTGATCTTCTGTATTTGCCAATGCTACCTGTCCTCCTATTTTGCGTAACCATACTTTTTCCTCTAGCGTGAAGTTGTTGTCAATCACTCGCAAGAAGCGTACACTCGCCTCATTAGTTGTATAGTTAATGAGCTTGGTACTGTTTTCGTTTGCATAGATAGGATACTCTCCCGTGAGTTGCTCTATGAGTACTTGATTGGCACTAGCTACTGCTAGGATGAGTGATAGGAAACTTGCATCTGTATAGTCCAACATATTCCCATGGGGAAGGTCATGACAGATGTTGATTTGTTCCTCAGTCGCATACTGCATCAGCAAATTATAGAGAAATATCTGCATAGCATCTCCTCTTCCTATCTCGAAATTTCTTGAGCTATACACTACAGTATCTAACTGAAATAGAGCACAGAGCGAATCTACAATCTGTTGTTCCTCAGCTTGATAGTGCGCATCCTCACTGTTTTCAACATAGTTTTCTTGTGTTGCTGATGAAGATACTGAATCAGATGGTGCATTCGCAGTCGATTGTTTGCACGCACTCATGAGTGCTATGCAACAGACAAGTAGGTATACTCTCATTTCCCTGGTCTTTTGACGTTAGTAGATGAGGTATCTTTCACTACCTTTGCATTTTCCTTATGCAACTTTTTTTTGGTGTTGGCAGGTGCGGGAGCAGTGGTGGTGTCAGACGGTGCCTGACGTTCTTTTTCAAATGCACGAAGTTTTTTAGAAAACTCTGCGCGCATTTTCGAGTTGTCAGGTTGCTTATCACTTTTCAACAAAGAAGCGAGTCGTGCTCGTTCTTTGGGTGACAAGGGATCTCCTCCGGGAGCATGTTTTTTCTCCGTTGTTTCGATAGGATCACCGTTTGCAGCACGTCCTTTGCCGAGCTCTTTGGCGATTTCTGCATCGAGCGTCCCAGGTGCAGGTTTCTGATTCTGCAGTTGTGAAGCCACGAGAGGATGCGTTGTCGGATCGTTCTTGGTTTGCTTCGTTTGCGCCACCTCCATCTGTTTTTTGAGTTGGTCCATATCGGAACGTAATGTGCCGATGTTGGTCGCCAACTCTTCGGTACGCTTACTTTGAAGCGAGTTTACCTCTTTGACAGAAGCGAGTTCTGTTTTGAGAGATACTACTTCAGCTTTCAGCGCTGAATTTTCAGTCTTGAGATCCTGTGCATAGTCGGTGACGACTAAACGTAGTTCTTCTTGAGTGGCTGGTGGCGTTTTGATGGCCTCCACGAGTTCATCTGACTTGTCATAGCCAATGAACAAAATGCCAATTACAAAAACCAAGGTGATGAGCACCAAAAATGGCGCTGTTTTGATATTTGATATCATTTCAATTAATTTTAAAGTTCATACAATACATGGTATATACATATTATGAAACAAAAGTCAATAGTTTCCTCACATTGCAATCTGATGAGAGATGGCTATAGTGCAGGACAGTTTTAGACGTATTGGGTAAGTATGAAGTTTTCAAAAAAGAAAGTAGGTGAATTTCCAACATACAAAGGGTTTGGTGACTTGGTTAATTATAAATCAACTATCAAAGCTACCGTGATCGTGTGCGGTATTGTGCTCATTTTGTTTATGGCGAAATGGGTACTGGGTATGGCGAGTGGTGCTCTCTCAAGCGTGAGTTATGCTACTGCCAAGTTGGTAGGCGAGCAAGTAGGGGAACCTATGGAACTCGATGAGTTTGGTAACATCAATGTATTGATCGCTGGCTATGGAGGTGAGAATCATGATGGTGGTTATTTGACGGATTCGATGATGATCGCTTCGTTCAACCCCAAGTTGGGGACGGTGACGTTTTTGTCGGTACCGAGAGATTTGTATGTCAAAATAAACACAGGATACTATAGCAGAATCAATGGTATGTATCGATCATGGTATCTCCAAGGCAAAGATAGCCCTACTAGAGAGGAAGATGCTATTTTCAAACTTGCAGATAAAATGACGGAGATTAGTGGATTAGAGATCCCGTATTATATGATGATAGATTTTCAAGGGTTAGTGAAATTAGTGGATGCGGTAGGTGGAGTGGAAGTTGAGGTCAAAGATACCATCCATGATACGGAGTATCCTGGTCCCAATCATAGCTATACTATTTTCCATCTTGATCAAGGGAAGCAACTTATTGATGGAGAAACTGCACTCAAATATGCGAGATCTAGACATAGTACCTCTGACTTCTCACGTTCGTATAGACAGCAACAAATCATCGAGGGAGTGATGCACAAGATGCTCGGATCAATTTCTCTGACGCAATTGGGGAAGGTAAGAGATACGTACAGTCTTTTCACGAGTATGATAGAAACCAATATCGGTGTCAAGCAAGTGTTGGGACTCGTTGGGTATCTCAACAAACCTATTCGCTTCTTTTCTTTCGTCTATTCAGCTGATTGTAGTACGACGGTATTCGCCTATGCTACCCCGGGATGTGTATTGTACAATGCCAATAGAGATGACTTTGGTGGGGCAGCAACACTCTTGCCTCAAGGTGCAAATGTCTCAAATATTAGCTATTATAAACATACACAGGATTTCGCTTTTTGGGTTGCTCACAATCAAGAGTTCTTGCTCGAGGCAGCACCTGTCCGTATTCTCAATGGTATCGATGCCGATCGCGCCAAAAAGGAAGGTTACAACGTCAATGGGGTAGCAGGTGAAGCAGCGACTAATCTCAAACTCAAAGGATTTTTGATAGATGATATCAAGAATGCATCAGGATTTTTTGACCAAACAACCGTCATTGTTTCAGAGACGGGAGCATATGCACATACGGTAGAGTTGTTACATGCATTTATTGATATACCTCTCGAACACGTCTCACCACTCTATGGCTCTGGAGTGACTATTGTTTTGGGGCAGGACTACTTGGAGAAACTTTAGGAAAGTGGAAAATGGAAAGTGGAAAGTGGAAAGTGGAAAGTGGAAAGTGGAAAGTGGAAAGTGGAAAGTGGATAGCTCCACTTTTCAACTTTTCAACTCTCAACTTCCTACGTTTTTTTTGCAATTTCTGGCTATTTCCCCTATAATTACTCTGTCCATAAACTTTATCTAGGGAAGTGACTATGAAGATCTTTATTCCGAGGAATATCTCCTGAGGATGGCTAAATATGAGCGTGACGATCGGTCCCGCGACTATTTCTGTTGTCCAATTGATGATCTTGGCTATTGGTTTGTGAGCAACGCTGGGAGTTTGGAATACGTTGTACAAAGGAGGAACTTCTAGAGGAGTTGCTTTCGCGATCGCTCTTCCAATTTTTTTGGTATGTGTATTTATTGCATTTTTCAAACAATCTGAACTTACATTGATACCTTTCATCGCCAAGATGATCAGAACGTATTTTCTAGATACTACCCAAAAGTGGCAAGTCAACCGAGATAGACCAGACCCCAAGGCCATTGCATTGGCCAAATCCAGGAAAGAAGACCAACAACAGATAATTGAACAAAAAGACTTGGTCATGGACCAACGTAGTTTGGAAACCCTCAATCGTATTGCAGATCGCTCATAAATACCTACTATCTAGGGTGTTTTATGTGTTCGTAATTGACTGGAGTGACGTGGTATATAGGACAACCGCAGGCGTGGATTGCTAGCGCATGTATAATACTTGTGGGACGAGGAGTGCTGCAGATGTGGAAGCATCTCCCTTTTGTGGTACCTGTATCGTTAGTCAAAAAAAAATTACAACGAATACGTTCTTTGATAATTATTTCCTTGATCTGTGCAGGTGCATTGTATCCATTGCAGATACAGATAGCAGGACTTGAGATACCACAGGTGAATACACAAGGGGCTCCGCTCTTGATAGCGTTGGATGTTTCTTTGTCGATGAGCGCGACAGATATTACTCCCTCGAGAATGGAAGCTGCAAAAAAGCTCATAGATGAGCTTCTTGTTACTTTACCACAAGGACCTGTGGGAGTCATGGTATTTGCCTGAGTGCCCGTAGAAATTATTCCGTTGACCACGCATCGTGATGCGCTTCGCCAGAGAGTCGCTTCACTTGCCGTAGGAGATTTTCCTTTGACGCAAACATTTTTGGGGACAGCGATGGGTGATGCATTATTGTTGGCACACCGTCGCCTGATGCAATGATCTCTGCCAGGGCATATTTTGTTGATCTCTGATGGAGATCCGAGTAAATGAGTAGATACGCTTCAAGTCGCTGATATTTTGGCACGTGATGGGATACGTATTTTTACGCTGATTATGTGAACGGGTAATGTTTTGTTGTGATATGATACACAGGGTTGAGAAGTCTATGCGCAGTCCAGTCTGACGACTATGCAAACCCTCGCTACACGTACTCAGGGACAGAGTCGAGTCTGGGAAACAGGAGAGCAACAAGCAAGTCTATGAAGAGAAATTTGACAACAATTACGTTCTGTGTCAGTGCTTACTCGTTCGAGTTTTCCTCTCAATGAGTTCTTGCGTTGGTGGATTATTGGGTGTAGTATTTTGTTGCTGATAGAAAAAAGTATAGCGTTGTGGTGTTTGCGTCGCTATGTGAAATAGGTATTATTTTTGACCACAAAAACTTCATGCAGAGCAGGCCTTGGTTGTTTGTATATTTGATGAAAGACCATGTCAGCAGGGAGTAGTATACTCTTCCGTTCCTTCGGATCCACAAAAATAGTAGCACACACCACCGTTTGGATAGCACATACTATCTGTCATATAGTTGCAATTATTTATACTGCATTGATAGCGTATGGCTCAGTCAGCATCAATTCATACTCTTGAGCCTGGATAATTAATAAACTTCCCATCAGGACTTCCGCATCGTCATTGGGGAGCGGCCTTGGTTTTTTGTATTTCAGTGGTCACTGATTGTGTAGTAAATGAAGGTAGTTCACCACATGTGCACAGTACATTATACGTACTTTCTTTTCCATCAAGAACACAGTATGAACCAGGACTAAATATATTGTTGTTTGTGTCGTCGCAGTCGTCTCCTTGTTCATGACGACAATCCACAAATCTACATCATGCTCATTCAGTACAATAAGCAAAATTTTGTTTGTTCTGTAGTCATTTTTGAATGATGAGATGTGGAAAAATATTTTTCGCAATTGAGGTGTTTTTGAAGCTATATAAACTATCGTCATCTGCATCACAGTATCGAATATGTTCTTTCTCAAGTAAACAGGTAGCAGAACATCCATCATCATCTTTGGTGTTTCCGTCATCGCATTGTTCAGTCATCCTATCACTATTGGGGGTATTGATTACTTCATCACCGCACGTAGTGGGCTTACATAAGGCAGTACACGCATCATTTTCTTCTAGGTTGCCATCATCACATATTTCATCATCTTCTAGAATCCCATTTCCGCATGCGTGACGTATGAGTGTGCCACAGTAGGATCCAAATGTTTTTTCAATTTCAGCTAAGGATGTTGTTTGTGCTACTATTTCTCCACAATCATCAATGAGTAAAAAAAGAGGCAAAGTATCCTCGTTTAGGGAGAGCGCTGATTGGACTTTTTGTCGATCGGTGGCATCTACTCCTGCAGATTTTCTCGCAAAAAATGGTTGTTTGGTAATCGTAGTTTTGAGCCAAGATGTCCATTGTGAATGCGGGATGAGTGTAGAAAAATGACAGGTTTCTTCGAGATCTCGTTGCTCAAATCAGAGATTTTTCTTGGTACTCATTTCTACACACCCTGGAGCGTGTGGCGAACAAAAAGCTAGCATAGTGTAACTTCCTTTGGGTGGAATAATCATAAGTGGTTCTTTGTTGGCCAGGAGCACGTTTGGGAAATCAGTGTTGTAGATGCAACTAGAAGAAATTTCAGAGGACACGCTTTGTGTCGTCAGTGAAACTTCAGGAACCTCTGCGCCTTCAGGTAGAGGAGGAGATTTTGGGAAAAGTGCGTATGCAATTATACTTACTCATCAGATAATCAAAACTAATTTCTTGTGGATCATAGATTGCATCACTAACTACTACTAAAAACTATGTACTTGTGTGTTGTAGGACTTCTTCGTTTTGCTCTGCACTCATGTGTAGTCAATTCTGTTGTTCTTTCCAGGCTATTACTATACTAACAATGCTCACCAAAAAGAGTAAACTCAGAGCGGTCTTCACTGACTTGTTGTGTAAATAAAGAGCTTGGAGAAGATCTTTGAGCATGCTACATACCTAAGCTAAAGGAGAAGGAGGCGTATTTTTGTGCGTTATCCATCGATGACGAATACCACTACCTATGACCACTGCACTCAATATTGCAAGGAGTGAAAGCAAGATCAGATATATAGTGTCCCATCTTTTTTGTGCTATATCAATCGTGTGGGGAGTATTGGGAGCGCTTTCTGTAGCCACGCCATGGGTTTCTCTTGTAATACTAGGTTCCGTTTGTGGAATAAGCTTAGGGGAAATTTTCTGTTGACACAAATCATGCATAGCCAACTTTCCTACTCACATGCCAGCAGTTTCCAAAGGAATTGCAAGACGCTTGATATCTTCCCATCCATAGCCATGTGCCATTGCAAATCAGATTGCTCCTGCCACAATAGGCGCAGCTTCTGATGTACCCTGATAGTCACCATACCAATCATTGAGATCGGTGGTGATGATATTTACTCCAGGAGCTGAAATGGTTACCCAGTCGCCATAGTTTGAGAATACGGCTCTTTTATTATTTGCATCGATAGCACTCACGCCAATTACTCCTTCGTATGCCGCAGGATAAAAGGGCTTTTCAGTATTTTGATTACCCGCAGCTGCGACGAGTATAATATCTTTTTTGAGCAGTGCTTTGGTGACTTTTTCTACCATCGGTGTATCGATAGGTGTTCATCGTGAAACATTCAATACATCTACACCAAGTTCACTAGCTTTAGCCATACCTTCTAGTCCTGCACTTACTGCTCATCCTGGCTGACCATCTTCTGTCCCTTTGATCACGACAAGGCTGACCATATTGTTGCCGACACTACTGACTCAGAGGTTGTTATTCGAGATAGCTCATATGATACCAGCTGCTACCGTACCGTGTTCTCGACCATCTCATACAACGGGTGGAACAGATGCATCGCTATCATCATTTGCGACATCGTGTTGTGCTACTATCTGCTCTTTGAGATCAGGATGTGTTACTGCAAATCCATTGTCGACGACACCTACTTTGATAGGTAGGAGTGGGTCTGGACAACGAGCAAATGCATCCAATGCACCGATATCTTTGAGATGCCATTGTTGCTTGAGTAAGGGATCATTGGGAGGGAGAGTACTTTGAAAGACAAACTTGGGAACAGAGTGAGTATAGGTAGTATCTACGATCGCCCCTAGCATTTTTTTGGTAGCAGTAAGAAATGCTCGATTGGTCATTGCCTTGGGATCGAAGGAGACTCTATAAATGTACTCCTCAGGGAGTATATCAACGAAAGGGCGACTTACGGTTGCACCAGGTACTATAGAAGCAACTGTTTTCGCCAGGTAGGTGTTTTCTATGGGTTCTTGGAGTGTGATATAGACTGATCCCGGTATAATCCATTCAGGTTGCTCATAGGCAGGCAGCTGTGATCGATCAGGACAATCTCCGGGTTGTAGTCCAAGTATTTTTTTCTCGCCATCCGAAAACTGCTGTACCAAAAGTCGGTACTTCACACATGGTTGAGTAAGTATGATATCTTGTGCAACTACCTGCAATGCGGTTACATTGCTCAAGAGTAGTATACTGATGAATAATCCTAACGCTTTCATCCGGGGAGTTCAGTAAGTAAAGGCGATGGACTTGCGACTACACAATTTCCAGGTTCAAGAGCTATAGTGTGGAAACGCTGTTGTGCATCTTCATATCATACGATAGTGTAAGCAATGCAGTTTTCATCTTCTTGCGCATGCACATTATCAGTTAATCCATTACCTGTGAGTATTCACCAAGCCAATAATGCTACTGCACCAAGGTGAGTGAGATGAAGGAGATGTGTGAGTTGTTTGGTTGGTTTCATATGATTGATGCATACAGTAATAAAAAGCTATTCTTTTGGTTGCAAGACTCTTTGACATTGCTCACTTCCATGGCCTCTTGCGAGACAACTGAGATAGGTAGTAATTTGCTGAGGAGTAATGTTTGCAGACGAAGTATCCAAAGATTGTGTGGTGAATCACGCTTGTTTTGCTTTGGTTTTGAGCGTTTCTGTCATAAGTTGTTTTTGCTCGGAAGGGGCTCTACAGATGTGTGCTGTCGTACAAGCATTGCTTGTACAGTCTTGGTTGGTATTACAGACCAAGCCGTCACCACAACTCTTGAGTACAAATTGTAGTGTATCGATATCTGTATGCGCAAGCGCTAACGGAAGATTTTTAACACCTGTAGGGATCGTACCACAGAGTTGGTTACTTCCTCATAGATAGAGATGCGTGAGTGTCGTGAATTGCTCATACTTTTGAGGAATAGTTCCTACGAAAGCATTGTCATACAAAAAGAGTTTTTCTAATGCAGTTGTTTCTGGCAAGAGGGGGAGATTTCCCAAGAGCGCATTTCCTTGAAGTTGTAGTTGTTGGAGATGAGGAAAATAGAGTTCTGGCATAAGTCCACGAAGATTATTGTTGGCGAGAGAGAGATGCGTGACATTCCCTTGACGACAACTGACACCATACCGTGTACAAGGAGCATCATTTTGCAACCAGCCATCACTATGTGTCCAATCTTCACCCTGGGTAGCCGTATACAGGGATACTAAACTTGCACATTCACTAGGTGAGATAGATTGCTGAGCGGTACAATCATACTTCGATGCATGCTGAGTTTGCAGTACAGGTTGAGCCAAAGCTTGGCAATCGGGATGTTCTGCCCCCCATACCATTTCACAGGCACGAATTTGTTGTTCGCGTGTATCAGTTTTGGGAGTTGGTAATCCCAATATATAACTACAACTACTCAAAGATTTTTGTTCTCTACAGGCGAGATATGCATCATTTTGTTGTTTGCTAATGGGGAAACGTTTGATGATAAGAGGATTTTTTGCACAAGCATCTATGTTGCGAGAAGCTAGGAACTGACTTGCCTCTCAAAAGAAAGAGAGTGCTTCTTTTCGTGTAACGAGATGATCATTTTGAGCAACTGGAGGAAATTGATTTTTCGTAGTCCATGGTTGCAGCCCAGCTTGCAAGAGTTGCGTGAATGTTGCATAGGTGATGGGTAAACCACCATCTCATGCATAGTCATGAGGAAGTATTTCCTTGGCTTGTAACCAGTAGCGTCTATGTTCATTATCTTCTTGAGGCAACACATTGCCACCGAACAAATGAAACAATGCATGTTCTACTTCTTGCGTCGTGATGTACGTCTCGAGTCATTGTGTAGGAATACTTGCTCCGATATCGTCTCTAAATAAACAGTTGCGTTCTTGGAGTTGTTCAATAAGTACTCTCTCTTCTGTAGTGAGAGTAGACCAGTCAGTAGTTGCTACAGGCACAGTACAACACATAGTCTGTGTCTCATCAGCTTTTGGAGTTGCTTGAGCTTTTTGCATGAGACATCATAAGATATTTCATTGCTCTTGTATACATGTTTGGAGACGTTGTCGGACACTGGTGAGAATAGGTATTCTGATGACTTTGGAGGTGCGAATACGTGGATCAGGAGGTAGTATGAGTGTATCATCTTGTGTATCTTTAGGTGTGACGTCAGCGCTCTCATGTTTTTCTTGTACGGGTACTGATGATTTCCAGATGGTTGGTGTTGTAGGAATTTGATCATCCACTAGGGTAATGGTTGTAGTTGTTTTTGGTGATTCTTGGATAGGGGTTTCTTGGGTAGGCACTTCCTGTGAGGGAGTTTCTGGAGGTTGTTTTGTAGGTGGTTGTGGAGCAGGATCTTGTGGTTTGGGTTGTACTATGCTTCCAGCACATGAACAGTCGAGAGCTCGTATATCGTTACTTGTCTCTGGATTTCCGTCATTACAAACACTTCACGGCTTTTGTTGCCCAAAAGGTACGCCAGCACAATCAAGGCAACTATCAAATGCTGAGTCAGTTGGTAAGAGACACGCACCACATTGATCAAGTTTATGTTTACCACCTTGGATACCTTTGCAGTCTTTGCAAGCATTGAATTGAGGGTCAGTGGGTGCGAGACAGTTGTTGCATGAGTCTATTTCTTTGGTGCCATTGGGTGTGCCAGCACAATCAAGACATGCATTAAATTGTGGATCATTGGGGAGTAAGCACGCACCACATTGATCCTTGAGTTTGTTGCCATTGGGTGTTCCGCTACAATCGCTACAGGAGCTATTATCGCCACCACAGACGCCACACTGATCGAGTTGCTTGGGAGATCAGGTGTCTTGGGGACATCGATTGTTGCATCATGTAGGAAGTACACAACTTCCGTCATCATCAGTTGCCTGTTGATTGAAGTTACAGGCAGATGGATTAGTGCATCATGCACCTCATTCAGTACATTCACTATCTTGTCCATCTATTGCTCCATCACAATCATTATCAAACGTATCAGTACATATTTCTGTTTGCCCTACGGGTCTACAAACTGACCAGTTGCCTTGTTGGCATGTTTGGATGCCTTGTTGGCAAGGGAATCAGAGATCAGTTGCACATCATTGTTGTGTTCATTCGTTGCATGCAGGAGGGGTTGGTGTACCATTGGTAGTACCTCCATTAGTATCACCGCCTGCGGTAGTTGCTCATCCTCCACCACCAGATGTGTCGCCACCAGCAGTTGCTGCACCAGCACTTGTTGTTCCTCCTCTGCCTCCTGATGTATCACCACCAGCAGTTGCTACACCAGCACTAGTAGTGCCTCCAGCAGCAGGTGAACTTGCTTTGCTATATTGAGGAGCGACATTGAATAAGGTTACTATCATGACACTGAGTGCAAAAAATGCTTTGACCGCAAGAATTTTCAGGCCAGCCAGGCCAAATACAATCATTTTGGTCAACAAGAGATGCTCCCAAGTAATCTTTTCTTGGATATATGCTTTAGTTGCTTTTCGGTCTGGATGTTGCCATCGTTTACTCTGCATCCCTCAGCCATTTTAATAAAATACGAAATCTCGTGAAGCTATTTCGTGAGTATTCCTTACTATAATAATACATATAATACAAAATCTGTCAAATTTTATGGCTCCAAATCATTACCTTTTACGCACAAAAAAATGGTGTAACTTCTGCGTAAATCTTGCAATATGCCCACTTTTGCATATGGTGAGGATAGAAAAGGTCGGTTATGTTTTAGTGATGTATTGTTGATGGTATTCTCCTGGAGGCTCTTGATTATGCCTATCGTAGTAGGGGTGATAGTATATGCTGGTGTTCAGCCAGTTTTTGGCGGTGACACCACGTTTACGCCCTATCTTGAATATCACGAACTCTTTACTGATATTCCCTCAGATATCACCGATACGGGCACTAATCGAGGACCTACTACCAAGAGGTGTGTCGCCTATGACAGAGGAGAGCGAATGTTGGTGAGTCCAGCATGTTTGATGTCAGGGCAACCTCCCTTATTGAGTTTTCCACAAGCAGTAGAGAGTATTTTGCCTATTATTACCCATATAAACCACGTGTACGAAACTGAAGAAGCAGTATTCAACTATCAGACCGCAATTTTGACCCTTGATGCACAAGCCATCAAAGATGCTCACCTTTTGGAGCAACCCCAAGATGGTTTGCTGCGTACACTTGCATCCCAAGGTGTCCTGATTCGTGTTCCCAAGAGAGTTTTGGCGCTTCAGCAGATGGACCAGCGATCGGTGTTCGCAGCCGTGAGAGATACAAGTAGTTATGGTGTCTGTAGAAAAAACAACTATGATATTGCACTGAGACAATTGGATGGTATTCTCCTCGCACCTGAGGAAAAATTGAATATGAACAAAAAAATTGCTTACCAGCCTGGCTATTGTGGGGGAGATGCATTTATGTTCAACGAAGGAGTCTGTGGAGGAAGTACCCAATTGTTTTGGAATGCCCTCGTCAATCCCTATTTGTACGTGACCAAAAGATACAATCACAATGAGCGATATGCGGGTTTTTATGGATCAAATGTCCTAGGAGACGACGCGTCTATGTATGAGATGAGTAAACAATTTGAAATTCAAAACGTTGCAGACGTTCCGATATATTTTGTTACCTTTCCGCTGGCAGATGGTAATACCGCCTTGTTGAGCTTCGTTCCCAAAACAGATCCTCTCCTGGTAACCATAGAAAAAAGGCAAACAAGTCCTTTGACTTCAGAAGTTTCTAAGTCGGTGATGGACCTTCGTACCAATACGATTACCTATCAACAACAACGAGATTCACGCTATTTTGGTATCAATGAGGAAGTAGATATCCCTTATTGGACAATCGCAACTCCCTAGTACAATCTGGTAGTATTTTGCTCTCAAATGGCTATATACTACGCACACTTTGTCTTTTTTCTTCCTCTTCATGGACACGCAAGCAATTCTTCAACAACTCAATGCCTGTACTACCAAAGCTGAACTCCAAGAATTTCATGCACAATATTTGGGCAAAAAGTGACTCATCAATCAAGCATACGCAGGACTCAAATCACTCGGAGATGATGAAAAAAAGGTTCGCGCGCACGAGATCCAAACGCTCGCGCAAGTAGTCGAAGAAGCCTTTCTCAAAGCACAAGATACACTCCTCGTTGCTACAATCAATGCTGAGCTAGCACAAGATCCTATTGAGTATTCCTTGCCAGGTATCAAGCCACAGGTATGATTCACTACCTTACTCACGACCCTCCAACAAGAGGTGCACGAACTCTTTGCACGTATGGGATTTCATCTCGTGACTGGAAATCACGTAGTAGATCAGTTTTCAAATTTTACGAGTCTCAATATACCTGATACCCATCCAGCGAGAGAGATGCATGATACCTTCTACCTCAAAGACAAAGATACAGAAGGCAATCATTTAGTCATGAGAACACACACAACTGCCCTGGATAATGAAACGATCAAAAGACTGTGAGTCCCTTGCAAGTTTTGCACGGTGGACAAAGTATATAGAAATGAAAATCTTGATGCATCACATGATTGTGTGTTTTGGCAGATCGATGGAGTAATCATAGATAAGGGCATAGGATTGCCTCATTTCAAAGATATTATGCATACAATTTTGACCGCATTATTGGGTGAGTGAGTTCGTATGAGAATGAGACCCGCATACTTCCCATTCGTTGAACCAGGATTTGAAATTGAGGCATGGCACAAAGTAGGGAAACAAGAAAAACGATTAGAAATTCTTGGAGCTGGCTTGTTGCATCCAGATGTATTGCTGCATGCATGAGTAGATCCTCAAGATTGGAGCGGTATTGCATTTGGTATGGGTATGACCAGACTAGCAGCTATCAAATATGGTATCCATGACGTTAGATTATTTACCAACGGCGATTTGAGATTCGCACAATCACGATAGAACGATTTATTCTCTTCCAATTTTGGTCGTATCTCGAGGTCTTGTCTCTGGAATGAGAGAGGCTACATTGTGCGTGTCTTCTCTAAAATACTCTCCGCCAAATAAGGTGTGAATAAATTGATATTTGGCATTGAGCGCACTATTTTCTTTGGCGAGTGCAACGAAGAGTGCATGATGATTGAAGTACATATTGATCGATTCAGCAAAATCTTCATATACGCCTTGCATAGCATATCCACTCACAAAGTCCTTGAAACTGACCTGTTTTTTTCTGATATTTTCAGCCTGCCAACTTACACTATAAAAGTTAAGTGAGGGGTCATCAATTGCCCATTGTACTTGCCCAAATTCAGTGAACAAAGGATCTTTGGTCTTCTGCTTGCCTATTAGCACTCCGAGATCAACAATATGTCCTAGCTCATGCGTGAGGACCTCCCAATATTCTTGATAACTCCCTATTTTTTCTGTATTGAGTTTGACGTTGGTATGCCCTGCACTCCCTCTTCTTCCTTGGCTATCTTGAAAGTGTTTGAGTATGCTAATTGTACTGCGCACCTGCCCATCGGTAGTGATTCTTTGGTCAATTTGTTTGATCAAGTAGATCATCAAGAGTTGATAGGTGAGGAGTTGTGAGTCCGTATATGTACCTTCTCGGGTCGTTTTATTACATAAATCACTATAGAGCCCACAGAGTTGTTCAAGCTTGAGACTCGCCTTGTTGGCAGCACTTGGATGAGTTTCAGCGAGGATTTCTTCTCAAATACTTTCGATTGCTGCATCAATTGCTTGTGGATCATCAGGAATGATGGTGATTCGTTTTTGTTTATCACTACTATCTATCAAGCGGTCATCAAGATGATCTGTGTGAGAAGTACTTATGGGACGATAGGGCCATATCGAAAAGAGTATACTCAAAAAAATACCTGTCACTATCGCGACTTTTCCCCAAAAAATTCCTGAACTGAAGAGATTTTTTTGCACCATGAGCGCACGTTGCTCATAAAAGAAAAGTAATTTCCTAGTTTTTACCCAAATATCGATACAGATCTCTAATCATCTGTTCGTTCATGGGCCCAGATAAATAATATACAATTATGCGAGAAAGTGCAACTTTTTTGGCAAGAAGTGCAAACAAAAACTTATACCCGCCAATAATATAGCATGGTTGTGTGCTTTTCTCTGCTACAAAGAGGTTTTTCCCATTTCCTCAGGTAATGTTTTCGGCGATGAGGGTGTGCTTTTGATGCATACCTTTGGAAACAAAGGTATTATACAGTTTGGTAGAGGATTCTTTATTCACAGATAGGATATACGTATGTTCTTCTTGCAAACTTGCAAGGAGATCAGGTGCTTGTGAAATAGTTTCAATGCGAGTTGACGTTGTACTTGGAGTTGGTGCACAAGACAAGAGTGGCGAAGGAGATGGTTTGGTCGAGAGGAAATACCACGTACCCTGTGTAGCAATATGTTGAAGATCTGCCCAGTCCACAAAACTGTTTTTGGTGCGATATGCGAAACTATTGCCTGAACGTTGTTGATTGACTTGTACGCTACATGGATTGCGCAAAATATCGAGCAGGGTGTCCCACGAACTTGCTATCGACGTAGCGTGGTCTGGAGAGAGTAATGCTAAAAAATCTGTCATCGTAGTAGTCATACGTTCGACCATACCACGTACTTTGGGACACCTTGGATTATCCAAGAATGCATCTAACTCTTGTACTCCTTGAAGAGTTACAAAAAATTGCTCCGTTTCTTGAGATAATGCAGCCAAAAAAATTGCATAACTCTCGCTTCGTTTAATGAGTTGCTGATGGATTTCTGTGTGAGGTCAGAGGCTATAGTAGTATATCAGGTCATCTAATATCTGTAGCAAACGTTCAGGATAATGCCAGGTGAAATACCATGTTTGTAGACTTTCTATCCATCGATCTGCATCAAAAAACAGTACAATATCATCTCCACTCAATTGAGGAGCTACTTCGAAAAGTCTCTGATGCGTACAAACGAGCACAGCCGAAGATGCACTTGCTTCGACGCGCGTCAGAGCATGATATATACGTGTAAACTCACTACTATTGCAATCTACTTGACTATCTTGTCTTTCAAACTGGAGAAAATATTTGGCTACGAAGAGTATTTCTTCGTACGATGCAGGTGATTTTTGGAGTAAGTAATTGACGCGTTCATCATCGAATATACGTGTAGTAATTTCAGTGGTAGTTGGCTTGTAGAGTTGCTGACAATATTGTTGTGCGAGTTGCACCTTGGGATAAAGATCGAATGCAATGATGAGACGTTTGTTGGTATGATCTATTTTGCTGAGGAGTTCTTTGAGAGAATAGGGAGCAATGCTGTGCATCAGTCCTGTAGGAGTGGGAAGAGGTAATGTGTTGGTTTGTGTTTTTTTGGGAGTTGTTTGTGGTCTTTTGAGTGGAGGGAGAAAAAGTTGTTTTTCACTGTAGTGAAAGTTTTTTTGTGTTCTAGTGAGGTAAGTGTTTAACCATGAATCTCCATTTTGTATCAATGCATCAATCACTCTATATTTGCGACGAACATGGGTGACTTGCTGTAATGCGTAGTGAAATAGATCAAACGTAGCTAGACAATCTGTCAGTGCATCATGATAGTTGGATCAGGTAGTGCTTTTTTGAAAATCAGCTGGTAGTTGTGTATGAACTACATCCAATGCATAACTGGGGAGGAAGTGAAACACCGTTTTGGCCAATGGAAAGGTATCTATACAACACTCAGGAGCGACAGGCAAAATCTTGTTGAGCATCGCAAGATCAAACTGGACGTTTTGTCCAATCATTACTCGTGGTTCCACCAAAAATGGCGCAATTGCAGTGGCTACCTCTTCTTTGGTAGGTGCTTGCAGGAGTTGTTCTTTGGTGATTCAGGTGATACTTTGAACTATTTCTGCTAACTCTTTTTCTGGGTATGTGGGGCGAATATATGAACTATAGGTAGCTTGTATAGTGAAGGTATGGTCAAACTGTACCAATCCGATTTGAATGGGTTCGTCGTTGATGGTATCAAGTCCTGTTGTTTCACAATCAATAATAATATAAGTAGCAGGACGAAGCATCTCAACAGGGTGAGTAAATGGCATGAGAGTACCCAAAAACAAGTTCTTTTCAATACTGAAACAGCTCGCCTGACTTTCCTTTGCAAAATTAAGGTAATTGCCTACCATACTTCCTGTTCTTATCCTTACTTCTCAATCATCTCTATGCTGTTGGTAGCAATCTATTTGGGAACTATGGCGCGATATCACCTAGCGCACACTTTTTTGGTACGATGACAGTGATTTCTCTCAGGAGAGGTATTGATGCTAGGCAAAGAGTTGGTGCGGTTTGCTATCGTAGGGATATTGGTGAGTCGCGGATGGAAAATACTTTGGCAACACAAACAGAAACGACTTTTTTCGGTTGCTATGGTAGCACTGTTGTGTATTTGGTCACTTATGATTTCCTATCAACAAGCTATTCCTCTGCGACAACAGATGATAGGCTTCAAATATGACTTACTTCCTTTATGGGTGCTAGTAAGTGCTATGCTCATTGGTATTACTACTGCATCACAAGATCATTACAAACGACAACATTCTTTTTTACGCTGCATAGCATGGATATTGATTGCCTGATTATTGCGACAATGAGGCAAACTATTTTTCTCAGATTTTTATGCGCGACGAGGATATGGTCCTGTAGGCGACTTCGTTCAAGGTATGGCTCCTCCAGAGTATTATCGTACCTGACCATGAGGTAGCATGAGGCGACAATGACTTTTTGCCTGACCAAATAATTATGGTTTTCGATTGGTGGGTATAGCAAGTTTTTGGATGGTGAGTTTATGATTGATCAAACGCCCCAAACTCCTTGTGTGGTGATGAGGTGTATTCTTTCTCTCACTCTTGCTGACACTTTCGAGAGGTGCATGGATTGGTGTGTTCTTGCAAATGGCATTCCTAGCGTATGTGCAGTGATCTCTCCAGATGCGTCGTCGTGTGGTGCGATGATTTGCTATTTTGATCTTGTGATTACTTGCTGTGAGTTTCTTCAAACAATGATCTTCACTTGCTCATTTACAAGCATTTACTTGAGCACTAGGTAGTATTGTGCAAAATCCACGGTGATATGGACTGGGTATGTCGTGACCTGCCGTGCATTTCGGAGGAGCGTATCTTCCAGAAAATCATTATTTCCAACTCATCTTGGATATTGGTCTTCCAGGAGTGATCTTGTGGTTCGTAAGTATATATCTTTTGCTTCGTCCAGGGTTGCAAGCACTCAAGCAAGCTATGCAGGCGCGTGTATGCATCAATTCCCCAGTAGCTCTGTTGAGTTTGGGAATACTTGGTCTCTTGGTAGAAGGACTTTTTCTCCATGTATTTGAAGATAGTATGGTGACCTATTTGTTCCTTGTCCCTCTGGGAATAGCCTTGGGGCGAGAAATGATGAAGCAAGATCATACTGCCTAACTTGACTATATTTGTTCTTTGACAACGAGATATACTTTGTACCAATAGGTCGTGAAAAATGCTTCAATAATACCGTTGATGTACGCTGAGAGCGCAATCAATGCAGCTATGACAAGTACAACTAGTGTCTGAACGAGTGGATAATGTACGATATTGAGAATCCAGGCACCGTAGACCATCAGTCCAGGTATGCCTACGACGATGAGGGTGTTGATGAGAAATCTAATATAGAGCAAATAGGTAATGATCACGAATTTCAACGTGAATCAGATATTGGCGATACTCAGTGACATGCTTCTCCTGATAGCATCGAGGAATTTGAGATGTTCTAGGGTGATGACAATTCTCGTGTAGGGGAGCAAGAGTGAAACGAAGAAGATAATTATTCACCAAATGATCAGAATAGCTACTATAAACGGTTGTCACAAAATACCCATGACTCGTAATCTAGACGCAATGATAATCCATACCATGACATT
Organism: uncultured Candidatus Peribacteria bacterium; assembly: GCA_964447535.1. Taxonomy (GTDB): domain Bacteria; phylum Patescibacteriota; class Gracilibacteria; order Absconditabacterales; family Absconditicoccaceae; genus CAYUST01. The sequence continues at coordinate 27,744 of CAYUST010000008.1, forward strand.
GAAAAAACTTACCATTGCGTCAAACTCAAACATAGGAAAGAATTTACTCAATCATTTTCAAATCGAAACTGTTCATTGTTTTTTATCACTTGCAAGATAGGAAATCATAGCTGCTTCACCTACGGGTGGGAGGAGTGTGTAGCCAATAAATCAAATTAACGCAATCACGAGAAAAGCAATGATATACCCAGGTGTAGAAAAAATTTCTGCCACATATGTTTGGAGCAGATTGATCATAGGGTTGGCTGATGCATGGAACTGAGAAACCAGTGAAGCAGTCAGATAAATAATGTACAGAATAAACAACAAGGAATGCAAAAAAGTGGTGACGGTTGCCAGTCTAATAAATTTGGTATCGTCACTTATTTCTATAATTGCATCTTTGAGGATAGTATTTTGGTGCAACTGCATTGTTAGGGGTTCATCAAACGGTCAAAATCTCCTGGGAGTGGTGCATGACACACGCGTTGAGTATCACTAAAGGGATCAAAAAATCAATAGCTGAGACTATGCAGGAGTTGTCTAGTGATCTTGCATTGCTTGTGAGCAATACGATTGAGTGCACTATTTCCATAGGTAATGTCTCCCAAAACTGGATATCATGCATGAGCTAAATGTACTCTAATCTGATGCATTCTCCCCGTATGGAGGGCAATACGAACGAGTGAAATTGTCCCGAGTTCAGGATGGCGAATTGTTTTCTCGTTTCGTGCTTGCGTATGAGAATCTACTCCTTTTTCATGATTGACGAACATTTGTGCTTTACCGGTGGTTGCATTGAAACCTTTGAAAAGTGGTTCTTCGATAGTGAGGGTTTTGGGGAACGCTCATAGCACTATGGCCATATAGGTCTTGCTCACCTCTCTCAGTCTAATCTTTTCATTGAGGTGCTGCAAAGCAGCATAGGTTTTGGCTGAGATGATTACTCCACTCGTATCTTTGTCCAACCTAAAGCAAAAAGCGGGATGAAACGTAGGAGATTCATTTTGATGTTTTGTTTGGTGAAGATAGGTTTGCATAATATCATGGAGACTTGTCGTGGTCGTGCCTTTTGGCCCAGGATGTGTCACCATATCAGCAGGCTTGTTTCGGATGATCCAGTTGTCATTCTCCTCTATGATGAGTTGTTTGATTTGCTCGGTAGACCAGCTAGCGACTTTCTTTTGTTTGCCTGTGGTAGCTTTTCAAGAAGTGAGTTCATCTGCCCATTCTATGGTATCACCTGCTTGGAGTCTATATTCTTCTTTGGCTTTGCGTCCATTGATACTCACTTTTTTCGTTCTTATCCATGCATAAATCGTAATCAATGAAATATCACGCATAGGTTTAAAATATTTTCTCAAAAATCTGTCGAATCTTTGATTGGCTTCTGAAGCTTGAATAGTGATTTTCATACCAAAAAAGAGCAAATGAAAAGGGAAAATGCACTATACAGGTTTCTCTCAAACTTACAAGAGCACGCTTCTAGATAGTGACAACTGCCTTATATCTGTTGTAATAGACTATTTTTGTGCTTCTCCTCATATTTTCCTCGTTTTTATATACATTCTTTGCACTTTATTCTTTTTGTCTCCTATGCAACCAAAACTCCTCGTAGAAGCATTGGGTACGTTTTTTTTAGTCTTGGTAATTGCGTTGACGTGAAATCCTTTGGCGATTGGTCTCGTCTTGATGGTCATGGTCTATATGGGTGGACATATTTCTGGAGCACATTACAACCCAGCAATTAGTCTTGCCTTGTGGTTGAGAGGAAAAATACATACTGGTTTGATGATGCAATATTGGTTTGCTCAACTACTTGGAGCATTTGTGGCTAGTGTACTTGCCTTGTGGTTGACAGACAAATCACTAGTTCCTATGCCACATGCAGATGTATCTGCGATACAAGCAGTGATCGTCGAAGCAGTCTTTACGTTTGCGCTGGCATTGGTGGTGATTAGTACTGCAGCTACCAAAGCAACTGCAGGAAATCAATACTATGGTTTAGCTATTGGTTGTACCATTGTGGCTGCTGCTTTTGCAGGAGGTCCTTTATCATGAGGTGCGTTCAATCCTGCAGTCGGCGTATGACCGTTGCTTCTTTCAGCATTTAAGGGAGGTGCGTTCATGCATGGCTGGATTTACCTGATTGGTCCCTTTTTGGGCGGATGGCTCGGAGCGCAAGTCGCTCATAAAATTATGAGAGAGTAGAAGCAAATAAGCAAAGCAGCAAAATACAAAGTGCAAAGCTAAATAACCAAATTCCGAAGGATATCTCTTAGTGTCTCCTCTATTTTTCATACATAAAAGAAATAGACGTGATAGTGTCAATAGAAAAAGCGACTTGTCTCGTAATGCTTTTGAAGAGATGCGAGATAAATGAACGTAACTTTGCCTTTTGAGGCTCATTCTGATATACTTTAACTACTTTATTCTTGAGGTTAAACGTATATGGAACAACTGCTGTGAGTGATCAAAGGGCTAATTGGACATAATCAGTTGACACAGATGAGTCTTTTGTTGACGGTAGTGATCGTGGTTACCTGATTGTTGAAGTATTTCAAGCAACCTTTGATTATAGGCTATTTGCTTTCGTGAGTGATTATTGGACCGTTTGTGTTGGGATTATTGACGCCAGGTGAAGAGACTTCTTTCATTGAATTGTTCTCACAGCTTGGGATTGCATTATTGTTGTTTATGGTAGGCTTGGGATTGAATCCGAAAGTGATCAAAGAACATGGCAAGACAGCAGTAGGAGTAGGTTTTTTGCAAATAGTAGGTTCTGTATTGCTGGGATTTATCTTTGCACAATTTTTGGGATATGACCTCATAACCTCAGGATATATTTCGCTCGCCTTGGCATTTAGTAGTACCATTGTGATCGTGAAGTTGTTGTCTGACCGCGAGGAAAATGATACCTTGTATGGTAAGTTATCTATTGGAGTATTGATCGTGCAAGACATTGTTGTGATGATACTGTTGATGACCATCTCGTTGGTTAATCAAAATAGTGGCGGTGGTGATGGGACAATGCTTTTGTGAGGAGTTGCCTTGCTAGGTATCGTTGGCGTGTTTGCACACTATGTCTTGCCGAGTCTCGTGAGATGGCTAGCAGATGTGCAGGAGTATTTGTTGTTGATAGGTATGGGGCGATGCTTGTTGTTGGGATCACTCTTTTGGGCAGTTGGCTTTTCGTTTGAGATTGGTTGTTTATTGGCGTGAATGTCTTTCGCAGTGTCTCCCTACAGAATTGAGATAGCTAATAAGCTGAAATCGCTTAGAGATTTTTTCTTGATTCTTTTCTTTTTGCATATCGGTATGCAATTGACGTTTACGAACTTCCAAGAGCACTTTTTGACGATTGTTGGATTCTCACTGTTGGTGATTTTATGAAAACCGTTGTTGGTCTACTGAGCAGCAAAATTCTATGGATTTACCAATCAAACCTCTCTCAAAGCAGGTATGAGTATTGGCCAGATCAGTGAGTTTTCTTTTCTGTTGATCGCTATGGGTATTAGCTCGGGTCATATCACAGATACTGCTTTGCTCTCTACCGTGATGTTCGTAGGACTCATCACTATTATCCTCTCCTCTTATGCGACCATTCACAACAACGTCATACATCACCGATGGAGAAACGTAGTTTGAGACGAGCATGCACACCATGATGAAGAAGAGGATGTTGTTTCCCATGATGAAAAGGTAGACGTAATGCTATTCGGATATGGACGTATGGGTGCTTCGATCGCGCAGGTCTTGGAAAAGCATAACTTATCGTATATTGTGGTGGACCATAATCCCAATTTAATTGCACCGTTGGCACTCAAACAAATACCTTTTGTCTTTGCAGACGCTATCAATTCAGAGATGTACACGACATTCATGAAACAATGAGTCAAAATGGTCATCAGTACTATCAAAGATTTCGATGATGATCGGGAGATTGTGACCATGAGTAAGGCACTCAATACAGATATCAATGTGTTCGTTGTGAGTAACGATATCGATGATGCCGTGAAGTTGTACGATGCAGGTGCTGATTATGTGATTATGCCCAACCATATATCTGCTCATCATACAGGCATGCTAATCGAAGAAATTGGGTTCGATGTGGATAAGCTCGTGATGAAAAAAACCGAGCATCTCGAGTATATCAAACTCCAGATTAAATCTGGGATGCGGCAGATCCTCAAAATGTAGGAAACCTTTGCAAAAAGAGTCCACTTGAATACTATCAGCTACTTTCACTTATTATTTGTGTACGTCATGCCATTCAATCGAATTCTGAATAAAATCGCCTGAGACTATAATCAAAAACAACTCAATGCATGCGCTCCCATTGTCCGCCAGATCAATGGATATGTAGAGGCTTGGAAAGAGCTTTCAGACAGTGCAATACAATCCAAAACTACCGAATTCAAGGAAAGGTTAGCTCAAGGAGCTACACTCGATAGTCTCCTTCCCGAAGCATTTGCAACGGTCAAAGAGGCGTGTAGAAGAATGTTGGGACAGGAGTTGCCCGTCAAAGATAGCACTGAAGTGTGGAATATGGTTCCGTACGATGTACAACTTGTCGGTGGTATCATTTTGCATCAAGGAAATATTGCCGAGATGAGGACAGGTGAAGGTAAGACCTTGGTAGCAACACTGCCTGCGTATCTCAATGCTTTGACTGGTAAGGGTGTACATATTGTCACCGTCAATGATTACTTGGCATCACGTGATGCTGAATGGATGTGACACCTCTATAGATGGTTGTGATTAACCGTTGGTTCTGTTACTAAATCTACTTCTCTAGACCAAAGAAGAACCGCCTATGAGCAAGATATTACTTATGTTGAAAATTCTGAACTCGGCTTTGATTACCTCAGAGACAACTTAGCTAAATCCAATACTGACAGAAGTTTAGTTTGGAGACCTCTCAACTATGCAATTGTGGATGAAGTAGATAGTATTTTGATTGATGAGGCAAGGACACCATTGATTATTTCTCAACCAAGTGAAGAGCCTACGGAGAAGTATGTCTACTATGCAAAGATCGTACAGATGCTGACACCAGCAAAAGGCAAGAAGAAAGTCAGCAAAGGGTTCTTGAGTGAGTTGCTCAAAGAAGATTTGCCAACGACCGAAGATGAAGATACCAGTGGAGACTATCATATCGATGAAAAAACTAAAACAGCTACGCTTACGAGTGAGGGAATTGCGAAACTTGAGCAACTCCTCAAAGTAGATAACCTCTATAGAGATCTTGGGTATCAAGAAATTCATCATATCGAAAATGCGCTCAAAGCTCAAGCAGTCTATCACAAAGACAAAGAATACCTCATTAGAGAAGGTGAAATTTTGTTGGTTGATGAACACACAGGACGCGTGATGCCCGGTAGAAGATTTTCTCAAGGACTTCATCAGGCTATCGAAGCCAAAGAAGGTGTCCAAGTCCAAAGAGAATCCAAAACATTGGCTACAATTACCTATCAGCATTTTTTCAAACAGTATGTGAAATTGGCGGGTATGACCGGTACCGCTATGACCGAGGCAGAAGAGTTTGAAAAGATTTATGAGTTAGAGACCTTCTCTATTCCTACCAACAACCCTATTATTAGAGTAGACAAAAACGACCAAGTCTACTTCAATCAACATGCAAAATGGAAAGCGGTCGTTGATTATATTAGCTTCTATCACCGTATTTGAGTACCACTCTTGATTGGTACATCTTCGATCCAGACATCCGAATATGTGTCTGGTATTCTCAATAAAATGACCTTCCCCCACTATGTGTTGAATGCGAAATTTCATGAATCGGAAGCAAATATCGTCAAACATGCAGGCAAGTTGAGTAGCTTAGTAGTTGCTACCAATATGGCAGGACGTGGTACAGATATCAAACTTGACCCAGCCCTCATGGGACAACTTGCAACCAACTATGTAGAGGCTATTGCTTCTCTTGTGCGTGCTTGAAAAGGTATGCAGGCTGTAGTCTATTCTGAACGTGAATACGAGGCAACTATTGGAGCTCTTCAAAAGAAGTGGGATATAACGGATGAGCAAATTAGACAAGCAGAGCGTGATCGAGTACATACTCCACAGGTATCTTGTAAAATCACTTTCAATAAATCCAAGAAGAAAAATGAAGATGGCTATGTACAACTCGTCGTCACCCCAGCTCAAAAAACAACGGTAGACCTAGAACAAAGAGATTTTCATTATGGGCTCTTCATATTGGGTACAGAAAAACACGAAAGTAGACGTATCGATAACCAGCTCCGTGGACGTGCGGGTAGACAAGGTGATCCTGGTGTTTCTATTTTCTTCGTTGCGCTGGATGATGAAATTATGCGCAAGATGGGAGGAGAAAGAATCCAATCAATAGCCAAAATGATGCTTTCCAAAGAAGAACTTGAACAAACTGCATTCACTCAAAAGCAATTCACCAACTCTATCATCAGAGCACAAAAGCAAATGGAGTGACGACATTTTGGGACGAGAAAGCATTTGTTCGATTATGATTCTGTCATCAACAAACAGAGAACACGTATCTATGCCAAGAGAGATGAAATCCTTCAAAAAGACGCGGGAAGTGAGGTAGTTACGCTCTCTATGCGTGATGAAATAGTCAGTTTTATTCCTGAACTTGTCGAAAAAATTGTAGATATGCATCCCTTTGGTGCAACAGAAGAGCGTCTAGCAACGCTTGATGAATTAGCACAACTTACCGGAGCTGCTTTTGTACCTAGTGATTATGAAGGTATAACTTCAGAACGTGTCTGGAAAGATCGCCTCATAGCAGACTGCAAAGCGTTGTTGGATGCTAAATGTGCTGGTATTCCTGAGGAAAATATTGAGCCCGTCCTCAGACGTGTCTATCTTTCTATCATCGATCGCTATTGGATGGAGCATATTGATCAGATGCAATCGTTGAGAGAAAAAGTTGCCTTGTATGGGTATGCGCAATTGGACCCTTTGGTGATTTACAAAAAAGAGAGCTTTACCATGTTTCAACAATTGCTCTTGATGATCAAACAAGAAACCTATGGTACGGTGATGAGACTTGACGTCGCTAGACGACAGCAACCTACGATACAGGTAGGTCCAAGTTTCAATCCCAATATGATGCAAATTCTCCAACAGGTAGCAGGAAGCGTCCCCACACAAACTCCTAAACAGACTCCCAAGCAAGCGCAACATGCGCAAGCATTTGCCACACCTACCACCTCTAGTGATGGTGTTGAAGTGCTCGAGATCCAAGATGCTCCTGTGGTGAAACATACTACCAAGATCAAGCCCAACGACAAAGTAACTATCAAATATGCAGATGGACGTATCGTTTCTGATGTTAAATTCAAAAAGGTCAAAGAAGATATTGAGAGCGGTAAAGCTGTGGTTGTACTGTAGGTGAGTCAACACGTATGATTTTAGATAAGAAAAAAAGGGCGCCGCATCGCGGCGCCCTTATAAAAATTTATTTAATTGTCTGACGGTAGATATCCTTCGCCCGTCTTGAGCAGATGATCCGCACACCTGGTGGTGGTGGCGTCTGGTTTGAGTATACTTACATATCCCATCCCAAACACATAGCCGAGGCATTCTTTCATAGCCACATACGATTTTTCAGTGTCTTTGGGATTGATATCAAGATGGATTTCCACCTCCAATCCCAAGCTATTCACCAAGGTGCCTATTCCCCATGCACAATAGATAGAACTTTGTGTTTCAAGGAGGAGTTTTTGGTACAAACTGAGCTCACCCGTTTGCCATTTCGTATAGAGTCCCCGTGACCCTCGTCCTTCTTTGTGTACGATGATAGCAGTTGCAAATTTGAGGGTATCTCCCCATTGCTGACTGTCTGTGCCTACAGATACTTTGATGGGATAGCCACTTGCGATATCCTGTAGAAGAATTGATTTGAGATAGGCAAGTGGTGTATGCTCAAATGGTTTTTTGGCAAGTGTCTTCCAATTTTTTTTGTCCGCTAACCAAGCTTCACCATTTGCATATAACGGTATTGGCTGTTGTTTTTTTGCTAATGATCTTTGCATACATTTCTTTTTTGGTGTAGCTTCTTATATTTGTTTTGTTACAAAGGTCAAGTATGAGGTGTTAGTATTTCCTCGCATCGTATGCTCGGTGGAGTAGCGCTTGTCTTTGCTTTTTTCTGCATTCCCAGTCCATGGGATAACAGTTTTTGAGTACGGCCATTTGGTGTCTTTTGATAGCGCGTCGTCTGTTGATTTGTCTGGTGTCTTCCTCAGGCATTCTGCGTCCACTATAATATCTACAATATCGCTGAAATCGCCCTCTGGGATCATCTGGATGTATTCGTCATTTCTCCTTTCGCTCGTGCAATGAGAGCGATGCATCCACCCCAAAAAAATTGAGCTTGGGGTCTTTTTTGTGCGGAGAAAGTTTCGCATGTGTTCGTCGATGATCGGGGAATTCGTCTTGGCAATCGGTCATATACTTTCCTCCAAAAACACCTGCTTCGAGCATTTCTATAGGAGTCAAGCCAGGTGTGAAGCGAGGATCAAAGTTTTTTCCTTCAGGCTCCGTGCGTAGATAAGTATATCCTTGTTGCATAGTGTCGTTGACCGTGACGAGGAGCGGATGCTTTTTCATATTGAGATCTCTGCAGGTCTAAAGATGCTATATATACTGATTTTTTGCATAAAAAAAACCGCAAGAGATGCTCTTGCGGTAAGTTAGGGTAACTGATCTCTCATTTCATCAGAATGATGTAGGTCACTAGACCCACCATCACTAGGATAGCAATACCGATGGCTAATCCTCTGATAGCTTCCTTTGTCTCTCTGTTCTGCGCATCATTTTCTCTAGACATATATAACAAATTTTGGTTTACTTAGATTATTTTGCAGGTAGTAATTTTTTTATGCATTACTGATAATGAAGCCTGCCCGAAATAAGATAAATATTTAGAATAATAAGTCAATGGATAAAATAAGGTGTGCGGTTTGAGGTATTGATCCATAATATATCAAAAGTAATTGTTATTTAAGCATAGAGTATTCTCTTTTTCGGCCAAAAGAAAAACCACTCGGTGAAAAGTGATCTATCAAATTTTTTGGGGATCAAACATGGGGCGGCTGACGGGACTTGAACCCGCGATCCTCAGAGCCACAACCTGATGCTTTACCAGCTAAGCTACAGCCGCCATGAAATTTGGTGGCTTTCCTTATAGTGAATTGAGAGTAATTTTCAAGTACAAGGGAAGCGAGGCTCATTTGGCACACTTTCTCTTGCAAAATACAGGTACAGATATACAGTTTTAGTGTTCTTTATTCTTACCAATAGTATTATGTTTAACCTCTTTAGGTTTGCTAACAAAACTATTCACCATATGACATGGGTGGATATGGGAGTAGCTAAATTTGATTTGATCGTCGTTGGGTTACTATTGGCTAAACTTTTCCCTGTCCTGACCTCATTTCATTGGTGACGGTATGTAGGCATTATTGTCCTATGTGAGATCTATTTCATACGCATGATCTCCAAGATTAAATAAAGAGTATTTTTTGGGTGTGAACATGTTTGCTAATTTTTTGTATTACTTATTCCTGACATGACCTATATGCAAGAGATGTATGATGATGCCAGACACTACATCCAGCAACACATTGCAAGCTACCAAGAGCACTATATGGATGAACTCGCTCGTATTTTGATGATAGATGATGAAACATATGCGAAGTGGTTTATGGAAATCAGTGATCGAGAAGGTGAGATGTTAGACTATTTGAATGAGGAGCAGGAGGATGAGTTTTTACCTCTCCAGGAGAAAATAGATAAAGAACTGGAGGCAACTTTTTTGGAGTTTGTTGTTCGTATTCCACAAGAGTATACGAGATAATTTTAATATTGTTGTTCTTATGGGTCGTTTTTTGTTTGGAATATGCTATCGTACACTGGTGAAGCCAGTCCTTTTTTTGTTTTCTCCAGAAACGATGCATACGGTATTTTGACGTATTGGGTATGTCTTGTGATCTCGGTGATTTACCAGGAGAATAACGCACTTATTTTTCAACTATGCACATACATGATTGTCGCAAACAGTTTGGTGATATACCTTTCCCAATCCAGTAGGCTTGGCAGCATGATTTGATAAAGATATTCAATTACCCAATATTATTGATGCAGTGTGATTTGGGCGGACAGAAGTAGGTTCAATTACTTACAAACCCTATGGAGGTAACCCCGGAAAAAGATTATTTCGCCTCCTCAAGTCTCAAGGGTTACTAGTAAACTATGGCCTCAAAAATGCATGAGCTTACATAGCAAAACAACGTTTGCTCCATACGCAATGCAAGGTTCCTCTTTTTGTTTCAATCGCCAAAACTAACTGCATAGAAACCTGTGATCTCCAAAAAGGGATTCAAGACTATGTTACTTCTGTGGAAATACTGAATGATGTTGAGCAACTACAAGGCTTTGTACTCAATATCTCTTGTCCTAATGCATTTGGAGGAGAGGATTATACTTCACCTGATCGTCTTCGTATGTTATTGGAGGCAGTACATGTGTGACAATCGAAGAAACCCTATTTGGTCAAACTTCCTGTAGATCTATCTGTAGATGAGATCAAGGTGTTGGTCGAGGTCTGTATTGATTTTGGGATAGCATGAGTCATCATTTCTAATCTTACAAAGCAGAGATCTACTTTGGTGGATGCAGAATTGATTGCGACCCTTCCTGGCGGAGTAAGTGGTAAACCTACGCAATCCAAAAGTGATGCGCTTATTGGTGAGGTATACAAACATTTTTGAAATCAGTTACATATAGTAGGTGTAGGATGAATTTTCTCTCCTGAGGATGCATATCACAAGATCAGACAGTGAGCAACACTCGTACAGTTGATCACCGGTATGATTTTTCAGTGACCTCAGCTCATTGGTGAGATCAATGCGTGAATAGTATCTTTGATGCAAAAAGATGGATTCACCCATATCTCGCAAGCAATTGGTGCAAATTTTAGAAAATAATTTCCAATTAACAAAAAAGGAAGAGCGAACTCTTCCTTTTTTGTCTAAGCACTTGTTAGTGAAAACTATTTTTTCTTAGCAGGTGCTTTTTTAGCTGGAGCTTTTTTAGCTACAGCCTTCTTAGCAGGAGCTGCTTTTTTAGCTGGAGCTTTTTTAGCTACAGCCTTTTTAGCAGGCGCCTTCTTAGCTACAGCCTTTTTAGCTGGAGCCTTCTTAGCTGGAGCTTTTTTAGCTACAGCTTTCTTTGCAGGCGCTGCTTTTTTAGCAGCAGGTTTTTTTGCGATTGTTGCCATTCGAAAAGAAAAACTAAAAACAGTCTACTTATACATTACTATTAATTTTTGCAAGAGCAAATTGTACTTTTTTTGAGAAAAACTCTTTGCAATAAACTAAGATGTGATGTTATTAATGAAAATTCACTATTTTTTTTTGTATAAGCAAATTAAACGAAAAAATATTTGCATTTATTTTTTGTTTGCCTAATTTGTATGTATAAAAAAACCAAAGATATATGAATCAATTTTCAGATCATTCACAATTGATGACCATCTATGTTGCACGACAACATCAGAAAGTGTTGGCTCACATAGAACAAGGAAATTATGATATCAATTATGTGCATCACCTCAGACAGTTTGGATACGATGTATTGGTGTACTTTGAAATTGATTTACCAAAGTATCCAACAATTGCACTTTTGTTAGATTATCTAACCACATACGATTCGAGACAAAGTGTTTACCAGTTTGTCGGAGAATTAGTTAGTTTTGGTTCTCACTATGTCATGGATCATTTTGAAAAAATTATTTCTGATGGAGGGATGGGTGCGCATTGGAGAAAAAAGGGTGAAATACTCATTTTGTTGCAAGATATTGATGATCAAATTTTACTTACACACTTGCAATGTGGCTATCCTGAGTCATCACATGACTTTATATGTTTCTTTTATGAGGTAGGAGCCAGCATCTTTCATTATTGTTCTTATGAGCAAATGGTCCCGTGTACGAGAAACTAGTTTTCCTCCCTTGGTAGTTTGCCAAGGGTTTTTTTTGACAAAAATATCATGTATAGGTATACTTGAATATATCGTTTTATTTTACCTTTCTTATGCATAGCCGTAGTAGCAGGCATTATCACAGATTACGTCACATTATCAAGCAGGCGAAGCATCACCTACGCTCGAATTTTGCTGGTGTGAGTTTCAAGTGGAGTAGTTCGTTTATTCCAAACGTTGTTTTGTGAATTGGTTTGGTATTTATTTGGAGAGGTATCCGAAACCTCATTGATTTGTATTTCATCGTCCATGATCCCGTATTGTCTAATATCCTTTCAATTGTCATCTGATTACTCTTGCTCTACCTCCCAGATCAGTCGTTTGCACATCTAGGTGGCTATATCCAAGAATCCCTCGAACCTATAGTCAAAAGCCATGACCCACTGCAAGAACCAGCATCAGAGCCAACAAAATGAAATATTGACAAAGACTTGAAAAATGATATGAAATAAGTATAGACAAGCCTCACCAAAACAAATATATAAATGTACTCAAGAACCATTATCTTCCCAGCAGCTAATTTAGTTGCACTCCAAAATTTTGCTCTCACTGGCCATCTGCGAGGATGGACCTCACTGGGCATTAACCTTCGTGATCAAATGAAGATCGTCGAGGTGGTGACCGGTCAACCAGTAGGCAATGCCACCATTTCCCAGTTCCGTCAGCGTGCGGAGCAGGCGATTATTTGGCTAAAGGCACTCCATTTGCCAGGAGTAAAGAAATACCTTGCTAACCCAACCGTGGGGATGGTGAAGGGAAAAATGGTGCAGATCACCGTATAGTGTTTCTGTACCAACTTGCTGGTCCTTCGTATTTGGAGGGCCTTGCTTTGTATAAGAAATATCTTACATATGAAGAATCTTTTATCTCATAGGAGATGATGAACCGAGAGAGATTGGATGCCTATGGTGAAGCTCAAAAGAGAACAGAAGAGATACTCAGAGGATGGAGGAGTTCACTTTTGGCAGCACAAAAAATGTGTGCTGCGGAGGGTATTGCTTTCTCATCAAGAGCTAAGATTACTCTTTTGTGCTCAAAGGTGCTGGCACTTGTCTTGCAGGACGTACAAGAATGTCAGTACAAACAACTTGAGCCACGAGATGATGATCAGATTATCAAACAAATTGCACAAGTGATCGAAGAGGTTGAGAATGATATAGAAAAAGATACCCTGCACGATGATGACTTTGATACCTATCTCTACTAACTTCCCAAATTTGTAATCAACCTGTGATATATGAAGAGCAGGAGAAGTTCATTACCAATCATCCAAAACAAAACGATATGCTACCTGAAAACAATTTTCTGTTTGTGACCGCACAGAGGAAAGCAGAGCTCTTTGTAAGTTGTTATTTCTTCTCTCCAAGCATCTCCCCCGATGAGGCAGTATCTCAATTGGCTCGAGAGGGTTGGGAGGTGCTTTCCAAGCACGCTATTGATCTTCGCTGGGAGAATATGTCCGATATATTCATCACCTATGCAAGAAAACTTACACTCATAGAAACTATGAAGTTGTCGGCTTCCTATTATTTGCAGGGAGTTGCTACCGCTCTCCGAAATTATGAGAAGATATATTTGATGAAACACAAAGCATCTTTATCATATGAGGAGATAGTCAGAGTCGGGTTTGATGAAAGTTGCCGAGTAGTTACTTTTGAAAATTATTCGCCAGAAGCAGATATGTTTTCCAACTTCTTCTTTTCCAAAGGAGTAGAGGCTGCTTTCAGTGCAGGGTATGGTGCTATGATGCCCTATACGCAAAATTAAAGGCTAGCTAAATGGCCATACAAGGTGCTGCATGCAGCACCTTTTTTTTTCTCAAAAAAAAACACGAGGCGGATTCCGACTCGTGCTTCCTACTACTGACTCAGCTCCTTAGGGAGCTGTCAAATTCTTTTCGATCCCAGCTGCATTTGGTGTGCTGGGTGTTTTTTGCCCCTGAGGGCGTGTTTCTTTTTCGAGATGTTTGATACCCGCTTCGGGTATCTTTCGCTCGAATACTTTTTCGCCCTGAGCATTGATAAACGTTTTCTTTCTTGCCATGATGATGTTTTTTTAATCGATACGTATATGTTCGACAAATGCAAGAGAAAGATGAATAAAATATAATAACAAGTTTATGTCAACATACGAAAAGAGTAGATAGTATGCTCATTTAGCGTACTTGTACTTGAAAATGTTCTCTATTCTGGTAGAGTGTTTATATTTATTTTTGCTCGAAGAGAGATGTGATTATCTCTTCGTCCAGATCAGAAAAAATATCTTCTCATTCCCGTTCTCTTGGGCTGTTCGTTTTTTGTGGACCACTACAAAGGGCGCATTTGAACTACCTTGCAAGCAGACGCCTCCTTGACGTTAGTTGACCCAACACGTGAGAGAGAACTCAGACCTACACCTCCCACATCTCCTTTGCAGCATTTTCATCAACACGTACGTACGTGGGTAAGGCGTCCAGCTGAAAAAAGTATCTTTGCGTTAGTAGACCAACATCCACAACTTGAGATGAAAGTCCCACTTCCACCTCTGGAGACTATATCTTCTGCTACGGACTTTTTGGGAGAGAAATGAGCATACAAGTGAACGACAAATCTAGCACGTATCCTTGACCACTGTCATGACACCTGGAGCGAGGTATCATCCTATCTCAGCAAACGAGCTAGGCAAAGAAATCGTACCGCATTCCCTGCATATCAGCGATACGTAAAACTACAATACGCATACGCAAAGCATGCTTCTGGCAAGACGTATCTTTTAGCACCAACTTTTTTCAAGTATATTGATGAGTTGGGTGACGAAGACGTTATTGAGGCATTGCTAGCATTGTATTCAGTTGCACCACACACTTCTGTACCTGACTTCGTCTCTTTTGATCAAGATTCTACTCGGTCTCAGCAACGACGTCTCGAAAAGGACAATGTCTGTCAAACAATAGAAACAGAACATCTCCCTCATGCTCACGCCGAGAATATTCTCACCAACGCTGGTATGATCGTCTGTTCTTCTTTTTATGGATTTGATGAATGTGGTAGAGAAGCAAATACCACTAGGACCTGTTTACATGGCCTACAACCTATTGTACTCACGTGATGTGCCTTACTGAAGCAGCAGGTTCAAGAAGCATTTACTTTATCTAGACCACCGCAACTGGTCATTAGATGAGGTACAGAAACGGGGCACGACGGTGAAACTACCTGGGTAGCAGGACAAATGGCACCTCAATTCAATCACAAGATCACTCTGACGTGATGAAGACATCATTTTTCACAAGGCCGTCTCCAAGGTGCGTACAAATTATTTGCGCTCCATGGATTTGGTAATGCAATTGATATTGGCATATATGATGCCCCTACTGCCTGGGCATTGCATGCATTTTTGGATGAAGGTACACCACTGATTTATGGGTTTCGCTATCGTGCCCTCTGACCTGATTGTTTTGTCATTGCCCAATCGCATGGCAAGGGTGCTTGATTACATCATCATGTGAGTTTCGTGTCAGCTGCTGATATGCAGTACATTTTGGATGATTTGCGTGGTGAGGGGCGTAGCAGACGTATTGATCCACATGATACCTTGATGCATCAGATGGAGCAACAATCCGAATCTGAGGATACTCTCCAACTTCGTATCTTGTACGATTCTCTCATTTCTACACTCCCCAAAGAATCTCCCCTAGATACCTTATCACCTCCTGACAAATAATCTTGCAATTTTTTTTGGTTCTCGTACAAAACACCTATCTCTTTTACTTCTTTCTCTCTGTATGATGCGAGCAAATGGACGAGATGATAAACAATTGCCCAACCGTGATGATGAAGATGACATGATGATTGGCGATGACTATGATGATGAGGACGATAACGATGATTTTCCTCTAGATGATGACGATGAGGCAGCATACGAAGACGGTGAGCGTATCACCTACGGATTGCCCAAAGAATAGTTTTTTATACTAACCTAAAAATGACTACTTGTAGTCATTTTTTTGATGTGTGAACTATTTTTTATATACGAAGTTTGTTAATCAAGTCGCTAATACCTGCATGTATGGCTGATCCTGGGAGAGAAAGTGCAGTGAGTTGTTGTGAAGCTACTTCTAGGAGGCGAGTCACTTCTTGCTTTCCGTAGTCGAGAGCGCCAGAGCGTTCGATGAGTGCGGTAGCTATTGATTGTTCCTCTGGAGAGAGGAGTTTTCAGCGATATCCAGCAAGTTGTTGGCGGTCAGTTGCCTCGAGATGAGCAAGCGCATATCGCAGGAGCAAGGTTTGATTTCCTTCGTGAAGATCTGAGAAGCACGTTTTGTTGTCATGTCCTCATATGAGATCCAGATAATCATCTCTGAGTTGATAGGCAAGTCAGAGTGATATACCCAATTCTTCCCACCCGGTGATATCGCTACTTCATCACAATGTTGCGCCTACCATCAGTGGTTTACAAAACGTATAATGAGCACTTTTGAAGGTATCTTTGGCAATAATAGTGCTATTGTTCTCCTGGAGAGGACTATGAGAGAGATGAATGTCTCAGCTTTGACCAATCATTACTTCATCAAGCATACGGAAGAAAAGATCTTGTGCCTTGGGATCTGTAATTGCTTGAGTAAATATTTGTGTCGCCCAGGCGAGGACTAGATCGCCCACCAAAATAGCTTGACTCATCGCAGGCTCTACCTGTGCATAGGAGTTCATTTTTTGAATAGCTAGATGATAGGTGGGAGATCCGTGTCTGGTGATTCCCTGGTCCATCACATCATCGTGAATGAGTGCAAACGTGTGGACAAGTTCATGAGCTATACAGGCAGCTTGGAGCTGTTCTGCACTGAGACGAGTAGTTTCGTTGGCAAGCAAAAAAACGAGGTACGGTCTCACACGCTTCCCTTGTTGTATAAACTGCGCAAGATAGGCTCGCATAGCATCTGTTGCTGTAGCATGGGTAAGTGTACTTACGCTAGCCAGTTTTTGGGCAACAAACACGTGTAGTCGCGAGTCAAAATCTTTTCTAAAGACTTCCAAGAGCATAAATAAACGTAAAGGACAAACAAATGCGTCCCGTATAATGAAACAGGTAGATAAGTCAATAGAAAGCTATTGGCAGCTAGTACACATTACCTTTTCAAAAGGATCAATAGGGCATGCACCGTTGTAGAGAGTACCTGCTTTGAGCTGATCGACATATTCATCTCATTTGGAGGATCTCATTTGTTGTTCGAGATCTATCTTTTGTTCTGCAGTCAATTGTTTTGGATCGAGTCCACGGAAACCATGAGTAGTGGGTTGTGTTGTTTCTGAAGTAGGTGTACCCAATCCTGCAGTCGTAGTCGATGCAGCAACTGCCTTGCCAAAACCAGTTCTTTCTCCTCTCTTGTTGATCTTTTGGTTATATTTTTCTCCTTGGATAGTCTTTTCGATGAAGCAGTAGTAGGTGGATTTGAGACCTTGTTGCCATGCATAGACGTAGATGTCAAAGAGGTTATCCCTGAGTTCTTCCTTGATATACATGTTTCTCGAGATACTTTGGTCTACATGTTTCTGCCAGACGGCAGCTATATCCACTTGTGAGAAAGGTGTTGTTTCATAGACTGTTTTGAAAATTTGTTTATCGAGGTGTCCATCAAGTTCAGCGATATGTTGAACACTACCTCCGTGAGCAATTATCTTGTTCTTGATTTCTTCATTTCGCATACCTGCTTCCTTGAGTTGATCAACGAGCTGTTTGACGATGATAGTGTATTTGCCACTGAGCGTTTCTCTCGAGTAGACGTTTGCAAAGAAGGTCTCGATACCACTAGAAGTACCAGCGATATTGCTAATAGACGCAGTGGGGGCAATAGCAAGCAAGAGCGCATTTCTTCTTGGTCCATAGCTGTAGCGATCTGCTGACCAATCACCAAATGTGCCTCTCTCAGTAGCAAGTTGTGCAGATGCTGCAAGTGCTTCTGCATAGATAAATCCGCCTAGCTGATCTGACAAAGTGAGTGCGTCTTTGTGTTCGTATGGTATATGTAATTGAATCAACAATTCACCCAATCCCATGACACCCAATCCCAATGGTCTGAGGTCGAGTGAGTTCTTTTTGGATGCCTCTGAAGGATAGTAGTTGATATCCAAAACATTATCGAGTGCTCTAATCGCTGTGTGGACAGTATCTTTGAGTTCTTCCCAATTGATGAGGTTTGCTTTTTGTTCAACACTCATCTGTTTGAGATCAACTTGGTGAGTCAGTTTGGTATCAATAATACGTGCAAGATTGATAGAAGCGAGTGTACACACTGCAGTACTTCCTTCGTTGTTGGGGATACTGATCTCAGTACAGAGATTAGATGAATGAATGAGGCTATAGTTGGGTGCTTGATTTTTTTCGTTGTGTCTGTCCTTGAAGTTGAGCCAGTAGTTACCTGTCTTTGCAGCTCTCATGAGCATATCTCTGTAGAGGTCCTGTGCTCTTACTTTTTTGAATAATTTGATATCACCTGCATCAGCACGATCACATATTGCCTGGTAGGCTGCAGAAAATTCTTTACCCCAGGTGGTGGTAAGCTCGGGACACTCTGCTGGGTCTACCAAATACCAGTTATCATCGTGAATGACTCTTTGCATGAATTCATCAGGAATCCAACATGCGGTATTGAGGCTTCTCGTTCTGACATAGTCATTACCGTTGGTTTCTTTGAGATCGAGGAATTCTTCGAAGTTGTAATGCCATGGCTCCATATAGATCACCTGTGATGATCTTCTTCTGCCTCCTTGCATAATGGAGTTGATAACGGTGTCGAAAATTTTGATGAAGGGGATAGGACCACTAGACTTAGCGTTGAGTGATTTGATATGAGAACCACTTGCTCTGAGCTTGGTGATAGAGGTGCCTACGCCACCTGCAAATTTAGCAAAATACGCCGTCTCTGTAGCCTTTTCCATAATACTTTCCATACTATCTTCCAAGACATTTATGTAACAACTACTCAATTGTGAGTGAGGGGTACCTGCATTGTAGAGGGTAGGTGTTGAGTGAATGTATTTCAATTGTGCAAATTTCTTGTAGAGTTTGAGGGTGTAGCTTTCTTTGTCTGCTTCGAGCAAAGAGAGTCCCATAGCCACTCTCATCCACATCCATTGCGGTTTTTCAATGATAGCTTTTTGACGATTTTTGACGAGGTATCTATCTTGGAGGGTATCAAGTCCAAAATAGTTAAACTCCTTGTCAAAATCATAGTTGATACTGAGTTCGAGTGTGTCGAGATCGAAATTGAGGAGATCAGAACTCAATAATTTTTCTTGTACTGCAAACTCAATATACTCTCTGAAGCTTTTGAAATAGGTATTGACGCTTTTGTTGATGATTTTCACGAGCTGTGCCGTAGCGATAGCATCATAAATAGCATCATCACTAATCAATCCTTCAATAGCTTTGAGCAATAAACGATCAATTTCGTTGGTGCTGATTTGATCGGGAAGTTTGAGCTCAAAATTTTTGATAATTTTGAACATAGGAATGAATGGGTCACTCAATTTGAGTGGCTCTATCACCTGTTGAATTGCCTGGATAATCTTCTCTGTTTGAAAAATTTCTTGTGTCCCATCTCTGTGAATAACGACTTTTGCCATGATACCCGTTGTAGTTAGGAAGAAATAAAAGAGTATTTAGAAGTTAGTGTATTGGTTTGGAGTGGTCTCAAAGAAGTTTTGGAGAGTCATCAAGTCTTGTTTTTCTAGGAATTTAATAGGATTGTGGTCTATATGATAATGAGGTGGGAAACCAAGTTCTTCGAGCCTTCTGTCGGTTACATATTTGAGGTAATTCTCCATTTCGTTGTAACTGAGTCCAAAGATTTGTCTCTCGCCAAGTAAGCTCTTGAGGAAGAGGAGTTCAAGCTCTGTCCCATCTACAATACATTGTTGGACATTTTGAACGAAGACATGATCTTGGGTGATTTCAGGATTTTCTTCAAGAATGCCTAGTACCATCTCCACACCGAGTCTCATATGGAAACTTTCATCGATCAAGATAAGGTCTACGCCATTACAGATATTGGTCATTTTACCAGTCTCTCTCATAGCGAAGAAGAGCGCAAAACCACTATAAAACCAAGTGCCTTCTTGGATAACATTATTGATCAAAATGGCCATCAAAATTGCTTTTTTCCCTTCGAGGGTGTCAGGATCTACGCCACCATTGCTTACAGAAATCTTGTTCGCATAATGAGCTACCATTTCTTGTTTTTTCTTGATGAGAGGATTTTTTTCGGCAATGAGATACAGTGTTTCGTGGTCGAGGTTGAAACTATTGAGAATGATTTCAAAAAAGTCACTGTGAATATCCTCCATGAACATCTGGATAGTCATGGCCATTTTGGCCCTAGGGTCAATTACATATGGATAGAATGATTCACCCAACACATTTTGTACCAAGAGTTCTGTAGTAGTGAAATAAGCAACGAGTTGGTGGAAAAGTTCTTTTTCATCATTTGCCAATGATTGATAGTCATTGATATCTTGTTGAATATTAATCTCCTCGGGAAACCAAACTGCCTGTTTTTGTTTGGTGTACAAATCTTTGAATACACTTTGTCTATTGCTTACCTTGGTACCATCTAATACATGCTTCTTTCAAATAATAGTCATAGTGAACAATTATATTGAGATAAATAAAATCAACGACTAAGAAAAATATGGCACATCTCTTTACGACACGTAATTTTTGAATAAACACAATATATAGTAGCAGTTTTCTATTTTTATCTACAAGATGTAGTACTTGTAGTTAGACGCACCACATTTTCAAGAGTGAAAAACTTAAAATTTTTTTATTTAAATGTGCAATCTATAGCCATTTTTGTTCACTCTCTCCTTTGTTGTACGAAGTGATAGCCTTTTTTGATAACAATAGGTTATCACATCGTTGCTTGATTTATCATAATTTGGCTTTTCAAAGCTACTTTTGAGTGCATTTTTCGTCTAGCTATTGGCTTTTGGGAAAGTGAAAACGGATTTTGGAAGCTAGTGAAGGGAGTGTTGTATATCGTCCTGGGCTAATTGTAATGTCAGCTGCCCCAATTTCTGGGTAACTCATCAAAACAGCTAATGCCGATGATGTATCAAGTCATGCTATCTTTTCTTTGATTTCAGCTAAAAGACCATTTCCATCTAGTGCAAAATGATAACTATAAATCAGATCTACTTGTGTTGGAATGATCAAGAGGTCGTATGAATCATGACGTGTATAGGTGAAGAACGTGACACTATTGGCATCTGGAGTGACTTGATAGAGATTTTCACTTGGTCTTGCCTCCAAATAGGATTGAGTAGCTGCAAGTATATCTGACCATGTTACATAGAAAAAATTAATATTCCCTTTGAGTTTTCCATCAATAAAAGCTGCTGCTTCACCCTCGTGTGAGGTAGTATTAAATTCTTGGATATCAACAGTAATAAGGTCATCAAACAACAAAATATAGCCATCACGTTGAGTAAAAGCACTTTGGAGAATTTCCTTTCTTTTTTCTTGGACATGATCAGTAATTTTTTGTTCAATTTTTTCAATATCCTCAGCCAAAACAGTCCCTTGCGCTTCTGTTGCTCCTCCTACAAATGGCATACTTGCTTCTGCATAAATACGTTGCATTTCTCTACTTTCTGCAAGATTTTTGATCAAAAGGCGTGTTCATTTGGCAATATTGCCTTCATCTCAAATGGGTTCTCCATTCTCTCTTTCTGCTATCGCAGT
>CAYUST010000009.1:0-49213 GCA_964447535.1 uncultured Candidatus Peribacteria bacterium
TACCACAAACATTCTCGTATAGCAACGGTAGAACAATCGTTGTTTCTGATATTGGTGGATGAAATTTTAAAGTAGTTTACGATGTAGTATCTGGTAATCCCTTGATTTTCAGAACTATTGTTGGTTCATTGGTAATCAATGGTCCTGCTACCTTCCCTTCTGTAAATGTTAGTTATCCAGGACTTCAAGGATTGGAGACTTTCCCTGGTCCATTGGGAGGAGATGATGTAGATTTGACGAATAGTACAACTATTGATTTCAGCTTGAGAACAATCAAACTTTCTAAAGACACCTTCAGCTTTACCTATCTAGATACAGATAGTGATGGCGATGGCGTGATTGATTGTGATGATAATTGTATTGAAACACCAAATAATGATCAAGCTGATGCAGATCAAGATGGTATTGGTGATGTTTGTGATGCACCAGATTGTGGTAATGGAGTCACAGAAGAAGGTGAAGGATGTGATATGTGAGAAGGAAACACCGACGGCTGTGAAGCAGGATATGGACAGAGCTGTGAGTATTGCTCACTCTCTTGTACTCCTCAAGAATACAACGGTCCTTACTGTGGTGATGAAATCCTCAATGGAGATGAACAATGTGATGATGGAAACACCAATGATAATGATGGATGTAGCAGTATGTGTTATGTTGAACATGGTTGAGATGGTGATGGCGATGGCGACTGAGATTGAGACGGTGATGGTGATGGTGACGGAGACGCATGTACTGATGTAGTAGATTCTTTCTTTGATGTCTTCGCTGCTGCTAATAGTTCTGAAGGTGGAAGCCCACTTGGTACAGTAACCGTACAAGTTGGTGATGTACTTACCGTTTCAGCTGCGAGTGATGACACGTGGTCTGCAGGAGCAGATGATCGTACAAGTAACGCTAATGGTCTCACTGCAGGTAATATCTATGGTGGTGACTATGGATTATATGGATCATTCCCTTATGGTGCACTCGTAGGTCGTATCAATGGAGGAGCATGGTTTTTGATAGGCACCTATTTCAATGGGGTGGTTACTGAAGCGGGGACGCTTGAGTTGGTATACTGGGATAGCAATAATTGAGATAACGATGGCTCTGTAGCAGTTACCGTGAGTGTTGAATCTCCTGTGGAGTGTCCTGCATCATGTGGTGATGGCGAAGTAAATCAAGAACGAGAGCAATGTGATGATGGAAATAATGAAAACGGTGATGGATGTGATAGCGAGTGTGCGAATGAGGCATACTGCGGCAATGGGTATGTAGATGAAGGTGAGGATTGTGACCCAGGTATGGTATACAAAGTTATGGAATACTTTGTAGACGACGGTGGTTACTGTAATGAAGTATGTGAATGGGTGCCAGATAGTTATTGTGGAGATGGAATCCTAGATCAACAAGCAGGTGAAGTTTGTGATGATGGAAATACTAACAATGGTGATGGTTGTACTAGTACCTGTGGAGGAGAAGAAACAGGTGGAGGTGGCTCTAGCAACGGTGGTTGAGATACACCTAATGAACTTTTGGAAACAGGGCCTGAAGGTGGTAATGCACCTACAGAAGCAACAAGTGAAAGTATTGATGAAGCATGCAATGAAGATACATACATTCTTGACAGATACGGCAAACTTTCAAAGCAGGCAGTAGAAATTGTTCATGCAATCCCTTCCAGTTATGCAATTCAATTGGGAACAAAAGCATTGAGATTTACCACTCAATTGACTGCTATGTTGCGTGGTGCTCCTAGTGACGAAGCGAGAAATGACATGATTAGAGACTTTGTATGTAGAATTGAAATCCTCAAGGCAAAACGTGGATTGAGACACGAAAATATTGGTTTCTCTTCACAAGGTAGTGCTTTGGACTATTTGCTACAATATCTTCAAGATCTCGCAATCTTGCAGTTTACTAAATAAACTTACCTAGGAAATTATTAACAAAAAACCTCGTTTTTCTCTTGAGAAGACGAGGTTTTTTTTGAGTTGTGAAAAATAAACAGTTGTAAAAACTCCGCATTTAACTATTGAGGAATCTCTCCTTTATACTAAGATGCAACAATGAAAAAATCATTCCATAATTTCTGACGACATCTGTTGGTCTTTATGCTCATCGAGATCATTTTTGTATTACTGTTGTTTAGAGAGCTACCTGAGACCAATCTCATCACGTTAATTGGCGTATTGCACACCAGCTATTGGGTGATCTTACTCTTGGCAGGCTGGCTAAGAGAGTATCTGCACAAGGTGCGACAGAAATTTTTGGCAACGTATTTGCCGGTGTTGTACCATCTCGTTACGCATCTCTATGCAGGTCGAGCAGCAGTAGAAATGCATGCAGAGGAAGTAGGAGAGTTGCATGCAGAGCATGAATTACCTTGGATGATAGGAGGAGCTCTCTTGTTGGGTATCCTGATTTTCGCAGGTGAGTGGATGTTGCATCGCAAATTACACTGTGATACGCATCATCAAAAGGCACATGCGCATTGTCATGATGAAGAGTGTGAAGATATGCATTCCTCCTAAGCTTGACTTACCAAGTAGGTGAGATAGCCTCCATATATAGCAACCATGAGTACTCATTGCCATTTATCGACCGTGTGGCGGCTTCAGGTGTACATCGCTACGAGGAGGATAATACTTGCTGCAATAGCCATGAGAATATCGGCATTTGAACTCGCTTCAAAGGGGAGTGGACGAATAACAGCGCTAGCTCAAAGAATCCAAAAGATATTGAAGATATTTGATCACACGATGTTACCAATAGCAATATCGGTTTGCTTTTTGAAAGCAGCAACTGCAGAGGTAGCAAGCTCGGGAAGCGATGTCCCAATGGCGACCACGGTTAAGCCAATCAGTGACTGACTCACCTTGAAGAGCGTAGCAATATGTACTGCACCATCTACAATCCATTTTCCTCCTACAATGAGTCATACTAGTCCTCCCACAATGTACATACCAGATTTCAGGGGAGAAAGAAGTTGTTCGCTATTATTTTCTTCATGATGCACATTGCTACGTGAGACTCACCAAATATAATAAAAGAAAATAACAAAGAAACTCAGCAAAACCAAACCATCACTTCTCGAAAGTCCAGAAAAGGTCGTGCCATCAATGAGATAGTCATTAGCAAGCACACCCAACATCAACGCTGCAAGCAAACTAAACGGTATTTCATGATGTACGGTTTGTTTTTTGGCTGCGATGGGATAGATGATTGCGCTAATACCCAAGATCAAAAAGATATTGGCAATATTACTTCAGATGATGTTGCCTATGGCAATCTCCGTATTACCATTGGTAGTGGCTACCATGTTGATCACAAATTCTGGTGCAGAAGTACCAAATGCCACAATAGTGAGTCCTACGACGATACTAGAAATATGCATTCTCCTAGCTACGCTAGATGCTCCATCTACGAGGAGATCCGCACCTTTGATGAGAAGAAAAAAACCAATCACAAACAAAATATAAATGAGCATGGTGAGGAGAATACATTAAAACTACTTAGATATATACATAATTCACCCTCTCTTTGCAAATAAAAAAGCCATCCGGAGTTCCGGACGGCTTATCTTATCCTTGTAAGATAAGAATTTTTTCAAGTGAGTAGACAAACTCCCAATCAATTCCTCCCATTTTGTGGTTGTAATTGTGGGGTTTGCCAAACCCTGATGCAATTTTTTCGACCTCTAGTACTGGCCTCCCAATACTATGGTATGGTCTGTTACCTCCCAGTGTGCTGATGACCATCACATGCTCTTGCACTTGAGCAAGCTCTAGTATCAGCTTACGGACACTTGGTTCGGGCTGAAAGCCATGCTCGACGCAATAGTGCTTCCATAGCCGAGCAATCCGTAAGTGAATGTTCTTCGCTTGCAGGAGAGGAGCGTATACTTTGATCGGTGCTCCTGTTTCCTTGCGACATCCGAAGAATGGACAACGTCCCATCACTTGGGTGGGGTCGTGGGTGAGTTCATTTTTTGGTAGATGAAGTAACCTACTACCACGAGTACGAGGGTAATTATTGGATTGCTAATAAAAAATCCTAGCACACCCACCGCCATCTGGAGCACAAAAAGTGCAAACAGAATTATAATTACCCAAACAATCCAATGTAATTTTTTTTTGTTAGTCATATGTTTTTGATTTTGTGAAAACATTGTAATTATCTTACGTAATTTGTCAATACCTGATTTTCTATTAAAAGAACAGCAGTTTCACCCCAATGATGCCCAAAAAGGTAACTACAATGAGACGGAAGGTTTGCTGGGGAATATTATTTACCATACGTTTGGCAAATCGCGCTCCGGCGAATGAAGTAGGTATGAGGAGCAATAAACTTCGTCGATGCACTGTGGTGAGGGTGACGCCATCCATGGCATAGGTGATAATACGAACACTATCGACGACAATACCTATTGCTCCAGCAGTAGCTATGTATACCGACTTGGGGAGACCAAACGCATTGAGGAATAAGGCACGGAGAGGTCCTCAGATGCCAAATACTCCTGCACAAAATCACGAAATACTACCACCGACGAGTGCAGATGTGGTGGTCGCTGGCACCCTGAAATGAGGCATCCAAAAAAGAAAAACAGCATACAAGAGCAGAAACCCACCCAGCAGACGGAGCATAGGATCAAGGGGTATATCAAGCGACAGACGTGCTCCACAATAGCCTACGATGATACCAATACCGCCAAACAATACAATCAACCTCGTACTTCGCCCTTCACGAAAGAGGAGTACTTTCCAGAGATCTCCAAACCAGTGTACGATAGCTACCAAAAAAATTGCTTCTACGGGTGGCATAAAAAAAATAACGAGTGGAATCATAATGGTGGATAACCCGAATCACGTTATCGTCCCTATACAACTAGCTAACAAGGTCAGTATAATTAGCAAACCGATTTCCATCTCACTCACAAAAATAAATTAGTACTTCCATCTTTTCAGATGGGGGATATTCCATCTAGTAAGTTTTCTCATAAACCAACTATATCATTGTTTTTTCATTGCATCTTCTACTATGTTTTGAAATTCATGGACATCATTGCCATCATAACAAAACCTGCCATCACGAAAACAAAGACTACAATAGCATTGACTAATGCTACCATCTTGTTCTGTACCGCCTCATTTACCACTCGGGTCTTTCTGAAGTGGCATACCACATGACTGACATTGTTTTGGAAATGACATGAAATAGAGTTACGCTTAAAACAAAATGTACCATAATGCAGTGGTAAGGAGTGTGCTGAGTAACGTGTTTCATGCAATAAGTCGAAGCATTTGCATGTTGCAAGTTGACCATGCAGTCTGACTCATATTTGCTGGCAGAATAAACACCGCCCAAACCACCATAGCAAACAAAAGTCCACTTGTCATATCAGTCCGCCCTCACATCTGTAATGCTTGTCCAAGTCCTATGAAATACAGAATTCTACTGAGTATTTCTCGTGGCATAGAGCGCATCATGCCAGCTTTTTTCTCGGCATCTGTGAGTCATTCCATTTTGATTCCCATTCGCTTACCATACTGATGACCAAAAAGAGTAGGACTGTATCGAATCATACCAACGATACTTGATACAACGACGCCAACTACTACAAACCACCAGTTGGTTGTAGCAAGAAGATTAATAATGGGATTATTCATATGAAAAATTAAGAATAAAAACTACCCTTGGGGTTGCATCCAGAACAATTCCCGGATATGGCCATCTAGATCTTCGAAATCTTTGCCATACATAAATCCATGATCGTATGATTTCAATGCTTTGCCTCACGCTCAAATTGCTTTGGCATAGAGTGCATCTACTGCCTCTTTGCTCTCAAGTTGTACTGCATTGAGCACTTCACAAGTACGATGACTATCCGCTATAGTTTTGTCTCCAATAAATCATTGAGTAAATTCGTGCGTGAGGAGCATCACATACAATGAGTTGTCATAGCCCATACCGCTCGCTTGCTCGTTGCTATAATTGGGATTTTTGACGAATTCAATTGCTTCATAAAATGCAGTCGCTTTTGTAAGATCTGCAACGGGGAGATTGATATAGACGGTAGCCATGTGGGGAAAAGGAAGAATAAAATAAACTAGATATCTTTTTTGAATAATATGTTTCTGCCATCACGCAGTGCTTGCTTGATTATGAAGTTAAATCTATTGAAATCGAGACATAAATCAAAGTCAGTCGCAGGTACTCCTATTTCATTGAACAGATACTGGTAGGCAGAAGTTTTGGTAAGCATATCCCTTATTTGCAGTTCTGAAACGGTCTTGCCTTCCAAGCAATCACGAAGATAATACGCAAGCATCAGGTCTTCGTTTTCTGCTTCATCTTTGCTAGGGGAGGTAGATACCAAGGAAACATACTCAGGCTGAGTTTGCTTGATGTAACGAATAATTGCTTCTGCATTCACAAAACTTCCCGTAAGCAGTTCTGTCGCCTGGGTAGCCAAGAGCATACCCTTCGTGCCGTTGGAGGTAGTATGCACAATAGTTTTGCCCGTGAAATCTTGCGTTGTTATTTCCGTTGGACTATTTCAAAAATCAAATCAATCAGGTTTGATGCCTCACCTTTCACCAGCTAATATATAGTTGGGATGTTTGCATTTGAGTGCATATGCTTCATCCAAGGTTTGTGCAAGTAAGATGCGTGTTGCACCACGATCAAACATATAACACTCCGTACTAAATGCACGAAATACATCTATGATGACGGTGAGTCATTTTGCATTGACTGCCTCTTCGACAGAGGGGATGAGAGTAATTTCCATACGCTATTTCTGATACAAATCTGCAATCACGATTTTCTTCATCTGCATCATTGCTTGCATCGCAAAATCAGCTTTTACTTTGTCTTCTTGAAACAATGCATCAGGAAGTCATATAGGGAAAATCTGTCGACTCACACCGTATTTGTCTTTGCATCGTCCGCATTGTACTTCTGTGCCACCATCGAGTGCAAGCTGCTCTCGATACATATCTATCTCTGCTTGGTCTATACAGGAGACGGCAAGAGAAATGCCATCGGTGAAATTGAACTTATGATCCATTCAGCTATCCATGGCGATGAAGAGTTGATTGACCAGTGTAAACTCTGCGTGTGCTATATGGTCAGGTTTATCCGGCCCTCCCATAGCGCCATACGTATGAATTTGGCCTTGGCTACTTGCAGGGAAGAGAGAGATGTATTTGTTCATAGCTTCCTGAGCTTTGCCATCGTTTGCTCCAATGAACATCAAACTAGGAATCAACTGATGTGCAATATGTTCCGCATTATCATCATACATGACTTGTCGACTCACACCGAACTTATCATTACATCGACCATATGCTTTGCTTCGAGGATAGGCATCATATGCCATCATCACGGTGCCACCATCGCTGAGTTTGTCCCAGATCTCTTTGGTGAGGTCTATGTCTCTGATCCATAAACTAAATGAAATTGCAGGAGTGAGCGTCGCTCCAGGGTTGTTGCCTCCATTGAGCATCGCAATTGATTGCCCAAAAATTTCACATTCAGTAACTACTGGATTAGTTTTGGTGATTCTTGCGTTTGGAAAAATGCCTGTATAATAGTCAGCTATTTCTTTTGCATTATCGATGCATCGGATGAAAGGGGTGATTTTGTGTGACATGTATGTGGATTGGTTAAAACAAAGTTTGCTACCAATTAAACCTAAAATTAAGGTCATCTGTAGTTACTTCCGCTTCTTGTTTTCTCAGTTTATCATGGTGTTTGGCAAGGAGGATACTCTGAAGTACTTCTTCATTCGTTCTTCTTTTCATGTTTGCTATCATTCTTTTGGGGTCAAATACTTCTGCAAGTTTTAATGAAGCTGAGGATTCAGCTGGTGTGTGAGGCTCCAACGAAAGTTTTTCCATAACGATATATAAATAATAAAGTATGCAATTGGGTATATTATTTGAACCGTTTCTTTGCACTTTCTCTATGATGTGGGCAACCTGGCCGACAACAGGGTCTTTTTTTGCCACTGAGCAGATCTTCACAGAGACGAGTGATGTGTTCTTGTCTGGTTTCTGCTTTCTTGACTATCGTCACCCAGCAAATCCATTCATTGCGAGCGAGGGGAGTGAGGGAGTTCCATTTTTCCAATACATCGGGATGAGCGCGCAATGTTGCTTCAATATCATCTGGCAGTTCGTGGATTGTACCAGCTATTATTTGTTCTTTAACCATGTGAATACAGTGGATAAATTTCTTTCTACATCTCATTTATAATATCATAACTCATATCCATATTCCCAACGATTGCAAAGCCAATAACCTTTTTGACTCCTTCCTTTTTGAGCTTTTTCGCAGTTTCATTGAGGGTAGCCCCTGAACCAACGAAATCGTCGATGAGGAGGACTTTTTGATAACTACCTGCTTGGGCATCGCGGATATATATAGTGTGCTGGGCGTTGGCAACCCTTTCTTCACGTTTCTTGAGGGATTTTTGAGGTATCTTCATAGATCCTTCGTAGAACTTTTTGATGGAGATACGTGGCAAATCAATATCTTGCAGCGCTTCATCTAGCATATGCAAAAGCTGCCATTGACGGGTAATGGTAGCTGGGACAAAGGCAAGTGCGTCAACCTTTTCGTGTTGGATGAGGCACTTGAGCTGATTGAGAAACAGAGTAATAGAGGCGAGTAGACCTTTGCGATTTTGTGATTGCTTAGCATAGAAGGTCATTTCTGCTAGCTTTCCCCTACCGAAATCCATCCGCTTGTACTGGTCTGCATAGTAGATATGATCCAATGAACTATTACCCATGTTGTTTTTGAAAGCCTTAGTTGCATCCAGGACACCGCAAGCATTGCGTAGTGAGTTGATATGCTTGGCAATGCGGAGATAACTCTCAGCTTTTTGTACAGGGTCGAGTCACCTTGCTTCACACCAGCGTATAAGTCCAGAGTGCCCCTGCAAAACTGTCCCTTGAGGGGTATACTTTAGGAAGGAATCATTTAGGAGTTGGGTTTGCTGATAGGTCAAAGATGAGAGTTCTTTACTGTCTTTTGTCTGTAGTTGTTTCGAGGTATTTTTTAGACAGTACTTAGCTTGGGGTCCCACACCTACTTTTTCAAGATCCCCCTGGTCGAGGAGTGCCTTGATGTACCTATGCAAGATTGCCCTACTAAGACCGGTTAGCTGTGCTAGTTGGGTCACTCCCAAACGTTCACTTGTGGTAAAGTGATGAAGTATTTTTTGTAAGGTGGTTGGACGATAGGTTGTCATGATTATTTTGTTACTATAAACAGTATACTATATAGTGTATACAGTAGATAGTATATAGTAATTATGTTAAAAAGCAAATCAATTTTAAGTATGTTTATGCGTCCAGGATAGTAGACTCTACATGTTTCTTAAAGTTCTCCAAAATAGCTTGTCGTCCTGCAATTTGCATCTCATCACTATGTACTACCTCTGCATCAAAGGTCTCACTCACGGTGACGCAACCACACGAGCCGTCTTCTACGAACGTGACGGTACATTTCCTGCCTGCTGGTACGAAGTGTTTTTCAAATGCTCACATCGTATACGCAATTTTCGCCATAGGTTCTACAACATCGTATTGTCAGGTGAAATCAAACGAAAAACTACCATCCTTGGCTGCCATCGTTGCACTAAACAATCCACCTACACGCAAATCCACACTAGATGCAGGGCAGTGCCAGTCATCTGAGGCATGATTTCGTTGCATAATTGCTTGGGGATCATTCCGTGCATGTCGGACCTTTTCCAAGGGTGCATATATTTTGGTAGAGACAGTAAGTTGTGACATGATAATCAAAAATCATAAAATTAGTGTTCACACAATTCTTGCAATGCCACCAATGCTTTTGGCCACATCTCACTGAACATCTCACTATACTCATCTGGTAAGCCAGTGAGTTCAATATCAAGTTTGGTAGTTGTCTCATCGATCTGCGTAAAGCTATAATTTTCAAATGCTTCAACTTGGGAATAGGTTACTTCTTGATCTACGCCAATCTCTCAGAGGTGCTTGATAGAAATGAAGTGATGGAGATCATTTTTGGCAATCATCGCCAACATGCCGCCATTACCAGTTCCATCGTGAAACTTTATTTGCGATCATTCAGTTCGATCTCCGTCATAGGTGGAGTTTTCTGCAAATGCCTTGGTCCAAGCTTCATAGGTCGGATGATCGAGCATCGTCGACCATACCTTGGAGACGGGAGCATTGATAGTAGCAGAGAAGGTAAGCGTTTGCATGAGTAGGAGAAAAATAATAATAAAAATGTCTTAGTAGAGAGGTGTTTTGTGTGGGTTGAGTTTGGTATAGGTCGTATAGGACACCAACAACACTGCAATAAAGACAAGCACAAACCAAGCTTTACCAAACCCATCTACACTCAGGATAGCGATGAACGCAGCGATGAAGTCGATACCAAAGGCTGCATAGGTCCACTCTTTGAGTCTTCCTTTGATCTGTGGCAAGATGAGGATGAGTGCCCCCAGCGTTTTGCCAATCTCGAGCGTCCAAATAAACCGATCAGCACCGACCCCTAGATGCATCATTGCCTCTTTGGTAGCAGGATTGCTAATCATAAAGGCACTAGGGAAGGTAGTGATGAATACGAGAATAGTCGTGATTCGAAAAAGAATTTTGGTGGTCTTGTGTGACATGGCATCAAGAGAAAAATAAAAAAGCAACCATGTATCTATATGATTGCTTGTGTCATTTGCAAATGTAATACTTCTAGAGCCTTCATGCTATCATCATCTTCTTCTTGTCTTTCGGTAATTTCTTGATGCGATATTCTTCTGATGCGGCTTCATTTCTTGTTAACCCACTTTTTGACCAGACGAGTGAAACGGGTCTGCGCGCTTTGGTATACTTTGCGCCGAGATCGCTATCATTGTGTTCTGAGAGTCTACGCTCGAGATCAAGCGTCATGCCCGTATAGTAGGTGCCGTCTGCGCATTCGAGGATATAGAGGTGTCGCATAGTGGTGAAAATACTAAACTCATCTACGTACTTTTGCACGAGGACGTTTGGCGAGGAGTCAGGGAGTTGATGTAGCAAGACTAATATTTCCTCTTTGGACGAGCTCCAGGAAACAATGCATCGTTGCTTCGATATCGGCCATAGCGTCGTGGGCGTTTGCAAAGCTATCGCCAAATAGATGTTCGTAGAGCGCGCTGAGTTTGAGTCTTCTTTTGCCTGGGATATCGAGGAGAGCACGAGCATCTTGCATAGTGCAGAATGTAGGGACGGTGCTCAGATCACAGGCTTTGCCGATTCTATTGCACTCTTGCTGGAGCATGCGCAGGTCGAAGGCGATGTTGTGACCGATGACGCGATGCGCTTGTTGCACGGGTGCCAAAAATGCATCGATGTACTGATCTATGTAATGGAAATCTGCAACCATTTTTTTGCTAATCCCATGTACACGTTGTGCCCAGAAATTAATGGGTGCAGTGACGTTGATATACTGATTGATTCTCTGTTCTTCGTGTAACTTCTTACCATCGAAAACGCCGTATATGCCTGCAAACTGTATAATCTGATCGTTTGCTGTCAGGCCAGTTGTTTCGGTATCAATGAAGAAGAGGGTGGGATGGTGTTTTGGCATGGGAGATTAGATGCTCGTGAGGAGATGAAGAGGTCATGCGGTCAGACCTGTTGTTTTTATTTTGTGGATAAGTGAATCAGGGTGGATCGTATATTGGGGTTGATGGATATCTAGCCAAAGCACTTCATGCATTTCGTGTGCATGTGACGCAGTAGAAAAGTCTGCATCGAGAAAATCTTGAGGATTGGTGATATGATAGATGAATTCGATGTAATGAATCTCTTCTTGGGGTTTGATGAGCTCATGGACAGCGTAGATTCCTCACAGATGAGGCGTGATACCGAGTTCTTCTTGGATCTCTCTGATCATTGCATCCTCGACGGTCTCACCAACTTCCAAACCTCCACCTGGCAAACAACATCGTTCCAGCTCTGGCGTGAAATGCACGGCCAAGAGTTTGTCCTGATGCAAAATAATTCCTCTACAGTTCACTCTGTACTGCATGTGGTGCAACTGGTAAAAAAGGGTTATATAGACTTACCTCATAAATTCTATGAGAAATTGCTTGCAACTATGATTTTGTGGTGTTCTTTTGCTTTTCATAGGTTACTACAACATACGTACCCAGCCATGATCCTATGACCAAAGGGAATATATATAATCGATTTTGCGTATAGTTAATTACTCAGTAGGCGAGCAAAAAGTGCATGCCTGCTCCCACGGTTGCAGCGATTGCAGGTTTGCGTGCAACCACATCAAGCGTATATCTCGCATAGAGGCCATCCACTAGAATATAACTACACATGACGCTTACAGCTATCCACCAGTCAAATTGACTATATGCAATCATAGCACTCTCCATACTTACTCATTCAAATAAATGCACAGTTCAACGGGAGGTTTATACTGAAGATGTGCCTGCTTCCAAGAGTAAATCACTATAGGAGACAGAAATGAGATCGGTATCAGCGATACCAAAATGTGTAAGCCAGAAATTGCATTGCTCGAGGAGTTTGTCTCTGCCAATATCACCCTCACTAGCAATCGCTTCTATCTCCACAAATGTGCCCAGTCCTGCGACGGTGTCGAGGTGAAACTTCACGTTCTCTACGAAATAAATTTCTCTCTGCTTATCTACGACCACCAAAATACCCAAGGCTTTGGTGAGCAGTTCTTTGAGTGTCGTCTCTGGCGCAGCGGTGAACAATGTCACGTTCGACTGTTTGGGTCATGATGTATTCTCTCTCTCATAATGAATCAAATAATTTTCAATATTTCCTTCTCTCAATTTCAACCTCCCATGCGCTACGTTGAAATAGGTATCTATCTGATGATCCACGCCTTTGAAATCAGCATGCTGCGCTTGGAGCAATGTTCTGATGGCGTCCTGCTGGCTAGATCTAGCTTTGATTTCGATATTGAGGTGATGCATGGCGAGGTGAAGGACGGGAATAAAGCTAACTTTCTTTCTATCCTTCTCCCCAAATAAAGCAAGCAAAAGGGGCTGAATTTCATCAGCTTACAAACATCCCAAGGGAAGGCTTGGTTTTGGAGAGCGGTAAAGGCATCGAATTCGATGCCTTTAAAAATCTCATTACGATAAATGAATACGTAAGAAATATTATAACAATCATGAAGAATGGATCGTAATTGTCTTCAAAAATACTATATTGTCATATATTTATGTATCCATTCGAATGAGCACAAATATTCAAATTATTGAACAATACCTCCAAAAACCAATTACTTCATGATATGAGGTAATTTCAAAATGACGAGATTACGAAGTGATTTTATATGAAGGGATTATTTATAGGTTTCCTAGATTAGGTAAGGAACTAGATATGGAGTTGGAGAAAAGAAAGCTAGACACTATTCGTCCATATATTTCATTAGAAATCCCGCAGCTCAGTGTGGTAGATAATACGTTCATCATGTATCCAGTACTTACATGAAAGACATTTGATGATGCGAATAGGACATTTACTGAGGAAGCCAT
Source organism: uncultured Candidatus Peribacteria bacterium (assembly GCA_964447535.1). GTDB lineage: Bacteria > Patescibacteriota > Gracilibacteria > Absconditabacterales > Absconditicoccaceae > CAYUST01. The sequence continues at coordinate 13,544 of CAYUST010000009.1, forward strand.
AGCTACACTAGCATGATTTATGAAAGAACTACATACTATTCCACTCAAGCAGTTTGATTTTATGCATCCTCCTTCTGAACAAACTGCTGAGCAAAAGTCAGCATTCCAGAATTGGGTGCAATCTATGAAAGAAGATATACATCAAAGACTTGTCAACAAAGTTCCCATACTCACAATCAATCAATTGCATAGCTACATGGACGAATTATTTTTCGAGTATACATCACCGCGTCAAGCATTTGTGCATACCGATATACAAGGGAAAAATATTATCTATAATCCGGAAACTAACAAAATTACCGGCATAATAGATTTTACTGATAGTAGAATAGGATGAATAGAGTTAGATTTCTGTCATTTTGCATTTGTGAATGATGTTGTTTTGGAGAAAATAGTAACACTTTATTTTTGATGCGCAAACCCAGAATATATGGAAAGAATCAGATTTCTCGCTAAAAGAAGCGTGCTATGGGAAATCACCAATGATGATGTGTACAATGCTAGATTTGAATACGTATTAGATAGACTCCAGATGTTTGGTTTTCTGTAAGGGGGTATGTTATTGAGTCCTGGCTCTTTTTAAAGGTCTCGAATCCGTCACCTTTAACTTAGAGAGAATGAGATGCTTTTTCATCTTACCTAATGACAAAATTGTCCCTAGAGAGATGATTCTCATTGCCTTTTTCCCCAACATCCCTATACATATCGCATTATGGAGACGTTTGCACCACTTATTCGTTCGTTGATAGCATTACCTGAGGCGGAACGCACGCCCGAGCAGGTCATTTTGGCGAAGAGAGTTTTTTCTAGGGAGATGCGTTTGCCACAGATGCCAACGAATGTGCAGTTACTCAAAGCATACCAGCAACTGGTGGCGGACGGTGAAATTGCAAAAATGCCGTGGTTACAAAGTTTATTGCGCAAGAGGGCGATCAGATCCCAATCGTGAATTGTGCCGATACAAGTGTTGACCAAGCCCTTTCGATGTCCTGGCGAATGTATTTTCTGTCCCAATGATGCGTCGATGCCCAAGAGTTATATCAATACGCAGCCCGGTGCGATGAGGGCGTTGCTCAATCAGTTTGATCCCTACAAGCAAGTCTACAATAGACTGATGAGTTTGCATTTGACCGGCCACAGCACAGACAAAATCGAGATGATTGTGCTCGGTGGGACGCGAGATGTCTATCCACAGAGCTACAAGATCGAATTTATCAAAGGTTTGTATGATGCGTGCAACAGTTTCGACGACTACTTGTCGCAGGTCGTGGTAGATAGCTCACAGAGCAAAGCGCCGAGAGCGACAGTCGATGCGAGTATGCTCGATATCAAATATCCCGAGACGATAGAGGAGAGTATCAAAATAAATGAAACTGCAGGACAAAGAATTATTGGGTTGACAATCGAAACAAGACCCGAGTATGTGACGGATGAGAACTGTCGTTTCTGGAGATCCCTTGGCGTGACGCGTCTCGAGATGTGAATCCAATCTATGGATGATGGAGTACTCGATGCCAACAAACGTGGACATGGTACCAAAGAAATTTTGACTGCGATGCACAGAGTCAGACAACGATGATTCAAGATTTCTACGCATCTGATGCCGGGCTTATACAAATCTAATTTGACCAAAGATCTTGAAACCTTTCAGATTGTCTATAGTCATCGCTGACTCAAATCCGATGAGGTGAAATTCTATCCAACGGCAGTAATTCCCAATACACCCTTGTATGATCTTTTCAAGTCTGGTGAATACAAACCTATCAGTGAAGATGAACTCAAAGAAATTATTGTAAAAACAAAATTAGAAATATTTCCTCCGTACACGAGAATCAAACGTCTCGCCCGTGATTTCGATAGCAACGAAGTCGTCGCTGGTGCAAATACCCCCAATCTCAGACAGCTCGTCATGGACGTATTATTGCAAACGTTTGCGCAAGACGACACCAAAAGAGCACACCAATATGCGAGACTACGGACAAATCTCCGTAGGTGTGATGCATCTGCTGATCTTTTGACAGCGTGTGCTACACCGTATATAGGTGAGGCTACGCCGACGGTGACCACGTGATGACTTGCCTATGATGCAGATAGTTCTTTTGAAACATTAGTGGTGGGTGGAAACGTTGATACCACACAAGCCAGAGAGTTTGTCTGTTTGTGCACGAGATGTAGAGAGATGAGACATATTTGATCGTCGTCATCCTGAGCCAAGGGCGAATGATCTCGTGATGGTGAGGACGGTAAAACCCCCCTTAGTCCCCCCTTGTTAGGGGGGAAAAACGAATTGTTGGTCGTCAGACGTTATCGTTCCTCCAACTGAGAAGAAATGTTTTTGTCGGTAGAAGATACACTAGGATATTTGTATGGGTTTGCGAGATTGTTGTTGCCTGATGTAGGCACGACGTTGGACGAACCAGGTTTGTGAGCTGGCACCGCCTTGATCAGAGAGTTGCATGTCTATGGAACGGTGCAGTCGCTCTTATTTAGTTCACAAGATGATACAACCAACAAAGCACAACACAAAGGTATCGGCACGCAACTCATGGAACTTGCCCTCGCTATCGCGGGAGTGAGAGGCTACCATAGACTATCAGTAATTTCTGGTGTGGGAGTCAGAGGCTATTATGAAAAATTGGGATATGTATTGGATGGGACGTATATGGTGAAAGAAGTGAAGTAAGTTCGTCATTGCGAGTGTCCTTTGTGCCCTCCGTCATTGCGAGCCTCGCAGAATTGCGAGGCGTGACAATCTACAAACAAGGGGTATGGATTGCTTCGTCGCAAGCTCCTCGCAATGACGGGATAACAAAAAAACCTCCAGGAGTTCCGGGAGGTTTGTGGGGAATACCCACTTTTTTTTCACTTTTTTGATTAGCCCCACGTAAGGCCTTTTTCAGCAAACAGTTTAGTGATTTCTCGAACCTGCTTTTTGCCGACATTCCTCATCTTGAGAAAGTCGTGCACGCTGGTTTTGTAGATATCATTTGCAGTGATGAACTGTTCCTCAATCGGTCGTCCTGCATTATATGCTTCAATAGCATTGATACACCTGACAGAGAGATCCAAGTCTTCGATCAGTGTCTTCAAGAAATCATTCATCTTCTTCAAGGTTTCAATTCGCTGTGCCACTTCATTTACATGTAATCCTGAAAAGATAAACAGTTCATGCACTTGCTGAAGTTCGTTTGCATCCAAATAACTCTCCAGCCAAAGCGAGCTTGTTTTGAACAAAGCCATGCCCGTGGTGATTCCTTGGTCTACTAACTTTTGAGCTGTCACCTTACTAAATGCTCCATCAAGACATAGTTTGCTCACACTTGCACTGAGGACGTTGCGTTGTGCTGAGTCAATGGTAAAGTCTTCAATTTTGCAGTCTTTCACCTCCTCACGATAGCGAGGGAAAGGATTTTCATTTTCCAAAGGGAAAAAAGCTTTGAGTGTTTTTTCAATCCATTCCGACTCTTCGGTCTCGAGGAAAGACTTTAACCAGTCTGGGTGAGCATTGTATATATCAATGCCTTTTTTGAGACCTGCTTCGAGAAGCTTGTTTCCGGTAGCAATCGACATACCGCTTTCTTCGAAGATAGCTTGTATGCTTGATCGTAGAAAGTGATTTTGAGGAGACCCTTTTAGAAACTTATCTAAATGTACTTGTTGGTCCTCCTCGCGATAGCGAGGCACTTCTTCATCAGAATTTGCCTTTGTCTCTGTAGGTAATACTACTCCTACTACTCCCGTGATCAATTCTTTGAATCTGGCTTTGAGCAGTGCTGCAAGCAGTTCTTCACATACATTACTAGAAGAGCAGATATATGCCCAGCTAGCTAGATCTTCAAGATCAGTCTCAGCATGCGGTGCATTGAAGAGGAAATCATGAATTTTATCGAATATATCAGGATACTTTGATTTCGATAGTTTTGCTTCAAATATCTTGAGGAGTACGGTTAGATAGTTTGCCTTTCTTGTTTCAAGGCTTTCTATTAGTTCTCCACTTGCCAGCTCCTCGAAACGTGCACGAAGCAATGCCGATAGATACACACCGTAGTCATCTTGTACTTTGCCATAGGCAATCGCACCAATTCGTGCAGTTGCTTCTATTTTTTTGCCCAAAATGAAATTGGTAATGTCTGGCCCTTTTGCATCTTGGTCATAGATTCTAGACCACAAGATATCGAAATACCATGCGTCGCGTTGTTGATTTGTCATAAGAATAATTTTAATTCGTTTTTGCATTAATTTCTAGTTTGATGGCAGAAAGGAATTCATCCAATGTTTCAAAATCGATTTTACACATTTTGCTGAATGCCTTGTTTGAAAGACTTAACTTGTGTAGTTTATCATGTAACTCCTCAAGTAAGGCGGTAATGTGGTACAACTCTTTTTCACATCCATTGTTAAATTGTTCTATCAGATTTTGTATTTCCCTGTCTTGTGTGGTTGTATAATTGAGTTGATGTTCATGGACGGATTGAATTTCTAAGAATGTTGTGGTAAATTGATCAGAAATGCTCTGAAATTTTGAAAACAATCTTATACTCATTGCTTCTTGCCTCAATTTCAGATAATAATCAAATCTTTGCTTCATTTGTTTAGATGACTCAGAGTAGAGATCTATCATTTCTTGCGATATCCTTTGATATGAGTTGAATACTTGGGGAGTAGTTTCACTTAGATAATCACCCTCTTTTGTTAGTCTGGTGATGCTAATGATTCTAACAATGAGATTTTTACTATCTGCTAAGTTTTTGAGTAAACTAAATGATTCATCAGTCAGTCTTTTCTGAGTAACACTCCCTAAAAATTGCTTTGTTTCCTCCATATTGAGATCTTTTGAAACGCTTTCCAATATGAAACTAAAGAAAGCATTTTTAAATTGATATGTTTCCATATTTTTTAAAATTTTAAAGTTCACGAATGATATTCTATACATATTATCAATAGAAAAGCAATATATAATATAGTACTTTTTTCTTTTGTCATGCTAGTAAACTACCTTGTTTTTTCGCTTTATTCTCGTATATACACGACATTCTTTATATGTTCACACGCTATGGGTCTCCTCCTCCTATTGCGCGATATGTGCAAGTACCCACGAGATGCTCACAAGGAGTCCAATAGATTCCATGAATTTTTGACGTTTCTCTTGAGGGATTATCCCGCATTTTTGTGGACGAAACCATCGCTGCTGCGTGTGATAGTCTTTCCGTTGTTCTTGCTCTATTTTATGTTCAAAGAGTAGTTTATGTTTCGTACTTTGGCCATAGAAACCAGCTGTGATGATACCTCAGTCAGTATCGTGCGTGCAGAAGCATGACATTTTGTCGTAGAACAATTGAAGAGTTTTTCACAAATAGATCTGCATCAACAGTATGGTGGGGTGGTGCCTGAGCTTGCCTATAGATCGCATGCGGAGAAAATTGTTCCCTTGCTTGCATCGTTGGGTGACAAAGATTTTTTTGCATCGTTAGACAATATTTGTGTCACTGCCGCTCCCTGACTGCCAGGTGCATTGGTTGTCGGTATCACTACTGCGTATACACTGGGCGCGATTTACAAGTTGCCCGTGATCGAAGTGGATCATATTATGTGACATGTGTTTTCTGTACTCCTCGAAAGAAATATTGAAGACCTCAAGTTACCTGCCATTTGCCTGACGGTGAGTGGTGGCCACAACGATATCTATGTGATCACCGATACTGCCACAGTTCCACAAACAAAAAATGAAGATCTCCAGCGACACAAAAGAGGACATCTCCCGGTCTGATCTACACGTCAGGTAGGACCGTTCACGGTAACTAAACTTGCCCAGACGATGGACGATGCAGCAGGCGAGGTCTTCGACAAAGTAGCAAGAATGCTCGACGGACCCTATCCTGGAGGCGCACGAATAGGCCAGCAAGCTCTCTTGTGAAAAGAAAACCCTCAACGAGAATTTCGTGTTCGTGCTCAGCACGACGAGGAGTGACTGTTTAGTTTCTCTGGTATCAAAGGACAAGTGCAACAACGTATTCAGCACCGAGTAACAGCGTATGGACCACTCACGGATGCAGATAGAGCTGATATTGCCTTTGGTTTCCAAGAAGCCGTTGTCGAAGCTTTGGCGAGCAAGGTGGCTTACTATACAACCCAACAGCATGCGCAATCAGTGCGGATCGTGTGAGGAGTTTCGGCTAATCACAGACTACGTGAAGTAGTACAACAACACCTTGCATTAGAATACCAAACCGCTATGCATATCCTGTTTCCCAAGCAGTTTGTGTATTGTACAGATAATGCCGCCATGATCGGCGTGTGTGGCGTGTTGTCCCATCAGCTAGACCGTTTTAGTGAACAGGCGAGAGATGATAACAAATAAAGTTTTTTGGAGTGTTGCAGGAGCGATTATCATCGTTCTTGCTTCTTGAATTGTCCGAAAATCTGGACAGTTGGATCCACTTAGTGGAAATACGAGTACCTGAAGTGTAGAGGAGACACGAGAGAAAATGGCTCCGGATTCCCTACTCTTGACGGCAGGACTTGTCGAAGAACTTGGAGAGAATGCATTGCCAGAAATTCCTGATACTACTGACTTAGCTACTTTGTATCGTCAGGCTGCAGACCAAGATGATATGTTGACCCAATATCGTGTGCTTCAAGAACTTGCAAACCAACAACCGTGAGAAGAACTTTTGCCCTATGTTATTCATGCTGCATTAGCAGTTCATGATTTTTCTGGGGCGTTTGCATCGATGATAACATTGCAATCACAAGGAAAGTTACTCACGTATGTTCGTCCTACTGATTTCGTATATACTTTATTCAATGCGATAGAACTCCATGTCAAAAATCTTGCACGCATCAAAAAATTTGTTCATGATTTTGCACGTGACGGTGCTTTGACACCCGAGCAAAGTAACTACTATGATAGTCTCGTCGCTTTCACCAAAGGAGATACCAATCACTTTCAATACTTTACCGACCTCCTTACGTGAGAATATCTCCCGTGGAAAAAAACCGTAGAACATATCAATGCTACCATGAGCTGATACAAAGATCCACCGGCATATTATTTTGATGGACTGATCGCCCTTGAATTATTCAAGGAAGGCTATTACCAACCCGTTCGTGTTGTTGCACAACGCATCAACAAAATTGACCCCCAATATATTCTTCCACGACAACTCCTAGCGTATGCGAGTATGCACCTGATGGACTGGCCCACCGCTATCATCGCACTCCAACAACTCAAACAACTTGATCCAGATAACCAACAGCGTTACTTTTTCTTGGAAGCAGTTGCGACCCGCTCCGCAGGTAATCTTCCTCAGAGTATAGCACTATTTTCACAAGTCACTGATCCAGAGTTTGCTCAGGATGTAATGAGATATCTTTTGTTATTGTATGAAGAAACCGGTGATACCGATCGTTTTCTCGCTCAGGCTGAGGAACTCGCAACTCAATCATGATTGACAGTGCATGATTTTTATACGGTGTTTGATCTCGTGTTTTTCAAACCGATTAGAATGCAACAGCCAATGAGTCTCTTTACGGAATGATACCATACTATTCTTTTATTTTTGGGTCGTTGTAAAGAGAGTATAGGTGAACAATATGGCTATGTGTGTTTGTATGGTAAAGCAGGTATGTTTTTGGCACATGGGTATCAAGAGAAGGCATACAACTCACTCCAACAGCTGGTGAGACGATACCCACAACCGCGACTCTTCCAAACTTTAGCAAGCCTTGCAAAGGATCTCGGTGATGAGAAGCAAGCAAAGATGCGACGATCCAAAGCGCTCTTTGGATGAAGTGCCCCGCATTTCCAAAAACAAACACTTACCTTTCCTACAGATAAATAAGCCCACATCATCACGTACAAGGGATGTTGTGGACTTGCATTGCCTGGCAAAATAGGTAGTATCAGTCGACTTTTTTATGATTTATGCACGACCATATGGAAACAGTCTATGCGATTGCTCATGGGATCTTGCTTATTGGTGGGGCACTGTGTGTGATTTTGGGTATGGTGATAGGGATTTTGATGATCTCTATTCTTTTCTCAATAAGTGCTATGGCTCGTGATGTCAGAAAAAAGTATGACCTACTACAGAATTATGTCATGCAACCATTTAGGTTGCTCAACAAGTTCCTGGATGATCCCCAAGAATAATATTTCTTCTTTATTTTTTTGTGTGAGTTGGTAATGAAAAAAGTTGCTATGGGAGGCTATCGATTATTGATGGCCATTTGTTTATGTATTGTCTTCTTTGTGTGAAATTCTTTTGATCCGAGTACGTGAAAGAGTAGTCGAATGCTTACCTCTCAAGGGATAAGTCATTTCAAAAAAGGAATGGATATTGCGTGAGGTGTGAGACTTTCTTACAAAATGGACTTATCCAAGTACAAGGAAGTATATACCAATCCCCAAGAATTTGCTCAGATCACCAAGTGAGTCAAAGATATTATTCTCCAAAACATTGATGGGAGAATTTCCAAGCTCGGAGTAAGTGATTACACAAGTTATATTCAGTCATTGAGTGACGGTGAATATGTCATTGTAGAGATTGGAGGTATTAGTAATCTAGATGAAGCTAAAGAAATTATTGGTAAGACAGTAGAGCTTGAATTCAAACTGCCGTATGTAGGAGATGGTACAGAACAACGTGCTACTAGACAACTTATTGCCGAAGACTTACTCAAACAAGCAGTTCAAACACCAGCATTATTTGCAGGGTTGGCGAACACCAAAGCATCTGACAATATTTTTTACAATCATTTCACGGGAGCAACTGCTGAGACCTTGCCTGTAATGCATCAAAAAGACCTTGCTCGTTTTGCTACTCTTCCTACAGGTACCGTTACGTCGACCTTATTGGAATGAGTATATGGTACGGGCTTGACGTTGGTTGACGGACAACCCCAAGAGACGTTACTCGATGGTTGGGTAATCAGCAAATTCAATGGTATGCGTACTGTGGAGTCTACTGACCTTTCATGAAACAAATCTACACAAGTATATTATGATATTGAAGATATTTTGGTGACCTACAAACCACTGTGGGTGACGGCACAAGATCCCAAAACCAAAAAAATTCTCAATGGTGCAAACTTCAAGTATGCAAATGTAAGTCAATCACCCACATGACAACCAGTTGCAGTTATCAACTTTGATGATGGAGGTAAAGAAGTATTCTGTAATATTACTACAGCTATTGTTGGTAAACAGTTAGCTATTTTTGTCGGAGGTGAATTAGTAACTGCGCCGGTCATCAGAGAGCAAATCTGTGGTGGTAGTGCACAAATTGATGGACAGTTTGATATGATTTCTGTCAAAGCATTAGTGGAGAATCTCAATGAGTGAGCACTGCCTGCACCTTTGATTCTTTCGCACGAAGAAAAAGTATCTCCTTCGCTAGGAGCAACTGCTGAGCAAGGCGCTTTGCTTGCTTGATTGGTAGGATTCGTCGTCATCGCTTGTATTATGATATATATGTATGGACGGAAATGGGGAGGCATCGCTCTTTGGACATTGGTAAGTTATCTCTTGGTGCAGTTTGCTATTATCAAGTTAGTGGGATATGCCCTTTCATTGAGTGGTATTGCTGCTATTTTGTTGAGTATAGGTATGGGTGTAGATGCGAACGTACTTATCTTTGAAAGACTCAAGGAAGAGCGCGCAGAGCACAAATCACGGTACAATGCAATTACTGATGGATATCAAAGAAGTAAGTCAGCTATTATTGATGGGAACATGACAACCTTCATGATAGCAATGTTGTTGTTCTTTATGGGTACCAATGCGTTCAAAGGATTTGGTACAATGTTGATGATTAATAATTTGTTGACGCTCTTTGTTATCATGCCTTTGACCAAGAAGTTTCTCTTATTTGTCTACGAGGAAAAGGAATAAGAACAATTGTCACTTGATTTTTACCCTTTTGATATATCGTTCACGATGATTAAAAAAGTATTTTTGGTGCTAGCACTAGTGGTGTTGGGGTATGTTGGATTCTCATTTTTCAATGAGTATATGGCATATCATGGGTACTATGAGTGAATGCTCAAAGGACGACAAAATGGGAAAACGATTTTGAGCGCGCTCATGTTTGGTATGATTCCAACAGCGTATCTGATGTTTAGTAAGAAAAAAAACTTTTGGACACTAGTCGTAGCGTTACTCATCAATCTCTTTCTGTTTGGACTGACCTACATCATTATGAGGGCAGAGTTGCTTGGTGGCACAATAAAATTTCTTTTCAATACTATCTTGTTGTTTGGTATAGCTATCTACACGCTAGTTGGATTCTATATGACAGGTACCTATCTCAAGGAGAAGTTTCTCCGTTTGGGGACTACTGCTATTTTCGATGTATTGATTAATCTGGGATTAGGATTAGCAGCTTTCTTGGTGGTTACCTATGTATTGGTATTGCTCAATATTTTCCATCCGGTATTGACCCGATTAGTATTTATTGTGCCTATTCTTATTAAACTCCTCCGAACAAGAGATTGGCAAGATGACCGAGCAATCGTTGAACAGTCATTACACGTGATGCAGTGAGCAATGCATCATGTATGGTATATCTTTTTTGCACTACCATTCGTAGCTTTTGCAGTCCAATCTTGGGCGATAGGTCAGGTGGTTATTTGGACATATGTGACTGCTGCAATAGCAATAGCCTTGATCACTACCTATCGACAGTTTTCATCTAAGTCTGGTGATCGATGAGTAGAGGAGTTGTTGTCTACGAGCTTCTGGGCAGAGTTTTTGATCTTCTTGATGATCTTACTTTCTATTGTCTACTTGGATCTTGGATTTATGCTTGCCTATATTCCCTATCCTACTGCGTGGGATGCAAACCATGCGTATATGTTCTTCCCCAAGATGTGGGCTGCGCATAATGGCTATTATTGGAATGAGATAAATATGGCAGTTACGCCACATTTGTGGTACATATATATTACCTTTTGGTTTTCATTGGTACAACCGTTTGGATCATTCTTTGGTATTTCGCCAGATACGGTAGCTATTGAAATGAATTTCTGGAGTGGTATTTTCGTATTACTGTTTGGTTTGGGATTGATTTCAGAAGTGATTTGATATCTAGGACATACGATGCGTGTGATCAATCGTGATGCACGTTTGTATGTATTGGGCATGGGATGGTTTATGCTTTTGCTTTGGTTGATGAGTGGTATGGGAGCGTTCCTTGTCTTCATCGACAACAAAACTGATCTGGGAGTAATGGCGTTGATTATTTTGGCAATGTATAGTTGATTCTACTTCTTGCGTGCGTTAGCACAACATGCAAAGGATGAAAACTACAAACGTGTACATCGTGATCTTGTCATGGTCATAGTATTATCTGGATTCTTTTATGCAATTGCTGCATTGGCGAAACCAACTGCGATGTTTGATGTAGTCAACTTTGGTCTCTTCTTGCGATGGATTTGGTTTGGAATCTTGGGGGTAATTGGCGTGATGTTGGCAATTATCGGAGCACTCAGCGCAATGAAGTTTTCAGGAATCGATGCATATATTACACCAGCTTTGGGTAAATGGGCACTCTCTTTGGGTGGATGAGTATTTATTGCTGATGTAGGTCGCGCATGGCTCAAGAAATTGTTGCATGTAGGACAGTATTTCTTGTTGTGGGCGGGGACGTTTATTATCTCCATTGTCGTCATCAAATGACCATATGTCGTTGCACATACGTTGGTCTATGCTGATTGATTTTCTGTATGATCCGTTATCAAGAATATCTTGTTTAGTAAAGCACCTACTCAGTCATCACTTCCGACTCATAGACAGATACCACTGTATGCACAGACAGACGGTGTAATCGCACCTGTGGCGGATTGTTCATTGAGCACACTTGGACTAGCTGATACAGAGGAACTCTATACGACTATCAAATCACAAGAGGAGGGTGGTGATGGATACTCTGAAGATGTAGGTAGATATATTGGGTATGGTTGGAAATGAGGCACCAATGATCAACAAAGAGGAATCAAACCATTCATTGGCGTATGGCGAGGACAATTGATGAGTCCTGGTTGTCATGGATTCAACCCATTCGATTGGAATGTCAAAGATGCAGTAGCATTGTGTACCTATGAGACATCATGGAAAGCACTTACCCCAGAAACGTTTGACACACTCAGCAAAGAAATCCCGAGTGATTCACCGATTAGTGAAGAGTTTGCTACCTTGGCCCAAGCTGCAAAATCATGAGGCAATCCTGCACAATTGCGTATTACGTACGCGGCAGAGTTCAATGCAGTAGATAGTTTCATGCAAGATAATACTATCAAGGTAGTCGCCTATGATGGCATCAATCATGTTTTCGTTCCATATAAATATTTGAATGTGTTCAATATTAGTTTCAACTGGTCACTCCAAAACCTCAGTAGTTACTATACAGACATTGGTATCATGTGGATTATATTGATACTTTTCGTATTGATTGGAGCAGGATATGGTATTGCGACACGTAATCACCAACTTACCGGCATAAGTGTCGTGACGCTGTGTGGTTGGTTGTTGTGGACGTTTGTCGGTGGTGGTATTTTGTGGTATGCAATTGGTATCATCATCTGGACAATCTTGTCGTTCATTTTCTTCATCTATACGTTGTTGACGGATCGTGATCAGAATAATAGACTGTTGGCTACGTTCTTGATACTGGGCTTCTTTGCCTTCGGAATGCTGCAAATGGTACTGAACTTGGCAAGAATAGCTTCGCAGTGAGGTGGTGGTGCATTTATTTGGTACAAGACCAACAATGGAAGAGTAGAACAGTTTGATGAATCCCTCAATCGTTTGACACCTTCTACCAATAGATTTGGAGCTGATGATGTTTTTGCATTACAGTTCCCACATTACAATGCATTCTTGGATACTATTAATACCAGAAAAGAAGATGAGGGTGTCTATATTGCAGGTACCTATGCTAGATACTTTGTCAAAGATCAAACCAATGTCACTGCAGATAATATGCTTGGAGGACTGTGGCTCTTGTTTTCTGATAATGATCCTTGCAAGTCATATTTGAGATTGAAGGACAAAAAGATTAAGTATATTGTGATTGATCCCAATATTGGTACGGTAGTGCAAGGAGCAGGAAACAACACCTTGTTCGATAGATTCTTTGGTAAAATTGATACTACGACCAATACTATTATTGATGATGGCGCATTTACTATGCTTGCTAAATTAGCACAAAGAGGATATGTTCGTCATGTAACTTCCAACAACATCGGTGCTAAATATGCATTCACTATGCCAGATAGTACTTTTGGAGGCATGCAAGGAGATGCACTCGCCTTATTTAGAGCAAGAATGGCTATTATGAGATTCTTCGGTGGCACCAACACGCCTATGTTCGCTGCAGCAGTGGATATTGCAACTCAGAGAATCAAAGATGGTACGTTCATCACGGATATTGCTGAGATCATGGGTGTGCAAATTAGAGAAGAGAAGATGTTGGATCTTGCAAGAAGACCTACCATAGTTGCTGCTGATATGGCAGACCTGACGAGTGATGAAAGAAAAGCATTTAGTCAATTACTCGGTATACGTCAATCTGGCACAGATGATGCTGCACTCAAGCAAGTTGCAGGACAAATTTTGGGAAGCACTATTGGTGCAGGTAATCAGTTGATCGTTTTGGAGGTTGTCGAGTAGTCTGTATTGTTCCTTGTTCACTTTTATTCTTTTTGCTCGTTCGTTGCTGATGATGCAAGCCAAAATTGCACTTTGGGATAAATTATATGATGATATTTCTGATCTGACGCCTGGACTCCAAAAGATTCTGAGAGCGTGATTGGAAAAAGAATATATTACTGAAGATGAAATTCTGTCCGAAATTAATGATATCGAGAAGCAAGTTGAATTACTTGAAAAATTCTATGAGTTAGCTGATAAACTTAGTGTCAGAATTGAAACGATTGAGGACATTTTGGTCAAGGAAGTCAGAAAGCAACAAGGTGACACCAAGCTAGGTAAGATTACGCTCTATGATACTACCCATACGATCAATGACAAGCAGTACAATGACTTCATCAAATTGTACTTCAATGAGATCTCCAAGATACCGTTGCTCAGTGCAGATGAAGAGAAAGAACTTGCCTATGCTATCAGATACAACGAAAACGAAGATTTTGCTAGGAAGAAACTCATCTCATCCAACTTGAGATTAGTTATTAGTATTGCCAAGAAGTTTTTGGGATCGAGATTGTCATTCTTGGATCTTATCCAAGAGGGCAATACAGGACTCATCAAAGCAATAGAAAAATTTGATCCAGATAAAGATTTCAAATTCTCCACCTATGCAACCTGGTGGATCAAACAATCTATCACCAAGGCCATAGCTGACATGACCAAGAATGTCCGTATTCCCGTCCATTTGATAGACGAAATCAACGCTTACAACAAGGCTTCACAAGTACTCTTTCAGAAGTTAGGTAGAGAAGCAACTTCCAAAGAAGTTGCACAACACCTCTGATTTCCTATCAAAAAAATCAAAAAATTGGAAGAAGTAATTTTCGGTAATGTGTCACTTGATGCAGAAATTGGTGATGATGGTAAGGATAGTTTGGGAGATTTATTGGCAGATGAAGCTACGCTCAGACCTGATCAACACGTCCAAAAAGAGACCCTCAAAGAGAACCTTGAATATATTTTGGATATGCTCGATGAAAGAGAAGCAAAGATTATCAAAATGAGATATGGAATTGACGGCCCCAAATATACGCTCGAGCAAGTAGGTGCAGAATTTAATGTAACCAGAGAGCGTGTGAGACAGATCGAACAAAAGGTTCTTCAAAAACTCAAGGAGCATGAAGGTTTGCAGAAGCTCCTGGGTCTCGAGGATGATTTTGAGAAATACAAAGCACTAGGTGACAAAAGGAGAAAGAAGAAAAAAGCTGCCAAAGTCATCTACGAAGAAGAAGAGGAAGTCGAGGACAAAGAGGTTTCTTTTGATTTTGATGAAGAATAATACGTATATACCCACAGAGTTCCTCCCTTTAGAAGGGAGGTGGCGAGTGTAACGAGCCGGAGGGTTTTGACCCAACACCCATTTGATTACTTCTTAACTCTTAATTCTTAAATCTCGTTCTTATGGCCAAACTACCCACCAGAGCAGAAAACTTTTCTGAACGATACAACCAACTCGTCGAGATGGCTGGTTTGGCAGAGCATAGTGACGTGCGTGGCTGTATGGTGATCAAGCCCTGGGGCTATGCTATCTGGGAACGTATGCAACAGATATTAGACGGCATGTTCAAGGCAACGGGTCACCAGAATGCCTATTTTCCGCTGTTTATTCCCAAGTCCTACTTGGCCAAGGAAGCAAATCACGTAGATGGGTTTGCCAAAGAGTGCGCTGTAGTCACCCACTACCGTCTCAAAGCTGATCCTGTACATGGCGTTATCGTTGACCCCGAAGCAAAACTAGAAGAAGAGTTGATTATCCGTCCTACGTCTGAGACGATTATTTGGAATACCTACAAGAAGCGAATTAGCTCATATCGCGATCTTCCCATTTTGATCAATCAGCGAGCAAATGTGGTGAGATGGGAGATGAGGACGAGAATGTTTTTGCGTACTGCGGAATTTCTCTGGCAAGAAGGTCACACAGCACATGCGACTGACGAGGAAGCAGAGGTAGAAGCCATGAAAATGCTAAAGGTCTACGAACTCTTTTTCAAAACAGTATTAGCAATAGATCCGGTAGCAGGTAGGAAATCTGAAAGTGAAAAATTTGCGGGAGCAGATCATACCTATACACTGGAGGCGTATATGCAGGATGGCAAAGCCTTGCAATCATGTACGTCTCATCACCTCGGACAAAATTTTGCCAAAGCGTTTGACGTGAAATTCAAGGATACAAACAATGAAGAGCAATTCGTCTACGCTACATCACGATGAGCAAGTACTCGTATGATGTGAGGATTGATTTTATCACATAGTGATGATAAGGGCTTAATTTTACCACCGGTGCTCGCACCTGTCCATGTGGTCATCGTGCCTATTTTCAAGACGCCAAATGAGTATACGGAGCTCATGGACTATATCTCACCTGCGGTACAAACACTCGAACAACAAGCTTTGACCTTGCAGTATACGTTGGATAAGCCTTTCACCTGCCATGTGCCACTTACCGTCAACATCGATGCAGATGATCAAAATTCGCCTGGATGGAAATATGCGGAATACGAACTCAAATGAGTTCCCGTGAGAATTGCTGTCGGCAAGAGAGATAAAGAACAAGGAGTAGTGGAAGTGGCACGTAGAGATACTGGCACCAAACAATCAGTTGCAATAGCTGATTTGCCTAGTTTTGTGCTACAGACCTTGCAAGAGATGCAACAAGACTTATTGCATCGCAATCTGGCTATGAGAGAATCCAATACGGTACTAGTAGATACCTATGAGCAATTTAAACAAGCACTTGATGCTGGTAAGTTTGTCCTCGCCCATCGAGATGGCACTGCCGAGACAGAAGAAAAGATCAAACAAGAGTGCAACTGTGTGACGAGATGTATCCCATTCAATAGTCCAATGGAACCCGGAGTTTGTGTATACTCTGGTAATCCAAGTAAGCAAAGAGTCTTATTCGCGAGAGCATATTAGCAAATAATCAAATATACAAATAGTCAAAATGCAAAACGGATTATTTGTGGTCTAATTTCTCAATTCTTAACCCTTATTTCTCCTATGAAACTTTTTGCTGTCTATCTCTGAGGAAGAGTTGCTTGATGTCATGTTGAAATGCATGACGTCCAATTTTCTGTAGGCGAGAAAATAGAGGATTGTTATGAGGATCTCCAACAAAAGCGATGTGGTTTGCCTACCTGTCATATAGATGCCTTTCTCGAACTCAAATATGTGGATGGCTATGAAATCTCATTTACTGACACACCACAAGTGAGTGATTATAAACTCTATTTCGTCAATGCGGGTGGCTATGATCCACAGAAATTTGGAGAAAACCATGCAATAGGCTTTTATGTTGCTCCTTCCCCACCTGCTGCGACCAAGAAAGCATTGGCTGTTTTGTGTGCAGGAGAAGAGAAGAAACACCAAGATGATCTCTATGATGTAGATGATTGTATTGCACTAGAAAAAGTACGTGACAAATATATTGTATTGACACCAACCCATTTGACACAAGACTTTTTGCCTATGTTTTATGGGTACGGGAAACTGGATAAAGATCTTTCTCAAGAGATAGTCCATCAAAACTATAAATAACCTTTATTTCATCCAAGAATCCTCATGTGCTGAGTAGGAGCAATAGTAGCTCTCCAAGGAACAATCGATGAACCAGGAGATCTTGCGAGAAGTTTGCTCTTGGGAAGCAAGAATAGAGGACAAGACGGCTATGGATTATCCTTACGTTGCACTGATGGACAGATACATACCTTTAAATTCCCTGAGATAACATCTGACCTTGTAGCAAGAATAAATCATTTTGCAGGTGAGGTGACGGCACTTATCAGTCATGCAAGATATCCAACGAGTGGAGGAAACGGGTATAAGCCAAAGTACGTACAACCATTTGAAGAAACAAGCACTTCACCAAGATATGCTTTTGCGTTCAACGGAAATATTGTAAACGCACCGGACTTGGCTGATGAGCTTGCTGTACAAGGGTATCAAACCGAACAGGTTCCTCTTCTCGATACAGAGGTGCTCAAGCTCATGATTCAACAACAGTTCGACAAAGGAGTACGTGAACACAGCACTATTTTGGAGCATATCAATGATCGCGTGGATGGTTGTTGTAATATGATTTTACTTGCTCAAGATGGTGAAGTTTCTTTGGCTAAGGACAGACGAGGATTCCGTCCACTTGCATTCGCAAAAAATGAAAAACTCTTTGTCGCATCGAGCGAAAGTGCTGTTTTGTTCAAAATGGGCTTAGAAAATCCTACGTTTATGAAAGCAGGCGAGATGGTAGATGTGTCGCCAAGACTGCAATCAGTGCAGCATCAAACGATGGATTTACTGCAGCCTATTGTGAAAAGTCGTTGTTTTTTCGAAGCGGTCTATTTTGCCAATCCGATGACCCTATTGTGGTGAACTCCCTCCAATGCACATAGATATAGATTGGGCCAAGAGCTAGCAAAACATGATATGCATCGTTTTGATGAAAAGCATACGGTAGTAGTAGACGTCCCTGCAAGTGCCTATTATTCTGCTAAATGATACAATGATATGCTCAATGTGCCACATATTCCAGCTATTATCAAAAGCCCAGATGCTAAGAGAACATTCATAGAGACCGACGAAAAGAGAGAAAAAATGATTCAAGAAAAATATCTTTTTAGTGAACAGCTTATCCCATATATCAAGAATAAAATTGTCGTCTTGATGGATGATAGTATTGTAAGAGGAGCTACCATGGAGCATTTGGTGCACTCGTTTAGGAAATTTTATGAGCCAGCTGAAGTGCATTTGAGAATTCCTTCACCACCGATTGTAGCCCCTTGCTTTTATGGTATCAATATTGCTAGGAAGCAAGAACTCATTGCTCCGCAGTTTTTCCAAGATGAGTTACGTCCTACAGCTGATGAACTCCAAAAGCTAGCCACGTATTTACATGCCGAGAGTATCCAGTACATCTCTCATCAGGGATTAGCTGAAGCACTTCGTGTAGACACATGAGATATCTGTATGGGCTGCATCACGGGCAAGTATCCAACGCCTGGCGGACAAGCGGAATATGATAAGCAATGCCTCACTTGTGTATAATTTCTTTGTTTTCTTAATTATCAGATGATAGCTCTTGACTGACTCAAACAACTTGAACAATTCTGCCATATCAATGATATACCACGGACAGCGCAGTGGAAAAGTGCTGGGCAGAGTATTATAGAGAATCCTGAACGCGCTATTATTGCTGCTGCACGTCATGGGTATATACTGCAAGCGTTTCAGCGTCTCGTACGTGGAGAAATTGATGAAGAAACCTTCTTTGGTACAGGCGAGATACGAGGGACAGAACCGGTGGCCATGCCAGACACAGGCAATGAGCTTGTAGGATGGCTCCAGATACAACAGCAGTTGCAAAAGAACGACTATCCTGTATCACTAGTGATAGTGGATGACGTCATCAATTTGTTTGCTCCTCAGAGTGTAAGCTTACTCAAGCAAGCTGAGGAGAAAGGATTGGTGGTTGTACATATTTCGTAAACTAATCTTCCAACGTTTCCTGGATTGCCACGTCGTCAGCTTCGTTACTCTCAGCTTCCTCCTCGCAATGACGGCGGAACAAACGACTTACCTCTTAATTCTTAATTCTCCCTTCATGACGCTCTGATTACAACCCCCCCGTGGGACCCAAGATCGATTTCCTGATGAGTTTGCAGTACGCAAGCATATTTTTGATACCTGGAGAAAGGTTTGCCTGAGTTTTGGCTACGAGGAATACCTCTGACCGCTTGTAGAGCATGCGGATATTTGGAGAGCGAAGTCAGGAGAAGATGTGTGAGGATCTGAATTGACCCTCATCACCGATAGAGAAGGGAAGATCTCAGATTTGGCTTTGAGACCGGAGATGACACCAAGCGTGACGCGTATGGTTGCTAGCAAATATCCTTCGTTGAGCAAGCCTATCAGATGGTTTTCGATAGCTAACTTTTATCGCAACGAGAGACCACAAAGAGGTCGCAATAGAGAGTTTCGACAACTCAATATAGATATGTTTGGTGAAACTTCGCAACTTGCTGAACTAGAGGCATTGCAGATGGCTATGGAAATAATGTTTGCTTTCAATGCACCACAGGACTCTTTCGTAGTCAAAATAAATCACCGTCATTTGATTGAGAACTTTTTGTTGGAAGTGGTTGGACTATCACCAGAACAAAAGACTCAGATGATCAGACTCATGGATAAATGGGAAAAACTAACTCGCGAAGCGTTTATATCTACAGCAATAGAGCTGGGTGCATCGACCGCACAAACAGAACAAGTTGTCCAATTTTTGAGTGCTACAAGCTTATCTGAGTTGTTAGAAGTATTGCCAGCCTTGGCTACACAACCGAGTATAGATGAAATGCAATCACTGATGCAACAAATGGCAGATTTAGGATACGGCGCATGGATTAGCTTTGTACCAAGTTTGATGAGATGATTCGATTATTATGATGGACTAGTGTTTGAAGTCTTTGATAAGCATCCTGACAACAATCGTGCGATGTTTGGTGGTGGACGTTACAATGGATTAGCAGAGATTTTCGGCTCCAAAGAACAAATTCCTGCTATTGGTAGTGCACCTGGTGATGAACCGATGAGATTGTTTTTGGAAAGTTGGGGATTGCTCCAAGCTATTCAAAATAAAATCCAAGAAGTCATCTATGTCCAACTCCTCGATGCATCTGTAGCCTTGGAAGCGACACGCTTGGCGAAGCGTTTGAGAAAAGAAGGCAACAACGTTGAAATGAGCACCCAAGTCAAAACTGCACAAAAAGCTTTCAGCTATGCGGAAAAGAAAGGATATACGCAACTTATCCTTATCTGAAACGACGAAATACACTCCCAGACCGTGAAAATGAAACATATACATACTGGAGAGGAGAAGTCAATATCTCTATAATCCTTCTGTCAAGCCATTTTCTCACTGATTACCCAAAGCTAGCACAAAAAACTGCTCCGACCTTGTAGTTGCCGAGTAAACCGCTACACTCGCATACATGTTTTTTACTTATGTGGAGATCTATGGTCACTATTGAGGATATGAAGTTGCCACCACATCATCTCGAAGCAGAGAAGTGATTTTTGAGTTGTGTCTTGATGGACAATGAAGTGATGTACTTAGCAGAATCGCTCCAAATATTTAGTCCTGATTTCTATCAAAGAGAGCATCAATACGTTTTCGAAGCATTAGCTACCTTGCGAGCCTCGCGTAAAACTATTGATATTATTACTTTGTCGGATCAACTGACCAAACAACAACAGTTGGACTTGGTAGGCGGGCAGGACTATCTCTATGAGTTAGCTGCTTTTGTGATTACGCCAACGGTGGCAGGAGAATATGCCAAGATCATCAAAGAGAAATCGATTTTGAGAAATATTTTGAAGACCTGTCAGACGATTTCTGGCGAAGTATACGCACATGGACCAGTACAAAGCATCTTAGAGTCTATCGAGAAAAAGATTTTTGATCTTACACAAGTCAACCTAGCAGATAGTCTCAAGCATATCAAAGACTTGCTCAATCAAAGAGTGGAAGACTATATGGAACTCGTTGATAATCCACAGAAAATTGAAGACAACAAAGTCTTCTCTAAATTCTCTGGTTTGGATGAGATCCTGTGAGGGTTCAAACCGTGAGACCTGTGTATTATCGCTGCGCGTCCTTCGATGGGTAAGACCTCGTTTGCGCTCAATATTTTGATGAGAGCGGCATTACAAGGCAAGAAGATAGTGAGTATCTTCTCTCTAGAAATGGGTTCTGAGCAGATCGTAGATAGAATATTAGCATTGGTATCGGGTACTTCTATGCACAAGATCACGAGAGGTGCGCTAGATGAAGATGACTTTGCACACTTGGGTGAAGCTATGGAAAAATTGAGTAGTTGCCAACTCTTCATAGATGACAAAGGTGCGGTGAGTTTACCTGAGTTGAGATCTAAACTCAGAAGACTCAAAATTGAAAAAGGTGGATTGGACCTTGTCGTGATCGATTATCTCCAATTGATGAGTTCTGGAGCAGGCAATCAGCGGGCAGGAAATAGAGTGCAAGAAATTAGCGAAATTTCTAGAGGACTCAAGGAAATTGCAAGAGAGCTCAAAGTGCCTGTGTTGGCTCTTTCTCAGCTCAACCGTTCGCTTGAATCCCGTCCCGACAAAAGACCGCAGCTCTCTGACTTGAGAGATTCTGGAGCAATTGAGCAAGATGCAGATACCGTACTCATGTTGTATAGAGAAGATTATTATGATCCCTATACGGAGAAGAAAGGTTTGGCAAATGTCTTCGTCCGCAAAAATAGAAATGGTCCTACCGGTGATGTCGAATTGAAATGGATGAAAGAAAATATGGAATTCTTCGATTTAGCGTAATCCCCCGGCTCGTTGCACTCGCCACCCTACCCTCAAGGGGCACCTTGCCTTTCCAAAAGGGGGCGAACTCAGATAGACAAATACGTAAAATTCTTACCTCTTACCTCTTAATTCTTGTTCATGGCCTGACACAGCAAACGACATAATATCAAACATCGCAAAGCAATTCAAGATAGCAAGAAATCACAGGTCTACGCCAAAGTAGGCAAGATTGTCCAAATGGCAGCGAGAAATGGCGATAATCCTATGCTCAATCCTGCACTTACGCTCGCTCTCCAAAAGGCGAAGCAAGCTGGCTTACCCAAAGATGTGATCCAAAGAGCGATCGAAAAAGGCGCTGGTAAAGTAGCAGGAGAGGAGCTTGTCGAGATCTATTATGAAGGATATGCTCCAGGAGGTGTTGCGCTCTATATCAAATGTTTGACGACCAATACCATGAGAACTGGATCATTTATCAGAGCACTGTTGACCAAGCACGGTGGTAATCTAGGTGAACCAGGTTCAGTTGCGTGGCAGTTTGTCGAAAAAGGAGAGCTCTATATTGATGGCACGGTCACCGAATCAACAGTCAAAGGTAATGTCGTGCAAACAGTACTTCCTTTGGATGAAGTACATTTCGAAGAAGCAGTCCTCGAGACGCCAGCTCTAGATTATAGTTTCGAAGAGGGGAGTGGGTGTGTAATCACCACCAAAGAGGATTTTATCCCTACTCTTCGTTATTTTGAAAGCAATAAGCGACACATCGAAGAAGCAGGCCTGCAATTTATGCCTGAGAATACTATTACCTTAGACGCTGCTACCGAAGAAAAGCTCCAAAACATTATTGAACTCCTCGAGGACGATGATGATGTAGATACGGTTTTTCATAATGCAGGATAAATCAAATAGCCAAATTAGCAAATGAATTGACTAAAATTATATAATCGGTATAAAAAAATATAAAAATTTGAAACATGGATATACAATTGAAAGGTAAAACAAAAGGAACTGAAATTGAGATTAATGACTCCTATATCAGGTCAGCATCAGATGAGCAACTTGCAGAGGTGCGAGAACACCTTGTACAGGCGATTATCTTTGAACCTGGTGCGATCACTGTTTCAACTGGTACGCTACTAGTGGTCCTGCTCCTCTGTGTGTTCTTTTCATTCAAGGTAGTGGCAGTACTACTTTGCATGGTATATGTAGCAATGGTAGCACTATACTATGCTTCCAAAGAGACTATGAAACACTATACCATCCAAATCGACGCGGAACTTGCTCGTCGAAAGCAATAAGAAATATAGGTCCATACCTATGGTAAGTAGCAGAATTCTGCTACTTTTTTTGTATGTTTGAGTAAGAATAATTATATTGACATTCTTGTATAAATCATTATATTGTTCTTCATAGAGATCTTTCACAACAAATTAAAAAAATATGAATTCACACACACACAATCAACACACACACCTAACGAGCAAACAAAAGTTTCAACTAATGCGAGACAAAATAAGTGAATTGGAACGCCAGGTTCCAACTACCTTATTTATCAATCGATTGGATCTTCCCGATCGAATGTCACAAGCATTCAATACCATGATACATGAGAAGAAAATAAATGCATGGATTCCTATGTTCCAGTATTACTTCACTAGAGGTTTACCTATTATCATTTCACTCTTTCTGTTGGTGATGTTTGATAAGGTCACCATGAGTAACATAGGCATGCTATTCTTTGGAAGCTATGTGTACATAACTGTCATGTACTTCTTCACAAAGTCGTATGAGCAAGTAAGAAGGAAAAGCCTTTTTCTTGAGTCTATGAATGACATACTAGCGGCTGTAAAAGAGGAGACGAAAAAAGACCTTGAAAATTATGAAAAAAAACTTTTCGGTAAATTTAAAGATGCTGACCCCCTAAAGGAACTCACTAAAGAAGTGGATCCCAAATATGGGTACATGTCACCTGAGCAAATAATAGCGTACTGGCAAGAGGTGGAACTTCCACTTCGTCAAAAAGGAAAAGAGAAATGGGGCGATGAACTTGCCTATATCAGAAAGGAGCATGCATTATTGGAGGAAATTGAAATAATCCTAAATCCTAAATAATGGAAGATACAAAAAAACCTGATACGAACATCAGGACTCAGAGAAGGGAAATTCCCTTCTCTTTTTTTTCGAAAAGATATGCGCCAAAAAAAAACCGGAAGAATTCTTCCGGTCATAGGTTATTACATGCCTTTATGTAAGTCAGTCAGATACAACTTCAACTTTTCTTGTTCCTGTTTGCTCTGATCAATAGACCTTTGAAAGGATTCGCAATAGATAATGTTGTCTTCGCATTTCTTGATTTCCTCTTCAAGATAGGTTACCACAATATCTCTTTTCTGTGCTTCAGTTAGCGGTGCTAGCAATTTATTTGTCGTTTCTTTACTAATACCAAAGGGAATAGTGACTGCATAGAAGTTGCTAAATAGAGCAGCACCCATGAGTGCTGGTAGTATTCCTACGAGAAGTCCCGAAGGAATGTCTCCTATCGACTTTACCCAAAGACACAGTGCTAAGCTGTATCCGCATGCCATGCCTATCAAAAGGAACATTTTATGGTTTTTGAGCCTTTTGGCCACCACCACTTTTCTTACATGCTCATCTAGTGCAGTTTGTACAATGTTGTTTGTATTTTCCATTTTTGTATGTTTTAGTTTATTTTGTGTAGATTTATAGTAACCAAATTGATTTTATGATATCCCAATCTCTTTCTTAAATCTTACTACCATTTGTTCGGGAGTTTCATGTTTATAGTATGTTTCATATTTTGGATTGTGCATGAATAAGTCCGCATCGGTAAACTCGTTTAAAAAGACTTCATTCCTTTTGAGTATTGAATCAACTACCATTTGTTCTTTTAACCAATACTGATGCTCTCAATATTTTCTGTATGTTATTTCGTTCTCTGTAGCAATAGTTCATACGGATACACATACTCACTTATAAGTAGGATCTTGTGTACATAGTCAGGTAACATATGCTCTGATTAGCTTATTTGTTTTCACCATTGATTTATGAGATGATGGTTCACTTACTCTTTTGTCTAAGAGAGTTCAAATGATATTGATAAATTTTGGTAAGTCATTTTTTCATAAACTATTCAGACATTCTACTAATGCATTATGTGTATTTTTCAGTGTCATGAATGTGCTACCAAATACTTCATCGTCAATTCAGTCTTGATTTAAGTCCAGAGTAGTAAATTTGGGATTATTTATATCATTGAACTCATTCTTTACTTTTCAAGCAGTATGGAAAAGATGTACACTTGTTAACTTATTTATATCGACTGTGGTTAATGTATCAAACAAAATTTTCCTGACTTGGGCTGTATCTTGTAAGTCCACAGAAATGTTATGTACATTAGCAATCGCACATCCTCTTCTAGAGAGCCCAATAGTAGTATCATTTTCATTAGCTAGAGCATTAAGAAATGTTTTGCCTAAAGAGTTGCTTGAACCTGTTACAATATTGAGTCTCATGTGTAGTTGGTAAGTAAGTAGATAAAATTTATTAAGGCATCATATATTTGACATCGGTGAATATAGTGATGTAATATTATAAGTAAATAGATTTGATAATTTTAGAAAAATAATTATCATAAATAGATAATTTATATTTTTGAGAAAAGAATGCTTCTTTTTGACCCGCTCTATGATAGTATCATCAATAAGCTCATTGACCATAAATGAGCACGCATTCAAGAACTGCATACGGAGGTGACAAAAGAGCACCAGATATCTCTTCCCAATTTTTATAAGATAATTGGCAAACTCATAGATGAACAAATCATCATCAAAGAACATGGAAAGCTTTTTCTCCATAGCAGACGAGTATTATGATTCCTGGATCTAGCTGATAATCTCAAACAGAACTATCTCATGGAGATGTGAAGTGTGGCACAACTGCAGTTGGGACAGTCTATGGTATATGAATCGACAACGATCAAAGATCTTGATGGTGTGCGAGGTGACTGGATGTTACAAGTGAATAAAATGTATGGCACTCAAGAAGCAACCTACGTATATCAAGCACATCCTTATTATGCACTTGGTATGAACAATACGGAAATATCCTTCTTTGCACAGGTAAATAAAGTATCGGAGGTATACTTCTTGACAGGCAATACTTATTTTCTAGACATCTATGGTGCAAATGTATATTCGGAGATAGGCATCAAGTCAGTTGCTACCAATTATCTCCCCTTTATCAAAGAGGGGTACTGTGTTACTGTCATTGGAGATTTTATTTTCGAAGTGCTCTATCCAAAAGAAATATCGGAATACTTCAACATATTTTTCAACACTATAGGAGATATTAAGGATTTTAATGCATGATTATTTTCTCGTATATTTGAAATGAAAACACATGCTAAACTTACGATTAGGCGCGATGAACAACAAGCGAACAAAATAAAAAAAGTCTTTGAAAAATCATTCAAGACTTACTAAAGAGTGTAGTTGGGGAATGGAAAACTATCCAGCACAATGCGTATCGAAAAAGGCAACGGTATCTGCAATAGCTTGCTCGGGAGTACGATTATCAAGATTGATTTTGACACCTGAGGCACGTTTGTGGCCTCATCAGCCGAGTTTACTTGCTAACGTAGCTACGTCAATTGCATCACAAGAGGATCTCAATGAACATCTGATATGGGGGATGGGATCAGTATCCATGATTTTGAAAAGTGCGTATCGTCCTGGAAGTGCAATACTAGTCATCTGAAAAATAAAATTGTCTCCTACGCTTTCTTGGTCAAGTCCACGTGCGTTGACTTCACTGGTTGCATATCGACTTCGGATGCCTTGGGTCGACTTCGTGAGGCGCGTGATGAGCATACCTGTCCATTGGAGGCTTGCAAATGATTGGCTTCTATACAGATGCTCAATAATAGTTGCTTTGTCAGCGCCTGCCTCGATGAGACGATTGGCAAGTGAAAACGTACGAGCAGTTGCAGATGGAAACATAAAGTGTCCGGTATCGGTAGAAAGTCCCATGAAGAGAGCCGTAGCTATCTCTGCATCCAGAAGTGCTGGATAGTTCGTCGTGATGAGTTCTCCTACGATCTCACAGGTGCTACTTGCGTTGGTATCTATGATGTTGTGCGTCCCAAATCATGGATTGGATATATGATGATCGATGACGAGCGTGGTCTGATTGAGGAAATAGGATGGCTGATTGAGTCGTAAATTTCCCACTCTATTGGTGCCTCAAACATCCAAAAACACACACATATCGTAGGTTCATTGATAGGCGAAATCAGTACGAAACTGAGTGAGTTTTGACAAGAAAGAAAATTGTGCACTAGGTGTATCAGGCAGGAAATAAGTGACCTGCTTACCAAGGCGTTCGCACAAAAGTCCAAAGGCAATACAAGCACCCAAACAGTCACCATCTGGGTTGTTGTGTCCAAAAATTGCTATCGTAGACGCTGAGGCAAAACTCTCTGGAAGGGTGAACATCGATTAGATATCCTTGAATTTATAAAGCTCCATACCATTGATCATACCGGGGATATTTTGCTCGAGACTACTATGTGTAATCAAAATTTTGTCATCGAGGGAGATATTTCCTTTGAAAAGGATTCTAATAATCTCTTTACCTATCTGTTTGATATTGGTGTACTCGAATGAGTTGGAAATTTTGTAGCCTTTGACCCCCCAGAGTAAGTTGAGATATCTATACGAGTCGTCATTTTTGGTGAAGGCGATGATGGGCACATTGGGTTTGAGTGAGGAGAGTCTCGCTGCCGTGTAGCCTGACTCCGTAGGACAAATAATGGCTTTGATAGTCATTTCTTTGGAGGCTCTATACGCGGTGAAAATAATATAGTCGGTGATACTATTCTCTTCGTTGGAGTGGAGATCTTTGAGATGGAAGTTAGACTGTACGGCATTTTTTTCGTCGTTGATCATATCGTAGAGTTGTGTCACGAAATCAATTTGTTTTTCACTTACAGCAGTTTCTTTAGTCAGCAAAAAAGCGTCTACTCAGAGGGCTATTTCCTCTTTGACGACCTTCCAGTTGGCAGTATTGGAAGCACCGGTAATTTCGAATCCCGTAGTCATAATGATAGGTTTGCCATACTGATTGCACAAAGCAATAATTTTGCGTTTGGTCGCATCAGCTCTCCTTTCTCCTACGAGAATGGTGAGTTTGCTTCTATTGATATTGATACCGTCTGCGTACTTGATAATTTCTTCGATGTTGTCTACTGCTTCTTTGGTCTCAATTTTGGCAACAATTTTTACTGTTTTGCCATTGATATCGGACAAGAATTGTTTGATGGTTGCGATATTTTCTTTGTCTCTGATATATGAAACGGCGATGACCGTGATTTTGTTTTCTACTCATCGTGCGATTTGCTTCTTGTCTTTCTCACTCAAAAAAGCAAGTTTGGGAATATAATTTTCAAATTCGACATTTCTATTTATCAAGATAGTACCACCGTGGATGACCTTGCCTTGCAGATCTCCATCTTTGGAACTCAATACTTCTATTTTGACGGTATCATTGTCGATAGAGATGATAGTACCTGCCTCAATACGATGGAGATTTGGGTAATCAATAAAGAGTTTTCATGCCTCTTGTTTGAAAAATTCTGCAAAAGAAATAGTGATCTTTTGATTTTTCTTGAGCGTGACTTCATCTTTGTTTCTTGTTCTGATTTCTGGCCCTCTCGTGTCGAGCATCACAGTTTTGCTACTATCGAGCTTGAGAATGGTGTCTATGTATTTTTTCTTGGTTTCTTCGTCACCATGAGAAAGGTTGATTCTGAAAACATCAATTTGATTGATGACTTTGGATAAGACAGTCTCTTTGTCAATTGCAGGTCAGATGGTTGCAATAATTTTGGCGTTATGGAAATGATTCATGGTACGAGAGTTCGAGGAATAAAATATAAGTTCGTTAGGCGACGAGATGGAGGGATCCGTTGCGACAAGCATCAATATCTTTCTTTCTTCTCAAGGTAATGATACCGAGTTGATTGGTGGTCATATGTATCAAGCTTTCTCCTATCATAAAGGACATTTGGGTATGTGCATAGTGTGGTCCAAAGATGAGCTCAATCGTATTTTTTTTGCCACCTGTCCTTTGCTCTTTGATAGTGAAGGTAGGATGATCTCCTGCTGGTGGTTTGCCCATGGCTTCTTTGACGGAGATACTGAGCTTGAGGGTGCGTTCGAGTTGTTGAATCGTGGCACCTGCCTTGCCAATGACTCTGCCCATCATACTCTCGGGGACGGTCAGGGCAATGCTTTGTGGTCATTTGACCTCTACGACGCACGTGACCCCCAGGAGTTGTTGTATTTTGGATTCGAGCGCTTGACTTGCATAAGTGGCTATCATATTGGTGGCTCATCAGGAAGCTCATGTAGCACTGATAGGCATCACCACCGTATTGTCTCCATAGGTGTAGAGCTCATAGAGTGGTTGCTTGGTGAGCATATCGTTCACGATCACCACAGGACGAGCTAAATCATCTCCCACCATGCCTCAGGGCGTTTTGACGGTGAGGTGGAGGTTGAGTATCTGCTCAACGCGTCCTCAGCGAATAAAGACCACGGTATCAATTACTTGCGGTAATGTACCCAAATCAACGGCGGACAAAAATCTTTGGATGCTATCTATAGCGGCAGTAGCATGCATGACTCCGATGAGTCCAATGCCAGTCAGTCTCAGATCCTTGTAGAGCTCGAAGTCTTCACGATTTCTAATCTCATCATAGACACTATAATCTGGTCTGGAGAGCAAGAGTATATCTCTGATTTCATTGTGCGATGCATGACCAAAGCTGTATTGCGTCACTCAGGGAGGGACAATTAGGTCACGGGGCGCCTCGATAGTTTTGATCACCACATTTTGTTCAGCTAACTTGGCTATGAATGCTTGTGCAAACGTTGATTTCCCTTCTCCCGGCGCCCCTGCTATCACGATACCTTTGGCTTGTTCGAGGAGATAGGTCAGGACATCTGGAGTGAGTTCGTATTTGTCGAGAGAGAGTTGTACGAGTTGTTTAACGATAGTGATTTCAGGAAGTTTGCTCACGGGTGGAAGCACGACTACAATTCTATATGCTCCAATTTGATAGACGAAGGAGTGTTTTCTTTCGATCTCCATGAAGCTATCGGGGTGTTCGTGTATGGAGCGCGTGAGTTGTGCAAGAAAATGGTCTATTTCGGTTTTGTGCCACACATTCTCTAGAGGAGTGAGTTTCCACGTTCCTGGCTTACCTTTTTTGGCAACCAATGGTTGTCCCTGTATGATATGTACAGAGAGCGTAGTGGGGTCAAATAAGGTTGCTAACTGAGGAAGCAAAGTCATAGACAATAAGGAAATCAAAAAGTAGTGTCCCGAAAGGGCAGAGATCTTTGTAACAGTGCAAAAAGTGTACGATAAGATGACGTCTATACGGATTTTTTCTGAAATTGCAATGCCAACTCAAAAAAATGTGCTAACTTATGGCTTCACACCTAGTTATTTGACTTTATTAAAACTTGTGATGATTTGTTTGCAACTGCTTGACAATGCATCTTTAAACAGTACAACTAAGCCGTTTACTCAATTTGGTGGTATGACTCTGGTATTACTTCTCGTCCATGGAGCTGCTATTGCCTATTTCATTGCCATAAAAGCATTGTGGTTTGCGCTTTTGCCGATATTGGGGTTTGCTTGATATGTCGTTTTGGCAACACATACGGGGACTGCTATTGGAGTTCGTCGTGAACACATTACGGCATTTTTTACGCATCATGCGTACGCATTTGCTTGGTGTTGTAGTATGCTCGGCATCTGGGGAATGAGTGATATTTATGGGTTTGACTCGGTGAGTACCGGGATGCGATTTGTCTGAACGAATATTGTGTTGTGGATTGGTTCATACTTGCTAGAGTACAAAGAAGGAAAACATATGTTCCATGTAGGATATTTTGCAAGCTCTTTTTTGACTCTATGGGCATTGTTTGCTTTGCCGTCGGGGCCAGCACATTGGGTTGAAATTATCATGCTGTGGGTGTCCTTGACGATGGCACTCTATGCGTTTTTTGTGTTTGTCTTGGGAGCAGTTGGTATTCCTATTTCCCGTAACTTGAGCTATCCGTTATTTGTAACGATCCATGTGTGTATTATGTACTTGATCTATTATTATGCAAACCATGATACTTATCTGTCGTTAGTATTGGCGCAGGTCTATTTGAGTGCGGTCTATTGTTTGATTCGATGGATCCACCGTTACTCATTACAAGTCACTTCACCTCAGCAACCACAAGCATTATTTAAGCATGTCTTATCTGGGAGACGTATAGCAACTCATCATCAAGGAGATCCTATGAGATTAGATATGGTACTAGATGCACATGCATTTTTGCGCAACCTCGATGGAACGACTAAGTTTGTAATAAGTCTATTTAATATCATCCTTATCGTTGCACAGATTTGGTATTTCGTGTGAGGGTATGGTGGCTATGGTCTCTTGTGGACTGAAATTTTACTCTGGTTTGGTATCATCGTTTTCTTCGTCAATTATTTGCTGTTGAGAGCTATTCATTTCTACCATGGGATGCAAAGAGCAGTTGCCTTTTTGCTTATCAATTTTGGTATTTATTTCACTGCGGGAAATATTTTTGGTGCAGATTTATTGTACTTGATGACTGTCGGCATGATTTGGAGTATGTTGAATAGTTTAGCCATCTTTCACGCAAATTATTTCTCAGAAAAAGGTATTTTCGATTACACGGATTTCTTGTATCGAATTGGAGCAAATGTGTTATCATCATTGGTCAATTTATACTTATTATTTTTCCTTCCACTCTCCTTGCAAATGAGATTTTCTTTGGCGGCGCTCTATTTTGGTATCCAGTTCTTTTTGCTTCTCAGCAACGTCAGACACATCCAAAAAGCTATTAGATAGTATTTTTTTGTCAAAAATGTCAACTACTTTGTTCTTTAGTCAAAGGAGAAATTTGTGTTTGTGGATTTTGCATATATAGTAATACAAAGCAAATTTTATTTGTATTGTCCTATGAAAACTACAACACAAAGACTTCTCATCGTCAGTGCACTGCCATTGTTACTTACCATCGTAAGTATGACAGTTTTTGCACAAGTCGTTCCTAGAGGAGATACGACAGGAGGATGAGGAGGTGGAACACCGACACCTGGGTTACCTGGTGATGGAGTGTGTGCACCGTGTACTACCAAAGCAGATTGTTCTGCTCAAAATTATTGCTTTCCAACAGCACTGCACTGTAGTAGTGATCAAAAGATATGTGCACCAGGGGCTAAGCTTTGAGATCCTTGCCAATGAGGAGGGTTTTGTTTGTGAGTCTGTGGACCACTGGGAGATACTCCACCAAGCTGTGATCAAGGTACACCACCCGCACCTTGTGAGTTGTGTGATGCAACTCCTCAATGACAGTGTACAGCTCCAAATGGATGTTATACCCAGCAAGGTATGAAATATTGTAGTATAACCAATCTCGCTTGTGATCAACTTGCTCTGGGTGCTAGTTGTGCACCAACAATTGTTGGTGCTCATCCCCAAGATACCTGTATGGGGACGTGTCGAGATGGTAGAGGAGATGCACCACTTTGTGGTCAAGCATGTGTCGAAGGTATGGCGTGTACAGATGGATCACAATGTGGCTGAGGGAACTGTGTAGCTGGCACTTGTGCGTGTCCTGACGTGTGTGATCCTCGTAGTGATGATTGTGGGTGCGGTGATGGGGTACTTGATACCAATTGACCTGATGATCTCACCGGTACATTAGATGATGAGGAGTGTGAGGCAATTTTTGCGCTCGGCAAGATTTCTAAAGTGGAATATGATACGTCCGTACCTTTTGCGTTACAGATTTTTTCAGTTTCGGATAATGGATATATCACGGTAGGAGGCACCAACAACTGTTTGGGCTGTCAAATCTATGGCGTGTGTGGTGATGGATTTGTAGATAGTAGTGGAGTATATGGTCCCAAAGAAGTATGTGATGATGGTGAAATTCTCAAATGACAGGATAAAGCACTCTCTGGAGACGGCTGTGGCACTGACTGCGCATGGGAACAACCTGCATGTGTATTGTCAATTTCATGAGAGGTATATTCAGGTAAAGCAGTTACCTTCAATTACCGTGTCACTAGTCCTGGATGGCAAGATGCCAGTGCTTTGTTCCCTCTGGGTGATCCCTTGGCTGTTTCGCCTATGTTGCTTCCCCTAGCTCCTTTCAAATCTGGAAGTATCGTCTATCAATCGGGGTATAGCGTACCACCCACTACAGGTAAAGCTGTCCTGGTAGTCGTACATACGGGTAATCAACTCCTGACAGGCATGTGTATGGTGGAATTCACCGTAGGGTATTGTGGTGATGGAGAAATACAGTCTGTCTATGAACAATGTGATGATGGAAATTATATCAATGATGACGGCTGTCGCAATGATTGTACGTCAGACCTAGCATGTACTATTGCTGTCCAACCGACGATTATTTCTAGTGGAGAGCAAGTACAAATTACGGTAAATATTACCAAAGGATACCAAAATCTTACGAGCTTGTTACTCAGTTATGGTGATGGAAAATCAGATATATTCTATCCTCCTTTTGCACCACCTCCACCTGATCACGTGCTTGAGATGATTCATACGTACACCAGTGATGGAGAATTCAAGCCTACTGCATACTTGTCTTGAATGGTCAATGGTCAAGAACTTTCTGCTCAATGTGCATGTGATTGTGTCGTAGTCACCGGTGAATATAAATTCTGGAAGGAGGGGATCTTGAGTTGATCAACGGTCTACTGGCATATTTATGGTGAACTACCACCTACGGTCAAAGCGTTTGAAGTCAAGGATACCTTGGTAGGAAATAGTACGATAAATACAGGTAGTTTCACTGTGGAACTAAATGGTGTGCCCTATACACTTATTCCTCCCGTTCCGAACAACAAAACCTTTACCTTACAAGCCAATGGAAGACCTGCTGACGGCAACTTTGATATTCGATTTACCTCGCACGCGTATAGAGGAGGTAATCAAGAAATTTGTAATAGTGCAGAGTTGAGTTTTGATTTTCAAGGCAAAACAATTGTTGAACAGTCAGATGATTATATCCATGGAAAAATTGATACACCAGCGTGTGTGAGTGGCTATGATCTCGATATCGATAAAACTATTTTGACGTCGGGTGAGTATGTAAGTATATATAATCCTGAGTACAATACCTATGCACCGTATGCAAAAGAAAATGGTATTGTTCTCTCAGGAAACCGATATATCTACCGTGTCAAAATCACCAATAATGGTGTAGGTGATGCCTACGATGTCAAAGTAGATGATACCTTCCCTGATGGCGTTACCGCTTTTTGGATGGAACCTGAAGCTTGGATGTCCTTGTTTGGTGGACCAGTAACGTTTACACCACCAGTTCCTTTGGCAAAATCATTTACCTGGTTGATTGCATTCTTGTGAGTCAATGAAAGCAAA
Source organism: uncultured Candidatus Peribacteria bacterium (assembly GCA_964447535.1). GTDB lineage: Bacteria > Patescibacteriota > Gracilibacteria > Absconditabacterales > Absconditicoccaceae > CAYUST01. The sequence goes on from CAYUST010000009.1 coordinate 48,103, forward strand.
TATATAGATGTATTTGTAGAATTATGAACTTGAGCTACCTATGCTTGGGGAGAGCAGTTTTGTAATGTAGCCTATGCACAAGCAGAGGGTGAACCAGAATCTCCTATCAGTGATGATGCATGTCTCACCATGAGCGGTAGCTGTTTCCGTACCTGTAGTGGCTATGTAGAAATTGATACAGGGACGCTCATGCGATCCCAAAACGGGAATGATCTCAGTGTCAATGCAACGTGTATTGCGAAAACAACCTGTGGAGAAAGTACTTCTTTCCCAGCTGATCCCGCACTCTTGACCTATGCGAAGACGCAACTCACCTTTGCAAAAACTGATCTGCAAATCACTAATCTCCCCTCACGAGAGTGGGGAGGTGGACTCAAAACACTGATCTTTGCCAAATCTGTGCAACAGGAATGTGGAGGAGATCCGTTCTGTGAAAGTGCATATGTTGAATCAATAATCGAAAACTATGATGCAGGAAACAATTTTGACAATTACAAAGTGGAAAAAGTGACTGTTGTAGGAAATAGTATCACTGTAGACCTCGCTAGTCGTACTTGGAAACATCGATTGACTTGTACGCTCAAGACAGCGTGTGATACAGAATTATATAGAACCTATGAAGTGACGAACTATCCTGCATTGCCAACTGTTCCACCGACTATGCCATGAAGCAAACCAACCGTGTTTGCAACACAACATAGTACCATAGTAGTTGGGTATCCTTTGACGACGAATACACACTACTATATGTCAGGGTGTAATTTGTGTGATGAAGGTGGTGGTGACGAAGATGAATGTACTACCGATGCAGATTGTACGGACAATACGGTCTGTAATGGTGCAGAGGTATGTCAGTGAGGTGAATGTGTACCAGGTACGCCACTTGTGTGTGGTGATGGACTGTATTGTAATGGTGAAGAAGTATGTGATCCAGCTTTGTGATGTGTCCCTTGAACACCAATAGTGTGTACTGATCCAGATGGCACAGGATGCAAAACAAATGCGTGTGATGAATCCAAAGATATGTGTGTGATAGATAGTAGTCTCTGTGGTGGAGATGATGGATGCAAAACCAACGAAGATTGTTCGGATAATAATGCATGTAATGGTG
>CAYUST010000010.1:0-3802 GCA_964447535.1 uncultured Candidatus Peribacteria bacterium
TCACCAATTCGATAGGTGCGGGTGAGATCACTACATCGTCATTGAAAACGGAATCACATATCAATGAGCAAGGGTCCTGCACTAATATGCGTCGTGTCACTACGATGATGCGGGATTGCGCTATGTGCGTTGGTTGCTACGATCGCGGGGAAAGCCTCGTCTTCGAGACCGAAATCCAATGCCTTGGACAACAACATCATGCGCACCGCACGTTCGGTCTTGCCGAGCAATGCTCATGAACTAATCAATTGTTCGAGTCGTTGAAAAAGTAAGACCGTCTTCTCGACAGCAGACTTGATATATGCGAGTTGGTGTGGCGTCTTGATGAGTCTGAGTTGCCCATTCCACTCATTGACTACTTGCGCCTGTGGCCATAAGGCGAGTCGACGCTGTGCGACCGTATACGGCAAATGACTTGCATCGATACGGAGTTGCTCTGGATCAATCAGTTGCTCCAGCAAAGGTTGTAACGCTCACTGACGTATGACGCGATCATGGATGACCGATTTGCCGAAAATTGCCGTGAGTTGATGATCAGGGATCGTATGCGGAATTGTCGCATATCTCGGATCAAGAAATGCGGTGATATGCACTTGGTCGTCCTGCTCATCGACAAGTAAAACACCATCACTCGGTTGAAATCACAAGACAAGTTGAAAAAATCTATTGTCCGTTTTTTCATCAGTATAGACGAGTGTTTGCATGCAGATGCGAAGACAATAAAAAATTAATTAGTACGGATGTTTAGATTTGTGGGTAGGACGAGACGCTGTTTTTTTGGGATGGTCATCCTCTTTTGGGAAAAGTTCAAGTTGGTTAGTTGGTGGACTTAATGTATCAATAATTTTTTCCTTGGTAGTGAGTGTTTGCTCATGCATCTCCAAGGCTGGCGTACTCTCCTGGAAACTTTCTATCAACTGCTTCAACATGTGTTGCCCCTTACCTCACAAGACACGGATGACATGCATGATGTTGGCACTATAAGGACCATTGATATGGTATTTGTTTTGTATCTTGATAAGTGCACGCTCAAATGATCATTCTTGATGACGCAGTGTTCTCAACTCTCGCAGCAGATCATAGACACCTTGATGTGTTTTTGCAAAAGCAAACTGCGTCTGCGCTCTGAGAAACTCCCAGCAGTGCTTGTAGGTGGTGAGATGCAAATGTTTGCGACTAAATTGATGTATAGTATCTGGTGACAATTTGTCAGTTCGTCGTTTTTCTCCTCGCTCGACAATTGCCTTAGCGTCGTTCGCCAAGGTATGATATGCTTGTTCTACCGCATCCAGATAAGGATGCTCACTTGGTTTTTTCATCACTACTGCCGATCTAAACGTAACGCCTGGTGCATCGCACGACAGACCTCTCCGTTAAGTATAGAGAAATATGGCAAAAATACAAAAAAATATAAGTGAAAATTGAATAATCCCCCGGCTCGTTACACTCGCCACCCCCTTTCTAAAAGGGGGAGTACCAGTTTGCTAATCCATTTGTGTATTTGATTATTTGTTGCTTTGACTATTTGATTTACTTTCCTACCCACGAAATACGTCCCGCCAAAAAGTCTATTAACTTCTCGTCATAGATCGTTTCTCATTGGAACAAATCGGGTTCAAGTGAAGGACGTTTTGTGTCAGCTGTTTTTTGCTCTCGTTCACGTTGCTTACGTTTGCGATACCCTTGCTCAGCTTGTGGTTGTAGCTCTTGAGGTAATGGTTTGATATGTTTGTGTCGATAATTGTAGCGGAAAAATAATTGCCACAGAATATCTTGTTCATAGCGATGAGGATGTGCCTCGATCACACGCGTCACTGCTTCGGAGAAAGAAACACGTGTCTTCTTTTGACGTTTGGGATAGTGCGGGAAAAGATCAGGTGTTTGTTGCTTTTGCTCTATTGTGGCAGGAGCATACACCGGTAACTGTGACAACGTGTGATAGACCTCTTGTAGAGGCATACCATATTGTTGAATCGTACGTACGCGTTGATATACATCAGCACAATATGCACGTCCCTCTTTAGCTAAGTGACGATATTTGGTATTGAAGTATTCTTCTCGCTCATCAAGCTCTTGGGGAGAAAAAACGCTCGCTCTTGGCTCGCTTGCGAGACGTAAGACGTATTGTCAGCGATAGTGAATAAGTTGTCTTGCATGCTCCACCTCGCGCGGATCTATGTGTCGTTGGTGAAGCGCATGACGGGTCAACGTCAAAAAATCTCATCGCTCAGCAAATTTGATATGGTCACGATACATTCGTGTTGCGAAAGTACGAAGCCATTCTTTCTCGTCGGTGAGTGGATGCTCTTGGATATATGTCTCCCATTTTTTCTTGACCGTTGAAAAATGATATGACTTACATTGTGTATGTCTCTTTGCAAGTTGATCGTCGGTGATAGCAGGGTGACGATGACGCATCAATTCATCTTCTCTCTCACGAAAGAGTTTAGTCACTCTCGTATGATAGGCACGTTGGATTGCTTTTTTTTGTTTGGCAATAGCGAGTTGTTCACCACTCATCTGCTCACGCATCTGCACTGCTTGGACGACACTATGATCTACGAATGCTATACCATGACGCGTATAGACTGCATCTTGAGGGATAGATTTCTCATTCTGCTCTTGCAAAAATGAGACACATAAAGCATGCTGTGCACACGTTATAAAATCTTGTTTTGCAACTTCCCGTAACTTGCCGCTAAAACGTTGATCATACACTCGCTCTGCTGCCTGTATGGTTGCACTAAGTTGTTGGTTTTTTTCTGCGTTTGCAAACAGTCCATCCGTTGGTTGCACTTGTAATATCTGAGCTACTCTGTTGGCAATCTCATTCCTCAATAATCCAACGACATTTTCTGCTTGCGGACGAAAAGGTGCTAACGCAAGATGCGTTGGTCAGGGAGGAAGTGCTGTGGGAAGTTGTTTGAAATAGTTTTTATCCATGCAAAAGCACCAATAAATATTTCTTTTATACATAAAAGTATACAAATGTCAATTATCGAATAAGCTTTTAAGATACTATTTTCTCTCATCTTCACTATCTAGAGATGGTACTTTTTCTCATTATTTTTTCTATTTCTCATGCAAATTATTACTCTCCTGCAAGACGCACATTTTCCCAACAAAATAGTCCTCGAAAAACTCATCTGCGCCATCTGCGGTTGGGACAAAACAACGCTCTTCACCCACTATGATCGTGAGCTGAGTGATGATGATTATAGCAAAATACAATCTGCCTACGAACAGGTAGAAATCCACAAACAACCCCTCGACTACGCCATCGGTTTTGTCACCTTTGACCATAAACAGTTCATCGTTTCCCCATCGACGCTCATCCCGCGTCCTGAGACCGAGTACATGATTGTCGCTGTCAAAGACTATCTCGCACAGACACAACAACCTCATATGCTTCTTGATCTAGGAACAGGATGCGGTGTCCTTGGTATTTGTGCCTATCTCGCGGGAGGTGAAAAAATTACTCACGCCTATCTCACTGACGTCAGTGAAGACGCACTCGTCGTCGCGAGACAAAACGTCGCCAGACACCTCCCCGACGCAACCAACATCACCGTCCTCGCCTCAGATATGTTTGACCATCCAACGTTGCAAAAACTAATAACTCCCCCTTCTCAAGGGGTCTCAACGACACTCCCCCCTTTCGAAGGGGGGTACCCTGCAGTACTGCAGGGTGGGGGGTTATTGATCGTTGCCAATCTCCCCTACATCCCCGAAGACCTCTTCGACAACAACGTCGACGACACGGTCAAAAAACGAGAACCCAAATTCGCCTTCGTCGGATGAG
>CAYUST010000010.1:3902-46848 GCA_964447535.1 uncultured Candidatus Peribacteria bacterium
AACGTCGACGACACGGTCAAAAAACGAGAACCCAAATTCGCCTTCGTCGGATGAGCAGATGGGCTCGACCGATACCGCATCATGTTCGACACCCTCAACCGTACGCTCTCCCCTTTAGAAGGGGAGGTGGCCGAAGGCCGGAGGGGTTATAATCCCCCGGCTCATTCCATTCGCCACCCCCTTTCTGAAAGGGGGAGCATCTACCCTGCCCCTAGTCCCATCCTCTTCCTCGAAATGATGACGCGACAAGTCGATCTCCTCCGCCAAGCCTACGGCGAAGCCTGGCACTTCGAAGAAGTCCAGACATTTCATTTCAATATTAGGATCGTAAAGGTGACCAGAATCTGTCCTTAAGTGCAAAGTCCTTGAGGATTGGAAACTTTGAGTCTACGAAAAAGTTTCCATTTCCGAAAGAGGCTTGGTGCAACATCCGTATAATGAAAGTACGTAATAGGCAAATATCAAATAATTAAGAAAAAGATCTCATTACATGCACCTAGTGCAGGACCATTGTGGGTTATATATTTTTGAGTCTACGAAAAAAATTATATTCCCACAAGAGGTTCTGTGCAACATAAGGATCGTAAAAGTGGAAAGGAAAGGAGATAAGTTATGCTATTTCATTATTATTCTTTTCTTTGTTTTTGTCCTTATATTGTCTGACACAATCATCTATCACAACAGCTAGATGCTGTTTCCATTTTTCTTTATTAAATTTTCAATTAGCATCTGTAATATCCTTGATAGCAACGTATCTATCTTTCAAGTACTCTTTTCAGGAATATCACGTAGGATAATCAAAATTACCTAGCGTGTACCACATTTGCTTACCATCTTTAGACAATCTGGTAGCATCATTATGAAGAGACAAAGTTCATCACAAAAATGTAATAACCCCCTTGTAGTAGAAATCAGACTGCTTTGTTTTGTCGCCTTTGTAGAGTTGCTTTAGCGAATACTCAGTTCGGTATTTTGCTTTGTCCACAACTTGTTGGGCAGCATTTCTTTCTGTTGTATTTTTGATATCTTGTATAGTATTTTTAATGGCCTGCTTGATTGTTTTTTTGTATGCCTCCCAATCGAAGGATATGCCACCATCCTTACCAGGAATGATATGTTTCTCGAGGTCAAAATCACTAATCTTCACTCAACCACCATTCAAATTAGCAAAATTATGTGGACTAATGCACCTCAGTTCATAAGAATTTCAATTCTGTTTGAAAAAGAAATTTTCGCCAAACGTAGACGTAAACAAAGAAATATCGGACATGTCCTTAGCATTAGGTATATCGTCTAATTTTAACTGACCAATACTCTTGATAAACTCCTCATACACTTCCGGCATTAAACTAAAATATTTTTGTTTGAATGATTCGACACTCATAGATATTTTTGCATCTTCACTAGATTGCTGTGGATTTTCTTTATTTTGTAAGTCAGCTAATGCTTGTGAATTGCCTCATTTCTTACAAAGCTCACTAATTCACTGTGTTCAATCAGTATTTTTCCAAGTAAAATAATACCTCTCTCAAATTTTGTAAATGATAGCATTACTAGTTACGTCACTAAGGTCATAATGATTTAATTTTTCCCTATCCTCAATCTTCTCCACATCCTTCGTAAATACGAAATCTTCTTGCTCAATATAGTCATCCCCTAGTTTATCTTTCAAGTCCACTCCATTCGCAGCCAACAAATCTTTCATCGTCAATGGACCGCAGATAGCATCAGGTTTGGATTTCCCTGGGATGTGTCTGAGAAGTTGGAAATAGTGGAGGGCAAGAATATCGTTGGTAGTGAGATCAGGCACTTTTTCATCAATCACTCAAGCAGAAATACCTTCTGGTAATCACTCCTTTGGCAAGGCATTTTTGAGTAGATATTTCATGATTCTGATTCTAAAAGATGAATCAGCTTCTCATTCTCATTGCTTAGGAGCTTCCGATGGTAAAACGGTGGATGCAAATAAAGTCCCCATTTCAGTTCTCATGACATATTCTTCATTCTTTGCAAATATATCATCTTTGAGACCATTTTTGAGTTTATCAGCGAGCGTAAACGTTTCCTTCTTGAGGTCAGATAACTCTATTGCTTTCATAGCGTCTCTTTCGTGCTGCTCATACTGTGAGTCTTCATCCTGTTGTAAATTTACAACTCCATCCAAAGCCATGTCGGTATCCATAACAAATAAAATTCAGCAATTCTATTGTACCCCCAACTACTCATTTTGTCAAAAAAATAGGGGGATTTTTGACAAATGAGGATTTGGTGGTTATAATGGAGTATATTTCTCTCTTTTAGATCCATATACATCATCATGACTACTGAAGAAAACAAAGCTCAGAAGCTCAAAGAACAGCTCAATGCATTGCAATTATGTACTCAAAAAGGGGAAATACTTCTCAAAAAAGCCAGTGAATTACTCGAAAGAATTCAAAATGACAAACGATTAACGAAAGAGTTAGAAAAATAATTTTTTATTTCTTACAAACCCCTATGCCAGAAATGAATGCAAAAGAGATATTTAAGACGATACAAGAGGAAATAGACAGTAAGCCAAAAGATAACAAAATTGACAAAGAGTTCACTGATCAAATACTACTCGAAAATATTCAAAAACAGAAAAGTATTTTAACAGATGTGGTATTTGGTCTTAAACAACTTCTTGAGGGAATATCAACGACGGAATATGCTCAAGATCCTGAAATCGCTGAGATGAAAAAATCTCTCAATGCATATATCTCAGAGGCAAATACACTACTCCAAAACATAGGTGGCAATACAACTAGCACAACCAACAATAACAACAATATCTGATCAGACATCAACCTACCTCCTCCCGGTCTGCCTGGGGGTGGATGAGGTAATAATGAACGTTTTGAAGAAGGTATTTCTCTTTCACCGGTGTTTGAAGATAGGGGAAACACAAAAACAATGCAACTCAATACGAGGCTCTGAAAAACTACCGACTCATGAAGTCAAGTAAGTGGTTGAGTTTGAGTGACGAGGGTAGAAACTACTGATGGACAGACAGCGCATCAGATCACGGGGAATTTCAAAATCAACACAGGTACTTCTACGGTAAACCTAATCAAAACTAAGGAAAGACAGGCAGTGATAGAAGATAAGGCACAAGATGCGCGTGAAACACTTGCCCGTGAAGATGTGGTAGAAAGTACTAAGGAGAAAGAGGAAGCGAAGAATATCTTTCTCGCATCACAAAAAAAGTTAGATGCATTTTTGAGTGAAAAAGGCATCACCCTCACGACTAAAGATCTTCTCAAAGATGACACAGAAGCAATTCTCAATGGTGAAGAGACACCACGTGAAAACATTAGCAGACAACTTGAGGCTATTCCAAGTGATAAAAAGAAATTTGAATCTCTTCTCGCACAAATGAACAGCGACAAAGCGCGTCTTCAGAGTTTCAACAAACCAGGAGAGGGAAAAAGATAACGAGCCAGCCCACACCCATAGAGAGCGCAAGGTCTGGTAGCCAAGCAGCAATCTGACTGACTCGAGAAAAGTGGGAAGGAAATAATAGACGCGCCAATATATATGGTGTTGGGATTTCTTATGAAACTGCACTTGCCACTCAAACTCAAATAGGAGTAAGAGCAAATTTTCGTTACACCACTGAACAACTTTCAAACATACAAACTCAAATAGAACAGGATTCGAAAGTTATCTCTGCACAAAAATGGTGTGCTGATGCTAATTTTGCATTACAACACAAAAATATGGCATTCTTAGCTCAATACGGCATTTCTGTAGAAAACTGACAGGTTGCACAACACCACATGAGTTTCAGGACTGACTATGATGGCAAAAAAGTAGATCTCTATCTCCTGGGAGATGCGCAATTCCCTACTGACATGGACAGGAAATATATAGTAGAAACCTGAGCCTCATTTGCTACCAAAAATAAGGTACAGGGACTCGTTGCTATCGGCTATGATTCACAACAATGATTCTATCCAAAAGTTGGTATTAAGAGTACATTTTAGGGAGTATTTTTTGCATTTTCTGGCCTTTTGGAGTACAATTTAGATGTTTAACCTTGGACGTCCTATGGCAGTAGCAGAAAGCAACGCACAGCTGAGCGCAGAGGTCATCTCTGTAGCTACCGAGCTCGAATGACTCAATGAAACACTCAAAAAGTGAGTGGTAGATAGTGCGTTGCAGAAGAAATACGAAGAAGTCATGGCCAAGACCAAGGCACTGGTGGATAAACTCCCCGCCTGACAAGAACAACACCTGAGTGATGAAGCTAGGACACGTTTGCACGCCCTCCAAGAAGCACTCAAAACTACTGAAGCGGATCTGACGAAGCTAGCACAAGAAGTCGATGCGAAAGGAGGTGCGAAAAATAACCGAGAAAAAGCAAAAGATATGATCGACAAATACAAAACGCCCGTTGCACTCGCTGGTGCCGCAGTCACGGGAGGATATGGACTATTCACCTGATTTGGTGAAGGGTGGAAAGAAGGCAAGGGTATAGGCAAACCATTCAACGCACTCCGAAAAGGTCTCAAAGGTTTTTTCAAAGGTGCATGGGCACGAGGTGCTGCTCGGCTGGGAGCGACAGCAGTGAGTATGTGAATTGATAAGTTTGCAGACCTCAGCAAGCTCAATCCTATCAACCGAGCCAAAAATGCGGCTGCAGCAATTGGTGTGAGCATCACCTGATTACTCGCTAAAATTACCGGCAATAAACCTGAAATCTATGATCCTGGGAATCAGGAAACAGAAGCAGCTCGCCTCGAGGACGGTGTATTGGAAATGAGATTTGATGAACTCAATCGTCCTGTACTTGCGAGTGACTCCAAGAAAACGAGTGATGTCGTTGCCCTCCCTGAGGAAATACAACTCCCTGCAGCCCTCCAACAGGCGGTACTCGATGATCGTTTCAAAGACCCGACCTTCACCGACAAATATATGCTCACGGTCCGCACCGCAAATATCTGGACACAAGCAGCCCGCAAACGTATACCCTCCACCATGAATCCACTCAATGATGATGGCGGAGATTATAATTCGCTTTGGCTCATCGAACAAGATATTCTCGCTCTCCAAAAATTAGTGATTGAGCCCTCCACCACCAAAGCACAACTTGCTACCGCTACAAGCGCACTTCTCAACAAAATACAAACGTTTGAAAATGACAGAACCAATGTCATCTGAGGAGGTGATCGAAAAAAGCTTGTTTGAAATATCGAGGGCCATACTGCCTGAACTGGTACTGCCAGAGAAACCACCTACACTGCTACTGAAGTAAAAGTCCTAGATCATATGAGAGGTCTCGGAGGCTATGGTGATAGTGACGTGGTTGCACATGCTTTGATGGATGATCTCTTTGCTCAAGAACGTTATGCGCCCGTGTTGGGATTATTTGAAGATCAAAGTTTCCTGGAAGAAGTTGAAAAGACTGCACTGACGGGCAGTGATTTTGATGCAGGCCTCAATGCGCATCTCATGAAATTCTTTGGACAACATAACTTATTGGCGAACGGTACTACCAAAGGACTTTCTCCAGAAGCCGTTGCAGCACTTGCCAAAGAACTCATCAAACAGCACAAAGCCATCAAAGCAAGATTCGATGAAAAAACACCGCAGAATTGACTCGAACAGATCGGTAAACATTTCTTGAGAAGCTACGGAGATATAAACACAGACACCAAAGCACAAACACGTATGGTAGATGCATATGAAAAACAATTTGGTGCATCTGCACTTGCTGAGTATGCGAAAACCAAGAAAGGTGTTGCAGATTACACAGCAGACAAATTTGCAATCGTCAAAGATTTTGCACGAGACCTTGCCAAAGAACAAGCCTACAAATGAAGTATGATCCAGTGATTTGGAACACTCTTCTTCGACCATTTCCTCGGCGCTACCGCCAAGAAGCAAGGAACTCGAAAAGGTGGGACAACACAATCATTCACAGATCCCCAAGAAGGCCTCCTCGCTGATGTCATCGGTGCAGGGAGTGATTTCTCAGACAAAACTGCAAGCATCTGTGTGGATATCGGTATCAATCTGGCTATTTCTCTGATCCCTATGGTGGGTACCAATATGATCGTTGCACGTGTAGCGTCTTCGATCGCAGGAGCAACTATGAAAGCATCGCTTACTCGTCTCGGTGTTTCTGTGTTGGTCGGTAGTGTTGTAGGTCATGTTGCACATACGACGATGAACGCACTCGTCGGCAATCACAAATGAAGTAACTTCAGTGAAACAATCAAAAACTACTTTGGGTCACTCCTCGATCGAAAAGAGTTTGCCAAGAATGCGCTTTTCTATGGACTCCTCACCTGACTTGGGCCTTTTCTCAAAAGTCTCAATGTTGCGCAGCTAAGCAAAGCAACGAGAATGAGTCCTGAACTCTTGACCAAACTTGGCTCAGGTTTCTGAGGAAAATTCCTCATCAACAGTGGTATCGCTGGTGCTGAAACAGGAGTGATGGAAGGAGCAAAAATGACCTTTGACCCCAACTATGAATGGAGTCGATGAGATGTCGTGACGACCTTCATGCTTGCTTTGGCTATGAACAGTATGCAAAAAGCCCATAGAGACAAAGATACTTCACTCACCGTCACCAAAGGCAAAGATGGTAAAGTAACACTCAAGCTCGGAAAACATCAACTCAAACCACTCAACAAACTTGCTCACCAAATCGATGCCAAAGGAGATGTCACTGCTACACTTACCAAGCATATTGAGCAAGGCACCGTCTTCACTCGTGGAGCAGATAAAATAAAATTGAGCCAAGAAGGTGGTGTGATCTCCGTCATGAAACAAACAGGCAATCAACGAAAGAAACTGAGTCCTGCTGAAATAAACAAACTCGTATCCAGCAAATCTGAACTTATCATCCAAAACATGTCACAGAAACTCATGGGCAAACTCAGCAATAGCCCAACTTCAATGAAAGGAGTGCTAGAAAAAGCAAAAATAAATTCTGGAGATTTTATGGAACGATGTAGGACACATCAAGTCTGATTCATTGAAAAGCACACCGTCGGTGATTTTTTCAAGCTCATCGGTGAGAAGAGATTTGGCAAACTCCTCTTGGGTAATCGAAAATCCGCACCCAATGAAACTATCGCCGCACTCGAAGGATGGAAAATGAAAGCACTCAGAAACAGTCACATGGCTTTCAACCTCTGATCACTCGTCTATGGTATGACCGCATGAGATGGTGATGAAGCAGGAGGCATCGATGAAGGACTTGAAAACTATCTCCTCTATGGTGTCATCGGTCGTACGATCCCAGGCAAAATCATCATGGCTATGATCGATAGTAGTGATATTATTATGTAATTATAAAAAAAACCACCCCCGTATACGAAGGCAGTATGGTGCGTGTCGCACCGTTTTTCTTGTGCTCTAACGATCGTTATCGTTGAGATTCCACTCACGCATGCCCGCTTTGAGCAAGACATACATGTTTACCAATTCGATAAGCACCATCACGACGATGGTCATGTAGACCTGCCATGGTGCATGGTCAAAGGTGAAATATTTTTGACCCAGGGGGACCGCACATTTCGCAAGCCATAGGACCGACGCTGCTCCTACGATAAACGCCGAGAGCATCGTCCACAGGAGTTTGACGTACATCACCCGCAAGACGGAATACCCGCTCTTGAGTGATTCTAAGATGGCGACAAAAGCGATGAACGCCACCATCAGCCAACTTGCTTGGTTTTTTACCCATTCGGGTGCAATCTCGCCAAGCACGATGATCCCAATGATAGCGATGAATCCCCATGGGAGCAACAACCATCCTCTTACAGTATTTGCCATAAATTTATATTTATTTGGTGAGTTGTGTTTATACTTATTTGTATAGAAAAGTCAATGATTATTTGACAAAGCGCTGAGGTGGGAGTATACTAGGGAAAAGGTTTTATTTTGTTGTCTCCCATGAGCCTCAATAGAAAAGAAAGACTCAGTCTCTCTACGAGATGACCACACGCTGAAGCAGTGACAGATGGTATAATTTCTTGAATTCTTCAATTATCAAAAGAGGCAATCGGTGCTACTCTCGAAGGGAAAAATAAAGCGCTCAATTGGATACTAGAAAAAACTATCCCCGAAAACCTCAAAACTCCCAAGACATCATGGTTGGGGAAATGATGGAGATTTGTCAGTAAACATATCATTCGTAGAGCTGTAGTCACTGCAAATAACTTAGTCGATACGATAGGTACTGCAGGCATTTCTGTCATCGATGTGATCAATAATACACAATGAGAAATCCATGACATCTTTACCAAACAAGATACGAGTCAAGCACTCACTTCCGTGTGATATAGTATCAATGACATTGTACTCAAGAGATTAATCAAAGAAGCATTGCGAAAATGACTGATCCAAAACAGAGTTGGAGACACCAACTTCGCAGGACTCACCCAAAGACACTATGGCACCAAAACGCCTGTCACTCCTACTCCCTACGCTCCTAGGCGCACTCCTGCTCCTAGCAGAACTCCAGCTCCCGCTACTCCATAAAGCAAAAAATAAAGGTGCATAACAAAAAACATACTCCTTTTTTCTCTCTAGCCAGATATCTACGCTGGTCCCATTTTCATAGTCAAGCGTCCCTGGGGAGTCAAAATAAACTGCATCTTTCGTGGCTTGTTGTTGATCGTGAATGGTTGTTTACCCGTTCACTCAAATCGCGTATCGCTACTTCTTACGCCAGCACTTTTTAACTTCATAGCAAATTGTGCTGCATCAAGTGTCAGTAATTTCTTCTGTGTAGCTGTATCATAAATATACAATGTCTTGTCAGCTCGCCATAGACGTCGTGTAGTAGGAAACTGTGGCGCACCTCCATTGAGGCTTTCGATAGTTTTGGTATATTCTTTGATTTCAGGAGAAAGATTGCGAGTACCAGGAATAGTAATACGTTGATCACTCGGTAAAGTGATTACTGCATTTTGTGAATCATTGAACTTCTCTGCACGAGGAATATTTGATTGGTTTGGAGCTGGCTGAGGTGCAGGCCTAGGTCACGGTGCTGGTCTAGGTGCTGGTGCTGGAGGAGGAGTAGGTGTTGGCGTCGGTGTCCTTCTCGAACGATTCGTCACATGCAAGGGATCGATTGGTCTTCGGTGGGGGAGAAAATCTCTTTTGTATCTAGGGTCAATTATTCTAACTTCAAAGTGCAAGTGAGCTCATCTACTATGTCAGGTATTGCCCGTGATGCCTACTATATCTCATTGTTTGAGTACTTGATCTTCACGTACAGATATTTTACTCAGATGTGCATATAGTGTACGATATTTTTTATTGCCAATTTTATGTTCAAGCACAACATAGTTACCATATGTATTATGCCCAGTAAGTGCAACTCTACCCGCATATGATGCTTTGGCTGGAGGATATTTTGTTGGATTATTGGGCACATCAATATCAATGCCTGAATGACGGTATCGTCATGTAATCTTTCACTGATTATTTTTGATTGGCCTTAGTGTGCCAAAATCATCCGTAATTTGCGCGTTCAGATTATCAAGTGGTCGCGCAAAAGGTTTGCCTGGAGTCTCTACTTCATCGAAATGTGTCGGATTTTGTTTATCAATCCATGCTTGAGGTGGTTGTACTGCCACTCTCAGGACTTTTCTCGTGACGTTTCAAACTACCTTCGTATCTACTATCACTTTGACCTTCCAGTCGCCATCGTCACCTGGCACGGTATACACCGTATCAGGGGTCATAGTACGTACATCAAACTTACACAGTGAATCATTGACAGGTCACCACGTATCCAATCTGATATCTAGCATCCCCCCTACATGAGTCACAAACATATCTTTCAGAAGATCCACATCCATATTGTTGAGAGGATATACCGTTTTATCAATATGCGTCAGCGTCTCATTGGCTACAGGGATGCGTTCTTTGCTTACATCTGTGATATCCGTAGGTCCATCTTCTATCTCTCCTATTCTTTCAATCAATTTTTTGAGCTTCTCACGAGCAAGTCTCAATTGTTCAGATGTTTTGATGCGATCGAAAGCGTCTCACAACTCTGGGAAGCTTCGATCGATCTTGGGAAGTTGTTCATCTTGTTTTTTGGTTTCAATCAATTGCGCGAGATTCTTGGGTGGTGTGACACGCACACGCAAGACACGTTTGTCATCGACCGTCACCTCTACTTCTCGGCGTGCTCCTCGCAACGCATCGGTATACATTCGCTTTCCCTCTCTTTGATGAAGTTTGAGATCAAGTCTAAATAATTCTTCATCAGGATTGAGTCCGTCTTGTCCCAAAAAGGTGTCTTCAAAGACTACCGGAAACTCATTGGTATCACTGTCATAATCAACATAGAAACGATCTAATTTTTTTCCATCCATAGTCATCAGTGATGACTGCCACTGCCCTATTTCTTTGTCGTTCCAAAATGGTGGTGTTTCATCATAGATAGTTCTAATATCTCCTGGTTGTGGTTCAAACTCTGGCAAGGCAGATGTAGTTGTTTCTGGTGCTCACGAAGGAGTTTGTCTACCATTGGCTGCTTGATGCGGGACGCACTGGATCGTGACAACACCGTTGATATTGCATATATCGAGAGCAAAAATACCACCAGGTGTGCCTTTGGTTGTAATATATCCCTGTGCGTGTCCACTCTCCAAACTCAGCGCAGACCAAGGTTGTTTGGTAAGATCCAATACTGATTCGCCATGTTTGGGATGCTTGAGCGTGATAGTATATGCTTCCTTTTGGACACTACCTTTTCGTCCATCTTTGGGGTCTTGCATTTCGATGAGTTTGATTGCAGGAAGTTCAGGGATCAAATCAATATTGAGTCTCGCTTGCTCATTGGTGAGAAAAACGGTCCGGATTTTACCTTCGATACGTTGGTGTGTGTACTGTTGTGTACCTCATACAACGTTCTCTCTTCACGAAAATGGCATTGTTGGATCAAGGTCATTTTTTTGCCAAATCACATCACCTTTTGCATTACGAAATGCAAGAACTCACTGCTCCCAATGAGCAGTCCAGAAACTAATTTTCTCTTTATCAGCAGGAGATATATTCACCTTGTCTGGTCATGTGGTGAGCTTAATTTTTTCATACACTCCTCTGATACCTGTAGTTACTTCTTTGTATTCTATCTGCAGTGTGTCATCTTGCATTGTAGCAACTGCATCATACCAGGTCTCACCTTCCTTGAGAGAAGTACCTAGGGGTAAAGCAAAAGACCCGATTTCAGCTTTCCCAGTACTCAAGAGTTGCTCATAAAACGTACTGATAGGTAGCGTAAGCAATGGCTCTTCATCTTGGTTGGTGATGTGGAGCACACCGTTTTTATTGGTAGTGATCACGTTTGTATTCTCTGATAAGACATGTATTTTTTTGTTTTCAAAGTGCTCTTGCTTTGCAATCGCTGAAATAGTTCACAACGAATTCTGGAAAGAAATCGTATAGAATGTTTCTCCTACGCGCAGTATCTTTTTGATCTGTGCACCGAAAGTATTGATCTCTTTGGCATCTACCGCTCGTCACTCATGGATGAAATATTTTCTCGTCCCAGGAATATCCATGACTATACGAAACATTTTACCATTCCAAGTTAACTTCCAACCTTCAGGAGCTCACAAAATCGTTGCATCAAGTTGTGATTTTTCAATCTTGGTTTCAGAAATTTTTTCTGCAGTGAGTGAGAGACTATCACTTTTTCTCGTGACCAGTACTTTGTATACTCCCTGAAAATCCGCATGAGTACTCACTACTTGCGTCTGTATCGTATCACCAGGATGTACTAACTTAGTGCGATCTATCACGAGTGAGGCGATTTCATCACTACCATCAGGAGTGATCATCACCGCATCTCCCCATCGTTTCGTTTGTTGACCCGCAAATGCTCCACCTAGTTCTATCGTCTCAGGAAAAGGTTTAGTAAATGGTTCAAGAGCAAGTTGCACCTTCTCATCGACGTCCTTGATGAACGTACACGTAAATCGTTTTTCTCCTTCGGGAGTTGGTATTTTGAGATCTATACTTGCTTTGTTGTCAGGTGAAAAAGTGAGTTTATCAACATCGATAGGTTGCTTCAGCAAAAAATACGGACGACCTTTGGCGGGTGTATAGAGGATATTTATTTCTTTACCGTTGAAACGCGCTGTCCATTCTTTGGGAGCTCAGATAATTTCTGGTTTCACTCACGTGATCCCACCGCTTTCTATCGATACTTGCAACTGCAATGCATCGAGCGCCGTCTGCGGATCAAGTTGTGGTTGCTCGTGAATGCTTTCTGCATCACGTTGTTGCTCAATGTTTTTCTCACTCATCATACCCAAGAAATAAAACCGTGTGAGCCAGCTTTTCACAGCCCACCCAAGTCTATGACAAGTATACCGAAATCGTCTCATTCTGTCAAAAATAT
The DNA here is from genome assembly GCA_964447535.1 of uncultured Candidatus Peribacteria bacterium. GTDB lineage: Bacteria > Patescibacteriota > Gracilibacteria > Absconditabacterales > Absconditicoccaceae > CAYUST01. Next base: position 16,303 of record CAYUST010000010.1, read on the forward strand.
GGGGCTTTTCTCCTCCTTTTGCCGTCGTGTTCCCCCTTTTAGAAAGGGGGTGGCCGCAGGTCGGGGGATTATTTTTCCTCTTGACTTTCATCATAATTTATATATAAGTCAAGTACACAAAAACATAAAAAAAAAGAAAAATATGGAAAATATGTTAACTTCGGGGACAGCGATATTCTTGATCCACTGTTGTTTCGCGGCATTGGGATGGGGAGTACTCCTTCAAGCCATCTGGGCTGGTATTGTTTATCTTACAGGTGCTACTCCACCTGTTATACCACCTACAGGACCAACAGCGGTAACCCATGTTGGCTTGCGTATACCAACTGGGTGGTATGAAAGGATAACAGAGGCAATCTTTTTGTTGAACGCATTTGCCTCCGTGTATTTCTATAACATTAATCCAACCTACAGTGCATTCCATGAAGTAATGTGGGGTGACTATGAAGCTCTTATGTGGGGGATTCTTATAGTTGGTATTGCATGCGAATTCTTCACATGGGTGGAAATGAGAGTAAATGTACATACTAGAGAAATTTCCACCTGGGCAATTATCTGGTTATTATTTACCCTCCTAATCCACTAGGAGGGAAAAGAAAGAAAGAAAATTTATAGCGGTCGAGGAACTCCTCTCCGCTTTTTTTGTTGTTGAAAAAAACTCCTCTCGTTACCTCCCTTTCGAATGGATAGTACGTGTTGCTCTCTCTTCGTTCCCCCTTGGCAAAGGGGGTGGTGCGAACATAGTGAGTACCGGGGGATTATCAATTTCCACTTCCCCCACACCAATACACAATCGAATCACTCACTGCTTGCAAATCTGATAGTATCTCCGCATTCGAATATCTTATCGTCCTAATATGATAGTTCTGAAATAAATGATCATCTCTTTTTGTATCATACAATTGTTGATACTCATGAATATCACCATCAACTTCAATACAGAGCTTGCAAGAAGCACAGTAAAAATCAAGAATGTACCTATCAATAGGTTTTTGTCTTACTCGAATTCTTCATGTTCTCTTTCACTTCAAAACACAATGCCATAATAATCATTCGGCAGTTGTCATTACCCTACGATTTTGCCTCGCAAATTTTTTGAGACGATGCTCATAGATATAACACGTTTTTTTCATATTAGATGAGTAGATAAAAATCCCCCGCCCCGCAACTACTTGCGGGGCACCCCCTTTCTCAAGGGGGGATACAAGTGAGGCGACTCCTTCCATGTTTCGCTTTCTTAAGGGTGACACAAGTGGGGACATTCCTTCCAGGACTCGCTTTCTCAAGGTAAGGCCGCAAGATAGGATAGATCTACTCGAAAAAACGCATATTTCCAAGAATATCTACAGAAACTTTTTCATACCAAAAAAAACTCCTCGCGTGAGGAGTTTTATAGTCTCTGATATACCATTGGCTTAGAGTTCTCCGACAATCTCTTCCCACTTCTTGGTGATTGGAGAAGACAAAGTTCTGCTTGTATCAATATAATTACTTACATCAGTACCCAATGTAGGTGACGAAATGTAGTCAGTACCTCAGACTGTAGCATTACCTATAGTCGCATCGTGGATAAAAGAGACGAAATCAGGTGGAGGAGGCACTCAAGGTGCTGCGGTTGGAGGATTCAAATACAAAGGACTTGGTTTGGGAGAAGCTCCGAATGTCTCAGTATTTGAGAAGACCACCGCTACTGCCTTGAAGTAGTCAGATAGAGAATCTGTAAGTAAGTAATCTTTTAGTTTACTCGTCAAAAATGATTGGCCATTTGTGCCTGCTATATCTGTTTGATCCATTGCTTTCTTCAAAGATCATACCAACAAAGCTTTTTCTGACGCCCCAGTGATATGAGTCATTTCATTTGTAACATACTTATTCCATATATCATCTTTGTTATTCAACTTATTCATTTGTTGTGCTGCGAACGCAAGTTTTGCTTCAAGCGCTTCTTTTTCTGGACCCGTTTTGGTTTGTAGATCTTCCGCAAATTGTGGGCTCCATAGTCCTGCTCATTCAAGTACTCACTTAAACTTTTGTATCAAAGCATTTTGTGCTTCGAGATATGCCAACACATCTGTGAATTTCTTACCTGTTTTAGCGAGTTCATCCAGTTTTTTTCAGGTAAGTTGATACTCATTTACTAGTTTACTATTGAGAGCAGAAACATAGGCCCTCTTCTCAGATTTATCTAAATTCTTGAGTTGAGGATATGATTCAGCTAGTGAAATAAACTTATCAACATCCATAGAGACTTCGTCAGTCCTAGCATTAACTAAAAGGACACCATCGCTTTTGAGTTCTTCTATACTCTTTTGACCAAAAACATTATCCATCACCTCAGAAGCAGCTGTTGTGCTAATGAGGATACCACTATTCACTTGCTCCTCAATTTTTTGTTTAGCTCTTCACTCCTTATCAAATGCTGGATAGAGACTACTCACGAGAGGAATATCTTTCCAAGAACTAGGATTTTGCAATACTTGCATACCATAGTAGCCACCAAGTCCTCGACCTAAAGCATTTTTAGCAGACTTGGTAACTTTTGACCAATCTCTTACATCTTTACCAGCAGCATCTTTTTTCATATCAAAGCCAAAGAGCGCTCTACCGAAATTCCAAACAGTCATCACTCCATGGACAACTCATGCGACAGCAAATCATGTCTGTGCTATATTCATGACTGCATCCGTGCCACGAGCTATTTTAGCAGCGGTATCTATAGATATATATCCATTCTCGACCATCTTCGTCAAACCAAGTCTAACAAGACCACCAGCTCCTTCATTTTTTGCAACATCCAAGATATCATTCGATCCATTTCACAATGTGCCACATACTCACTCAATGTCTGCAGCAGCACTCTGATAATCCAATACATTTGATTCATCCTTGTATGGCTCGAAGATAAGTTTCAAGGCAAGTGGGTTATTCAACATAGGATCTTGATATTTTTCATACATAATTGGAGCAAGATTTTTGACGAATGCATTGAGAATAATTGCACTCTTCTCTGTTTCATCTGTCAGCGCAAAATAATTAGTCAGATATGTTTGCTTAGCATTTGCACGCTCATTCGCTCTTACCGCTTTTGCGAGTTGGAGATTTCTCGTTACTTCTGAATTCATAGTACTCACAAAACTGCTATCTACTATTACCTCTTTCACCAGTGTCCAGAATTTATCTATACCTCAAAGCTTTGGTAAGAGCGTTTCCATTGAAGACCCTATTACTTTTCCATCACTACCCAGTTTAGGTCATAAAGTTGCTTCTTTAATGACACGATATAACAACGCAGTTCTAATAGTATTCGCCTGATCATGTGACTTATCTTCTTCACTTAGCTTGTTCCACATGCCAATCAATTCATCTAGTGATACTTTGTTGAGATCCTTGAGCTCTCTCAACGTACCATCAGCGCCAACTATAATTTCTGGATTACTAGCGTGTGGCTTGACTGCTCTAGTTTCACCCGATCCTACAGCTACTCTCTCTGCTTCATTCGATCACGAAGGAGCATTGAAATACACATCATCATACCCTTCTGCACGCGGTCCTCCTCTCTTTTTTTCAGAAGACCCACTACCACCATCTGATTTCTCACGAAACTTTTTTGGTGTCTTGATCTCTGCATTTTTCTTTTGAGAGAGAGTATTAATTTCACCAATGACACGTTGTAAGTCATTGCGCAATCTGCCAATTTCTGGTTCAGAAGGGTTTGCTTCAAGTTGTTTTTGAATATTTTGCAATTCACTGAGCAGATGCTCCAGGTGTTCCTTTTCCAACTGAAGTTGCGTGGTTTGTAGATCTTGTTTGAGTTGTTTGTTGAGTTGTTTGATAAGTGATTGCAAGGTATCATTCTGTGCCTTTTGAATATCGACATTTGTTGCGACACGATCTTTGATATGTTCATTTTCGTTGATATCATCTGATTTGCCACGTGGGTCAGTAGCGGTGTGACGATTGAGTCTTGCTTGCATCTCAGCCAATAAAGTTGCTTTAGTCACTCCTTTTTCGAGTTCATCCAATTGCATATTGATAATAATCTCATTACATTTCTCCTTCACCTTGTCTGCTGCAGGCTCCTTGCCACTGAGCGCTTCAATGCCTGTTTGTTTAACTACTTCATACAAGAAAGAAATAATGTTGTCGTGATTTTTGTCCTGTTTGAGCGTTGCGACTTCCGTTCCATTGACCATCAAGACATATTTATCTTTTGCTAGCAATCACTTCTTATCATACCCTACGTTGAGAGATTTCTGGATGTTGTTCCAATCCAATGGGGTTTTCTGATTTTTGAGTGACAACAAAAATGACTGCGCTTGTCTAGCGTATCACTCTTTGATGTTGTCCAGATTGATAATCTCTGGCCCTTTGGTGTCAAAAGCTTCTGTTCCCATGGGAGAATGGAAAGATTAAAATTAAGTATGGTCGTTATACCAACTATATGGCTTTGTCAAATATTTGTCAAATTTCTATCAAGAAAATATGCTATGTAATTGACATTTATATATCTATTTGAGATGCGCTTGTGTAGCCTCAACCAAGAGATCTAGACTGTCAAAATCTGTCAGCAACGGCGGTGAAGCGAGTGTCTGAGGAGGAGTTTGCGGGTTATTTCACACGAGATCCTGCATACTTACTTGGCCTACCCGACTTTTCTGTGGTTTCTTGAACCAACCTCTATCAAAAGTCACTTCCCTTTGGGTGTCTATGACAAGTAACTGGTCACTGTAGGCATGTATACCAGCGACTACTCTCTGTTGGTCAGCGAGATCACTGAGACTGGTGTACTCGGGACTTGGTTTGGTGGCCAACAGTTGTCGACTCAGGGAAGGTGTCGCCTGTGTGGTGTCTAGTCACAGTTTGTATCGACTACCCGCATAGTGGAGTGCGATTTCTTTTTGTGCGGTTTGGTGTGTTGCGCCCAATCGCTGTTTGAGGTATGCTAGTGTCCATGCTTGCATTGCTGCTCTCCCCGCATTGCCCAACTCTGTCAAAAATGCTTTGCGTGAATCGTAGGACTTTTCAAAAATGAGTTTTGCTGGCTGGTTTTGTACTGGTTGCTGTCTTCTGTTTTGCTGGGGAGCTGGCTGCTGAATAGACTCAGTCTTGAGGCGATATCGTGCTCAAGCAGACCACGCATAGGCATTTCCAGCGACGTTGAAGGTGAAGTAGTTCAAGGATTCTTGCTCAGGGAGCGTTCGTGTCGTGACGTCTGTTGCAGTATCTCCTGCTCATTCTGTATGCGTTTCAGAGGAAATGTTGTCGAGCTTTTGTTTTCTGGCAAATTTCTCCAATCATTTTGTTTCAAAATATTTTCCATCCCTCACGTCCTTCCATTGTTCCACTTTTTCACCAGCTTGCGGGAAACATTGTTGCCAAATACGGTATACTCGTAGGAGTTGCTGGTTGCGCTCGCGCGTCGAAGCTCATGTCAGAGAGCTCTCAGACCATATCTCATCATCGTGTTGGATACGGAGTCCTCATTGATGATCCAGTGATACCGTGATGTCTTGACCTTGATACGCACCATGCAATGCACCAGCATGATGCAAAACACCACTCATGTATGTTTTGAGATAGCATCGTTGTGCTGCTCGTTTTTGCTCGGGCGTAGCGAGTGTGGACGTAGTAAATATATGTTCCAAAATATGGTGAGGCTGAAAACGTTGATTTTGTGCTAAATCAAAATGCAAAGCAGATCATGGTTGTCCACCATTGAGCATCGTAATAGTGACTTGTTGACTACCGCCAGCATCAGCTTCTACCTGGACACTATGTACTCCGAGTGCTTGGAAAAATGCGTCTTGTTGCGCAGTGCGGTTCGTTTTTGGCGCGGTAGAAAATAGCTCCCGTCACGTATGTTTGTGTTTTTTCTCTGCATAGTAGGATTCGAAATCTTTGAACTTATGTTTCAAGCGTTTAAATTTCCGATCAGCCATCGTACTAAGAGTAGCTATTTGCAAGTCGACCCATCTGCCTGCTTTCGTTAGTCCTTTGGCGTTGTCACAGATATTCTTGAGTCTTTGGAGGTCTGGATCATTGCGTTCAGCATCTGTCCGACTTGCCATCCATGGTGCACGCAAATCATTACGATCCAAGGTGTCTTTTTCTCTCAACGCATCATACACATTTCTATCACCATCATCAGTCCACTGTGGCACTTCACCAAGCTCTGTACAATGTGCTTCCCACTGCTGTTCAATGACGAGTTTCAAAACTTGCGTATATGCTTCTGCTGCGTTTGCAGGGAACTGCTCGAGACGGTTCCATCGATCAACAAATCTACTATCTATATATTCTGGACTTATATCAAAATCATACGCGTTGAACATGGTAAGTTGTGCAGGCGTGAGTGTCTGTTTCAACTCATCAACTACTTGATTGAGCAATGGCGTATGTACTGCATCATCATTTCTGATATGTTGTATTTGCTCAGCTCGATAGACTTCGCGCTCTGCGAGTAACTCATTGAAACGTTGTTGCACAGGCATAGAAATGACGTTTGTAAGCCTGTTGCGCATACGTTTCTGTCGCACTAGGGGATGTTTGCATCACTCTGTTTCCAATTGCTGCAGATAGAGTTGATAGGTATCATCATGTTGAGCATACGAAGCAAGTTCTTGCCAAAGCTCATGTGCGCAAGCATCTCGCTCTGCTCTCTCGCGGCAACCAGCATATATTGGCGCATCAAATCGGTGTACAGGCAACTGGTCGGGATGATCAGGGAGAGTCTGTGTAAATAAAGCTCCTAGACGTGCTAGATCACGTGAGGAAAGTTCATCTGGAGCCCTGGTTGGAGTTCTTCCATCATCCGTAGGAAGTTTTTCAAATAACGCCAGTATTTCTTGCTTGGGAGTTGAACTCGGGAGTTGTGCAAGACATGCATCAATAATTTGATATTGTTCTGAATCAAGAGGTCTTCATTTAGTATATTCAGCGTAGAGATACCAACCAAACATTCTGTCCACTATTTCTTTCTGTTTACCTGTATCTTCCAGTGGATTTCCTACGACATATCATGCAGCCACTTGTGCATCATGCGTCTCAGGATGTGAGAAAAAATAATATTGTTTCGCTATGTCTCGATATGCTCGTGCCATACCATTAGTGTCAGTACCCTCAATGAAGGCAAGTGCATGATGAAACTGGTCGTGAATAGTGGTCGCTAGATCCATCAAGGCTTGTTTACCATATTTCTTTTCTATCACACTCAGTGTTTCTGCATTCCTTTGAAAAGAAGGATCATTAGCTAATTTCTCATCAATTTTCTCTGGCGTATTAACTACATGTGGATTCAACAAATACTCTAATGCCGCCTGACGAATTTCTTCTTGTGTGGGAAGTTCCGGATCTGGCGCTGGTACGTCTGGAGTACTATCAGAGAGATCAATAAATTGCTCCAACAAAACTATAGAACCACTCTCCCAAGCTGGTGCTCCCCCACACGCATCGATCAGATATTGTAGTACCATAGCACGACTTGCTGGTGCAAACAAATGACTCAATTCAAACAAAGAAATTGTCTTCTCTGTAGGGAGTTGCTTTGCTCTAGATTCAGCATATTCAATAAGTTTTTTTGTCAACTGAGCGTCATAAAAAACAGGATCTGTCTGATGCAGATGTGTATACAGTGCTTTGATGTCTGGGCAAACAAGCAACATATGCGCTAGTGCACTACACTCTTGTTTGATCTCATTGGGGGTGGTACTTGCAACGAGTGTACCAGGCACTCTACCGACACGTACTTCATGGGTATATTGCTTACCATCGTTGCCTAGTGATCATGCTGTACCGTCAATTGCGAGAGTAAAGTTTGGATTATCTCCAGGTTGTGCAACAGTTTCACGTGAGAAAATACCTTGTAGCTTTCCTCTGAAAAATCCAGCACGTTTGAAAATCACGTTTGTCTGGATACCATCAATCTGCATAGGATGCTCAGCAAGTTCTTTGAAAAAGCTTTCTGCTCTTCACACCGTATCAATCTTCAAATGAGATCTCGCTGGTAACCAAATATATCGTTCATTGAGCATTTTTGGTTTGACTACATTGGGGGCAACGGTCGGTGATGCAGTTGGTTGTGTGCGACTTCTATTTTGTTGGTTTCATGGAGTTGGCGAGGGAGTATTTGGTGCAGGAGGTGGTACTGGTTGCGAAGCCGGTGTGGGATTTGGATTTGGTCATGTGGGAGTTTTCTGCGAAACAGGTTGTTGTGCAAAAAGGTTGTTATCAGTTACCTGTTTGAGAATCTGAGCAACTACTGATGGTTCACGCAAAAATCATGGAATATCATCACGAATCATTTCAACTGCTTTGAAATAAGCATTTGCAGCGATTGGTTTCGCCATAGATTTGAAGAGCATCTCCAAATTGGTTGCCATCCAAAATTTGAAACGTGGTTGATCACGAAATGGATGGTTAGGATTTTTTTTGTGCAAAAAATCTTTGAGTATTTTCTCTTGTTCTGAGGTGACTTTTTTGGGCAGTATTCCTTCTCTTTGCAGAAGTTTGATAATTCCTTCCATGAGTTTGCCAAATACAGGACCTTGAAATTTCACCTCATCCAAGCCTTGTATAATCATTTTTTCTCTAGCAATACGCTCTGCTCTTTGTTCTTTGGTTTCTCCCGAACTAGGTGAAGTATTGTTGGCAGGCGATGTTCTTGTACTATGTATCGCATGGAAGTATTTTGATGCTCTCGCTTCATCCACAATTACTTGTTCAAGTGGAGGAAAAGCAAAGAAGGGTCCAATATCATTTTTGATACTCGCAACTACACTCTCACATGAAATTGCATCACAGGCAAAATCAGCTTCATTGTAATATTTCCAATTGATATAATCCCCTATCCAGGCCTTGAAACGCGGTTGTTTACTAAAGCTTTGATCTTTCACTCTGTCCCACAAAAAATCCATAACTTTATTTTTCAGTGTATCAGATGCGTTAGCTGGTAACACAGCATGTTTCTGTAATATATCAATTACTTGTTGCTGTATGCTTTCCATATAGGGTTTGGTAGGAAACTTCACTAGGTGAAGCGCCTTATCTATAACCTCATCCCTCATCCTTTGCTGATTTGGGGTTTCCGCATTACGTGCTTGGAGAATAGCATCTGGTGTTTTGGATGGTGTACTTTTGGGAGTATTTTTTGGTTTCGGAGGAGTCTTCGGTGGCGTAGGCTTGGCCTGGTTTACTGGACCATTGTGTGACCAGACTTTCGTATAGGCGTGAAGGTCAAACAACATAGGAAGTTCATTGAGTTTGGTCAAGTCCCCTTGCCAGTCTTTCACCACATCTGCTACACGCGCAAAGTGCGCTTCGAGACGTTTCATGATAGCATCTTGGTCTGGCACTTGATCAAAGAGATCAAATAAATTATGCTTGGTCACTTGTTGTTGCTTCAGTTGTTCTACATGTTTTCCCAATTGTTCTTTTTCTTGTGGAGAAAGTGACTCACCCGCCAAAAATCTACTGAGCAGTTGCTCAAAGTCAGGAAGGTTAAAATCTGGCTTATTTGGTGACGTCATAGGCACCTTGGTACAATAAAAAGAGAAAAGATGCTATTTTATTATACCCAATTATCTCAATCTGTCAATTTTTGGCTGTGTTTTTTACGACATGTGGGAGAAAATATACACATAAAAAAACTTTCCGATATACGGAAAGTCGAATCAGATTATTTGCTTTTGCTTTAGTGAATCCTGGATTTCGGCCAAATGATATGCTTACTTTCAAAGAATGCTTGTATTTTCCCCAATGCGACGGGACCTATTCCTACTATATACTCCAGATCATCATAGTCACAATTATACAAATATTCAATTTTGCAACCGAATCTCAGACATTGCAATTTTTCCTGTGAAAAAGGATGCGTATCCAAGGTCATTTGTAATCCACCTCCCAAAATCCTATGTAACACTCTGTTGGGAAGACCACAATCTTTTATAGGCAACCTCATGATCGCATCGAACTTACGAGTTCCTGGGAAAAGATATTCTTTTTTGACAGTCGCTTTTTCAAAGATGAGCATTGTCTGTGCTTGTACCAGTTCCCGCAAGATACTATTATTCTTGTACTCTTGTGTCTCTGTGTATTTCGTTACTTGAGATATCTCCTGAATACTTTGTGTATTATTTGTTAGAAAATCCCACAATGCTTTTTTGGTGTGAAGATTAATATCCTTGGTGAGTATCTCCCAGATATCATCCAATAATTGTAATTTTTGTCGCGCAACATGCGCTTTTGGGATTTTTTTAAGTACTTCTTCTTGAGCCATAAACTATTTCTTTGGTGAGTTAATGAATACTATAAAAAATACCATATATATTTCTAAGTATATATCAATATTAGAATAAAAAGAGGAAATTTATCCCAAATACGTCCTCAGGGAAGCTTTGAAGCTCTCTTGCTTTTCTGCATCTCGACCTGTCATATCGACGAGACCGGATCGCACCATGAGACGGATGAGGAAGGGAATATACTCTTCTAATGTGAGTGTTTTGAGGGCAGATTGCTCTCTCAATGAGCGGGTATATGCTACAAACGGTGTAATCTGTTGCGCTGACAATTCTTGATATTCCAGTTCTGGATAGGCCTGAGTAAACCAACTGAGGTCCTCTCGATTAGCTAGTCATGGGTAAAATTGTGCGAACACAAATTCGAGCGGAATATGGAGTTCCTGCATGTGGTGAAATATCGCTTTGAGTAAGGCGCCATCCTGCACATGTGTCAGCAAAAGGGTCAACATTTGGGCGTAATTACCCTGCTGGACTTGGGCTTGGGCCAATTGGGTACGGATTTGTGCCGCTTTGGCGAGCTGTTCACGCACGTTGCCTAGCTCCTCTTCACTCGCCTCACCCACATCTTCACGGATATTTCCACTCTCCAAACCATCACCTACTGCCTCTACCATGCCTATTTTCATAAATAAAAGGGTACATCAGTGTAAGTATAGGAAAATCGAGACAGAATGCAAAAAGTAGTCATATTTTTCCCAAAAAGACTAGCTTGCAATCCCTTTCAAAATAGCTATAGTGCCTGTCAGCAAAGTTTTAAGCTAAACTTCGTAGAGACTTTATGTATATAAAGTTTCTTGATTGTTTTAGCTTATACTATGCCCTTGAGCATTGTATACTTTGAGCTTGCGAGAAGTATGCATTATGCACAAGAGGCATGGTGTCAGTTGTATAAAAATCATTAGAAACCGGGAGTTATGGCGAGGTGAGGTGCCAGAGTCGGCCGAATGGGACTCACTGCTAATGAGTTGTACGACCAAAATCGTACCGAGGGTTCGAATCCCTCCCTCACCGATTGTGGTCTCGCGGCACTGTAGCTCAGCCGGTTAGAGCGGGCGTCTCATAAGCGCCAGGCCGGTGGTTCGAGTCCACCCAGTGCCAAATTAAACTATCAGGTCACTGGGCACAAGCACCCAGTGCCAAATTAAACTATCAGGTCACTGGGCACAAGCACCCAGTGCCAATACCAAAATTTGTTTATTTGTTTATTTGATTTAGATGGCAAAAAAAGACAACAGAATCATCATCAAGCTCAGAAGTGAGTCAGGGTACTGCTACTTCACAACCAAGAACAAGATGACCCAAACTGAGAAGATGAAATTGATGAAGTATGATCCCAAACTCAAGAAGAGAGTCCTGTTTTCCGAAAGCGGAAAACTCAAATAGCAGTCGTCAAAAATATATATCCTCTCTTTTTATTCATCCCTTTGTAGTATGCTCAAAATTAGACTTGCCAGATGAGGTAGACACAAGAAAGCATTTTTTAGAATTGTCTTGACCGAACACTCCAAACCTGCAAACACTGGTTTCAAAAGCATTCTTGGGTGGTTTGATCCACACACAGATGCATGTGAAATAGACAGCGAAACAGCGAAACAATGGATTAGCAAAGGCGCTCAACCTACGAGCAGAGTTGCTAAGATCTTGTTCAAAAAAACAGCTGATCCTGTTTTCCAAAAATTCATTGTCCACACCGAAAGAACAAGAAAAACCAAGAAAGAGCCTGTAGAGGGTAAATAAATCAAGCCTCACGTATATAAAACGGCTCGTCTTCGACGAGCCGTTTTTTTAACCTTGGATTTTGCTCCAGAAATGCTATTATGGTTTTGTTTATGCTCTTCACGACACATACATGCTCAGTAGTGTTTCAGGTTTTGTGCTCTCAGTATTTGCGATTTTGATCATCGTAATTTTCTGAGGATCTATTTATGCGTTCTTTTCTGCGGTCTATCTTTTTATTTTCTCAGCCGGCGAAGCAGAGAAAATCAAAAAAGCGTGGAACTCTATTAGATATATGATCCTAGGCGTGATCCTCACAGTTATTTTCCTGTTTATCTTTCCTATTATTTTCAAAAAAATCAAACTTCCAGGATATGAACTCTATTCTGCTAACAATATTTTCCGTCAAGCAAGTACCCTTATCAAATCAGTTTTCGGTTTTAGTAAAGAGGCAGTAGACCAGTATCAAAAAGATACGAGCACCTCGAACTCAACTACAACTACAACTACCACGACCACCACCACAACTACGAGCGACCCTTCTGGACCACCACTCGAACTCTAGTCTCTTTACTCAACAGCTTGCGCGATGCTTACGCTCACTACGACACCTACAGCAGAAGAAAAAAACACGACACTTCCGCAGCTTTTGCAAGCCAACACCTATACCCTCCTCTATTTCTATCCCAAAGACGACACGCCGGGATGCACGCTCGAAGGACAGGAGTTTTCTGCAATAATCAAACAACTGCATACCCAAAAAATTGGTATCTACGGTGTCAGTAGAGATACCCATACCAGTCATTGCGCATTTCAAAAAAAACACGGAATTTCTCTCCCCCTCGTCAGTGATCCTGAGCTCATTCTTCATAAACAGTTTGGTGCACGAGGTGAAAAGACCAGTTTCGGCAAAACCAGCATGGGAGTGCTGAGATCCACGGTCTTACTCGATGCCAAAGGCAAGATAGTCCACCAATGGCGCAATGTCAAAGCAGCTGGCCACGCAGAAATAGTCCTCAAATGGATCACCTCCCACCTCCCCAAAAAATAAAATAAGGTCTCCTCTTGTAGTGACAGATTTTTTGTTTATATAAACACTAATATATAATATAGTTTGTTTTGTTTAGTGTCTTCTCCCTCCGCATGAAACACAAGATTGCCCAAAAGGTTGCTTCACACTGGCATACCTACACCAAAACTGAGCAAATGCATCTTGCATACCTCATTATTTTGCTGTTGGCAATCATCTTTTTGCCGCTCTTGAGATTAGATTACCTCAATTCCAACCAAGTAGATACCTTCACCCTCCTCTCTGGATCTATGTACAAATCTGGAGGGATTATGATCTTGAGTACTCTCTTCCTCATCTTGTGGACAGGGAGCATGCGTTTCAAAAAACGTATTCATGAGCTTTTTGGTTTCACCTGAAATGACACCCTCGTCAGTTGTGCAGTACTTTTCATGATAGTTGCAATACTCTTTGGTATCTGAGACACCGTGAGTATCATCAAACAAAACTTCAGCTACAGAGTAGCTACTACTCTACGATATCTCGTCATGGGACTCTATCTCGTAGGAGGTATTATTTGAAATCTCATGCTAGCGAGACTTACCCACAAAAAGCAATCCAACCTCCACGATGTCACCTACACCTCCCAAGTCCATACCCAAAAAGAACAAGCAGCCTTCCACCACGTCAAACAAGAATTTGGACGCTTGTTTAGCGAGGATGATGTGAGGAAGTAGAGAGCAAGTACCGTCATCCTGAGCGGAGCGGAGCGAAGGATCTCATGAATAGTATAATAATAAAAATCTTCACATAACCCAAAGCGTCAAAAAGCGCCTCGCTATCGCTTCGGCGCTTACTTCCCCCTGAAAACTCGTTTTCATTTGTTTATTTGAATATTTGTCATTTTGTAGCTCGCAATAATCCCCCGCCCCTTTATCCCACTTACGGGGATACGGGGCACCCCCTTTCTAAAAGGGGGGACAACGAGGTGCAATCGCTGCGCGCGTGGGGGGAGGCATCCCTGCTTCGCAGGACCCTAGCCCTCCGGGCTAGCAATCTACGGCGAACAACAACGAGCAAATGTTACCATCGTTATCGTACGTATCGAATCTGCGATTATCATCGTAGAGTCAAAGATAGCCACGCCTATTTCAAAAATATTGTCAAGCTCGATAGTGACCATATTGTCCTGTCAAATACATATATAACACCATTGCATCATTCTCTGATAGTCACTTCGCTGACTGGAGTGCTTGTATACAGTACTTGTAGGTACCCATATGATCAAATCTGATGCCTTGCGCCTCAAGTCAACGCATGACAGTTCTCACGGGTTCTTTCCATTCGTTGATATCATTTGATCTGATTGCTTGTAGTTTCACCAGTTTTCTCGATTCAGGTACGAGTATATGATTCCCATAATTGCAAGTTACGAGATTCCTTTCTCGATCATTTGAGGGATCTTCAAATTGTAGCGTATCACTCGTAGCGAAAGCTCAGATAAAACCACGTAGCTTGAAATTACTCACCTGGAGTCCTGCTCTTTCACTGGTGAAGAACTCACCATTTGCCAGCATAGCTTCTCCTATGGCAATAATCTCCGCAAGTGGTTTATCGGTGTTTCTCATTGCCCTGGGAAAGTCATCACGGAATGCAAAAAGTGAATCAGGAGCTTTGCACAGTACTATCTCCTGCTTCGTAGCATCATATTTGATACTGTATTTTCCTGCACCTTTCTGTTGAGAAGCGGTATCTCACAAGGTCACCTCCTCTAGTATCAGTTGTTGTAATTGTTCTCCTTCTTTCGCTGAGAAAGTTGTCTCTCATAGTGAGTTTTTGATAGTGATAGGTGGTAGCCCACTGGAATTCACGAATCCTTGCATCAGTTCTCTGAGTTGCTCTGCCGTCCATCACAACTCTTTGGTAGCATCGAAAGGGAGCTGTGGTCTGTGTGGGATAGATTTCAATGTATCCGTGAAAGCAAGTTTCTCACCGCTTGTGGTGATATTGTGTTCGAGCTCTTGGTATTCGCCTGCGAGTGAAATAACTTCTTGATACTTTTGTGTCAGGAGTTTTTGTAGTGCGCGGAGTTTGTTGAGATTGTGGACGTTGCTCGTCTGTTGATAGTCGGTGAATGCTTGTGTGAAGTGAGCATGTAGTCTCTCTTTCGCCAGAGTTTGCTGCTCTATAATCTGGGGAGCTAACACAAGCACAGTCTCCAGTTCTTTGGTTTGTGCTGAGGTTATGAAACCTGGATGTTGAGATTGAAGTGTTTGCAAGAAGAGCTTCGCAGGAGTGATGTCTTGTACACATGCTTGTCGCAGACTGACTACTGTTTTAACCGTATGGGTATAGAGTCTCGCCTTTTCTGCGAGTGATATCTCTTGACTAGATTGTTTGGTATAGTTTTCTCGTGCAGATTGTTGTTTGATGATCAAGTAGTCGTGGGTAGCCGTTATCAAGTCTACGTACTCGTTGAGACAGGTTCGGAGTTGTGTAGCATTTTGGAGACGTTGTGCTTCGATCATTTTTTGTTGTTGCTCGTACTGCTCTTTGTAGGTGGCAACATTATCTATCAATCTTTGTGCATCCCGATTATCAGAGGCAGGCGTGTCAGATTTCCCTGCCCAGCCTTCATACTCCTTTATGACCTTGGCTACTTGTGCAGCGTAGTCCTCGGGAGTGATTAGGGTGTTTGTTTGTTGCTGAGTAAGTTTAGTGATGACATCTTGATAGAGACTCAGCGTATGACGAAGTATATCTCTCGATTCTTGTGTTTTGGTTTGTTGTTGTGCAATGAGTTGTTCTATTTGCGTAAGGTCATGCTTTTGAGCCACAGGAAGTTGTTGTGCGGTGGTTTCGAGGAGTTCTTGTGCATGCTGTGCAAAACTTCCTTGGAAGTCGCCTGTTTTTAGTCTGTCCCACAGTTCTTGGATACGGTCTTTGAGTTCACTCTCATACGGGAGCTCCATCAACAGCATGATCAAAGCAGGGAATAAGTACATCGCCATCTGCAAGAGACGATCCGAAAACGAGTCAGCATCAGCACGCGCCTCCTCTATTTGCGCACGCAGTCACTGTAAATGTGCAACATCCACCGACGGAAGAAAATCCTTATCGTTGGTAAGGACTGCCTGCAAAACATATTTATCTAGGCGGTCATGCTCAGCGAGAAGTTCATCAATTTTCTGTTGTTTCAAAAGTGTAGCTGTGTCGTGGGCGCTTTCTTCAGTATTTTCCTCTACCACAAAAACTCCTTTGAGTTTATTCCAGAATCAAGGTTTCGAGGAAGTATTGGCTGTTGAAGAACTCTCTGTCATATCCCCAACGTACACATAAAAAAATGGACACCACAAGCATACTGCTAAATCCAGAAAAAAGCAAAAAATTGTTTCCCAACAAAAAGGTTTTTCGCCCCTGTAATCGCGAAGCAGTTACAGAGTAAGATTTCTCAATCCCGTAATTGCGAAGCAGTTACAGAGCTAGATTTCTCGATCCCGTAATTACGAAGTAGTTACGGAGTGAGAGTTATCCTTTAGGGCTTATTTTTTTCTTTCAAAGAAAGAAAAAAAGTTTGTCGACCTGTAATTGCGAAGCAGTTACAGAGCAAGGCTTATTTTTTTTCTTTTTTGAAGAAAAAGAAAAAAAGCTCCCGGTCAAATATACCGGAAGCTCTCTCATGATGACCAGGTAATCCCTGTCCTGGTCTAACTCAGAATATATATAATTTTTCCTATTTCTTATGCAAGTCTAAAACGCACACTTTATTACATTATGTCAAATTTCGTAAACAAATCTTAAGGGTATTTCTTGCATTTTCCAAAAAAATCAGTACCTTTACCCTGGGTTAGGGTTATCTTAAGGAATGATCGTATACTCCACCCAACACAATTTATCCTTTATATTAGCGTATGACCGATACCAAAACCAACAAAGCGGTGATCCTCTCACTCAAGAAATCCCTCGGGACAATTCAAAAGGTGATTGATATGATCGAGCAAGACAAATACTGCGTCGATATTGCGACACAGATCAATGCTTCGATAGGTCTCCTCAAATCAGCTAACTCCAAACTCCTTGAAAACCATCTCGCTTGCTGTGGCCCCAAATTCCTCACCGCCACCGAGTCTGGCCAGAAAGAGGCGTTTATACAGGAGTTGCTGAGGACCTGGCAAGTAACTAATAGATAGTTTCGTTTTTATTCATACTGTTTATCATGAAACACACGTATCACATCTCCGGCATGCACTGCCCGTCCTGCGAACTCCTCATCAAGCAAGGTATCGAATCCTTGGGATGCAAAGTACAATCACTTTCACACAAGACTGGTAAACTCGTCATTGAGCAACCCCATAGTGTATCACAAGAAGATATTGCTAGCGCCGTCGTGGACGCTGGGTATACGCTTGGGAGTACGCATAAACAAACTCCTTGGACGATACATGAATGGGTAGAAAAAGGCGCTTGGCTCGTAGTGGCAATCTCACTTATCTTTGTGCTTTTCAAGGTAGATTTCACTGCACTACTTCCTACGTATGAAACTATTTCCTTTCCGATTGCTTTGTTGGTAGGACTTGTAGCTTCTGTTTCTACCTGTCTTGCTTTGACAGGAGGGATTGTGTTGGGCTATGCCGAGTCTGTACAAACCAGAAATAACTTTTTCACGCAACTCCAATTTCATGCAGGGAGAATCGGTGCATTCGTCGTAGGAGGAGCCATCCTCGGTATGGTCGGCGGGACATTGGGAGCATCATTGTGGGTAAGTACCGTATTGATGCTGTTGGTCTGACTAATCCTTGTGTATCTTGGGTTGCAAGTGCTTGGTTTCTTGCCAAATATTTCCGCGCTCGGTATGCATCTTCCTGGTCGAATGAGTCAAAGTATTTTCCGTTTCAAAGATCCTCGCTATGCGCCCGTAGTCGGTGCATTGACCTTTTTACTTCCTTGTGGGTTTACGCAAAGTATGCAATTGTTTGCACTCCAAAGTGGTTCCCCTCTTTCTGGAGCACTCATCATGGGCGCGTTTGCCATAGGTACGGCGCCAGTTTTGTTTGCACTATGATTTGGAGCCAAAGCTATCAAAGACAAAGTAGCTGTACTCAACTCATTGCTCGCTGCATTATTGATCGCCTTTGGTGTTTTCACTTTGTACAATAGCACACAGCTCATCAATGCAATGTCTGTTTCAGCTCCGAGTATCGAACAACAAGATGACACAGTCAAAGCAGATGCAGAAGTTGTCGAAGTTGGCCACAACGGTAGAGCCTTTGTCCCAAGCACAATCAAATTAGCCAAGGGCAAAAACTATATCGTCCGCGTGACGCCAAGTTCTAATGGTATTGGTTGTATGCAACAAGTAGTGTTGCCAGGCCAAGGCGCCCAAGACATCAGGAAAGATGTCACATTTGACATCATTGTAGATGGGACACAAGCTAGAAAAATACCTCTTGTTTGTTCCGCTATGGGAATGTCCCAAGGACAGATTATTGTTGAGTAAGAGAGTTTATAAGTAGTTTTATTTCGCTTTACCGTCATGAATGCAGCAAAAAACATACAATACATTGCCATGTTTGGTGTACTATTTTTCCTGTGATCATTATGCTATGTAGTAGTACAAGATGCGTACTTCAAATTTCAATCTGTACCTACGATCGCTTCCGAGAAAATTTATATAGCCAATGAAGGTGAAAGTTCTTTGACGGTAGTAAACGCACTAGATACCAAAGAAGTTGGATACATTAGTCTGACTGAGTGAAATAATCGTTTCTCAGCACACAATGTCCAAGTAAGTCCTGATGGTTCCTTGGTGGTTGTTACAGCCAATAGTATGTCTCCCGAAGGGATGACTGATAAAAAAATGGAAAAAGAAGAAAGTACGATAAGCGATCAGTTAGTGCTTATTGACCCACTCACCGATCGTATCACTGACCGTATCAATATAGGGATGGACGCACATCTAGCGCATGTAGTGGTCAATGCAGATACTACCCTTGCATTCGTCATTGCCCAAGAAGATGCACAACTTGTCATCATTTCACTAACCGACAAAAGTATTCAAAAAATAATTCCTCTTCCCGAAGGGTCCAGTCCTCACGGTCTTCGTCTTTCTCCTGACGGTCGTCAACTTTATGTGGCCCTTATTGATGGAAAAGGTATGATTATAGTAGACACTACTACTTTTACTACTGAGGTAGTTTCTTTGGAAGGCAAGGCAGTACAAGTAGCTGTGCTTCCGGATGGAAGCCAAGTATTTATATCTCTCTTTGATACCCAACGTATCGCGAGATACACCCCCTCTACCAAAGAAGTTTCTTATATGGCACTTCCCGCTGATGCACAGTGACCAATCCAACTCTATCCTAGCCCTGATGGTAAGACAGTATATGTAGCAGATCAAGGGTACTATTTTGATACGCCAATTGGATATCGCATCTATGCTATAGACACCAACTCACTCCAAATACAAGAAGCCTATACATGATGAACTGCACCCCACGGAGTCGTCACCAATAAAGTATGAGATAAGGCTTATATTACTAATTTACTCTCAGACACATTGACTATTATTGACACCAAACAAAAGACTATTGTAGATACTATAGCAGTCTGAAAAATGCCCAATGGTATTAGTATTCGATCTTCTACGCTTTGAGGCACTCCATAAAAAAACATACATAAAATACAATACTCTTTATCCTTTCTGTCCATCACATGAAAAAAACATATGAAGTCCAAGGTATGCACTGTGCTTCTTGTGCACAAATTATTGCAAATAAAGTAGGCGCTCTCCCCTGAGTTGCCTCGTGTGAGGTAAATTTCGGCACCAAAAAAACTACCATCGACTACAATCCACAAGAGACGTGATTTTCACAAATGGATGAGGAAGTGCAAAAGTATGGATATACACTCCTTGATACTACCTCTACAACAGACCATAGTCAACACCAGCAAACTCCCGGCGATATCGAGTTGCAAAAAATATGGAACAATGTTCTTATTTCTCTGCCATTCATCACAATTTCCATAGGTATAATGATTTGGATGATTGGTGCTGAGTACGGCTTGCGAGCAGAAAATATGATACTCTACGAATTTTTCCATCACCTCCTTCCTATCTTCGCAACCATTATGTTGTTTGTAGTTGGTTGGAAGTATATTATTGCTGTAGGGAGATATATAAGATATGGTGTTGCAAATATGGACACGTTGGTAGGAATTGGTACGATAGTGGCTTATTTGTACAGTTTTGTCATATCTGGATTTGACACATCTTTGGAGCCCTATCTCAATGTCGAAAGATGATTTTATGAAGCAGTGATTGTCGTCATCGGCTTTATAGAAATATGAAAATATATGGAGGCTAAAGTCATGTCCAAAACAGGACATGCAATCAAAGCACTCCTGTGACTACAAGCAAAAAATGCCATTATCCTCAAAGAGGGCAAAGAAATACAGGTATCACTTGAACACGTACAGTTGGGAGATATTATGATCGTCAAACCGTGAGAGAAAATTCCTTTAGATGGGAAAATCATCTCTGGCAAAGCAGATATAGATGAGTCTATGATTACGGGTGAATCTATGCCGATCTCTAAAACAGTTGGCGATGAGGTGATCTGATCTACACTGGTCATCAATTCCACCTTACACGTACAGACTACTGCACTAGGTCAAGACACCTTCTTGAGTAAAATTATTGCCGTTGTTGAACAAGCACAAAATTCCAAACCCAATATTCAAAAACTTGCAGATCAAATCATGGTCTACTTTGTCCCTGTTGTTTTACTTATCGCTGTATCAGCAGGCCTGTTCTGGCTTTTCTGGGGGAAGCAATTTTTCCCAGGAATTAACTCTATTGAATTTGCTTTGATGAGTTTTGTTGGTGTACTTGTTATTGCATGTCCATGCGGTCTTGGATTGGCAACGCCTATGGCAATTATTACCGGTGTTGGTCACGGAGCCAGAAATGGTATTCTTGCTAAAAATGCGCAGGGTTTATTGGAACTTAGAAAAACAAATATTGTCGTTTTTGACAAGACTGGCACGATCACAGAAGGTAAGCCAATGCTCGTCGAAGGTACTGATGCTTCTCAAACACATATGATGCTTCTTGCCTCACTCGAAGCACTTTCTAGTCATCCTATTGCACATGCAATTAGTGAATATGCGGACAAACATAACATTATTTTGGAGTCCGTCAGTGATTTTGAAAATCTCGCAGGCGCTGGCATTCAAGGAACTATCAATGGCAAAGTATATGCTGTTACCAAACCAGGCTGGCTAGGAGAACAAGGTATTAGTTATGATACCAAACGTATCGATCAACGAACAAATCAAGGCAAAACACCTCTCATTTTGAGTAGTGGACAAGAAGTACTCGCTTATTTTGCAGTGGCCGATACGATCAAATCTACAAGCAAACAAGCCATTACTGACCTCAAAAAAATGGGTATCACTCCTATTATGATCACCGGTGACCACCAGAACACTGCTCAGTATATCGCTGCACAAATTGGTATCGATAAAGTGTATTCACAGGTCCTACCAGCAGATAAGGCAGCACTTATAAAGAGTGTACAATGACCAAAAACTATAGTAACTATGGTAGGAGATGGCATCAACGATGCACCTGCATTGGCGCAAGCGGATATTGGTATAGCTATGAGCACTGGTACCGACGTAGCTATCGAATCAGCAGACATCACTCTCCTCCACGGTGATCTCAGCAAACTCGTCAAAGCAATTCGCATTAGCAAACTCACGCAAACCGCTATTCTCCAAAATCTTGCTCGGGCATTTGGATTCAATATTCTAGGTATCCCTCTCGCTGCTGGTGCATTCTATCCATTCCTTGGCGTGCTCCTCAATCCTGCCTTTGAATGAGCTGCTATGGCCTTCAGTGACCTCACGGTCGTAGGCAATAGTCTGAGATTGCAGAATAAGAAATTGTTTTAGTATGAACCCTCAATAAAAAAAGACCCTCTCGGGTCTTTTTTTTATTTGATTATTTGTTTCCCTGTCATTGCGAGGAACCGCAGACGACGTGGCAATCCATATACCCAGTTCTACCCTTCTACATCTACTGCTCTCACCTTGCCAGCACCGATTCTTTCTTTGATGATAGCGTCAGCGATAGCATTTGGTACTTGTTCGTAGGTAGCAAATTGCATACTATAGTTAGCTCTTCCCTGAGAAAGAGATCTGAGTGTAGTAGCATACCCAAACATCTCTGACAAAGGAACTTTGACGTTGATGATTGTAGCGGTGCCTCTTTGTTCTTGTCCTTCAATTCTTCCTCTTCTTGAACTCAAATCTCCCATCACATCACCTACATAGTCTTCTGGTGTAGTGACTTCTACATCCATGATAGGCTCGAGCAATTGCGGAGATGCTTTGAGGAAAGCGTCCTTGAACGCAGCATAGGTAGCTACCTTGAAGGAGATTTCAGATGAATCCACTTCATGATACGAACCATCATACACAGCTACTCTCACACCAATAACTGGATATCCTGCCAAAATACCTTTAGCCATAGTTTCTTTGGCACCCTTGTCGATTGCTGGGACGAACTCTCTTGGAATCACACCACCGACAATCTCATTCTTGAATTCATAATTGACGGGCACGCCATGTTCATCTTTGAGGTCTCTGATGTTTTCAAGTCTCAACAATACGTGACCATATTGACCACGACCACCTGTTTGTCTCTTGAACACACCCTCACCTTCTGAGGTATTTTGAATTGCTTCTCTGTAGGAAACCTGTGGGTTACCAGTATTTACTTCTACTTTGTGCTCTCTCTTGAGTCTATCAACGATAATTTCTAGATGCAACTCTCCCATACCTGCAATAATCGTTTGTCCTGTTTCTTCATCTGAGAAGTATTTGAATGAGGGATCCTCATCTCCGAGTTTACTCAAACCAATACCCAATTTTTCTTGATCTTTCTTGGAAACAGGTTCAACTGCCAATGAAATAACTGGCTCTGGGAAAGACATTTGCTCGAGAATAACGGGATCTTTCATATCACACAAGGTGTGTCCTGTCTTGGTGTTTTTGAGTCCCAAGAACGCACAAATGTGTCCTTCTGAAATCTCTTTGATTTCTTCTCTCTTGTTGGAGTGCATGAGCAACAAACGTCCAATTCTTTCTCTTTCACCTGTCAAAGGATTGAGTAATGTGTCTCCTGATTTGATCGTACCTGAATATACTCTGACGTAGGTCAATGTACCTACGAATGGGTCTGTCATAATCTTGAATGCAATAGCAGAAGCAGGATCATTTCTCCCTGGTGCTCTACTTACTTCTTCACCCGTATCTGGGTTGAGACCCTTGATGGCTCCTCTATCGATTGGACTTGGCAAATAATCAACTACTGCATCGAGCACGAGTTGTACACCCGCATTTTTGAGTGATGATCCACACAAGATTGGATAGAGCGTATTTTTGATTACGCCTTTTCTAATTGCCTGCTTGATAAGTGTATTGGGAATCTCAGCTCCTTCCAAGAATTTTTCTGCGAGCTCATCATCGTATGCAGAGAGCTTATCGATCATTTCTTCTCTCGCCATCTTAGCTTCATCGATCATTTCTTCTGGGATATCTTGTTCTACTTGTTGTTCACCATGATCACCACTGAACGTATAGCATCTCATGCCTACGAGATCCACGATACCTCTAAATTCAGAGGCAGTTCCCCATGGGAGCTGGATAGGTACCGCATTTTTTGTAAGTTTTTTATAGATTGATTCGACAGACATTTTGAAGTCTGCACCGAGTTTGTCCATTTTGTTGACGAATGCAATTCTCGGAACTCCGTATTTGTCAGCCTGTCTCCAAACGGTCTCAGATTGTGGCTCTACACCTTGTGATCCATCAAACACTGCTACACCACCATCCAATACACGCAACGAACGCTCTACTTCGACGGTGAAGTCTACGTGTCCAGGTGTGTCAATAATATTGATATGTGTATCATTCCAAAAACATGCTGTCGTAGCAGAAGTAATAGTAATACCTCTTTCTCTCTCTTGCTCCATCCAGTCCATTTCTGCTGCACCATCGTGCACTTCTCCAATTTTGTGTTTTCTACCCGTGTAAAACAAAATTCTTTCGGTAGTAGTTGTTTTTCCCGCATCAATATGAGCGATAATACCAATATTACGCACTTGGTCCAACGGTTTACTCATGGTGTACATATAAAAATAGATAAAAAAGCAATCAGGTCCAACAGCAACCTTTTTCTTTAAACAAAAAAAGAGCTATATCCGCCCCACTATAGGGAAAACGAGCTCTTTTGCAAGGCAGGATAGCCAAAATACTCCTGATGACTAGTTTGTCGCCAAGAGTCCTTCAATCAGGGTTGCTACCTCTTCGATAGTCCCCGTTCCTCAGCATTCTTTACTCACAAGCTTCCCAGAACTGTCCAATACCACCCACGTCGGGAACATATCACAAGATTCCTGAGTAAATGATTCGTAGGTCATGATCTCAAAAGGCACTTGGGGAAGGAGGGTATCGAACTTCTGGGTATCGAAATTCATGGTAAACAATTGTACATTAATTTGTCCTGAAAATGGCTCCAAGAGAAGTCTTTCTGCTTGTGGAATCTTTTCTCTACAATACGCACAGTATTTACCTGCTCGTCGCAAAAAACTTGGCTTCCCTGTCAACTGCTGAGGAGTTGCAATCTGTCCTTGCACGAAATGCTCCGGCAAAGGCGAAGGTATGTCTTTGTCAGCCATATCTGCAATCTTGCAGCCAGCTCCTCCGTCCATACCACACGTATCAGCTACTTTCTCAGTGTCTGTAGGTTGATCTATCATACGAATACCTGGTGCCAAAACAAAAAGTCCAACTACACATCCAATAATGAATCCTACTCCGATCTTCAACATATGCTGTTTAAAAAATATATAAAATTAGCCGTTATCTAGACTCTCTCCCGTTTTGACGACAATCTGCCCCTGGACGATGGGGTGTGTGGTGGTAGCCAGCAATCCATCCGGCTCGGCATACGCCTCACCAGTGCTACGCGGTTGCAACACCATCTCTCCTTCACTACTCTCCCCACTTGCCTCGTCAATCGGACATTGTTGTACTTGAGCAACAAAAGCCAATACTTGGTCCATTTTGGCCAAAAATGCAGCTTCTTTGTCAGGAGCTATTTTGATTGCAGCCAAACGACTCAAATGAGCTAGTTGTTGTGCGTCCATGCATACATAAATGAGACAAAACTGTTTGTAATAGGGAGAATATAGAGGTTTTTCACAAAAATACAAGTCATCATGCTAAATGCAACGCCTGGGTCCTAGAGGGAAGCACATTTTATCGGTCCATTTTTTGCATTTTGACACGGTTTCTCCTATACTTACCATGTCTTCATATTCCTAAAACTCTATGCTCGAAAAAATGCGTAATCAGGTCTACGATACTGATTACACCAAAGTGATTAGACAAGGGGGAGCTCCAGTTGTTGACTGGCAAAAAGTGACTCCTACGGACACCAGAGGATGGTTCGATAGATTTATCGATTTCTTTTTGCAAATTCATCGCAAAGATGGTGTGATCAAAGAACCAGAAAAACATACGAACCTCCAGTGAAATAGTTTGGATGAGCAACTCAAATCACTCCTTGCCCTCCCCGATGAACAATACGATGAAAACCTTCTCACACCTCAGATCAGAAAATACGTCATGGATGTCGAAAAAGAATACGTCAGTACCCTCCAAGACTACAAAACACATATCTCCCCGAGCTACCGAGAAGTACAACCCGGACAATTCTCCCTGAGTTGAATACTCGGCAAAACCTATTATGCTACGAGCTATCCCTCATATATAGACTTTTTGTGGACGAGAGAGATGCTCAACTATTTCGCGAAATGGGATATGAGTTGGTTTATCTATCCAGCAGAAGATACGGTGATTTTGAGTATGCTCAAAAGAAGATCTACTCAGCTCAAAGCGGAGATTTCTACTGCGGTCCAAAAAGGCATCACCTACGACACAGAGATTGATATAGAACACAGAGATGTCGAAGATATCAGACAAAAACTTGCAACTCGTGAAGAAAGATATTTTGAAACGAGTTTCTACACCACGATCTATGAACACGATGCTGAAAAACTTCGTGAAGAATCCAAAAAATTTGAACAAAAAATTGGTGGCTATGGTGTACGTATGAAACAGGCAACCCAGAGAATGGATGAAGGACAAGTAGCAACGATGCCTCTGTGTATAGACGATCTCAATATCCCCAGAAGCATGGTTTCGACGTCACTTGGTGGTTCATTCCCCTTTATATCCAATGATTTGATCGAAAATTCCGGGATCTTGTATGGTCTCAATCTCCACACAGGATCATTGGTGATCTTCGATAGATTTGCTAATAGGTTGCCCAATGCGAATAGTATCATCCTCGCGACTTCAGGTGCGTGAAAATCGTTTTCGGTCAAACTAGAAATTTTGAGATATCTTCTGCTCGGTATTGAAGTCATTGTCATTGATCCTGAGAACGAATACAAATCACTGACGGAAAAAGTCGGTGGTAGTTATATCAATATTTCGATCAATTCACAAAATCATATCAATCCTTTTGATCTTCCCCCAAAAATTGAAGATGTAGAATATGGCAAAGGAGATCTGCTCAGATCACAAATTCTCAATCTCATTTGATTGATGCATGTGTTGCTCTGAGGCATGACGCCTGCTGAGGAAGCGCTGATTGACAAAGCACTCCAGGCGACCTATGCGCTCAAAGAAATCACCCTAGATACGGATGATACCACAGGCAAAACCTATCCTATCATGGAAGATCTCTTGCATGTACTCGAAGGTATGGCAGGAGGAGATGATATGGCACTCAAGCTCAGCAAGTATGTAACAGGAACATTTGCGAAACTCTTCAATAGTCCAACTAATATTGATCTCAATACGCAGCTCACGACCTTTAGTATTAGAGATATCGAAGACGCGCTCAAAACGCCAGCAATGTTTAATGTACTCAATTATATCTGGACCAAAGTAAGATCACAGAAGAAAAAGAGATTACTCGTGATTGATGAAGCATGGATTATGATGCAGTCAGAAGTGGCTTCAAGTTTCTTGTACCAGTTGGTCAAGAGAGCAAGAAAATATGGACTTGGTATCACCACGATCACACAGGATGTAGAAGACTTTGTGAATAGTAAATATGGCAAACCGATTGTCTCCAATGCGTCCTTGCAACTCCTCCTCAAACAATCTACCTCTTCGATCAAAGCACTCGAAGCTGCGTTTGGATTGTCTGAAGCAGAGAAACAAAAACTGGTTGCAGCCAACATTGGTGAAGGATTATTCTTTGCTGGCAATCAACACGTAGCAGTCAAAATTCTCGCTTCTCCTGACGAAAAAGATTTTATCAATACCACAATTGCCTAATGAAAAAATGGCTCTTGCGTATCTGATTTTCATTCTTGTGTATCAGTACACCACTACTGAGTTTTGCTGGCAACTTCAATACCGTACTCACTGAAACCGTCAACACCAATAATGAACTTAATCTTTTTGACAGAATTGAAAAGTACACCTTGTCACCTGGCGCTGAAGGAGTTAGAGATTTCATAGGGTATGTCATGATCAAGATACTCATTCCTGTAGTAGTATGGTGAGGCATTTTTTTAGCAATCATCGGTTTCTACAAGTTACTCACTACCGATGACGAAAAAGAACAAAAGAAATGATACAATTATATTACCCGAGGCATTGTGGGTATTATGATCATGCTCTCAGCTGGCTATGTAGTCAATCAACTTGTAGGAAGTACGTGAGAGCAAGGCATCTTGGGTGGATTAGGCAAAGCTCCTTCGGGCGCAATGCTCGCAGCTGATGTCTATGTCAAAATTCTTTTTCCTTTTCTCAAGATGTTTATTTTCTTTGTCTTGGGTATTTTGTTTATTATTGCTATCATCAACGCATACAAATATCTTTTTAATCCAGACAAAGGCGTCCAAGGGAAAAGTCTCAGTATTCTCATTTACACGGTAATGGGATGTTTGGTAATCATCCTCGCAAAATCAATCGTTGAACTCGTCTACGGTCCCTACGCGGATGTAGTCAACAGTAGTGTCGTCGCCTGAGGAACTGACCTAGGTGGCATTGGTAAAGGCGTACTCAACGATCCGAAAACGCAGTTTGAAGCACAAGGTTGAGTATATACCGTCATCAATTGGATACTAGGACTCACTACCCTCATCGTCGTGATCATTATTATCATGCAAGGATACTCACTGCTGACTAATCCCACTGACGAAGATCAAATCAAAAAAATCAAAACCAACATGGGCTATATATTCATCGGTATACTCATCATAGGTGCTGGATATCTGATTACGAATTTCGTGATTGTAACGTAGTTGTCTCTGTCATTCTGAACGCAGTGAAGAATCCAGGAAACTGTAATCACTATACTGCAAAAGAACTAAAGAAATATACCATTTTTCTCGCTTCCAATCTCCCTTTTCTTCGCTATAAAGAAGTCACTTTTTGATATATATTCTCAAAACCTATGTCCAACATCGTTCTCGTCTGAGCGGCTGGCTCTGGCGTAAGTGCATTGGCACAACTCCTCATCGAGCTCGGGTATACAAATATCATTGGTATCGACCCGTATGCACATACGGTAGCTGATCAGGCATGGTATGCACACATCACACGATATACCGAAATGGGCGTCTACCAGCTCCAATCTACTGATACCGTCATCTATTCTGCTGCGCGAAAAGATGCTCCCGAAGTGCTTCAAGCAAGTCAGCAAGTCTATGACAACAACAAAAGAGTCTCCATTCCTCGACTTTATTTTCAGTTTGTCGGAGAACTTTCCAAATATCTCACAACGATTGCTATCACCGGTACGCACGGCAAAAGCACTACCACCGCGCTCACCGCGCAACTCATGCAAACGCATCATCCCAAGACGGCATGTGTCCTGCTCGGTGCGTGACTCAGCAAACGAAACGGCAATAACTATCGAGTGAATCCAGCGTATACAGCCCACCTTCGTGACATCATCAATCATATCATTGATCCTCGCGCTCCAGGAGTAGAAAGCACGATGAAGTCAGCATATTTGATTGTAGAAGCAGACGAATTCAACAAACATTTCTTGTATCTCGATCCTGACTATGCTTGCATCACCAATGCAGACCGGGATCACGCAGATATCTATCCGACACGCGAAGACTATCTCGATACGATGCGTCTATTCCTCAGTAAAGTACGTCATCAAGCGTGGATTCCTCTTGGCGCCAAAGGACAAACAGAACTCCAAGACGCTACCAATCTCGTCATCGTAACCCCCCAAGAAATTCCCTACAAACATCTCCTCCATGGCCACAACGAATCCAACGGCTCGCTCGCGCTCGCCGTCACAACTACTACACTCCGTGCAGACAATATCACACTTCCTGATCTCAAGACAACCTTATTAGACTGCACAGGCATCAGCAGAAGAGCTGAATATTTGGGCATCAGCAAGACATGAGCCAAAGTCTTCAGCGACTATGGCCACCACCCTGCAGAAATAAAAAGTACCTACGCCTCGTTTCAAAAACAATATCCTGAGAAAAATATCTTTGTAATTTTTCAACCCCACCAAGCACAAAGGACGGTGACATTCTGGGACGAGTTTATTGCTACGCTGGCAGACATAAAGTATGGCATCATCTATGATATCTATGCAGCGAGAGAAAGCTTCCCGATGCATCTCCCTGATGGTACAGATATTACCTCTCCTACGCATCTCGGAGAAACCCTTGCCACGCTTACGCATAAACAATACGCAACCGACCGATCCCAAGTAGATACATTCCTCGCTAGTGCACACCAGGATGATCTTATCCTCCTCTTCAGCGCTGGTAATGCGGATTGACTTTTGCGTGCACGAATAAAAGAATAAGGAACGGATATTCCCCCCTGTCAAGGGGGGATGCCGAAGGCAGGGGGGTTTTATATAAAACTCAAAAACAACGAATCCCGCAGTCAAGCTGGGGGATTGTTTCATCAATCATTCAAATTGTATATACATACAATTTTCATGAAGATAAAACAAAAAATCCGCACCGGTAAACCGATGCGGAACAAAGGGAAAATGTATGGGAATAATATAACTATTTATCTTGGAGGGAAGGCAAATGCCTTCATACCCTTGAGAGCAATTTCAACGAGTACAGCAGGGAACTGTTTTTGTTCTATTTCGTCCTTGAAAAGCACTGGTGTATGCTTCGTGACGAAATCAATCACTTGCTGATAAATTTTTCGGTCGAAAATTGTTCCGTCAGTGTTGAATACCGAAGCAATTTGGTCGCCAAACTCGTTTTTCAATTCCTTACGAATACTCTCTGTATATAGATCACATACTTCCTGTGTTAGCTTAAATCGGTCCACCATGTAAGCAGGGATGGAAGCAGCATTTTTGAGCAACAAAAAGAGTGTTCGGAATTTCTAAAAACAAAAGAAACTGGATATAATAGGATATTTACACCTATT
>CAYUST010000011.1:0-45124 GCA_964447535.1 uncultured Candidatus Peribacteria bacterium
CTTTTCAAAGAACTATGTTATTTGGAATAAAGCAATTGTTTGGTTTGTAAATCATATGAGAAAAGCTCCTTAATTGCGTATGATATTTACCCTCACCCCAACCCTCTCCCAACCACTCATTTCGCTACGCTGCATTCATTAGGAGAGGGCGATTATATACCATGCACTATCATATTATCACCATCTTTCCAGAAATTTTTGATTCATTTTTGGCGACCTCACTTATTTCCAAAGCGCAAGAGCAAGGATTGTTGCAATTTTCTTTCGTCAATCCGAGAGATTTTTGCACCGATCCCCAGAGACAAGTAGACGATGCAATGTATGGAGGAGGAGCGGGCTTGCTGATGAAAGCACAACCAATTATTGATGCAATCAAAAGTATCTTAGCATCTCAAAATATGACCACTGAGACGTGAGGTTTGAGGAAACGAAAGGTTCTTTTACCAAGACCGAGTCAACAATCCTTTACACAAACCACAGCACATATACTAGCTGAGGAAGCTACTGATATTATCCTTATTTGTGGAAGATATGAGGGCATAGATCATCGTGTTGATTTGCGGTGCCAACAATTGTTTGGTGAAGATTTTATGCCTATATCTCTGGGGCAGTATGTGGTGATGGGTGGTGAAGTCCCTAGTATGCTCATCGTGGAAGCAGTAAGTAGATTGGTTCCCTGAGTCATCAAAGAATCCGACAGTCGAAAAAACGAAAGCTATCGCCCCGAGTTAGGTGGTGAAAATATCGAATGTCCGCAATATACGAGACCAGAATCAATTGAAGGAATGAATGTTCCTGACGTCTTACTCGGGTGAAATCATGCGTTGATTGAGCAGTGGAGAAAGGAGAACGGAGAGCAGAGAGTCGAGAACTAAGACTTTAGAAATAAGAAAATATAACTTTCTTGTCACGAACTTGACATTTTTTCGTATATATAAATATCATCACATTATTCATTATTTAAAAATTAAAAGTATGTTTCAAAAATTGGAAAAGGAGGAGAAAAAGTTATTTTCGCGTGTGTGGTCGTTTTTGACTACTGCGCTTCAGCCAGTACAGTATACGTTGATTGCGCTCTTATTAGTTCGCGTCTTTACTGCAGTTGTGCCTATGGCACAGGCGTGGTATTTGGGTAGGATTATTGATACGATTGCTACTGACGATACGTCTGCACAGATTATCACGAGCTTACTTGGACTACTCGGTATTTTCGCAACATGGCTCGTGCTTGATATGATTGCGTGGAGAGTCTCAGAAGTACTTATTATTCGCGTTGAGTCTACAACTATGCAGCGCTTGTATGAATACTGCTTCTCGTATGTCCAAAAGCATGCGGTCAGATTTTTTGCCAACACCTTCACCGGAGCATTGGTTAAAAAAATCAATAAACTTGTGCGCGGTTTCGAAAACATTATTGATATTATTGTCTTTGAATTTCTCATGGTGTTGATCACTGTGGGAATCACGATAGGTATGTTCTTTCGATATAGTACCTTGGCGGGAAGTGTTATGCTTGTGTGGGTAATTATTTATTTGTGGGTACAACTGTATCTGAACAAGTGGGTATTGCCCAACGAACTAGAAAGCCAAAGACTTGATAGTCGCGTCACCGCTGAACTTTCAGATACGGTGAGTAATGCGAATACTATTACCCAATTCGCCCAAAGACCCTACGAAGAATCTCGTTTCCATGGAATAGTTGATCTCTGGCGTAGGACCATTGCTAGGACCTGGCTCAAAAGAAACTGGGTATATGCAATTAGTGATCTGCTCATTGGATTGATGCAGATTGCTGCACTCTATTTCTTCATCATCTCGTGGCGTGATGGAATACTAACGTCTGGTTTGATTGTTACCTTGCAGTTATATGTAGCGCGTCTTGGTGAAAAGTTATTCTTCATCGGGAGAACCTACAAACGTTTCTTTGATTCGGTGGCAGAGTCTCACGAAATGATAGAAATTCTTGATACACCGCACGAAATACAGGACAGAGCAGAGGCCCCTTCATTTACGTTCAAGCAAGGTGAAATTACTTTTGCAAACGTTGGTTTCAGTTATGATACTCATCGTGAACTCTTATCGGACTTTTCACTTGTGATTAATCCCGGCGAAAAAATTGCACTCGTCGGAGCAACGGGATCAGGCAAAACAACTATTAGCAAACTACTCCAAAGGCAGTATGAGGTGACTCACGGAACTATCTTGATTGACGGACAACCTATTGATAACGTCACCCAAGAATCGTTGAGGAAACACATTGCATTAGTACCACAAGATCCGCTTTTGTTCCATAGGACGCTGAGAGAAAATATTGCTTATGCTAAGCCAGATGCGACTGATGAACAGATCATACGAGCATCCAAACTTGCTCACTGTCATGCATTTATTGCGAATCTTCAGCATGGATATGACACCTTGGTCGGTGAGCGTGGTATCAAACTCTCAGGCGGTGAAAGACAAAGAGTTGCCATCGCGAGAGCAATCTTGGCAGATAGGCCTATCCTGATTTTGGATGAAGCAACGAGCTCATTGGACTCTCAAACAGAAAAATATATCCAAGAAGCAATACATACTTTGTTGCAAGGCAAGACAGCAATTGTCATTGCGCATCGTCTTTCGACTATCAAATCTATGGATCGTATTATTGTCCTGGATCACGGCAAGATAATCGAACAAGGAACCCATGAGTCATTACTCACCTTGCAAGATGGGATATATCAGAAGTTGTGGAAGATACAAGGGTAACTTAACTATGTTCCCTCCTGTGAAGGGCCTCGGTGCCCTTTAGGGTAGGGACACAGGGGGGTTTTGATTACCAGAATAAAAGCCACCCTTCTTTAACTCTCCTTCATGCAAGGAGGGCTTTTCGAAAATGAAGATAAATTGACTTTCATGCTATTTTATTTATGGTAGCATCTTCGTTATCATTAAAAACTAAAAAACACAAAAAATTATGAAGTACAAAAATTGTTTATGGGTAGTATTGTTTATGTTGCTATCTTTGTCTTGTGAGATTAAATCACCACAACCAAATTATACTTCACCACAACAGAAATTAATTGTTGGTGCATCTATAGATCAGGTAGAAAATGGACTTATTGCACTTAGACGTGCACTAGATAGTACATATCAAACTCTTCCTCAAAAAAAACGTGATGGTATAAAGCTCAATGAGCTCCTTATGTCACTCGATTTGGTTAGTGTAAATCAACAGCATCCCCTGAGAAATTTCATAGATGCAATACAAAAGCCGGGGTATGTGGAAGAGATTATGAATCAGCAAGATTATTTCTTTTATATCTGGCAACGAGAGTTACCGCTAATCGGTATACCCGATTTAGAAAAAAATTTATTAGCAGGATATATGCTTAGTAAACGTATTTTAGTATTGCCTGATTCATTGGATATGGGGAGTGTATTTGACCAACTCTTTATCTATCATGAAACAGTACATGCATTACAGGATGCACAGATAAGAAATAGTTATACAACGCACAAGGAAGGCTTAAATGAATACTACAATTTCTTTAACAAGGATCAAGCAAACTGGTTTCCTGGATTTGAATTTGGTGCTTTCCAATTTCAAATTTCCGCACTTTGGTTGTTAACTCAAGGAGCAGTGGAAGTGCCTGCTCGACAAGGAAAACTAACTGTAGAGTGGTTGACTAAAGAACTTAAGTGCTCATTTCCTGCCTCACATACTTCACGACGTGCTGTGGAAACTTTGTGTACATTAACTAATTATTACTATCAGTGGGGAATTGATACCAAAGGTATTGATCCAAAATTTATGCAACAACTGATGTATGCCTATGATCATCAAAATAGGCATGCATATTTCTTTGATTATGATACAGCACAATTTATTTCGGCTGATTAGTGATTATGAAACGTTTATAAAGGGTGCCGTAACGGCACCCTTTTTTCTTATTTTAAAAAATATAGGAGAACACATCTAATCCATAATTTTTTGCCTAATATTTCTCAATCGTAATATTCCCCTTATCTACACCGAGATCAATCAAACGTTGTTGGACATCTTGTACCATGACGGGTTGTCAGCAGATGAAACAGGCTGTGTTGGTACCAAGTTTTTCCAATGCTTGATGTAGCCCGTCTTGGACATATCCTGTAGTGTATCCATCTGGAAGACCAGATTCCTTGGAGAGGAAAATGCGGAGCGTAAGTCCGGAAATTTTTTCTTGCATGAGTGCCTGCATATCGGGGAGTAGATTATCGAGATATCTTTCGCCGTACAAAAAAACAATTTGTTTGCCCTCCAGAGGGGTTTCCAACAATTTATTGAGTATGCCCATATTGGGCGAGAGTCCACTACCTGTACTCACAAATAAATAGTTCTCTGAGATATGTTGATCTCTGTAGTGACCTACGGGTCAGGTGAGTGTTACAGTATAATTACGTTGTGTTGTTAGGAATTCAGACATGCCATTTTCAGAAGTTTTCTTGACGATGAAACCAATGCGTTTGTCTTCTTGCAAAAATTTATTTGTCGTTGCGATACTATAGGGCTTCTTGAGGGTGCGTAGTTCGTTGTGATGAGTGATCATCATAAATTGTCCTTCATCAAAAACAAAAGTTTCCTCAGGTTGAAAAAATACAAATGAGACTAGGCCTGATGGACTATCAATTTTTTCTCTAAAGATGGCTTGGAAGTGTTGCATGATTAGGTGAGGTGTTGAGTCGAATTACTTATGATGAGACGGGCATCGTCAGACGTAATTTCATAGGTGGTAATGCCTGTATTTGCAAACTGTATGCCTGAGTTGTCTATGTCGGTGATAGGGAGTCATTCAAGCACGATATGCACTGCACGTTTGAGTCAACCGTGGGTGATACACAATATACGTTCATTGGCGTGCTGTTCGTGTAACTGTTGCAATAAATTGCGTGCACGATGATAAAGTTGTTCTGCACTCTCTGAGGTAGGTAAGGACGCGAGATGTGCATATACTGCATGAGGATCTAGACGATATTTCGCCATAATTTCTGTCTTTTCCATCCCATCGTATGGGCCAAATGTCCTCTCTCTCAAACGAGTATCAAACGTCAGAGGAGTAATAGTATGATGTTCTACAATAGGTTCTACCGTTTGTTTCGCTCTCAAGAGATCACTACTATATATGTGTGTAAAGGTATGACTTGCGAGATACTCAGCCAACAAGCGAGCTTGCTGATGTCCCTCTTCACTCAATCACCAATCATAGTGCCCACTGGTGTGCCCCGTTGTTTGATTGGTGGCGTGTCCATGACGGATGAGGGTGATTATCATGGGAGCGAAAGAACAAGACTAAATCTCTTTAGACAAACTTCGGTGAGTTAGGGATTCGAACCCTAGTATACTTTCGCATAACACGAATTCCAATCGTGCGCCTTCAACCGCTCGGCCAACTCACCATGTGCACAGTGTTTATGTAATGCAGTGAGTTTTGCAAGCGCTCATGGGTTTTTCACAAAACAAAAAACCACGGTAAGTGGCTTTTCACATAAGTAACAATCTCGGGGACGAGGGACTTGCTATCCCTGCAGTGGGGGTTTATCCCCACAAAGGGACGAACTCTCGACCTCCTTATTTTACAATACGTACTCACTAAGGTTAGATTAATAATCTCGGGGACGAGGGACTCGAACTCTCGACCTCCTGGTCCCAAACCAGGCGCTCTAGCCATCTGAGCTAGTCCCCGAAATCAAAGCTTTAAAGTACTAAGTTGCAAAGCACAAAGCTTTTTGTTTTGAGTTTTGAAGCTTTGTAACTTTGAAATCTGGGCATGGGTGGACTCGAACCACCGACCTCGTCCTTATCAGAGACGCGCTCTAACCAACTGAGCTACACACCCGCGAACCAAATTTTTTTTGAATTTTGTAACTTTGACATGCCAGAGGGCGGATTTGAACCACCGACACAAGGCTTTTCAGGCCTCTGCTCTACCAACTGAGCTACTCTGGCGAAGCGTTTTTATTTCTTACGAAACGCGTCCGAATATAAAAAAATTACACGGAATTGCAAGGCAGAAAAAATGACATTTATTATCTATTGACATATATCTATAAATTATTATAACACATCCTGTCATCATTATCATTAATTCACGCACGAAAAAATTAACAAAAAAATGAGTAGTAACGTAACGTTTCCTACCCCTGCACAGGGGCCAAAATCATTTTGGAAGCGCCCTGAAGGTATCACCGGCACGGTGGTGCTGGCAGGATTGCTAATAGGTGGTGGAGTAGCCTTGTATAAGGTGCTTCCCTATCTGATCACACTTGCCAGCAACATGCTTTATTTATCCGGCATGCTCTTGGTACTTGGTGCAATTATTTATGTTGCCTTGGATCCTAAATTCAGGATTCTCATAGGTAATATTTACAAGAGCATCATGCGATGGGTCACTGGTATTTTTGTAAAGATAGACCCCATTGGGATTCTCAAGAATTACATCGAAAGTCTCGAGAAGAGTCTTAGCAAGATGTCCGAACAGATCGGTGTACTCAAAGGTCAAATTCGCAAGCTCCGTACTACGGTTACTGAAAATGAGAAGGAGATTGTGACACAGCTTCGTATGGCAAGTGTGGCTCAGAAACAAGGCCAAGAGGCACAGATGGTATTAGCAACTCGCAAAGTCGCTCGTCTGCAGGAGTCCAACGAAAAGTACAATCACTTGCTCTCCAAAATGGACATCCTCAGCAAGGTACTCACCAAGATGTATAGCACCTCTCAGATTATTCTAGAGGATACCAGAGATGAGGTCAAAATTAAAGCGGAAGAGCGTAAAGCTATCCATACCTCTCATAGTGCTATGAAGTCAGCAATGGCAGTCATCACTGGGGATAAGGACCAGAGAGCTCTATTTGACCAGGCACTTGAGCATATCGCGGATGATGTGGCTCTCAAAGTAGGGGAAATGGAGCGTTTCATGGAGCTATCAGATAGCTTTATGAAATCCATCGATCTCCAAAATGGAGTCTTCGAGGAAGAAGGATTAAAGATGCTCGAACAGTTCGATGCATCTAAGATCCTAGGTGCTAGGACAACTACACCCGCTTTTCAATTGGATCAAAGCCGTCCTGAAAAGGACTTAGTCCTCCAGGCACCCACTTCCACTTCGGGAAATGCATACGATTCCTACTTCAAAGAGCAATCATGAAGAAGTATAGTATGACCGGACGAGGGAAGTTTATAATCTTCCTCATAGCGTTGGGCGCGCTGTATTATGCTACCCGTCCATATCATGCTGCGTGGCAAGAGCAGTATGCGAAATGGTGGCAAGAAGCGGTAACGAAAGCAAAGCCGCTGATGAAATAATAGTGGCTTACGCCACGAGGGCCGGAGTATTACTCCGGCCCTTTTTTAGTTATATCTTCATGAAAATTATTTGCGACTCCAGGACACGTTTACGTAGTAAAAGTGTATGGTTCTTGCAATTATACCCAATAACGTACTTAATAATAATTAACTTGATAAAAGATATGATTGGGTATTCGTGGTTAAAATACCTAAAGGCTTCGGTCCCTCCTTTATGATTAACCCTTGTTGTGTCGTCTC
Organism: uncultured Candidatus Peribacteria bacterium; assembly: GCA_964447535.1. Taxonomy (GTDB): domain Bacteria; phylum Patescibacteriota; class Gracilibacteria; order Absconditabacterales; family Absconditicoccaceae; genus CAYUST01. Next base: position 7,562 of record CAYUST010000011.1, read on the forward strand.
CTTTTATTTGAATCTTCTTGAAAAATTTTTTATAAAAATTTTGAATGATTGATTCAATTATGCAGAATCCGATAGGATTCGGCCCTTGTCCCTTTCTTTTTATTTACACGTTCTATTGCTGGTGTACTTTATGTATAACCCATATTTCCTCCGCACTCGCACAAGATCTAGAATGACATCTCTTGCCACAGGACAAGAGTAGACATATTATTTATATATTGTTGTCATTTATATTGTATTTTCTCTTGCAATGGCTGACTATTTCTGTACACACAGTGCAACAAATATAAAATTTTGTCTAGGGTAACACAAGTCCTCCTTTGAAACACAAGGAAGATACTCGGTTATCCACCATCTCTCCTGATTCAAGGGTTTTGTCTATACAAGACCGCTTGCATTTTGTGTCTAATTTTGTATATCAGTTTGTTGTTTTTTTTACCTTTCATTTATACCAGATGACAAAAGTTCACGTTAATGTAGGTACCATTGGTCACGTTGATCATGGTAAGACCACTACTACTACCGCTATGGTACAAGTTCTTGCTACTGCAGGCTTGGCTAAACCTCTCAACTTTTCTGATATCGACAAGGCTCCAGAAGAGAGAGAAAGAGGTATTACTATTAATACTGCTCACGTAGAGTACGAAAGTGAAACAAGACATTACGCACATATCGATTGCCCAGGCCATGCGGATTACATCAAGAACATGATTGTAGGTGCTGCACAAATGGATGGTGCTATCTTGGTAGTTTCTGCTCCTGATGGTCCTATGCCTCAGACAAGAGAACATATCTTGTTGGCTAAACAAGTAAACGTTCCTAGAATTGTAGTTTTCTTGAACAAATGTGATATGGTTCCTGATGAGGAGATGTTGGAGCTCGTAGAAGAAGAAATCAGAGATCTTCTCAAGCAAAATGGTTTCCCTGGAGACGAAGTTCCTATTGTTAGAGGTTCTGCATTGCAGGCTCTTGAAAATGCTTCAGACAAAGAAGGTAAAGCAAAATGCATCTGGGACTTGCTCAATGCAATCGACACATACGTTCCTGTTCCTGTGAGAGAAACTGACAAATCATTCTTGATGCCTGTAGAAGATGTCTTCTCAATCAAGGGTAGAGGTACAGTTATCACCGGTAGAATTGAGACAGGTGTTGTCAAAATTGGTGATGAAATCGAAATCGTTGGTTTGGTAGATGAGAAAAAGAAGACTACCGTTACTGGAGTAGAAATGTTCCACAAACAATTCGAGAGAGGTGAAGCAGGTATGAACTGTGGATTGCTCTTGAGAGGTATTGAAAAAGAACAAGTAGAGAGAGGGCAAGTAGTTGCAACTCCTGGTACAGTTACACCTCACAAGAAATTCGAAGCTGAGGTATACGTATTGAAGAAAGAGGAAGGTGGAAGACACACCCCATTTATGGGAGGTTACAAACCACAATTCTTCTTCAGAACAACAGACGTTACTGGTGGTGTTCAATTGTTGCCTGGTAGTGAAATGATTATGCCTGGTGACAACGCGAAAATCAATGTTGAATTGATCTACAAAGTAGCGATGCATGAAGGTCTGAGATTTGCTATTAGAGAAGGAGGAAGAACAGTAGGTGCTGGTGTAGTTACTAAAGTATTGGACTAGTTTCTAGTGTGACTCCCTAGTATATTGTATTTTATTTGCTAGTTCCGGTGTTGTATGCAAGCTAAAAAAGACTCACCAAAGTTGAGAATAAAATTGAAAAGTTATGATCTCAAGATGCTTGAGAATTCTATTACCAAGATTTTGGGATTGTTAGTGAAGTCAGGTGCAACTGTCAAAGGACCTATTCCTTTGCCCAAGCAAAACAAGGCTTTCACGGTCCTCAAAGCTCACTTCGTCTACAAGGACGCGAGAGATCAATACGAAAGAATTACCTATACGAGATTGCTCGATGTGGTAGAGACAGGTAGCAAGACCGTAGAGTACTTACAGAATCTTTCGATTCCTGTAGGTGTATCAGTTGAAGTGAGACTTTACTAAATATAGTACACAATTTGTGTACTTACAGAATACTGTTCCTTTATTTTTCACAACGGTAAGATGGTACGTGTGTGATTGGTCGCTAAAAAACGCGAAATGACCAGACTACGAAAGGATGAAAAATATGTTCCTGTCACGTTGTTGACGTTTCCTGCACAAGAAGTAGTTAGAATCAAAACAGTGGAAAAAGATGGATATAGCGCAGTGGTGGTGGGTGTTGGTAAAAAAGAGCTTCCCAACAAACTCAAAGGCATCAAAATTGCTTACAAGCACCAATGCGAATTCCATATGGATCCAGCAACTGCTGCGACATTGACTCCCGGTAGTGCATTGACTCCCGAACTTTTGGTTGATATCACTACTATTAGTGTGGCTGGTATTTCCAAATGAAAAGGATTTCAAGGTGCTATGAAGAGACACAACTTTGCAGGTGGACCCAAAACCCATGGTTCTAAATTCCATAGAGGCCTAGGATCTACAGGTAATAGAAAACCAAGAAGAACCAACAAAAATCAACCGATGGCTGGACATATGGGAAGTGATTTGATCACCCTCAAAAACGTGACGCTCGTAGATCGTTTTGTGGTCAATGGTGAAGTTGTAGTTGCGTGCCGTGGATCACTTCCGGGTAGTGCTGCTGGATACCTGCACGTTAGTGCTGTTTAGTTTGTTTATATACGTTCGAGTATGAGTTACGAATTAGCAATTATGAATATGGCAGGCAAAGTGGTCAAAAAAAGAGCACTTGCTGAAAGTATTTTTGCGGTTGAAAGTATCAATGAAGCGCTCTTGCATCAATATATTGTTATGTACTTGGCAAACCAACGTGTCGCTATTGCTCACACCAAAACGAGAGCAGAAGTGAGAGGTTCTGGTAAAAAATTGTACAAACAAAAAGGATCAGGACGTGCGAGAGTAGGTGAGGCAGCTTCTCCTATCAGAAAAGGAGGAGGTGTTGCATTCGGTCCGAGAAGCAATGCAAATTTTTCTCAGACTATGCCCAAGAAAATGAAGAGACAGGCGCTTACCCATGCATTGAGTCTCAAGGCAAGGGATACACAACTTCTAGGTTTGGATACCTTTTCGGTTGAAAAACCACAAACTAAAGTTGCTGCACAAACGCTTTCGGCTTTGGGGGTTGGTACCAAGAAAGTCTTGTTTGTACTCCCTGATATGGACGCAAACACCCTCTATTCATTTAGAAATATTCCTACCGTTACGACGGTCAATGTTCGTCAGCTCAATCCATATCAAATATTGACCCATCATACAGTTGTCTTCTTGGATGGTGCGATTGATGCTCTCGAATCACATGTTTTATCTGCGTAGTTATTAGGTAGTATGGTATTCAAGGATATACTCAGAAGTAGAGCAAAAAAATCGACGAGTGTCACCGCTCTCAAAACATTGCACCCTACGCAAATCATCGGCAAGCCGTTGATTACGGAGAAGGCATACAAACAGGTCGAGCAATTGCGTACGTATTCATTTATGGTACACGATTCAGCTACCAAAAATGATGTAAAACAAGCATTAGCGTTCTTGTACAATGTTGTTCCTACGTCTGTGCGTGTTGTACATGTTCCCTACAAAGGAAGAACACAAAGAAAACTCGTCAGAAGAGCCGGCAAAAAAGTATTCGTCACGCTCAAAGAAGGAGATAAAATAGAGTTAGCTAGTTAATTTACTTTTGTTTTTACGTTAGACTATGGCAACCAAATCGTATGTTCCATATACCCCCTCAAGACGTTTTATGACCGGCTATGATTTTAGCGATCTTACCGTAAGTAAACCTCAAAAGGGTCTGACAGAGTTTATCAAATCTTCTGCTGGTAGAAACAGCGCAGGTAGAGTAACTATCAGACATAGAGGAGGAGGACACAAGAGATTATATAGAATTGTGGACTTCAGGGAATATGATAAATTGAATATTCCAGCCAAAGTAGAAACCGTCGAGTATGATCCACATAGAACATGTAGAATTGTCCTCGTCTGTTATGCGGATGGTGAGAGAAGATATAAGCTCGCATGGAAAAACTGTTCGGTTGGTCAAACCATCATTTGTGGAGATACTGGTGAATTGACTCCTGGTAATAGAAAACAACTCAAAGATATACCTGATGGCTTTTCTATCTACAACTTGGAGGTGACTCCCATGACCAAAGGTAAACTCATCAAATCAGCAGGTACTTTTGCTACTATCTCAGGTAAAGACGCGGTACATAATATCGTTTATGTGAAATTGCCTTCTGGAGAGGTGAGAAAGTTCCATGAAAATTGTTGGGCAACGATTGGTGTAGTGGGTAATGAAGAACACAAGAATATTGTCCTTGGAAAAGCTGGGCGTATGAGATGGATGGGAAGAAGACCGGTTGTCCTTGGTAAATCTATGAACCCGGTTGATCATCCACATGGTGGTGGTGAGGGACATACAGGTATTGGTCTTCGTTATCCCAAATCATTCGCTGGTATTCCTGTTCCTGTTGGCAAGAGAACGAGAAATAAGAAATGGTCAGATAGATTCATTGTTTCAAGAAGAAAGACCAAGTTTAGTTCATAGCTTTTATTTATCGTTATTGATTACTCATGGCTCGCTCGCTCAAAAAAGGATTCTGGATCCATCCTAAGCTCCTCAAGAAAGTTGAGAATATGAATCAGTCGGGAGACAAAAAAATTGTCAAAGTATGGGACAGAGCATCACATGTCATTCCTACTATGGTTGGCTTCACATTCGCTGTACACAATGGCAAACAATTCGTGAGCGTCTATGTCACTGAAGAAATGATTTGACACAGGCTCGGTGAATTTGTTCCTACCAGAACATTTAGAGGACATCCATTCTAAATCTGTTACTCAATTATTACCGTTTTATTCTGCTTAATCGTTAGTCTATGAGCGCCAAAAGTATGACAGCAGTACTCATGTACGCTTTGAGTTCCGAAAGGAAACTCTCAGTAGTAGCAAATATGATCAAAGGCAAACCCGTTGATCACGTCTTGATGATGTTACAATATTTGCCAAAGAAGGCTGCAAAAATTCTCTTCAAAGTCGTAAAATCTGCATCTGCAAATGCAAAGCATAATCTGCAAATCGATACCTCATCTTTGCATGTTGCTCGTGTTGATATTGGCAAAGGACCTACAATCAAGAGAGTAAGACCGGTAGGAAGATCAAGAATGCATGGATATGTCAAACAGAGATCATTCGTGAGAGTTGTTTTAGATACTAAATAATCGTATGGGACAGAAGGTTGACCCTAGAGGGTTTAGAGTAGGTGTGATGCAGCCGTGGCCATGTGAATGGTATGCTGTTACTCAAAAGCAAGGCGCACAATTCTTTGTAGAGGATATCAAAATCAGAGAACTTATTGAGAAGGTCTATCCAAGGGCTGGTATCAGCAAGGTAGTGATTAGAAAATCTGACAAAGAAGGTGAAGTCATGATCTTTGGAGCGAAGCCAGCTACGATTATTGGTAAAGATGGCAAGAAATTATCAGATTTCGAAGCAACACTTACCAAAATGTACAACAAGCCATACAAGATTGTGGTCAAGGAAATTAAAGTTCCAGAACTCTCAGCCAAAATCATGAGTGAGTTCACTGCTGTACAACTCGAGAGTAGAATGCCTTTCAGAAGAGTTGCTAAGGGTGTTATTCAAAAGATTATGGAAAAGGGGGCTATCTGAGCAAAGATACAAATCGGTGGTAGATTGGGAGGAGTAGATCTTTCAAGAACTGAGAAGTTCACCGAAGGAAGAGTTCCTCTCCAGACATTGAGAGCTGATATTGATTATCATTACACAACAGCGCTGACGAAATATGGTATCTTGGGTATCAAAGTATGGATCTGTAAGGGAGAGAATGTAAAAATCTCTCAAAGAAAAACTGCTATGGACAAAATTTAACTGTTAGATTTTACTTATTTGGTTACCAGTCATGGTGTTATTGGCTCCCAACAAATGGAAACATAGAAAACAATTTAGAGGTAGAGTTACCGGTAAAGCTCAAAGAGGTAACCGTGTTTCATTCGGTGAATTCGGAATGAAAGCAACCTCTGGTGGTTATGTTACCAACAGACAACTCGAGGCTGCTAGAAAAGTAATTGTGAGAATTACGAGAAAAGTTGGTAAAGTATGGATGAGAGTTTTCCCGGATCTTCCTTATACCAAAAAGGCCCTTGAAATGCCGATGGGTAGTGGAAAGGGAGATGTGTCTACCTATAGAGTAAGAGTTCATCCAGGAAGAGTATTATTTGAAATCAGTGGTGTAGCGAAAGAGGAGGCTGAAAAAGTATTGATGCAAGCTGGATACAAGCTTCCGGTCAAAGTGAGTCTCGTCGGAAGAGACGAAGTAAATTAGTTTTTATTGTGCTTAAGTTACTCCAATGGCAAAGAAAGTTAAGGATCTCAGTGCTGCTTCCCTCAAAGGAGAATCTTCCAAAGAGTTGGTCAAAGCAAGAAATACCCTTAGAAAGGAGTTGTATGACTACAAACTCAAGAATAGTCTCAAAGGACTTACACAAACGCACCTTATTCGTAAGACCAGGAAGGCAATTGCAAGAACATCTACTGTTTTGAGACAGAAAACATTGTCAGCATAGTTTTACTTTGTTTGTTTAGGTACCATCATGGTTATTATCGGAGATAAAAATATCAAGGAGTTGATTGGCAAAGTGGTTAGCACCAAAATGCAAAACTCTATTGTGGTTGAAGTAGAAAGAGTAAACGTCCATCCTCTCTACAAAAAAAGATATACCGTCAAAAAGAAATATTATGCACACGATGCAGAAAGTGTAGCTCAGGAGGGACAGATGGTCAAGATTCAAGAGACGAGACCAATCAGTAAACTCAAAAGATGGAGATTGATAGAAGTAATAGCATAATTTTATTTTGTGAGTTAACGTATAATGTTACAGACCGAGTCAATGGTGGTTGTGGCTGACAACACATGAGCAACTACCGCCAAAATCATTAGAGTCCTCAAAGGATCACAAAACAACGCTGCTACTGTCGGAGATAAAGTTGTAGTTGCTATCAAGACAGCTAGACCTGGTGGTCAGATTGAAAAAGGCTCTGTGTCTTGGGCAGTTGTCGTGAGAGTGAGAAAGGAGATTGCTAGAAAAGATGGTACCTATATTCGTTTTGAGGATAATGCAGTAGCATTGATCAACAAATCTGAAGATCCTATCGGCAAGAGAATTTTCTGACCCGTTGCCAAAGAAGTCAGAGTTCGCTACAAAAAGTTGGCAAATATGGCAGAGGAAATTATATAGAGAGTTACTATCATATTTATTTTGCGATTTATGGGATGAAGAAAATTAAATCAGGAGATTCTGTACAGGTAATTGCCGGCGCCAACAAAGGTACCGTTGCTACGGTGATGCATGTACATGGCGATTACGTTTTGCTCAAGGACGTAAATATGCGCAAGAAGGCAGTCAAAGGACAATGATTTGTGGAAAAACCAGGCCCTGTCCATATCTCAAATGTCATGCTTTATGATGCAAAATCCAAGAAACCATCGAGAATCAAAATTACCGTAGAGAAGGATAAGAAAACAAGAGTATATAAAACTTCTCAACAGCCTGTTTTAGCTGCATAATGCTCCAAGTGATGACTACGTATGAAACATTCAAGAAGACCGGTAGAGTCGCCCTCCAAAAGAAACTAGAGAAAAAAAATATACACCAAGTGCCTGTACTCGACAAAGTAGTAGTGGCAATGGGTATTGGTTCTCTAGCTACGAGAAAAGGGGTGAAAGATTTTAGTGATCTGGAGAGTAACTTGATGGCTATCACTGGCCAGAAACCACAACTCATCAAATCTCGTAAATCTATCTCCAACTTCAAACTGAGAGAGGATATGCCCGTTATGTTGAGAGTGACTTTGAGAGGAAAGAAAGCGTACGACTTTGTTGAAAGACTAAGAACATACGTTCTTCCGAGATTGAGAGATTTTGCAGGATTGGTAGGAAGAAAATTTGATGGTAAAGGAAATTATTCAGTTGGTTTCCCCAATCTAGTTATCTTCCCAGAGATTATGCCTGAGCAAATTACCACTCCTATGGGAGTACAAATCACCTTCAGTACAACAGCAGATACAGACGCAGACGCAAAAGCGCTTTTGCAATCATTGGGAATTATATTTCATCAGTAAGAATTTGTCCACGTTTTATTTGATTGTGTTTCATTCATGGCGAGAAAAGCATTGATGGTCAAACAAGAGAGACTTGCTCAGCAGAGACAAAAATACTACGAAATGGTAAAAGAAGCCAAAGCTGCTGGCAAACCAACTCCTACACTCAAAGGGTATCAACCTTGTAAGTTCTACAATAGATGCGGAACTACAGGTAAGGTAAGAGGATATATGAGAGAGTTTGGCGTAAGTAGACAAGCATTTAGAAGACATGCTAGACAAGGGGTAATTATGGGATTGAGAAAAGCTAGCTGGTAGTAGTTTCCTTTATTTTTTATGGTTTCGTGATGAGCTTGGTAAACGCACCTATCCACGATTTATTGATCAGGATCAAAAACGCATATATGGCAAAGAGGACCCAAGTAACGGGTGTTCCTCACTCCAAATTCAAAGAACAAGTCTTACAGCTCTTGCAGCAGTATAGATTTATCAGAGGATTTGAGACGCAAACGATCGATAACAAACAATTCTTCAGTATTGATCTCTACGTCACAGGCAACATGAACGAGGACGTTCCTGTGGTCAAACTCTATTCCAAACCTTCGAGAAGATGGTATATTGGATGGAAGGAGATCAAGCCTGTAGCTGCTGGCAGAGGTATTGGTATTTTGTCGACCAATCAAGGTTTGATGGCAGCACATGAGGCAAGACAGAAGAAATTGTGAGGAGAACTCATCGCAGAAATTTATTAATATCTTTTATTTTTACCGTTGACGATCATGTCAAGAATTGGAAAGTTACCTATAGTCATCCCTGCCAAAGTAGAGGTGAGTATACAAGATACTCAAGTACATGTCACAGGACCCAAGGGAAAACTCAACTATACCTTACCACAAGGTGTGTCAGTGACCCAAGAGGCAGGTGTCATTACTATTGCTCTCGTAAACAAAGAATTCAAACATATGCGAGGACTAGTAAGAACATTGATTGCTAATATGGTTGAGGGTGTGACCAATGGATACCAGAAAAAACTCCACGTTCTTGGTGTAGGATACAACGCAAAAGTACAAGGCAAAAAGCTTGTGCTCAATCTAGGATATTCACATCCTGTTGATCATGTTCTCCCTGAAGGAATAAGCGCAGAAATTGAAAGAGATCCAAAATGAAATGATATTATTACGCTCACGAGTATTGATAAACAACTCGTTGGCCAACACGCTGCTAAGATTAGAGGATATAGAGCGCCAGAACCATACAAAGGCAAGGGTGTGAGATATTTCGGAGAGCATATCAAAATCAAGGCTGGTAAAACGGCTGGTAAATAGTTTTTTTATCTATGTTTGCGATACGCAACAATGAACAAGTTACGTTCTAAAAGTCTGGCAAGAAATGAAGAGTATGCTCGTAGAAAGCATAGAACCAACACGACTATCAAAACTACTGCTACCAAACCAAGATTGTTGGTAGTTAGATCAAATGATCATATGCGCGCACAAATTATTGGTGTGGATGGGAAAGTAATTGCTACGGCAAACGATCTCAAAATTACTACGGGCACCAAATCTGAAAGAGCATTTGCTGTCGGTCAAGCGGTCGCAACTTTGGCATTGTCCAAAAAAGTAAATGAAGTAGTGTTTGATAGAAATGGTTATCTCTATCATGGGAGAGTAAAACAACTCGCTGAGGGAGCAAGAGCATGAGGATTGATAGTATAATATTGTTTATTTCTTTATTGTTAGTTGTCGATGGCACCAAGAAAAGATGAGAGAATGGAAAAAAAACCACAGAAAGACTTCGATGAAGTTTTGCTCGAAGTGAGAAGAGTTACGAGAGTAACTACGGGTGGTAGACAGTTGTCGTTTAGAGCAATTATTTTGGTAGGCAACAAGAAAGGCAAGATTGGTCTAGGTCTCTCAAAGGGAGCAGACGTTTCTATTGCGGTCAAGAAAGCTACCAACGAAGCATACAAAAACATCGTAGTGACACCTCTCAACGAGGCTATGTCTATCCCTTATGTGGTTCAAGCTAAATATAAGTCTGCAAGCATCAAATTGTTGCCTGCTGCTCTCGGTACAGGTATCAAGGCGGGTTCGTCTGTGAGAACCGTACTTGGTTTGGCTGGATATACCAATATGCTTTCTAAGATTATGGGTTCCAACAACAAACTCAATAATGCATTGGCTACTATCGCAGCACTACATACATTCAAAGAAGGTAAATTCCCCAAGAAAAAAGTAGAAGTGGCAGCAGAAAGTGAGGAGAATGCTACAGAAGAGATGCCTGCATCACTCCAAGCCAATGAAGCACCCAAGGCGCCCAAGAAAGCTCCTGCGAAGGCATCCCCCAAGAAAGCTCCTGCAAAAAAAGAATAATACTATAATAACTCTGACTTCTTTTATGATCTTATTGTTTTCATCATGTACGTCCATGAATTAACCCCCGGACTAGGTCGCAAAAAACCAGCCAAAAGACTTGGTAGAGGAAATGCGTCTGGCAAAGGAAATTACTCTGGCAAAGGTCTCAAAGGACAGAAAGCAAGAACTGGAGCAAGCATTCCAGCACATTTTGAAGGTGGTCAAACTCCTTTGCATAGAAGAATAGCGAAGTTGAGAGGATTCACGAGACATCCTATCTTGGTCACTACGTACGAAGTAGTGAATGTAGGTCGCCTCGAGAAAGATGCGCGTATTACTGATGCCCTCGTGGTTACCAAGCAAGCGCTTGTGGATCTGGGATATATCAAACGTACAGATTGTGCAGTCAAAGTACTTGGCTACGGTGAATTGACTAAGAAACTTTCGTTTACTGGAATAGATGCTTTCTCTGCTCGTGCTCGTGAGGTAGTTGAAAAAGCTGGCGGTTCAATCGCTTAGTCTTTATCTAACAATCTCTTGTACTTGCATTGGTAGAGAAGTTGCTTATGGTGTTTGTGTACTTTATTTTTCTCTTATACGTATGGAGCAGGTGTTTCGTTATCTTGGTGAAGTGTTTGCGAACAAATCATTGAGAAAGAAAATAATCATCACGTTGGTCGTTTTGGCGATCTACAGAATGTTGGTGTTTATTCCTGTACCTTTCGTAGAAATTGACGCATTGATGGGTAAAACCCTTCAATCAGGTGGTGGTCTTGAATACTTCGCTATGTTGCTCGGTGGTACCTTGGAGAACTTTTCATTGCTTGCTGTAGGATTGATCCCATATATTAATGCATCTATTATTTTACAATTGTTGACTGCGGTGATTCCTCACCTCGAGGAGCTTCAAGAGCAGGGTGAGCAAGGCGTTCAAAGAATACAACAATATACCAGATGGTTGACCTTCCCGTTGGCTTTCTTGCAGTCTATTGGTATGGTATACTTTATTAATTACTTGCTTGGTGGTGGAGTAATTGCCACTGATGCAGGCACCTTATTACTTTCAGCGTTTGCGTTGTCTGTAGGTAGTATTTTGCTCGTTTGGTTGGGTGAAACAATCACAGAGAAAGGTATCACCAATGGTACTTCACTCTTGATCTTTGCTTCTATCGTTGCTGGTATTACTTCACAAGTATACACCTATCTTGGCTCCTCTGGTGGAGACTTCCTCAATACGGTTATCTTCATGTTGGTGATTGTCTTGGTATTGATGGTCTTATCTATCATCTTGATCAAAACCAAGAAAGAAATCCCTATCGTGTATGCAAGACAAGGTAATGTCCAAGAGCGTGCTAGCTTGCCTATTCCCCTCAATCCTGTGGGCATGATTCCTATTATCTTCTCAGTAGCATTTATTACCTTCCCATATTTGGTTTCACAAATTGTGATCAACACGGGGAGTCAAAGTCCCTGGGTCCAAACAGTCGCTCAGTGGATCGAGATTAATTTCAATATCTACTCACAAGCACCTGGATGGATCGTCATCATAGCATACTTCATCTTGATCGTCGTGTTTACCTTCTTCTACGCGTTGATTAGCTTCAACCCAGAGAGAATTGCTGATAGTATTCAAAAAAGAGGTGGTTTTGTCCCAGGTATCAGACCTGGTAATGAAACAGCAAAATATCTCAATGGTGTCTTGATGCATTTGTGTCTCTGGGGTGGTATGGGATTAGGATTGATTGGAATCTACTCATATATCCTCAATTATATTCCTTTCGTACAACAAGCTACGCAAAGTATAGGATCTATCCCTGTAGTAGTCTCTGGTTCGGGTATTATCATTATCGTAGGTGTAGTACAAGAGCTCATGAACAAGATCAATGCAGAATTGCTGATGGAGAAGTACGATAAGATTTAGGTTTCCCCCCTGTCAAGGGGGGATTAAGGGGGTTTTATAAAACCCCCTCCAACTCCCCCTTCACAGGGGGAGGGAAGAACAGAAAACTCCCTCAGGGAGTTTTTTCTTTATTCACGAGAGCCTTCCCGCATTGCTACAAACATATTACGTATTATTAGGGTTAGCTTTGTACTTTGCATTTTGTCTCTTTGCAACTTTGATCTACTTCGTAAACAGCTCAGTAAGGGCTTGCATTCATGCGGGAGAGAGCGCATAGCGTTGATGACCGATTCTGACCTCCAAAAGGCCAGGGTGGTCAGATATGATGCTTTTGAGGCGTTGGAGGAGCTGAATATCTTCGGGTATAGGGAAGGTGGGGACACCGGTTTCGGCTAAAGGTTGAGCGTCGGTTTGCCCGCTCAATGCAGGCTGTTGGTATTGTTGTTGTTTGAGCCTTTGTTTAATTACAGCTATAGACTCTCCAACGGGAAGTTGTTCGGGCATCGTTCAGCCAAGTTCTTGGATAGTATCTCTAACTTTTTTGCCCACCATAAAATGCAGTTGATTGGCTTCTGCTTGGCCTTCTGCTGCCTCTCTCTTGAGAAGTGCTTCGGTCTGTGTGGCACGAAATAAATTGGCTCCCAACTCTTCGCTATTCATATAATCGAGCAGTTTGGCTTCGTCTTCGAGCTTTTTGAGTTCGTGGATATCTTTGTGTCTCATACCACCATAGAGTCCCATATAGCCATGATCAGCGAACTCCGCATAGTCTGTGACGCCCGCTTGTTTGGCGGTAGAAGCCAGTTTTTTGTTGTGTTGTTTGACTTCTTCTCTGAGAATGACTCTTTTTTGGTCTTCGAGATATTGGTTGGAATGTTGTACCATTTCTTGGTTTCTCGTCTGGAGAGCGAAGTATGTTTGTCATTGAGCGACGATTTCTTTGCTTGGATCAGCGTTTTGGAGAATAAGATAGCAGGCATAGCGAGAGAGCTGAACATCAGCCATTTTTCTCATAGTTCATCTGCTGGTGGGGACGAACGTATCTTTGGGAGTGAAGTTTTGATCAACTGGTTGACCACTATTGCGACAAGAGGTCTTGGCCTTCATGATTACATTATGAAAATTGCGTCGTTCCTTGTACCCCAAAATAATGGCAAACTGGCGTGCCATCCACACTTCTTTGCCATCTACGAGCTGTTTCATCTGCTCAAATACACCTATAGTCATAGGGTAGTGGTAATGAAAATGTGGAGAGTTGAAAGTGGAAAATTACTTATACAACTTACAATATGCTAATACGGTTTTGTCCCAGGAGAAGGTTTTTTGAGGTATGTTGGTTCGTTGGCCAAGGTGGAAACGGGTGTAGGCGTCGAGGAAGTCCTCTGGACGGAGCTCTTTGTGGAGGGTGATAACCTTACCACAAACCACTTCAGGCAAAGCTCAGAAGTCAGTGACTATCAATGGTTTGCCCAGTTGACTTACTTCTGCTGCCACCATGCCAAAGCCTTCGCTTATGGAAGGCACTATCACGACATCTGCACTGCCTATAATCGTGAGGAGTTGCTGTTGTTCGACTCCATGGAGGAGAGTAGTATAGTCTCGACTACCGTTTTTGTGCATCATACTTTGGATTTTGAGGTCTCTGTTTCACGGGATGATATTGGCGAGGAAGTGGAGATCAGGATGATATTGTTTGATGAGGGGGAGGGCTCTGATCAGATAATCAAGTCCCTTGGAAGCGCCACTATGGCCGTAGTAGAGGAGTAGTGTTTTGTTGGCAAGTTGGTGATGGAGCTTGAATGCATCTATAGACGTTTGCTTGATCGCACGAGGATTTCGGATGGTCGTGTCGACACCATTATAGATTAATGCTATTTGTTTTTGGGGAATACCCGCGTTGACGAGTTGTTTTTGTGTATAGTGAGAAACGGCTACTATATGTGTATAGGGGAATTGTACGATGAGCCATTCGAAAAAACGATACGGCCGATGCACTTTTTTGAGACGTTTTCGTAGATGGCCGAAGAGTTCGTGGACGGTGAGAATTACTTTCTTGCGGTGTCGTCGGCCGGCAATACTCGCTGGGATTGCAGCAGCGTAGGTAGTTGTATGGATGCAATCAAACTTCCCTGCGATGCGCAGGAGATGCCAGAGACTCATCCACATAAATTGTTCTCTGGTCTTGCCGATTCTCCAAATAGTGAGTTGCGGATGTTCTTCGACACTGGGGAGCGTCTTGAAGTGCTTGGTCGTGACGATGCCAATGATGTATCCCTTTTTGATCAATCTTTGAATAATATTCGCAAAAACTACCTCCAAACCACCGAGGTGGGGAAGATAGTAATCGAGCACAAACAGGATATGTGGAGGGGTCTTTGGTATCATCTCATGCAGTGTAGTTTTTTTGGGAGACGAAAAAAGGGGAAATATATCTACTATTGACATTTATACAAAAATATATATACATAATACATTCGTGATCATTAAACCAAAAAAATGGCAAATACAAAACAACAAGACACTAAAGAACCCCAGATTATGAGTTTCTCTGGAGTTAGAGACTTTTTTATGAAACTTGACCAAGAGAGAGCGGTAGCCGGCCAACTGGGTATCTATACAGCGCTTGTCATTTACAAGAATGGGCTGTATAAATTCAGAAACCTCAAGATGAATGTTTCTGGTAGCCCCGATATCTTCGGTTTCGGTCTCAACCACTACTTCTGGTTGCCGGGCAATCACATTGCGAGCATGCCAACTACATCTTCAATCTTCCATGATAGCGAAGATGTATGTATAGATGTGAAGGAAGACCAATTCGTGAGCGCTGAGCTTTCCACGGGAAGAATCCGTGCTTTCAAGGAGGGTCCATTCGTGACCATCGAAGCCAAAAAATATAAAGTATTAATTTCCTGGGATTGAGATTGATGGGAAAAGATTTGAACGGAGAAGGGATTCCCTTCTCTTTTTTTATGGAGAAATTCTTTGCTTGTTTCTCTCCTGTAAACCGCTATTATCTTGCTCAATGATCAACAAATCTCTACGTCCAGTGATAGCATTTTTGACGAGTTACTTAGCAATCAATCTGCTTGTTTTTTTGGTAATGCGCCCTGATACACAAACACATGCTTGGTTGGCAGGATGGGTACAGGATAGTCCGTTTACTGCTTTGGGGATGTTATTTTTGGTACAGCAAGTGGTCACGCTTGCATTGTTGGCATGAGTTTGGTATGTGCGACATGTGCATAGATCAATGAAATCTATGATAGCTGCAATTCGTGTACATTTTCATCGACATGGATGGAAGCTGGCATGGAAAGTAGTAGGGAGTACTGTCTTGTTCTACATCTGCATAAATATTGTGCTTGTTGTACTTACTCAAGTATATGGTATCCAAATCCCCGGATTGTATGGCGAACAATTGGTGATGCAGGCATTATCTGCTTTGCCATTTGAACTTTGGCGACAAAAAATACTGGTGTTTATTGCTGTTGTGCTAGTGTGACCTTTGGTGGAAGAAATTATCTATAGAGGTTTTTTGACAACTACTTTGATGGAGGTTTGGTGAAAATGGTGAGTAATAGTTGCGTCGGCTATTTTCGCAGTTGTCCATATGGAACGGTGAGTGGTGCTCAATTTATTTTTGCTCGCTTTATTGTTGTGATATATCTATTGGAAAACAAAGTCATTGTGGTATAGTCTACTCTTCCATATGTTGATCAATGGGCTTGCGATGTGCGTACTTTTATTCGTGCCAACGATCACCTAATTATTTCTTTTTTCACTCTATGCGTTTACTTATTATTGGACGATTGGCAGTACTTGTAGCTTGAATAGCATTTTTTTATCGTACCAAACAGGTGACAGCTCCTGATTTATCTACTGCTCCTATTTCTATGACATGATCGGTTGCAACCTTTGCTGCGGGATGTTTTTGGTGTATCGAACCTGCGTTCCAAACAACTACCGGTGTGTTGGATGCTATCGTAGGGTATGCGTGAGGTAGTGCAGAAGATGCCACCTATGATCGTGTTTCGTCAGGCAGGACAAAACACAAAGAAGCTATTCAGGTGTATTATGATCCAAACATTATTTCTTATGCCGACCTCCTCGATATTTTTTGGAAACATATAGATCCTACAGATGCCAAAGGACAATTCGTAGATAAGGGACCTCAATATACTACGGTCATCTATTATCACAATCTAGAACAGTATGAAATTGCAGTAGCATCAAAAGCTATGCTCGAACGTAGTGGTATGTATGATGCTCCGATTGTGACAGAAATTGTTCGCTACAGTACTTTCTTTCCGGCAGAGGAGTATCATCAGGATTTTCGATTACATTCCGCAGAACGCTACAATGGATATAAAAAATGATCAGGTCGTGAAGAATATTTTGAAGAAATTGAACAGAAGGAATCTCTCGCTACCTGATCGTACACCAAACCAGATGAGGAAACATTACGTGAGACACTTACTCCAGAGCAATTTGCCGTGACGCAATCCTGTAGTACTGAACCACCGTTTGCCAACGAATACCGAGATAATCATCGTCCAGGCATCTATGTCGACGTAGTATCAGGACAACCCTTGTTTAGTTCGCTCGATAAATTTGATTCATGATCTGGTCGACCAAGTTTTACCAAACCCATTACCTGATGAGTAGTGGTAGAGTCAATCGATACTTCTGAAGGCATGATAAGAGTCGAAGCGAAGAGTAAAGCAGCGGGGTCACACCTCTGACACATCTTCGATGATGGACCTGCAGCATCTGGTGGTATGCGCTATTGCATCAATTCATCTTCGCTGAAATTTATTCCTGTAGAGGATTTGGAGAAGGAGGGATATGGGGAGTGGAAGGTGTTGTTTGAGAAAAACTAATCACCTCTGTTGTAGATATTTGCCAACAGGAACCTTTTATTGTGTATTGACTTATACTATATAATAATTATAAAAATATTACAAAAACAAAAATATATGAAAAAATTCTTATTATTAGTAATTTTATTGGGTACCCTTTTCCTGAGTGCTTGTAATCAGGCTGATCAATTGCAGCAGCAAGACATGAGTAAAGTAATTGACTCGCTCGCTTGCGGGGATAAAATCGATTGGTTTGGAGTAAAACAATCAGGACTACGTTCCCCATATTTGCTAAACCGTCTCGAGGATCTGCGTGACCGACATGAGGCTTCCATGGTTATAGCAGGCAAGGAGTACACCATGACCGTTTTGGTTAGTGACGATGTGCCCTATGCTAAGTATCTGTTGACCCAAACCAAACCTCCGGTAGACTATTCCCTGTTCGTGACCGTCAACGCCTTTCATGTAAGTCCACTAGAGGATTTGCAAAAATATCTCACCATCGAAAAGGTGTGTGAGTAAAAATTATATCTGCTAAGCAGATGAACAATCCTGAACACAGGATTGTTTTTTTTATGGCTACTTTTGGTGACAGGCCGGACAGGGGACAGTAATAGTTTTTTGGGAGGTAATTTTTCTTTCTCCTTTGCACATACAGCAAGGTATGGCAGGTTCAGAAAATCCTTTCCCCGAACAATAATCGCAGTCCAAGAGACTGGCAACTTCTTCCTCTGTTTGTGGGACAGTAATACCAAGACTAGTTTTTCCAGATCCTCCACAGTGGTGACAGATATCTCTTCAGGTCTGTTTACAGTGATTACACGGTGCTGACGTAGTTACCGTTTCTTGGATACTCCCAGTGCCACCACACGTTTTGCAGGGTGGCGCAGGGTGATCCTTTCTTCATTTCTCATACCAAGATACTCGTCGCGAGTAGAGGAAATAACACACGGTGATGATCACCAGTGCAGCTATGAGCTCTCCTACTATCATTAGTACTGCGCCGCCTGAGGTTGACTCATCAAGAGCGGTCTTTTGCACGCTCGTGCCTGTATGAGTACTTTCTGCTTGTTGAGGAGTTTGTTGTTTGTTTGTAGGGAGATTTGTGTCACCACCAGATGTTGCTGGTTGATTAGTATTTATTACGTCTGCAGATGTAGTTGAGTCATTCCCTCACCCCAGCCCTCTACCTGAAGGCACCGAAGTCCCAACCGTTCATTCGGCTCCGCCTCATTCGCTAGGAGAGGGAGTAGTGGTTGTCGTAGATCACCTAGATCAGGAATTTGCAGTGAGTACTTGATTGCTTCCAGTATCTTGTCCTTGTGTGGTCGTGAAATTAGACATGTGCACATGAACGTGAAATAAAAGCCTATATATAACTCACGATAGGCGAAAGTCAAAAAAATGCAAGTGGTGAACATTGAAGTGCAACCTCCAAGAAGCGTTGACTAAATTATGTAAATACCTATAAGGAGTGAACAAAAAACAACTTATTTATGAAAAAAAGTACTTTAACACTTTTCTTGTTTGTGGTCTTATTTGTTTCTTGCATCGTGCAAGTAACAGTAGCACAAAAGGCCTACACGCTTGCTTACCAAAAAGCTTACTTTCAACAGCAACAAAAAGCGTTGGAGAACCAAGACGATCCAGATTTTTTTGGTCAGCTTATCGATCTACTGAATTGTGATCGTGGTTCATTAGCATATGGGAGACAGATGGCTCCTATCTATTTAGTGCACTATTTACAACAAACCGTCGTAGGAGAAAATATTGTCCTGGGAAGATACACCTATACAGTTTCTTCTATCAATCAAGGAGTGTTTATACTAACTCCACTAGAGAGTTCACTGAATTATTATGTACGTATGACGTTACGTGAACATACCACCCCTCCTGCGCTTTCACTAGGTGTGGTGGGAAGTATGATGTGGACAACCTATGAAGAGTTTTTGACCGTAGAGAAAGTGTGCCTCAAACAGTAGCAAACGAGAAAAATGTATTTCAGCGGCCCGGGGTTTCACCGGGCCGCTTTTTCATACCTTCTTTTTCTCTTTTCTGTCGTGGTCTGTCTAGCTTTGTTGGCAAGAAAGGCTAGTATTTCGCAAATATGGTTTGGCATCTTATGTCCGTATTTTTTCATGATTTTCACTTGCATTCAGTGTCTATATCTGTACATTGACTGCCGTAGCCAGAGACAGTAGGTTGTTTCTCGATGTCCAGTTAGATGAGAAATCGCAAATCCTACCTAGGATACAAAGACATTCCATACATTTTGTATATTTGTTTTTGTGACCTTGCTCAGTGCGGGTTTTTTTATTTATATGCAATCTTGGCAATGCCATTGTTGAAAGCTGACAAACTAGCACTCGCCAAGACCTATTTGCAAGAAGTACAAGGCGCAAAAAACGTGGTTGTACTTACTCAAGCGGGGATCCCAGTAAATGAGGGAAATGCGCTGAGAATTGCTCTTGAGGATGCTCAGGGTAAATTGCAGGTGGTCAAGAAGAGAGTATTTTTGCAAGGTGTTTCGGCAGACTTGCAAGGAGCAACGCTCGATGAGCTTGCTGGTTCAATTGCCGTGTTGTATAGTTACAATGAGACGGACGAACACGCTCCTCTCAAAGTAATCAATACACACAAAAAGAAGCGAGCAAAAGAAAAGCGCGCTTTTGGTATTGAGTACGTAGGTGGTTGGTATGCAACTTCTCGACAGAAGGCAGCATACGTAGCAGAACTTGCAAACCTTCCTTCCAAAGAAGAGTTGGTCGGCAAATTCTTGTTCTTACTCAATCATCCGGTGAGTGGCTTTGCAAGAGTATTGCAAGCTATCGCGGACAAACAGTGAGGACCAGTAGTTGCTGAAGCACCAGTAGTTGAAGCAGTTGCTACGCCTGTAGTGGCTGAAGAAACGACTCCTGTTGTTGAAGACACTGTTGCATCAGCGCCAGCTGACGAAGCTCCTAGTGAAACGGCGTAAGTGCCACTACATTTGTAGTAATTCATCTTTTTATATTTATTAATTAGGGTACTATCATGACTGAAGAAAGTGGAATTGTCCTTTCATCTTCTGCACAAAAGATTTTTGACCTTGTTAAGGATCTCTCAGCAGTTGAACTTAGCCAATTGGTAAAAGCGTTAGAAAAAGAATTTGGTGTATCTGCTGCAGCTCCTGTCATGATGGCGGGTGGTGGCGGTGGCGCATCTGATGAAGGTGGAGCTAGCGACTTGGTAACAGTTGAACTTACAGAAGTAGGTCAACAAAAAATTGGTGTTATCAAGGTAGTGAAGGAAATTTTGGGTCTTGGACTCAAAGAAGCGAAAGATATCGTTGAGAAGGCTCCAACTCCTGTCAAAGAGAAAATTACTATGGAGGAGGCAGAGACTATCAAAGCACAGCTCGAGGAAGCAGGAGCTACCGTCTCTTTGAAATAGTTTTATCCTTTGCGTTGCGCGTGCATGACCACACAAGATATCATCACGACCAAAGCATATTTGGGTCATCCCAAAAACGTATCTAACCCCAAGACAAGAGCATTTTGGCTCGGTGTCTATGGTGGTATGGTAGTTTTTGATCCAGAGATGGTTGGTCAACAAATTCAACAAGCTAAGGAAGCTTTCCAGGCTGTTAAAAAAGCAAACAAGGAAGTATTGTTGATTTGCCAAAAGGAGATTTACAAAGAGGAAATCGAAAAGCTCGCTACCAAAGCTGGCGTTCATTATCTCAATCACAAAATTCCTGCTGGCGTTCTTACTAACTTCGAAACATTGCTTTCAAGAATCAAGAGTCTCAATGATCTCAGAGCATATATCGAGAGTGAATCATTCAAAGCATTGACCAAAAAAGAACAGTCTATGAAACGTAGAGCACTCAAGAAAATTGAGCAGGTCTACAAGGGAGTAACT
Source organism: uncultured Candidatus Peribacteria bacterium (assembly GCA_964447535.1). Classification (GTDB taxonomy): domain Bacteria; phylum Patescibacteriota; class Gracilibacteria; order Absconditabacterales; family Absconditicoccaceae; genus CAYUST01. Next base: position 28,719 of record CAYUST010000011.1, read on the forward strand.
GCACTCAGGAAAAAGCCAGATCTCGTAGTTATTGTAGATGGTCAATTGATGCATAAATTCGTCGATGAAGTTGAGAAAATGCGTGCGGATGCTATCTTGCTCGCATCTTCAAATTTTGACAGATGGTCAAATGCAAAACTGGTAATGTGTAACGTCAATAGTAGACAGAGTATTGACTATGTGTTACATCAAATTATTGGATAGTTCTGACAGACAGCATATGCTTTAGTTTAGGTTGCTTCCTATGACACAAGAAGCAAAAGAGCTCGATGGATTGATCAACGAACAGTATGTTCCGAGTAGTGTAGAAAGAAAAAAAGCACTCCTAATGTATTTTTTCGTTGGTATCGTCGTAGCGCTAAGCAAGGAAACTATCTCAGTGTATGAGTTCTTTCATCTCAAGCAAGCCTTGGGACGATGGACGGTCTTCTTCATATGTATGGTAGTCGGTATTATCTTTGTTTTTGTTCCCTATTTGTGGGTGGTTCCGGTTGTACTCTTTCTGTTCTTTATGGTAATTTGGGTACTCTTTGTCAAACAGGCACGAGAAGGCTCATTTACTATTCAGCAAGATAAAGTACTCATGCCATTCTTTGGGTGAATAGGTGGATGGATTGTAGCAATCTTCGAACTGGATATAGAAAAGGCAAAATAAGTGTGTTTTATTTGTTATAGATGATTGGATGGGTGAAGTAGATATGCAAACACTCAAAGATCTCAGAGCGATTACGCAGGCACCACTCAAGGATTGTAAGGATGCTTTGCAGGAGTCAGGAGGAGATCTCGAGCGCGCACAAAAAATCCTGAGAGAAAAAGGTGCTATCAAAGCAGCTAACAAAGCAGATAGAGCAACCAATGAAGGTGTCGTCATGATCAAACAGTATGGTGACAAGACCGTTGGTCTCAAGCTGGCTTGTGAGACAGATTTTGTAGCCAAAAATGATACCTTCAGAAGCCTGGCGACACAGATTGTGGATCAATTGAGTAATGAGCAAGATTTTGCTTCTTACGCGCAACTTTGAGAAACAACCAAAGAAGCGGTCAATACAGTTCTCAAAGATAACTTTGTGACTATTGGAGAGAATATGCAAATCTTGGACGCATTCGTAGCTACAGGAAATGCATACGTGTATAGACATCCTGGTGATAAGGTGGCTAGTGTAGTCTTCTATTCTGGTGACGAAAATGTTGCCAAGGAAGTTGCTCTCCAAGTTGCTGCTATGCAGCCTATGTATTTGTCTGTCGATGATGTACCTGCAGAAACCGTCAATGAACTTACTACTATGTTTAGTGCTGAGCTCAAAGAGAGTAACAAACCTGCAGACATTGTTGAAAAAATTGTTGCGGGGAAGCTTGCTAAGGAGCGAGGAGAACTTGTTTTGCTCGAGCAGACCTCAATTGTAGATGACACCAAAAAAATAAAGGATCGTCTCTGAGCAACAGTGATCCAAAAATATATCAGATATGGAATTTAGTTTTTAGCTCTTATTTGTTGGCAAATGAATGTGTATGAACTTGTAGTCGTCATTGATGCTAGCCTGTCCAAGGCAGCTATTGATGAGATCAAGAAGAAAGTAACATCACTAGTACAGGTAGTGGCTACTGATGACATGGGTCTTTTGACAACAGTCTATCCTATGCGTGGCAATCCTCAATCGTACTATGTTTCTTATCATGTAGAAGTTGATCCAGCGCAATTGCCTGCTATCCAAAATAAACTCTCATTGGATCAGGGGATTATTAGATTCTTCTTCTATCGTATGAGTGCGCAAGAAAAATTTATGACATTTGCAGATATGAGAAAAGAATTTGTTGCGATCGAAGAAGCAGAAGCTCTTGCGCGCGAATCTAGAGAAAAAGAACTTGTCAAAGATGTAGTAGCATCGGAAGATGTTGTTCCTACCAAGGACAAGGATGCTGAAGAAGTAGCTTAGTTTTCCTTTATTTTTTCTCGCATACCATGGGTATATTTATTGTCAAAAAGCCATTCTTCACGAATGCACATCGTGTAGGTTTGATTAACTGGAAATCAGTTGATCTTCTCAAAAGATACACGACGAGATTTGCTAAGATCAAACCAAGAAAATACGGCAACATTAGTGTGAGACACCAAAAAATGATTAGGACTGCGATTTTGAGAGCAAGAGAATTAGGCTTGATGCCATACAAAAAGTAGTAGTGCCCATATTGTTTTATTTTTCTTGTTTGTTCAATGCCAGGAAAATTGAATAGAATCAGGAAGTATAGATGGAAAAAGAGATTGTCCACTCACGGATTCTTGATCAGAATGCAGACTAAGACCGGCAAGAGAGTGCTGGCAAGAAGAAGAGCTAAGGGAAGACACCAACTAACAGTTGCTAAGAAATAGTGTTGCAACTCCTGGTGAATTCTTTATGTTCTGTGCAACTTCCTTCATGCATATTTCCTCATGTGTTTGTTTCATCGTTTTCCCTACGAAACGCTCGTAGGCTTTTTTGCTTTTATCTTTAACGTATGGCAGGTATGGTAAAAAAGAATATTCCACCCAAAAAGAGCCCTAGCAAAGCCAAAATTGTTGCTAAGAAATCTTCGGCTCCTCAAAAGACAGCTCCTGCTAAGAAGGCAGTTGCTAAAGCAGCGCCAGCCAAAAAAGTAGTTACTAAAGCAGCTCCTGCTAAGAAGGCAGTTGCTAAAGCAGCGCCAGCCAAAAAAGTAGTTACTAAAGCAGTACCTGCTAAGAAGACTGTTGCCAAAACCGCCCCTGCTAAGAAGGTGGTTGCGAAAGCGACTCCAGCCAAGAAGGTGGTTGCTAAAGTAGCACCAAAGGCGCAAGCACCAAAGGCACAAGTAACTCCCAAAAGAGTAGTTACTTCGAAAGTCGTTGCAAGGCCTGCAATAGTTACGAAACCCAAAACACCAACCATACCCACTAATTTCCCGACATTTGGTGAAAAATGGGGGAGAACTTATTTGGCGCAACCCAAGAAATTTGCTAATTTTCCAGACCTATTAGACACGCAAAAGCAAGGATATGCTTCTTTCCTCGAGAATTATGTAGCTAAATTGTTTGATGATATCAATCCTGTCTATGATATCGCTGGTGAAAAACTCGCGCTGACTATCAACGAAATCAAAGTTTCAGATCCAATTGATCCAATTGATACCTGCAAAAAGAAAGAACTCACCTATGGAGGGATTATTTCTGGTAAAATGAAGCTGGTAGATAGCGAGACCAACAAAGTACTGTTCAATAAGCGTATCAATATCGGTATTTTGCCTTTGATGACTAAGTGGGGATCATACGTGATCAATGGTGTTGAAAGAGTAATAATTGCTCAGATTATCAGATCATACGGTATCTTCTTCAATTTCGATAAGAGAAATTTGACTCAATCGTTCAAGATTATTCCTGAGAGAGGATCTTGGATAGAGGTCTTCACCGAAAAATCTGGTACTATTGTCGTGAGAGTAAATAACTCAAGAAAATTCTTGGTTACTTCATTGTTGAGAGTATTTGGGTTCGAAACAGATGAAAGTATCAAAGCATTGTTTGATGGATTAACTGATGATGAAGATTTTGACTTCATCCAGCATACGCTCAACAAAGACACAATTACCTCTGCGCAAGATGCTGCCATATATATTTACAACAAGATGAGACCTGGTGAAATTATTGACGCTGACAGCGCTATGGACTACATCAAATCCATCTTTTTGTCTCAAGATAGAATGTTCTTGGGCCAGGTTGCTAGACGCAAAATTAATGTAAAAATTGGTGTTAACAAAGAAATCAAGAAGCCTGAATCACAAATATTTGATGCACAAGATTTGATTGCATCACTCAGATATTTGATCAATCTCGCGAACAAAAAAAGAGGGTTTTTCTATGATGATATCGACCATCTTGCGAATAGACGTATTAGATCTATGGGAGAAACCTTGTATGCGCATCTCTCACCGGTGATGAGAAAATTTGTAAAAAGCGTGAAAGGTAAGTTGAGTGTTCTCAATCTCGAGGAGCCAATTAAACTCACAAGTTTGGCGAACTTCAAGATCATTGATAATTCTATCAAGAGTTTCTTTGCTACCTCTCAATTGTCCCAGTTCTTGGATCAAATCAATCCGTTGGCTGAAATTGAACACAAAAGAAGAATTACCGCTCTCTGACCATGAGGACTCAAAAGAGAGACTGCTACCTTCGAGGTGCGTGATGTACATCAATCGCATTATGGTAGAATTTGTCCAATTGAAACACCTGAAGGTCAAAACATTGGTCTGGTAGTATACCAATCATTGTATAGCAAAATCAACGAGTATGGATTTATGGAAACGCCTGCTATGAAGGTGATTAAAGAATTGCCACCTATTGCATCTCGCTTGATCAATAAAATTGCAGATGAGGCTATTACTACTCCCAAGGGGAGAGTAATTGTCAAAGATGGTGAGTACATCACCCAAAAAGCTGCAGAAGAAATTGAAACTGCTTTTGCTAAGTCTCAATCTACTATCAAAGTGAGACCTTTCGTCTCAGAAGAAGTAGAGTATATCTCGCCAGAGTATGACGAAAAATATATCGTTGCAGATATTTCTATTACCTTGGACGAACACAGAAATATTATGATGAAGCGTGTCCCTGCGAGACATTTCATCAATATGGAAATTTTCTACGTTAATGATATTACTCACGTAGACGTCAATCCTTCACAAATCTTCAGTCCAAATACGTCAGTGATTCCATTCGTGGATCATGATGATGCGGTGCGTGCTGCGATGGGTACAAACATGCAACGTCAGGCAACACCTTTGCTCAAACCTGAAGCGCCATTAGTCGGAACTGGACTGGAAGGAGATATCGCTGCGATGACTTATGCGGTCGTCAAAGCCGAAGAAGATGGTGAAGTAATGTATGTAGATGGCAAAAGAGTGAAAATCAGATACGCAAAATCAGGTGTCAAAGAACATGAAATTTTGACCTTCAAAAGATCAAATCAAAAAACCGTAATTCATCAATGGCCGAGAGTGACCATCTGAGAGAAAGTGAAAAAAGGGAAAGTACTCATCGAATGACCATCAGTAGTTGATGGTGAAATCTCTTTGGGTAAGAACCTCAAAGTAGCATTTATGCCTTGGGAAGGATACAACTATGAGGATGCGGTAGTTATTTCTCAAAGACTCGTAAAACAAGACGAACTTACCTCTATTCATATCGATGAATTCGAGATTGAAGTTGCTGATACCAAACTCTGACCCGAAGAAACCACAAGCGATATTCCTGGCGTATCCTTGATGAAACTCAAGAACTTGGATGATGATGGTATTGTAAGAATTGGTTCTACCGTCAAAGGTGGAGACATTCTCGTTGGTAAAATCTCTCCAAAGAGCGAGGGTGAACTTTCTCCAGAGGAGAAATTGATTCAAGCAATCTTTGGTGATAAATCCAAGAGTTTCAAAGATACTTCTTTGTACATGCCAGCGGGTAGTGAAGGAAAAGTAATTGATATGGTTATTTTGGATGCGAAAAAAGGAGATAATTTGACTGCAGGCGTGAGAAAGAAAATCAAAGTATATGTTGCTTCTACGAGAAAGATCGAGGTCGGTGATAAATTAGCAGGAAGACATGGTAACAAAGGTATTATTTCTGTAGTAGTTCCCGAAGAAGATATGCCATATACGGCTGATGGTAGATCAGTCGATGTGGTCCTCAATCCATTGGGTGTAATTGGTCGTATGAATATCGGACAGACACTCGAAACACAGCTTGGCTTGATAGCTAAAGCATTGGGCATGAAATTTGCTGTTCCGTTGTTCTCATCATTTGGCGTAGAAGATATTAGAAATATGCTAGCAGAGATTAAGTATCCTGTGGATGGGAAATCTGTCGTCTACGATGGAAGAACAGGTCAACCATACAACAATAGAGTTACGGTTGGATACATGCACATCATCAAGTTGATCCATATGGTTGAAGACAAAATTCATGCGAGATCTGTCGGTCCTTACTCATTGATTACCCAACAACCGCTCGGTGGTAAAGCAAGAGAAGGTGGACAGAGATTCGGAGAAATGGAAGTATGGGCGCTCGAAGCATACTCTGCAGTGTATACTCTCCAAGAAATGTTGACCGTCAAGTCAGATGATGTAACGGGTAGAAACAAGACATATGAAGCAATTATCAAAGGAGGTAAGATCAAGGTATCTGGTGTGCCTGAGTCATTCAATCTCGTAGTGTATCTATTCAAGGGCTTGGGACAAAACATTATGCCACTCAACAATGAAGATATTGAAAAACTCCATGCAGAGAAGATAGATAAGATCATCAAGCTCGGTCTCAAAGGTATCACGGGTGGTGATGACTCTCGTGAAGAAGTCGAAATTGCTAAAGGTACTCACTTCGATGAAGTTGAGGAGAAGAAAGAAATGATGGATACTGTTGTTGAAGAACTTAGAGAACATGGAGATATCGACGAATAACTTTTACCCTTACTTTCACAACCGATGATCAAAAAGTATTTCGATGGGTTACAAGTGCTCCTAGCATCAGCTGATGACATCAAAAGCTGGTCGTTTGGTAGTGTTGAATCGCCAGATACGATCAACTATAGAACGGGAAAGCCAAAGCAAAAGGGCCTCTTTTGTGAGGCAATCTTTGGGCCTATGAAAAACTATGAATGCTCGTGTGGCAAGTATAAAGGAGTCAGATACAAGGGTATCGTTTGTGAAAGATGTGGCGTAGAAGTCACTACGTCGAGAGTCAGAAGAGAAAGAATGGGGCATATCGAACTTGCTGCTCCTGTAGTACATGTTTGGTATATCAAGGCTACGCCTTCTAGGATTGGTCTCTTGCTCAATCTCTCTATCAATGAAATTGAAAAAGTACTGTACTTCGTCAAATATATTGTCACTGATATCAATGAACAACAAAAGAAAAATGTCCTCCAAACTCTCGACAAGGACTATCATGCCAAGGTAGAAGAACTTGATAGAATTTATGACCAAGAAAAAAAATCTCAGGAGAAAGGACATAGCGAAACCACCAAAACTAAGTCTACCAAGGACGCTGCAGTGCAGGTAGAAGAGCTCAGAAAAATGTATGCTGACAACAAAGCAGGACTTGAAAAAGAATATAGTAGAATTAAATCTATTTTGTCTAATCTCAAAGTTGGTTGAACTATTCTCGAAAGCGATTACAGAAATATTTTCTATAAATTTGAAGGAGCATTTACGTTTGCTTCTGGATCACAAGCTATTTTGCATTTGCTCAAACAAGTACGTATTGAAGAAGATATTGTTACTATTCTTTCTACGTTTCAAAGCATCAAAGGAGAGGAAAGAAGAAAAGCTTTCAAAAAACTTAAACTCTTGATCAACCTCTATATTTCAGGTGTCAAACCTGAGGCTATGGTACTTACCCATTTGCCGGTCATTCCACCAGATTTAAGACCAGTCGTTCAACTCGAGGGAGGTAAATTTGCATCATCAGACGTCAACTTGTTCTACAGACGTGTACTGATGAGAAATTTGAGATTGAAGAAAATGATTCAGGTGGGTATGCCAGATGTTGTTAAGAAAAATGAGATCAGATTGCTCCAAGAAGCAGTTAATAACTTATTGGTCGGTGAAACAGCAAATGCTGGTAAATTTGGCGCTGGTGTCAAAATCTTCAAGTCATTGACGGATATGCTTTCTGGTAAAGAAGGTATCTTTAGAAAGAACTTGCTCGGAAAGAGAGTTGACTACTCAGGACGTTCGGTGATTACTGTTGGACCAAACTTGAGACTCAATGAATGTGGCCTTCCGTTGTATGTAGCGGTGAAGATGTTTACGCCATTCATTATTGGGAAGTTGATTGAAAGAAAAATTGCACATACCCCCAAACAAGCAGAGAAGTTGATCAAGGATCAAAGTCCTATAGCTCTCAAGATTCTCGAAGAGGTAATTCAAGATAAATACGTTTTGCTCAACCGTGCACCGACGTTGCATAGATTGTCTATCCAAGCCTTCAAAATCAAATTGATGCCTGGTAAGACCGTGAGAATTCATCCGTTGGTAACTCCTGCGTTCAATGCGGATTTCGATGGAGATCAGATGGCAGTGCATTTGCCGCTTTCTGAAGAGGCACAAGCAGAAGCAAGAGATTTGATTGCATCAGATCAAAACGTCCTCAAACCAGCTTCTGGTGAACCGGTAATTACTCATTCACAAGATATGGTATTGGGTGTATACTATCTGACTTCATTAGCCAAAGAAACACCTATCCAAGGAAAATTCGCTTCTATCGAAGCTATTATAACTGCATATCGTGCATCATTGTTGGATATCAAAGATATGGTCTTACTCAAACGAGAAGATAAGTTTATTGAAACCACCGTAGGAAGAGCAATCTTCAATCACTTGTTGCCTGAGAAAGTAAGATACGTAAATGAAAAAGTAACGAAGAAAGGTCTCAAGAAGATCCTCGATGTGATTTTTGATCACTATGGTAGACAAACTACCGTACAGGTAGCTGATGATATCAAAGATTGGGGATTTGTGTTTGCTACCAAGTCTGCAGTGACGATGAATATTTTCGATCTTACTATCCCTGAAGCAAAAGGAGAAATTCTTCATGCTGCCAACGAAAGAGTGAATGAAATTCACAACTTCTGGTTCAAAGGTTTCATTTCCGATGAAGAGAAACATAGAATTATTATTACTGAATGGAGTGAAGCAAAAGCTGAAATTGAAAAATTGGTGAAAGAATCATATAAACCAGGAGATGATATCTACAACTTGATTGATTCATGAGCGAGAGGTAATCGGGTACAAATGACACAGATGGCTGGTATGAAAGGACTTGTTTCATCTCCGTCTGGAGAAATTATTGAATTGCCTATTAAGTCATCATTGCTTGAATGATTTAGCCCAATTGAATACTTTATTTCTGCGCATGGTGCGAGAAAAGGTAAAGCAGATACAGCGTTGAGAACAGCTGAATCAGGATACTTGACGAGAAGATTGGTTGATGCGTCACAAGAAGTGGTTGTGAGAGAAGTATCTTGTGGGACAGAAAACTTTATCATCATTACCAAGGATGAGGCGGATATGAGAGGTGAAGAATTTGATGAATTGATCTTTGGTAGAACATTGGCGAAAGACCTGGTCGATACCAAGTGAAATGTCTTGGTAGCGAGAGACACTTTGATTGATAAAGCTATGTTGCGTTTGATTATGGATAGTGGCGTAGATATGGTAGCAGTGAGAAGTCCATTGACGTGTACTACTATCAGTGGTGTGTGTCAGAAGTGTTTCGGTATGGATCTTTCAACAAGAGAGGAGGCGCAATTGGGTTGTCCTATTGGTGTTATCTCATCACAATCAATTGGTGAACCAGGTACTCAGTTGACGATGCGTACGTTCCATACAGGAGGTATTGCACAAGCAGAAGGAGATATCACAATGGGTATCAAGAGAGTTGAAGAATTATTCGAAGTGAGAAATCCCAAGAAACCAGCAATTGTTGTGCCATTTGATGGCACAGTGCAAATTATTGAGTCTGCGAAGAAGACGGAAATAGAAATTATCTCAGAACCGCTTCCACAAACATATATTATCAAAGACGGTTATACATGTGAAGTGAGAAAGGGAGAAGAACTTGCTAAGGGAGCTGCCTATGCTACCAAGGGAAGAAGTAAACTCAAAATCAAAGAGGAAGGAAAGGTGATGGAAGTGAAAAAAGATCATATCGTCATCGGTACCACTCAGAAAGCAAAAAAGAAATTGGCAATTGGTACCGTACTCAAAGTCAAAGAGGGTGCTGAAGTATTCAAGGGACAAGTTATTTCTACAGGATCATTGGATATCTCAGAATATATGAACACCGTGGGTGCTCTCGAAGCGCAAAGATACATTGTGAAGGAAATCAAGAGAGTATATACCTCCCAAGGTCAGTCGGTAAACGACAAATACATGGAAATTATTATCAAACAGATGTTCTCCAAGGTAATTATTGAGGATACAGGAAATAGTAGTTTCATCCCAGGGACGATTGTCAAATTTGAAGATTTCGTGGCGGTCAATAAGGGGCTTGAAGCTGAAGGTAAACAACCTGCCAAAGGAGAAAGATTGGCACTTGGACTGACACAAGTGGCGAAGGAGTCTGACTCTTGGATGTCCGCTGCCTCATTCCAAGAAACTATTAGAGTGATGGTAGAAGCTTCTACGAGAGGATCAATTGATAGATTATTGGATCTCAAATCAAATGTAATTATTGGTAGATTATTGCCTATTGGAGAGATATTTAGAGGAGGAATGAAAGTTGAGGAGTCTGACGCTGATACGTCTATGGTAGAAGAGGGTCTCTAAAAGTAAAAACCTTGCATTTTGTCTCGAAATCAGTATTGGTAACGTTGATACCAGGAAAAATAGTACATTGTGTATCTTTTTTATGTTTTTGTTTCAATCATGGCTCACAAAAAAGCCGCCGGTAGTTCAGAAAACCTCAAAGACTCCCAACCCAAGTACCGTGGGGTGAAGTTATTTGCTGGACAAACTGCTAGCGCGGGCAATATTATCATTAGACAAAAAGGCGACAAATATCAAGCAGGCGTCAACGTCTACAAGGGCAAGGATTTCACGTTGCATGCTATGACTGATGGTATTGTTTTCTTTAGAAAAAAGAAAATGACCAAATATGACGGACGTGTCTATTTGGAGACGGTAGTTGATATTTTGAGTGCAGAGCTTATTGCTCAAAAGAACGCTGAGAATGCTGCTCTCAAAGCAAAGGCGGCTCAGCCTAAAGTCAAAAAAGTCAAAGTACCAAAGGCACAAGCACCAAAGGCTGAGAAACCAGCAGCAGCTAAGAAAGCTGCAGCACCAAAGGCTGAGAAACCAGCAGCACCAAAGGCTGAGAAACCAGCAGCAGCTAAGAAAGCTGCAGCACCAAAGGCAGAGAAACCAGCAGCAGCTAAGAAACCTGCAGCGAAAAAGGCAGCAGCATAGTATACTATCCCTCGTTCAGCTTTATCCTTTTTGTTTTGTGAAATGATTGGTCCAAGAAAGAAAAGATCGATTGCGAAAAAACGTCAGCAAAAGCATATGTGGATGTCCAAAGAAATGAAGAGACTCCACGAAAACCTTTCGCTCGTCAAATGTGCACATTGTGCCAAATACACACCTGCGCATAGAGTATGTGGACATTGTGGTTGGTACAAAGGCAAACAAATTGTGACTATCAAAGGCAAGAAAACAGCTCTTTTGGAAGCATAACATGTTTGGTCATGCCCTGAGGGGATGTTTTTTACCATGTCGCATGTCCGGATAGATGAACATTAAAGCAAGAATTTACGCAAGAAAAATCGTGTTGGTCTACTTTTATCAGCGTTATTTTTGGCAAACTATCCAAGACAAAGAAGCACTCCTTGTTGAAATAGACAAACTAGATAAAATAGTAAAACTTGATGAAGGACAAGAAGCAGTGGATATGAGAGCTGTCTTGGCGAGCGATTATTTCGGCGATGTAGATCGCGAGATTAGTTATATTATTGATCAATATTTTCGCAAAATTGAATCTGAAGAAATAGATTTTGCCTATATTCAGGAGGTCGCTCCTTATTTTCTTGATTATGAACCTACGGTTCGTACCAAAGTAAATGAGCATACGGTCTCTTTTTCGTATGACGACATGGATATCATGGATAGAGTAGTATTCGTACTATGATATATCGAATACGTCCGTCTCAAAACCCCCAAAGAAGTTGTCCTCAATGAGATGATAGAACTCGCCAAAAGATATGGCGATGATGCTAGCTGAAAACTCATTAATGGTATTTGACACAAGTTACTTTCTTCTGTAGACCCGCAATAATTTTTCTTGTCTAATTTAAGCCATTTTCATGACCTATCCGCAGAGTGTAACCGAGCGTTTATCAGACCTCATTACTTACCTAGAGCAGTTAGGTGTATTTTTTTCTGTACCAGTAGATGAGGAGACACTCCTCCAGGCTTTTGTGCACAAATCATTCGCTGCAGATATTGTCCCTGCTTTGCCGGACAATGAAAGATTGGAGTTTTATGGAGATGCGGTAGTCGGACATACTATTTGTAAACAATTATTTCAGGATTTCGGAGATCTGTCCGAGGCGCAGTTGACGTTGGCTAAGATTTTTTTGGTAAAGGAATCAACCTTAGCGAACGTGGCGAGAGAGATTGGACTAGACAAGCATATTTTCTTGGGAAGAGGTGAAGAAAAGTCAGGGTGACGCACCAAAGACGCGGTCTTAGCAGATTGTTTCGAAGCACTGGTTGGTATGATTTCATTACTCGCAGGAGATGCGTCAGCACAGGCGTTTGTCTTGCGCACCGTCTATCCTCATTTACAGGAAGGCGCACTTTTCCCCACCAAAAGCTTCAAGAGTCTCTTGCAAGAGTATTGCCAAAAAACATATCAAACATTGCCGACGTACACGGATGAGATAGCAGAGCAGGAGTCAAGTGGCAACATTATTTCCTATCGTACAACAGTGGCTTGTAATGGACACCAATTCGCGTCTGCAGTTGCACCGAGCAAGAAAAAGGCACAGGAATTAGCTGCACAAGAAGCAGTGAGAGAATTGGGAATTGAGAAATAAGATTGATTAAACTCCTTGTCCTGCCTTTAGGCTTTTGTAGTACCCCATCCTTTGCGAATACCTAGTCCCCGAAGTGAGAGGGACTTAACGTATGATGACGTTGTAATTGCCTCTTATTTGACTACTATGCTTTCATTTATTCTTGATGTGAGTGATGAGATTTCCTATTATTAAGCATGCGCGCGCATGGGTGTTGACGAGTTTTGTAATTATGGGACTCTGTTTTTGGGTATTTTCTGCGTATATGAGACTATCTATTGAATTTACGGGCGGTTTGAGAACGGTAGTATCTGCACCAGAAATTAGTCAATCCACAATAACGAGTATTGAACAAGCACTTACCCAAAAGGGTGTCACCGACGCTGTGGTTAGCGCAGGTAAAAAGGACAATTTCGGTTCGCTCTTGGTGCAAATGTCTTTCTCTGGAGATGAACAAATTGAAATGGTGACTAGTACAGTTGAGGAACTGCTTATTTCCACACAAACGATTTCTGGCAAAGAGGATATTTTGGAGCTTGCGGTCATTGGACCAAGTATTGGAGAGTATATGAAAAGATCAGCTAAATATGCGATTTGATTTGGGCTTATTCTGATTGCTATCTATATTTTGTTCTCGTTTTCTGAGATGAGAACATTTGTGTCGCCTGTACTATTGGGTGGGGTGACTGTACTTACCTTGCTTTTCGATGTAGCGAGTGCAGCAGGTGGATATGGTATCTTGATGATGTTCAATCATGCGGTACAAGTCGATGCTGTCTTCATCATTGCCTTATTGACGGTGATGGGCTATAGTATCAACGATACGATTATTATTTTGGATAGAGTAAGAGAAAATTTTATTGAAAAGAAACAAGCAGTAGAAAAAGGAACGTTGACCTATGCAGATATCTTTGAAACAAGTCTTTGGCAAACCATGAGAAGATCGCTTGCTACGTCGCTCAATACCTTGGCGATGATTCTCTTTATGTATATGTTTGGTACGGGCGTGCTCCGTCTTTTCGCCTTTACTATGGGAGTTGGAATTATCGGTGGAACATTTAGTTCTATTTTCTTTGCTGCTCCTTTGTCATATTTGATCAGTAACTACTTTCACAAACAAGCAGCCCATACTCCGCAGAAGCATGCAAAACATAAATAACACCTTTATTTGTGCATAGCCACGTGATGCACTTTTCTAAGGCAGATTTTCCCTATTTCACCCATCATCCTGATGTGATCTATTTGGATAGTGCTGCGACAACGCATAAACCTTCGGTAGTTATTGATCGATGTCGTGATTATCTCGAGCGTGATTATGCGACCATTCATAGAGGACAATATACTGCAGCACTTGCTTCAGAAGCATTGTATCGATCTGTCAGACAACAACTAGCTACCCATATCAATGCACCTCATGACGAGGAAGTGATTTTTTGCACAAGTAGTACCCATGCGAGTAATATGGGTGTAGAAGGTTTACTTCGTAGTGGGCGCATTGCTTCTGGAGCTACTATCGCTCTCAGTGTACTTGAACATCACAGCACGTTGTTGCCCTGGTTCCGTGCTCAGCAGACACATCAACTCAATTTGCATTGGTTACCGGTAGATGCGGAAGGGAATATCTTTGTTTCGGCATGGGAGGAGTTGCAGGAGGTGAAACCGGCGGCCGTGGTGGTCAGTGCGGTCTCCAATGTCACGTGAACCGTTTTGGATCTCGCAGGACTCCATCAACAGCTGCCGCCGGATTGCCTCCTTCTCGTCGATGCTTCACAGCATTTTCCCCATCTCCCGATCGACGTACAGGCATGGGATGCAGATATGGTCCGAGCAACTGGTCACAAGTGTTATGCGCTCAATGGCGTAGGCTTTTTGCGGGTGAAAAAAGAACTTTTGGCGAGCATAGAGCCATTGTTTGTCGGCGGAGGAGCGGTTAGTGAAGTCACAAAATCAGGATATACGTTACTAGATGCACCAGATAAGTTTGAACCTGGCACCCCAAATGTGCTTGCGGTGGGGAGCTTGGGCAAAGCGTTAGAGCGGATCGCTGAGCAGGGTGGGTATACTGCACTTGCTGCCCAAGAACAACCATTGATTGAGTTTGCTTTGGAGCATTTTGCTACATTGGAACGCCAAGGACTCGTGCGTTTACTGGGTCAAAAAACCGCCAAAGAACGTATTGGTGTGTTCTCCTTTGCCTGTGAGGGGCGACAGCGTTTAGCCCAGACCGCCTCGCTCCACAATATTTCCCTCAGAGCAGGTACACACTGCGCACAGCCTCTCCATACCGCACTCCACCTCGCCTGAACCTGTAGAATTAGTTTCTGAGTATATACAGATGTCAATGATCTATATGTATTTTTCAATTTTTTGGAACAAACGCTTGCAAAAGCCTCCTAAATCAGTAGGGTAACCCAGCAAACGACATCATTAACTAATCAAAAAATTTTAAAATTTATGAACGGACAAAAAAATTCAGAAGCAATTCTTGCAGAAGCAGACGCACGCCTCAAGGATGCGTACAAGGTCAAATCAGTAGTGTGTGAACAATTAGCAGCAGGCAACCCATTTGCGGCAGCTATTGAACTCAATCTCTTTTTTAGTGCGATGTTCAATCCAAGGCTCTTCGCAATGAACTCCGATAAGGAGGAACTGGTGAAACAGGCAAATAAACTTTTCGCCAAGACAGAGCTTTATAATTGGAAGCCATTCCACACAAATGTATTCCCTGGATTGGGAGTTGCACTTAATTATTCCAAAGAAACAATGACCCCTATGAACGAAGGGTATAGAACGCTGAATTCTAGTCCAAAAAGAAACTGATAGTTATAGGTCGAGAGAAACTTCATAAAATGCTTCATACGCACACAAATAATGTAATGATTTTCTAGGTTTACGGTTAATGATTCTTATTGTTTCTTGTATCTCTTCAGAACTAATCTTACTAAAATCTGTTCATTTAGGATAAAATCTTCTTATCATACCATTTGTCTGTTCGTTGGTTCATCTTTCGTAAGAGGAATAAGGATTAGCGAAATACACTTGTGTATTGAGAGCAGACTCGACTCTAACAAAGTCATTGAACTCCTTTCCATTATCTGCGGTAATGGAAAGGAGTTTTTCTTTTGGCAGAGATTTCATTTGTTGGATTAGTACATTTCATACTTCTAGTGCAGTCCTGCGATCTACTTTATCACCACAAAGAAACTTGCTTTTTCTATCAACAATGGTCACTACACCTCACTTACGCTCACTACCAGAGCTATGTATAGTATCAACTTCCATGTCACCAACCCTTGTACGAGTTTCAATTTCAATAGGTCTTTCGCTAATTGTTTTATAGTTTTCTTTTGGTTCTCTTGCTACTTTCCTTGGCTTTTTGTAGCCTCTCTTGTACTTGAGATACTTTTTCAAACTGGGTTCTCGTACATGAATATACGAATAGATAGTTTGTGTACATACAGACACTTTTTTACGTCCACTGATTGAATCAGGAGCCCATTTCTCTTCAATCAAATATCTCTTAATTTCCTGGATCATGTCTTGATTAGTTTTCAATTTAGAACGTCACTTATTGATTTCAGATCTACGTCTTTCATATTCTCTCTGAGCATGAGCAGGCATATAGACTCAGTTGATTGAGTTACGCTTGAGCTCTTTAGATAGAGTTCAAGGTGGACGTCAGATCTTCAATGCGATGACCTCCTGATCATATCATTCTCCCAGGAGTGTGTGTATTTTCCACCTTTCTCACGCAGTAATGTGCTTTCTTGTCTTCATTGGATCTAAATAGGTGTAAATATCCTATTATATCCAGTTTCTTTTGTTTTTAGAAATTCCGAA
>CAYUST010000012.1:0-34124 GCA_964447535.1 uncultured Candidatus Peribacteria bacterium
AAAAGGACACAGATGCTGTGTCCTAAGTCTTGCCGAAGCAAAAGTTAGGAAGGGAAATGCGGGAATACCCATTCATCGATACACGAGGAGACAAGAACAAGATCCGTGTGTCTTCGTGTATCGATGATTCCCTTCCTAAAGAAGATGAATCGCGTCGTCCCTGTTGTCAGAGAGCGTACGTGTTTTGTTTGCTTTTTGTCAGGTGGATTTAGTTTTTGTTTTGATGAGTACACTATACTGCTGGACAGAAATTTTACAAGTCTTTTACAGTACAATCCGCTACGTGTTGGTTATCATATATTTCTCAGTTTATGTATGTGTGTATTGACACAAGTGTTTAGCTATTTGAAGAAGGTGTGTAACTGTGAAATATGTTTGCAGGTCGTGTGGTCAATAAGGGCTTGTTCTCAAGCTTCTTTGGCTCTCTTGGTATGTAGATACGCGGGAGTGATTTGACCTCACAATCCGAGTTCTCCTACAAAAAGATGTGCTTGCGGTGCAGGTACGTTGTGCCACTGACTCAGCAGTGCTGCTGCGATAGCTAAGTCGAGACCTGTGTCATCAGATGATCGACCACCAGGAATATTGACGTACACATCGTGAAATCACAAACCAATTTTGCAGTATCTTTCGAGGATTGCTAAGATGAGTTGTACTCTCTGGTTCTCAACTCACAGTGCAACTCTTTGTGGATATTTGCCATTTGCCTTATTTATCAATGCTTCGATGGTGATGATGACGGGTCTACCATTATCAATTCAGATGGTTTGTACGCTGCCTGGTAGGGAGTTCTTGTGTATGCCTACAAGCACTGCAGGGAGTAGTCCGGTGGGTGCCATCGTAAACACCCCCATATCATCACTACTTCAGAATCTATTTTTTTTGGCTCTCAAAAATCTTTTGTCGGAGTGTCTTTCCCCTTCGAGATAGAGGACTACATCGACTAAGTGTTCGAGATATTTGGGTCAAGCGATTTCACCTCCTTTGGTAATGTGACCGATAATAAATGCAATCGTTCACGTTTGTTTGCAATACATATTGATGAGCTCAGCACATTGTCTGACTTGCGTCGGTGATCACGCAATACTTCCAATACCTGGCGTTTGGATTGTTTGGATCGAATCAATACAGATGATCGCGGGCTTAGTATTTTCGAGTTCTTCGTGAATTTGCTCTCGATCTGTTTCTGAGATGATGGTGATGTGTTTGGTGTCTCCAACTAATCTGTGCAATCTTTGTTTAACTGCTTCAGTGGTTTCTTCTGCAGTGATATAGAGTACAGATGGTATAGGAGTGAGTGCATTGAGTAACTGGAGCATTATTGTTGATTTACCTACTCCAGGCTCTCCAGCCAAGAGGTAGACACCACCTGGTTGCAGGTTGGACTGCAATGCTCTCGCTAATTCTGTTTGTTGAATAGTATAGGTTTGCGTATGTCTCATTTCGAGACGAGGTCCTTTTTTAGCTCATTTCCCCTTGGAGGTATTCCCGCCATCACGAAAAGCCACCAAGGTACCAAAGGTCTGGCAGGCAGGGCATTTCCCAAGTTTCGTCATTGACTGATAGCCACAATCTGTACACACAAACATATGTAATTCCTACAAAATAAGAGATGTTATCCTATCGGTTTTTTGCTTGAAAACAAGGAAGAGGACAAGAATAAAAACAGAATAAAATATTATTTCACATACTTTTGAGAGAATAGCAATAATCTGTTGCAAAAGAGTAAGTCATGTGTATCTTGTGAGTCAAAAAATTATATATATGCAAAGATATAAGATCTTCTCATTAGTAAGTCCTAGCGGTCAAAAAATTCTTGAGTTTTCTCTCCCTGATCAATTAGTGATCTACCGTCCTTTCGATTATTTCTATCTGCGTGCAACCAGAGAAAAAACACTTACTATCAAAGAGCAACTGCAAGGTAACACCATCCTCACTATCTCCTGTAAAGGTTCATCTATACAATGTACGTACTCCAAGATATTGGGATATTCATTGGAATGTAATCCAGAAGTGATTTCGACCAAAGCAAGTTACACAGATGGGAGTGAGGCTTTAGCTTTTAGGAGGAGTTGAAGAGAAAGAACACAAAGGGCCTGCGTATTGCAGGCCCTTTTTTCGATATACAAGAAAAGGCAAAAAAAAGGATCAATCTCTCCTCCAAGGTCCTACGGGCATTGGGGGGTTCGATAGGCCCTTTTTTCATAGTTGTTTTTACTTGTACGTAGATGTGATGGAAGAAACTATACTGCGTGTGGTTCGTTGCGAGTTTTGAGTAAGTAGGGGAAGTGGGTTACAAAAAGGAGAAGGAAGAGCACTCACCAAACACCACCACCGATCATATTATCTTTGGTCTGAAAATGTCTTTGATTGATGATCCTAGTCTCTGCATCAGCTTTGCACTTAGCAATTTCTTCGGGTGTTTTTTGTTTGGGTTGTGCTGCAGGATCTGCAGGAACAGCGGTCTTGCCATCCACATAATTATAGACAGGCGAGGGTTGTACTTCACAATTTTGTACTTCATAATACATGCCGTTTCAAGCCATATACTCTGTATCTGACACCATGACCGTAAGCATCCATTGATAGAGAGCCGTCCCTGCCGCTATTACGAATCCTAAGATACTGACAGTAGTTACAATAGTAAGATAGAACTTGAGTACGGAGAAATTCTTTTCTTTGACCATGGAAATAGTGATAATGATTAAAATAATAATGGTAGTAATAATGCTACTCGGGATGAGGATATCAAGCATGAGGTGAAAATATACTACTACTAAAACAAAATCATCATATACCAAAAAATACCTTTTTCAAGTGCCAGACCA
Source organism: uncultured Candidatus Peribacteria bacterium (assembly GCA_964447535.1). Taxonomy (GTDB): domain Bacteria; phylum Patescibacteriota; class Gracilibacteria; order Absconditabacterales; family Absconditicoccaceae; genus CAYUST01. Next base: position 2,829 of record CAYUST010000012.1, read on the forward strand.
ACTTTCCCCCCATTAACTGTACATTTATTAAAAAGTCATAAAAAGACTTGATTTTATGTGTGGAATATATATTGTGTGAAGGTATGAAAATATTATTCCAACTTTTGTTGGTAGGAATCTGCTTCATATACTTCGATATGTCATCTGCTTTGCAGCCTGACGGATCGAGTATCCCTACGCAAAGTTCTGCTTTGCCTACGGATGTTGCCATATTGCCTGTGCAAACATTGCCTGGCCTTACTCCTGCGACTCTTTCCCGAGTTACTCAGGAAAATGGTACTCCAATGGGTGAAAAGAATTTGATCGTGGGAAAGCAATTCCTACCTGACGGACCTCGTCCCGATACTTGACGGGGATAAGATTGGTATAAATCATGCTGGGTCCTGTAATACGGGGCCCTTTTTTTATTTTTAGAAAAAATTTCTAAAAATAAAAAAAATAAGTCTTGCCTCAAAAGTACTATGCACTTTTGGGGGCGACAAACTTTTTTGTTTTTTGATCTTGCAAATTTTTTTACGTATCATATAGTGAAGTATAGGGTGTTCTCATAGTGTGGCACGTATCGTACCTTTTCGTTTTGTTTGATAGTCGCGCCGCCCGGCGCGACTTTTTTCATTAAAATGAAAAAATAAACCCCGGGGATGCCCGGGGTGTGAATATATTTTTTAAAAAATTACAGATGCACCTGTTGTTGCTGAGCTTTCTCGATACATACTTGGGATTCCTCAAATAGATACGTGAAGCTATCTACATTGAGCTTGCCGGCACGTTCGAGGTAATCGATCGCTAAGAAACTCATAAATTCCTGCATAAGAAACCACTGTTCGGTTGGATCTGGAGTAATTTTTTCAGCAAGTTGTTCACATACTTGGTAGACGGCGCGAGAATATTTTCCGTCCTTGAATACACGTTGAGATCTATCGATGAGTTGTGTATAGTACTTGGGATATGTATATTTGAAGTAGTTGAAACTTTCATATACGGCTTCAAATTCTCCTACTAGACGAGTTAGACTATCCTGCATCTGCCCAATATGACAGTATTCATGCACAAACTTGATGTCGCTCAACAGAGTTGTAGTATAGAGAGGTAATAACAAAAGAGGCATACCATCAGGACCTTGATTATACTCGATGTACGAAGTAGAGGGAAGGTACCCATCAATAAAATCAGCATTGAGTAACTCAGGCGTTCCAAGTATCAAAACAAAGCTTGCGCGTTTGCCGTTGTGGAAACACACATATTCGTTTTGACCAAAGTAGATTCCTAAGTGTATGTTTTCAAGATCAAGACCTACACGTTGCAACAAGCTACTTGCATATGCGAGGAATGCATTAGCAGTCACTGAGTCGATACGCACTTCCTCCGGAAAAATCGACGGATAAAGTTCAGCAAGCGTGAGCGTATCATTACTGATAGGTATTGCTTTCTTGTCTTTGAGACTAATTTGAGGAAAATCTAATTTTTTTTCACAGCCTCCCCAAAAAAGTAAAACAAGAAAAGTGCAACACATGAGTACACGGAAAGAGTTTTTAAGGTTCATACATTTATTTTTTTATGTTTGGGAAAATGGAGTACGTTTAATAACATACAGTTCTTTATTGTTTTGTCAATGGTTATAGTTATTTTTTGTACTTACCTTTATTGTTGTGCAGAGAGTGAGGTTTTATTGGATTTCTAGTTCAAAACGCACAGGATCAAAAGTGCTCGCATCTGAGATTACTATTATCCATTGTGGATTGAGGGGCGTGATAATTTCTATCATGTCTCACCGTAGTTTCCCTACTTCTACTATTTCTTGAGTGAGCCCAGTTCATTGGACTAATGTAACCAATCATTTACCATCGTTGATTAGGGTAATGCTGTTGAGGGGGAGGAGTGGAGTAGTAGTTTCAAAGGGTATAACTACTTCTACTAGCTCTCCCAAGAGATCAACTGCTTGGTTGAGTGATATTACTACTTCATAGCGCAATGCTGCATCTGTGGTTTTAGCATAGGAAACAACCGTTCATTCTCGTATCTCTCCTTGTGCGCGGATGGAGACTACTTTTCATAAACTAATATATGGGAGCTCTTCCTCACTCAATGAAATACGTACTTCGGGATTACTATTATTACTCAAGGCGATGAGGGGTGTGCCTGGGGTAACCTCTTGTCCTACATCAACAAATATTTCTTTCACTACTCATGAGATAGGCGCTTCAATGCTTAATTTACTGATTTGGTGTTGCGCTTCTTGATAACTGACAGAAGCTTGTGCAATACTATTTTGGAGTGAGGCAAGGGTGGTTTGTTTTGTTTTTTGTGTCGTTGTTGCACTATTTTCAGCTCATTCAAGTCAAATTTCAGCGCGCGCTTGCGCGTCTTGGAGATTTCTTTCAAGGAGAGCACGTTGTTGTTCGGCAATAGATATGCTCTGTGCTAGTGAGGCTTGGCCTTGTTGATAGGTAGCCAAAAATGATTCCATAGCATTAGCTTGTGCATTGAGTGATGAACGTTGTGCTTGGAGTGATGCAAGGAGACCATCAATAGTTGCTTGCATAGCGAGAAGAGATACAGAAGAAAACTGATCTGATGTCTCGGTATAGTCTAGCATCGTTTGCATAGATTCTATGAGTGTGGTAGCTGGAGTAAGTGCAGATTTGAGATTTTGGAGATGAGGCACTAGCTCGTCAGGATCTTGTGACGAAAGTTGAGGAATTGCTTGAAGCTCTGTTTGTCTATAAGCTGCTTTTGCATCACGGAGCGTGCTTGTGTTTCTCGCTCCGAGAAGTTGCTCAAAGGTATCGTTAGTGTATTTATACAAATCACTCATTCCCAAAATTTTATCACACTCATTGAGAATATTCTCTCTGAGAATACGGATATCGTCCGTGACAGATCTTGCTGTCGTGAAATAGTTGTTGATGGTTTGTGTATCAGATTCGAGCTTGGTTGCATAATCAAAGTTTGCCTTGTTGAGTTCGGCATCCACTTGATCTAGTTGACGCTGAGTTGCTGAATCACTGTTTTGCCCATCTGCACTTTCTCGTTGCACTTGTGCTTGTCTAAGAGCAAGACTACTATCGGTGAGTGATTTTTCAATTCCTAACACCGTTGCATCGTAGGAAATTCTTGCTTGTTCGAGAGCGGTTCAGGCTCTTTTGACCGCGAAGGTGTATGCTCAATTGGTGTCGTCGAGTTGGAGCAAAAGTTGGTTGGTAGTGACTTCAGTTCAGAGTTTTGGGGTGATACTTCTCACTCTCCCGGCTACTTGACTAGAGATGACGATTTCTTGTCCAGCTGTTATCTTCCCTGTTTTGAGTAATTCGGGGCGTTGTGTAAGTGACTGAGCAGTGATAGTTTCAACAAAAAATGGCAGTTTAGCAGGAGCTTCTACGATTTTGGGAGCTCCGCAGCCACTGAGCAAAAGAGAGGCACTAAGTACAAAGGGAACAATACGTTTCATAGAAATGGGATACATGTGGATAAATCTTGCTATAGTATAGGGATATTGACATAAAAAGCAAATTGTTTGTTATAAAAAAAGCTTACCCGAGATGCTCGGATAAGCCATTTTAGTATTTCTTATTGTTCCTTCCTTTGATCCAGCGCGGAGGCGGTTCTGAGTCGGTAATTTCCTCAATTTCCTCAGCAGGATCGTCAACGAGTATGCCTAACAGAAAGGCTCCTAGCAAGAGTATAATGATACCTAGTGCACCACCAATCACCCACAAAGGCGATAATACCCAATCCCACGACCAATCAATGGAGTTCGTGATTTTGAGTATGATGAGTATGATGTATCCTATGCCAAGGAAGAACAAGAAGAAGTTGGTAATAGACTCCTTTTGTTGCATATTTGTTGTTTATGTTTGGTCAGTATATGTTTTATTTTATACAATTCAAGAAGGGAAAACAACTACCCTTTGGTGTGTATCGTGAACATCCATTTGATAAGCTCTCCTCTGGTGATGGGTGCTTCCATATCCAGGAATTCTGAGGTGTTAAACCATCCGCGCGTGACTCCGCTGATCATATAATTTTTGTATCGTGGAGCTGTGGTTTCCTCCTCCCAATGGTTTGCAAGTCTCATGAGCATAGCAAGCGCCTGCCCTTTGGTGAGATTATTTTTGGGATAAAACCACTCAGCTGAGCCATTATTGAGCTTACTATTGAAAATACCAAACGTAAACGCCTCTACTACGTATGCTCTCAACGTCATATCGGTAGTTGCATCAAGGTTGGCATCAAATCCCATAGGCAATTCAATGGTTCACTCTAGTCACAATACATCCTTGGCAAAAGCAACAAACATTCTTGCTGATTCTTCTCTGAGGATGAGTGCATCATATCTAAATTCATCGACGGTATCATACTTACTGAGTCCTTGTTGGTGTGCTCGTGAAACAAGTTGGTCATCAGTTTCCTCATCAGTTGCACATGGTCAGGTATATTGAACTGTTGCACCAGCTACACCAGCTAAACAGGCATTGCCATAGGTTTCGAGAATGGGAGGACAAGGAGCTTGAATACACTGTACATTGAGAGCACCACAGACAGGTACATATGCGTCGGTACATGCTTGTGGCTCTTCGTCAGTATCAGTAGGGCATTCTCCTTCAAAGACAATCACTACACCAGCACCAAGTGCGGCGCAGGCGTTTCCATAGGTTTCGCCATCACTACCACAAACGGGCGCATATTCCATAGTACAAGCCTTATTTTCTTCGGGGAGTTGGTGACAGAAGTCATCGTTTCCCATCGTATAGCCATTGGGGCAAATGGTGCAACCTTCATTGATTGCTCCGTTGAGACAATTACAGAATGGAGCAGCGTCTGCTACGCATACCAGTCCATCCTCTTCTTGTGCATCAGTGATTTCACAAGCAGATCTAATAGTTCCTACAGGACAAATATCTGCGCAGGTAGCTGAAGCGTCTGGCATAAATGCTGGTACTGTTTCCTGTCATTCTGGACATACACAATTTGGATACATCTCTTTGGAGAGACCATTATCACAGGTGGTGTCTTGAGGTGCAATATCGAGACCAAGTACAGGGTAAGTGAAAAATACTCCTACCAACAAGAACAGTGAAAGTACATATTTCATGTATACATAAAAAGATATAAAAGGAATTATGTCTGGAGTATATGTATCTATGAGAGACTAGCAAACCTTATTTTTAGCAAACTTATTTTCTAATCCATTTGATCCAAATGTGTTTGAATATATGCAAAGAGAGTGTAGACAAGAGAAATCACATAGTGGGAACAAGTGCGTTGATCCGAGGATTGGGAGCGTGTACCATCATAAAAAACACTACAATCACGCCATAGGTGAGTAGAGCAATACATATTTTTCTGGTGGTGCTTTGCTCTCGCTCTTTCTCGAGTTCTACCCTTTTGTTTCTTTGTTGGAGGAGAGTGATTTGTTCTAAGATTTGTTCCTGGGTATGCATGCGTAGACTTAAGAAATAAGAGTTAAGATGCAAGAACCTGCCTGGCGACAGCCAATTTTAGAACCAGGCTTGTGCGCTACTACATTACTTTCACCAGAACATTGCTACGATATCAATTTCTGTAGTTCTAAGATTGTCTGTGTAGAGTTTTCAGGTTGGTTGAGTAAGTACGAAGCTATCGTCGAGTGCTTCATTACTGACGATGAAGTTATCATATTTGTTTTCTTTGTTTGAGCTGACGCCTTTGGTATACACCTCTCCAAAAACTTGCGTGAATGAGGCGAGGAGATTTTGGGCAAATGTAGATGCGAGTTTTGTGTCTAGGATAAAGTTAGCTGCAAGTTTTCATTCGGGTGCAAGGAGCTGTTGGACACCATTGAAAAACTCGACCGTCGTCAGTTCGTCGGGAATACTCTTGTCATTGTATGCATCCAAAATGATGAGATCATATTGTATGTTTTGTTGGATGGCCTTATTGATAAACCATCTCGCTGACTCTGGATAGAAAACAATTTTGGGAGAGAGGGGCTGGAAGAGAAACTTTTCTTCTGCAATTGTTTTGACTTGTGGGTCAATATCTATGGTATCGACGCGCTCCACATAAGGTAATTGTGCCACTTCGTATGGATAGACAAATCATGCCGCTCAGATCACGAGGATGTTCTTGGGACGATACTGCTCGGTAAGTGTTACGAAGCTTCTGATATATGGGAAGGGGCTCTTCATTGTTTGGGGATTGATTCATGAGGAAGCTGCTCCATTCAACTGAAAGAGACGAACAGGGCCTCATCGTGCGTACCCTTCCAATATTTCTATAGTTTGATAGGCACTATCAAATTTATATGTCAGATAGATGCTTGGTGCTGGGAAGACGCGATGACCAAAGAGTGCTACCAATATCCCACACACAACAACCGCTAAGCTCCATCGCTTGTGATGAAGAAGTCGCAAGAGAGCAACTGCAGCACACAAGCCTACTATCACGACAATGCCTGTCGCTTGTACTCAAATTCGTTCAAAAAGTACGGTACTTGTAAGGACGCTTCACAAGAACGAACCAATAGTAGAAGCAAATAAAATAATTCCTGCAGATTCACCTTTGGAGGCAACAGGAAGCAGTTCTGTCAGGAGCGGAAGTGTTTGCGATGCCAAGAAAACTGGCATAAAGAAGAGAATAATTGCCGTCAAGAAAAGTGTAATCACATAGTTGTCTACTGCTCCGAGCATCCAACTCAGAAGCGGAATAGCCTGCCCAAAAGAAATGAACAGATACCACAATGCTGAGATCAGGAGGTAGACTCACAACACCTTCCACAGGTTGTGTTTGGTGACTTTGGTAGTGACTCGACCTCATGCGTAGTAGCCTATACTCAGCGCACACAAAATAATACCCAAATAGATAGAGGTTAATATAATACTGCTTCCCACCAGGGGGGTTGCCATTCTCAAACCGATAATTTCAACAGCTAATGTTGAAAACCCTTCGAGCAGAGCCACAAGATAAATAATTCGTTTCATGAATAAGAAATAGGTAGAAAAACACTAGGTATTATGTATACATTCATGTTTATAGTTTTTTGCTCGATGTACAAGAAGTTTTCACTTTCACAATTATCTACGGTGAGCACCGGTTTTTTCACCAACCTCCAAACGGTAGTCGCCAAACAGAAATATACTTATTTCAAAGAGTTTGTGACCGCCTGTGTTGCACAAGGAGACCGTCGATATTTTTTCGAGGCAAATAGTCCATTTTTCCGTTTTCAGAAACTCCCTGAAGCAAAATATCGTTTTGTAGATGAGAAAGAAAAAATTGAACTAGTTGTATCCGAGGAAGAGTTAGCACAGCTACACACGTTACTTATGGATAAACATCGCGTAGTCTCGATGCAAAAGCAAAAAACTATTGATCAACAATTGTTCGAAGAATTCCAACAGTGAGCATACCGTACTATCGCAGATAAACCCTATTTGGTATATGATATTGAAACTACTTTTTCTCCGACCGCCTACAATAAGCAGTTTTTTGAAATGGCATATGCACTTGATTCTGCTCACGAAGGAGACAAGGCAACACAATTTTATTATGTAGATGACACCAATCTCCATAAATTTTGTGATCATTTATTAGCATATGATGGTCGATTGATTGGCTACAATCATATTTGATTTGATAATCCTGTCCTTCTCAAGAACGCAGGATATACTGATGCTGAGGTGGCATTACTCAATCAAAAGAGTATTGACCCTTTTCTATTTCTCTATCGACTGACAGGCAGGAGAATGAGTCTCAATAGCGTTGCGAGCAGTCTCATTTCTGTGGGAAAGACGTTAGCATCAGGTAGAGAGTGAACACAATTGCTCAAAGAGTACAAAGAAACAGGAGACAAAAAAACACTTGAAAAAGTCAAAGCTTACTGCAAAAATGATGTATATATAACCCATGGTGTCTTACTCTACTTCCTCAAATATATGAGATTGAATGTAGATGAAAGCCAGTATACCTTTTCACTCGATGACCTTATTACCTATGGCAAGGAAGCACAGCTAGCATCATCAACTGGTCCTTCTCGTTTGGATTTCTAACGCACTATGACTACACAAAAACACATTGAACAACTCACTTCTTGCTATGATCAGCATGCTGAGACATTTGCGACTACGAGAGAAAGGTTTCGACCTGAAATTGATTTTTGTTTGCAAGCACTACCTACACATACATCAAAAGCTCCTTATACAATAGCTGATTTGTGATGCTGAGGAGGCAGGTTATATAAGTATTTGCATGAGCACTTTGGAAGAAGAAAATTTTTCTATACAGGAATAGACCCTGCTAAATCTATGATCACTACTGCTCAAAAAGCATATCCAGATGGACTTTTTCTCACTACTGATATGCAAACTTACCTGATGCATCAAGAGCAGGAAAGTATCGATGCAATTATTTGCTTAGCCTCTTTTCATCATCTTCCGACCCGTGCAGAGAGAATTCGTACACTTCAATATGCATACAAAGCATTACGCTATGGAGGTAGAGTAATACTCGTCAACCGATCATACTCTCGTCGATTTATCAAACAATACTGGCCACGTTTCTTCCATAGTTTCTTCGCTTGGATAGCACAGGCATCATGGACACGAAATGACATTCTGATTCCCCGAAAAGGAAAAAGTACCAAAGCACCACTCTTGAGATACTATCATATGTTTACTCTAGCGGAACTAGCGGAGTTAGCACAATTTACAGGATTTGTCTTGTATGAGGCGAGCTATATCACAGGACAAGGAGAGCTGGTGGAAACTTGGGAGCACGCAAGAAATACCTTTGTAGTACTAGAAAAATGAGTACTTGAGCCTGAGGGCGCAGATAGATATGAAGAGTAATTTTATATTATACGGTTAGTTGGGTGCAGTCAACGTAACTGTTCAACCTGCTTTGTTACCACTTTTGTCTATGACGGAGTAGGAGACTTTACCAAGTGTTGGGAGACTGAAAATAGCAATATTTCCATTGAAGGTTTGAACGACTTTGCCATCTTTCTCAATCGTTCATGTCGTCACGAGTGATGCATCATCATTAAACAACAAGACTACATCATATCCAGCATTATTTGCTTTGGCGGTGATTTTGATTTTGTCCTCGAGAAGATAGGGAGGTTTGGTATCTGTAGCTACCAAGGTGACCTGGACTGATTTAGTGTCAGAGAAGCCCTTTTCATCTATCACGATAACTTTGAGTTCATAACTACCAGGAGCAATTGCTTCTGGAATAGTGATAGTGTTGATATCAATGAGATCGCCTGATTTGTTGTAGTTGAATGTTTTGAGTTCTACTTCACCGAGGTAAATTTTGATAGATTTGACTTTGAAAGGCGACTTGGTTTGGTGCCAAATAGTGAAGTTTCTCGTCACCTCATCACCAGGTTTTGGATGAATTATATTGATTGAAATTTCTCCAAGTTCTGCAATCACATCTCTCTCTGCACAACTACCAGTTAATGCTTCGATAGTGACGAACGTACCCAGTTCTTCACCGAGTTTGGTAATGCCTGTTTCTTTCCGCCATTCAACTATCTGTGGTAGATCACGTTGATCAGGCATGAATGAACTTGGAGTGATGAAGTAAGCATCTTGGAGATCAATACTCGGCGTGAGTGGGCCAGGGATACCTCAACACATACGGTCAATTTGTACTTTCTTGGTCGTATCGTCAACTTCAGTCGGCAATGTTTTAATATAGCCGAGTGATTTTTTAGTAAGTGCAAGCGGTGTATCAAAGTTAGCAAGCTTGCCGGATACTTTAGAAATGCTTACTGATTTCACTTCAGCTTCTTGGAGTTTCTCGTTGGTAATGAGTTGTGCTGCTTGAAGTTTTTTGACAAAAGATTTCCGAGCTGGACTATTGATCCAACCACCGTATGCATCTTTTCTGAGTGCGGTTCAGTCTGTATTACCAGCCCAGAAAGCCATAACTTTGCTTGGTGTATAGGTAATGAGCCATCAATCTCTCGGGAGTTTTTCTTTGTTTTTGCCTACGACATTTGTTGTTCCACTTTTGGTAGCAAATGAGATACCAGGAATGGTAAACATAGATGACCATCCTGGAGGCATATTTGCATTGTTTGAAAGAATGTCCCATAGCAAATAACTTACGCCACTTGGTATTACTTGTTGGGCTAGTGCAATTTCTTTTTTGTACAGGATAGAACCATCAGAAGTGGTGATCTCGAGTATAGGATTGATTTTAGCTGGTTTTCCTCCGGCACTGAGATGCGTATATGCAGTTACCAGATCCAACATAGGAATCTCTGCAGAGCCAATTGCCAAAGGATAGCCATATATCTCCTGGGTCATGTCCAATGAGGTCACCCCGAGGGATTGCAAGTATTCCTTGAAGATGGTCTCACCTCCAATAGCAAAGAACATCTTGATAGCAGGAATATTTCTACTTCATGCCAAAGCATTCTTGATAGCCATCAAACCATTGAATGTACCATCTACGTTGTTGGGCGTATTGCCTGCGATGCTAATTTTGGTATCGTATATGGGACTGTCGAGCGTGATCGCAAGTTTCATAAATCACAAGGCATACAAGAGCGGTTTGATAGTAGAACCTGGTTGTCTTTTGGACTGAATATTATCTACTTGCCCATCTATGGTCTCATCGTAGTAGTCTTTGGAGCCGACGTATGCGATGATATCTCAATTTTGGCTATCTGCATAGAGAAGAGCCGTGTTGTTGGCTTGATAGGTCTTGAGAGTTTCTGCACTTTCTGCAATACTTTCCTCTGCCATTTTCTGGATGTTGTAGTCGAGGGTTGTCTTGACGGTCAAGCCTCACTTGCGTAGAAGCTCGGGATCATAATTTTGCTCAAGTTGATTGATGACCCAAAATACGAAATGTGGTGCTTTGATAGCTACATTACCGCGTTGGAATTTATAGTCTATACCTTCCAAAAACGCTTGTTTATATTCGTTTTCTGTAATATACCCTTCCTCATACATTCTGGCAAGAACACTATCTTTCCTGCCTGGGCGATAGGCAATTTGGTATGCTTGTCCTTCGTACGTGAGTTTGGCAGACAAGAGTCACACAATATAATCCACGCTAGATTGCGCATCTTTTTTGAAAGAAACCTGTGGTGAATTGATACTGGCAGTTATTTTTTCGAGTACTGCCTGCTGGAGTCAGGTAGATATTTCTACAGAAACTTCTTGACCGTCAGTGATGACCACTTCACCCATCAAGGCTGCCTTGTTGGTATACGGATCATATCTCGAAGGGGCTTGAGGAAGACCCGCTAAAATAGCGGCTTGTAAAATATCAAGGTCTTTGGCAGAAACGTCAAAATATGACCTAGCAGCTGTCTCTACACCGTACGTGTTGTTGCCCAAGAAGATATAGTTTGCATAGAGTTCTAGTACTTTTTCTTTGACCTTTTTATCTAGCTCTTTGGTAGACAGCTGATCATATTTGTCTTGAATAGATCATTTGATGTAATTATTGAGCTTCATCGCCAAAATAATCTCCTTGAGCTTTCTTTCAATTTTTTTCTCAGGAGTCAGCATGATATTTTTGATCAACTGTTGCGTAATGGTAGATCCACCCTGGGTTTTGCCATAAAATACATCCGTTATTCACGCTCTTATAGTACCAATCACATCGATGCCTGGATTAGTCCAAAATCTTTGATCTTCTGTAGCAATCAATGCGTTAACGAACTGAGGAGCAATGTTCTCGTAGCTTACATAGTCCCTGTTTTCCTCAAAGAGTTTATATAACACCTCGCCATGTTTGTCAGTGATGACTGTCGCTTCTTTGAAATCGAAATTCTCAATCTCTTTGATATCAGGAAGAGTTCTAATAATTGATACATAAAACCAGCTAGATGCTGCTACTACAGGAATGCCTATGGCTACTATCAGTGTCCATCACCATACTTTTCGTGTATCGTGCAATCTCTTAGCAAATGCTCACTTCTTGTATGACGAAGGACTAACCAATCTTTGGTGACGAAACGTGTGCTTCATGAAACAAAAAAATAATACAAAACAATCAGAAACCCTAGTGGGTTACACCAAAACATAGAAAGGTTGCATCGAAATGCAACCCAAAGTACAGGAGGTGATAATTAGGGATAAATGTATCCTACGATGGGATCAGAACTACTTTCTATATCAATCCAGTGTTCAGAGACGATGAATCTACCTACGTAGTTGGCATCTTGTATCTTGATCTGTCAGCTTGCGCTATTAATTTCTGTTACTACACCAACGTGGCCATAGCTTGACCAACCACTAGCACCATATTTCATGACAACAATAGCGCCCACTTGTGGTGATTTTCCGGTAGAAAGTCCTGCTTTTTGTGCGGAACTATACCATGAACCTGCGTTACCACTAATAGATTCTCTTAGATTGATACCGTATGTTTTCCACCAGTAGTATGCAGCATACTCAGTACAGTGTCCTGCTCCTCGTCCATATCATGGGAATCCTGCTTTGCGAGGATTAAAGTACCATTGGTTGATAACACCGTCGCTAGCTTTTTTGGCGGTTGTTTTCTTTTTCTCTGGTTGCGCCTCGTTAGCTACACAGTTTTTGCCGTTGTCTGTATATCCTTTTTCACAGGTCCATGCTTGTTTATTATCATTGGCACATATGGCATGTGCTGGTTTGGTGTAACATTTCCCATCAAGTGCACATTGGTTGGCACCACAGGTGGTAGTATCTTGTTTGAAGTCGGCCAATGATTTGGCAACTGGTTCTGCTGGCTTGGTATTTTGTGCTTGCTGTGGTTGCTCTTTTTGAGGAGCCTCAGCTTTGGCAACTTCTTTATCAGCTTGTACAGGAGCTTCAACTTTTTTGCCATTCTTGATATCTTCGAGGTGCTTTTGAGTTTCTTCAGCAGTAATAACTATTTGTTGTACTTCGCTTGGGAGTTCTTCCACAGGAGCAACTTCTTCTTCCACAGGCTGTTCGACAGCAACAAGCTCTTCTGCTGGAACGGGTAAAGGAATTTCTTCCTCAGGAAGGTCAAGCATTTCAAACCTTTCTTTCTCTATCAAACCTTCTTTCTCAGCATCTCTTCTGCTCATAGCCAAAAAGAGCTGTTGGCCTGGCTCAAGAGGAGTATTGGCATCATCCAAATAATTGAGCGTCAAAATATCATCTACTGAGAGATTATATTTCTTGGCAAATTCACTAGGAGTAGTAGCTTCTTTGACCTCATAAAGCACATTTTCTTCGTATGCAATAGTCAATCTTTGTCCAGGACGAACGGTATGAGCATTGGTAATATTATTAATCTGCATCACTGCAGCTACGGTTGTACCGAAACTTTTCGCTATTTCTGACAAATTATCGCCTGGTTGGACGATATAGCTGATTTGCGTCTGTTCGTCGTCACCGACGAGAAGTTTTTCAAAAGAAATTGCGCCGTCTTGTTGTTGCGCTTGATGAAGGATATCTTCGTATGTCGCAAGTACGACATCACTCCCTCTTCTTGTATAATCAAAGCTGAATTGCTGTGGCAATACCACTGCATAGGCAATAAATACCATCAGAGCCACGTGATGCGCACGAGTGAGCAGCATCTTTTTGTATCCACGAAGTTTTTTCGTAAGGATCAAACGCATAGAAGAATGAAATATAAACTGGCGGAGAGAGTGGGATTCGAACCCACGGAGGAGTTGCCCCCTCAACAGTTTTCAAGACTGTCGCATTTAACCGCTCTGCCATCTCTCCCCACCATTATCTGTATGGGACATGATTTGCCATACAACTTGCACTTTAATCAGCAAGTGGGATAGACTATAGAAAAGTTCCCAAGCTTTTCAAGGGGAAGCATAAATCCGCTTTCCACCCCAAAAGCATAGCTGTTTAGCTAGGAAAATGCAATATTTTTTTTATACTGAACCTAGTCTACTCTAGATTATGAATGATTTTATACTATTTTATATTGACTTTATGTCCAATTTAATCACTGATGCAGAACTTATTTCTCAATATCCTCTCGAAATTGGAGAAAATAACCCCATTCTGAGATGAAAATGTCAAGAAATAAAAACCATTACCAAAGAAGTACGTGATTTTGCTCATGATCTTTTGGAGCTCATGCGACTCTACAAAGGAGTAGGACTCGCTGCGCCTCAAGTCGGTAAACCCCTGCGCATGGCGGCAATCACCCAATGGGATATGTCCAAGAAGGAGTGGGAGCTAGAGAAAGAGCGAGTAGCAATCAATCCGGTGATTGTTTCTCAAGGAGGTGAACCGCTGGTAGATACAGAAGCATGCCTTTCTTTGCCAGGTATCCAGTGACCTGTCGCAAGATCCGCAACTATCACGCTCAAATATACAGGTATAGATGGAAAACAGTATTTTCACAAAGCATCAGGCTACAATGCAAGAATTATCCTTCATGAGCTTGATCATTTGGATGGGGTGTTGTTTATAGATAAACTCGTTGGACCACTAGAAGTTAGGGAAGATTAGATTTGAGAATTTAGACTCCAGACATTTATTATGCTGTGTACAGTAATTTTTTCTTTATTGGATGATTTTTGTAGAGAAAGAAAGCACAGAATTCTTTTATAGTTTCGAAACAACCCTTCTTTTCCTGGATTTTTATCCTCTTGAGAGGGCTTCGGCTACGCCTCAGAATGACATAGGGACTACTTAATATTGCCGAGACAGAAGTTCTGGGTTGCTTGGATAGGACAAGGTCTGATTCCTCAGCCGTCTTTGTATTTTTTCTCACACACACGGTCCGTGATGTAGAGCCTACCATTGATTGTGGTGGTATAGTAGGAGAGGACTTCTGAAACTTGTTTGGGACGAGTGTCGTCTAGATAGGTATACGAGTATTTGACACATACAATATCTTTGCCACTAGGAGCAGTAAATCCAAAATCTTTGACGGCCAAATATTCATACCCATTTGCTAATTTGAGATATTCTTGCGAAAAGCTATCGACTGCTGATGCTCTACTAGGCGCACATTTAGCCGGTGATAGATAACTACATGCAGCCACAAAATCTTTGGCTGCAAGTGCATTGAAGTAGTCTTGGACAAGACGAATTTGTGGAGAGTCTGGATTATTGACGAGAGGAACTTTGGAAGTCGTCCCTGTTGTAGCTTTGGTGCCGGTGGTAGCAGTCGCGCCAGTTGTAGTCACTTTGCCAAACACGCTGGTACCAGAGAGTACTTTGGCTCCACTACTGGTAGTAGTGCTGTCGGTTTGTCTATGAATGGTAGTCTGTGGAAGCAGAACTGCTGGTTGTTGTTTTTTCAAAATGGCTACGCCGAGGATAGCAATAATAATCAAGAGTATAGCTGCTTGAATGACGGTTGAATCTCTTTGCATAGAACCAAATGAAATAAAGTGACATATATAGACATATGTAGTAGTTTGTCTCCATTTTTCAAGCAGTGACGGTCTCAGTTTCTTGAGTTGACTTATATGTTATTTTATATATAAAAAAACTCTTCACTTTTTAGTTCTTTGCTATGACTCTTACAAAAGAATCACTCCAACTTATTATTGAAAAACAAGGTTCTGCGTTACGCCAGTATGACAATACGCTTCATTTTTTGTGTGAAGCGATTACAGGAGATAATTATGAGCTAAGCGATAGGGACACCATGATGACTACTATCAAAAACACTCCTCATTATTCAGCACTTTTGCAACAACTCCTCAAAGAATCAATCGCCGATAGATCACGAGAAGCATTTACGGATTTCCTCATAGATCTAGATAATGTTGGATGGTGTATCGTTCCCATCGGTGATATACCATATTCATATGCAAACAATTGCTTGTTATTTTCAAAAGTTGAAGAGGCAATACACTGGTTGACAACGACCAATCAACTCTATGTGTTATCACATCCATGACAAAGTGAATTGATGGTGAAACACATGCATAATATTATAAAGAAGTGAAGCCCAGGTATTGTGTTGCAGATCCAGATTGCCCGCCAGGGTACTGATAATATGCTCTCTTTTGTAGTAAGATCAGTAATGGAAGGCGAAGGGTATAGCAAGCATTTTATCAGTAGTGAATGTAAGCCATTAGATATAAAACAATTTGTCGATGTACTCATGGGAGAAAAAGAAGAGTATAGAAAAATTATCCAAAAGAGAGTCGTTTAGGAAGAAGAAATGAGAAATAAGAATTAAGAATCCAGAGTTTATGATCCGCTTCGCAATGACAGTTTGTTACTGGGTTATAAAACCCACCCTTGACAGGGAGGGGAGTTCTATCAGCCTGAGTATCACGTTCTGTCTTCTCAGGGTTTTGGGATGGTCCAGCCACACCCGCAATAATTCTGTCTTCGTAAACCATGCTTGCGCGTAAGCTCTACTGCCTTGATATAGCCACCATTTTTTTGAAAATCAAACCACAAGAATTTTGTTCACGTATAGGTTTTCTCCGCTGCACATCATCGACGCATCAGTTTATCCATTTTTTTCTTGGGAGAGATGAGGAGTGTCGAAGTAAAGTAAGGAATATGTTCTTGAGCTGCCATCTTGGCTGCCATTTCCAAACGCATGGAGTAACACGGATTACATCTATCAGACCGTTCTTCCATTTCACCAGCAAGCTTGAGCACTTCTTTGCCAGTCGCATTTTTGAGCGTATGATGAATCTCATCTTTTTTCGCCACCATCGCATCGAAAAATTCTTTGGGGTCGTATCGATCTTCTAGGATATCGTACTCACCTTTTTCAAGACCCACCAACTTGAGAAATTGTTCATAGCGTTTGGTGTGTTCTTGACGTGGATGTATGTTTGGGTTATACCGAAACAAGACAAGATGAAAATGTTGCTTGAGCCAGTGTAACGGCCGACTTAAGTCAGGCGCACAGCAGATGTGCAAAAGCAGCTTTGGTTTATGCGTACTTGCTTTGCGAGTCGTTGGGAGGAATGAGTATGCTTGCCCGAGACGAACTACTTTTTGGCTTTTACTTTTTTTATGTGTGATGGCCTGACAGTACGTTGCTCTGTGTTGAGAACTGAGTCCCCATTTCTTGATCGCTCTTCTATGCGCTAGTGTTCAATACCCTTTGTGTGTACTGAAATCATAATGTGGAAATTGTGTAGCAATGCTTTCCATGAAACGATCTCTCGTGACCTTGGCAAGAATAGATGCCATACTAATCGCAGACACTTTTTGATCACCTTTTATAATTGTCTGTACACGAATACCCAACTGTTCGAGACCAAAGGTGTGGTTCCCATCGAGGAGGAGTCCTGTTATTTTGATCACGGATTGTTTGCAGCCCAGTATTGAGGAGAGGTTCTTGGAAGAACAAGGACGCGTGAATAAGGTGGTGAGTTGTTCGGCTGCAATAATATCTTCGCCATGACGTGAAGCAAGCAATTTTGCTTGCCAAATAGCGACGAAAAATTGCTTCAGCACCTGCCAAATAGCTTGGCACGATGCATCATGAAGTGCCTTGATAATACCTTGTCTATCAATAGCTGAAGCACTACGCATGCCTATCGCCATCATGATATCGTGTCTTTGCGCTAGATCTTGGAGTTGTCTAAAACATGCTTCTCTCCTAGCGGGAGAAAGTTGTTTGGAATCACGAAAATGAGCAGTCGTTATTTTGCGCAAGGTCATCACTGCGCCTACGCTTACGGGACCTGCGAGTGGACCACGACCCGCCTCATCAAGTGCGATGATTAGCTCAGTAGGTGCGTTTGGCATGTGTTAAGCAACGGTCGAATAATAATAGGTTTCAAGGATATATCATACGATGATCAGGAGTATCGCCAGCGCTGTTACCAATTTCTCTTTGTGCATGGCTCTGATGACCGAGTGATCAATTTTGTGTTCCTGTCCCATCTTGTGATGTACCATATATACTACAATACCTAAACCTACTTCTCAAATGGTTGCCAGGGTGAGTGCCCAAAAATGCAAATTTCACATAGGTTATGATGAGGATAAACAAAGATGGTGATAGGTATCTTGAGCTCAATAGCAAGTTAGTGTAGAGATTTGGGTGGTACTAGATAACTTGCTTAGCTTGTACACGCTCAAAGATAGCTTGCATACTAGGGAGTAGAGGCTGTAAGTGTGCATGGCCAGAATCTAATAACTCTGGAGTAATGATTACCATATGCCCTGACTTGATCAATTTTGAAAAAACCTTGGTCGTCACATACACTTCATGGAGATACCAAAAATAATTTGTCATCATAGGTGCATGATGTTGACTAGGTCGTCTATAGGCGAGTGTATCGAGATAGGAGGTATATAATAATCCATCCTCAAGCTCTTCAGGCGAGATCACGGGCGTCATATTTCTCGATGCATGAAGCAGTGGGTAGAGATCCTCTTCTTCAGTGTCATACACTACATTGCTCAGCTCTTCGAAGAGCTCACGACGAATATCTACTTCTACAATATCCTTGTTTGGTTTAACAAGAAGGTCGATAAATTCTTTGGATTGGCGTTTGTCTATGGTAAATCTAGCATCATTGCGTTCAATATCTTTGGCGCCATGTTTGAGGAGTATTTTCCTGTCTACAATACGTGCTCCTCCTCCAATGGGTCATATCCTCATTATTCCTTTTTCAAACATTCTCTCATTCAAAATCCCTACGACTTGATCATTGATCGTCGCTACGAAGTTGTTGACGGAGACACGTTCATGCGTGAGACGCGAAAGGTGTTTGTGCATAGGGGAATAGTATATATTATGGGGTAACTTGCAAGAAGCGAAAAAGTATTGACATATATTTATAATTAGTTATAAAATACAAACTTATTTACCTTTCCTAGTACTCTGGATGACACTTACCCCTCAACTAGCATTTGATGATGAACGTTTCGAAGATTTGATAGCAACTATCTCCGAACGTTTTAGTATTTTGCCAGCATACAAAACTGAATTTGCACAGAAGATAGAGCACTGCCTTTTGCAAAATAATATTACTATCGAAGAGGATGATGGTATTGACTGAGAAGCCACCAAGCTTGATGCACTTTTTGAAAAAGCAAAAGCGATCACTCCTCACTTGACGAGAGAGGAATTTACCCGTTTGATTGACCCCACCCAAACATTGATTGCAGAAGAGAAGAAAGAATTTGTTCCTTTGATTCCAAGGATCAAAAAACGATTTAGGTCAAAAAAGGAGGAGGAGACGCATTCTGTTACCCTCGAGAAGGTAGCACAAACTATCGAAGAGAAATTTGCCATGGTTTCTTTTGAAATTGATAGCATCCTAGCACCTGCTACCGCATCACTCAAGGAGTCTATCAAACAGGTCATCAAAGAAACGATCCACCAAGGCAAAACTACCAACATCACAGCGGCAGACTATGATTATCTAGTACAACTCCAAGCTAAGCAACAGCTTCTCTCCTCCAAAGAGCGTGAATTCGCCCACCTTGCACAAGATATCTATGCCTCCAATGATTTGCATCATACACCTCCGCTCAAAGAAGCTATGCTATGACCATATGAAGCGGATATCGCCGCATGGAAAAAGAAAGGGCTTCCTTCACAGAGGAGGGAGACTGAAGATGGAAGACATATATCACGAGAAGAAAATCAACAGATATTACAATACTACACTGCCTGGAAAAATGTACTCGGGAATGTTTCTTGGCTGGACAAAGTAGTTTGGTCAACCACCAATGAAGAAAGGAGAGTGATAGATAATATTATTCAAAAGAATGACACAAAAAGTATGTCCATTGTATCTGGAATACTAGATTTTGAAAAAACAAAACGTTTACTCATACTTTATCTTTTGGATGCAAACATAGGAGTTGAACGGATAGATCGTATGACGAAGTATGCAACACCAGCACAAATACATGTGCTATCACAGTTTGCCAGCAAAAATGCAGGGAAATGAGTAGATCAAATCAAAACGATTTTCGATTGGGATGCACAAGATGGATGTTTGATAATAGAAAGTGACCCCTATCTTAAATACAAACTTCATGATGTCGTAAATAAAAATCATTCTCGGGATCATTATTTTCTCAAAAATTTAGATGGAGGATTGGGGTGCGATGAATCTTTGAGAAGTATATTATCTCAATGAACACTCAAAGATGATTTTAGGCTTTTGGAAGCGCATGAACGATGACAAATTATTCAACAAGGGGCAAAAGTATTTGGAAATATGAATAGGGATGTACTAAAATGATTTTTGATATGCAAAAAAATATGGACTAACTCATACCAAACCGATTTACTACTTGATCCTGTGAGGGGTTATATTGATTTAGAAACAATGAAAGTCAAATTCAAAGATTTTGGTCGTGCTGGTGTATGCGTCATGACAAAATGTTTAAGAAAATAGTTACCTTTTTTGATTCACCACCAACAACTTCAACTCTGTCATATCTTCCATAGCATATTTCACTCCTTCGCGACCTTGGCCGCTGTCTTTGACTCAGCCGTAGGGCATATGGTCGACTCTTCGACTAGGAACATCACCGTGGATGACACCACCGACGTGTGCGTGATCAAAGAGATATCGTACGTGGGAGAGATTATTTGAGAAAATTCCTACTTGGAGACCAAAGGTCGAATCATTGATTTGTGCAGTTGCATCTTCGATGGTTTTTCGTGTATCGATGAGGACAACAGGACCGAACGCTTCTTGGATTCTGATGTTGGCATCGTGTCAGACATTACTTAGGACAGTAGGTTGGAGAAGGGTGCCGGTAGCTCGATTACCGGTCAAAACGGTAGCTCATGTGTCGACCGCTTCTGCGATCCGTCCTACGAGTCTCTCACAATTTTTTTGATCGATGAGGCCACCAATGGTCGTTGCTTCGTCACGCGGGTCTCCTACCACGATCTGTTTAGTTGCCTCGACAAATTTTTCAACAAAAATATCTTTGACACGTTCGTGGACGAGAATTCTTTGGACGGAGATACAACTTTGTCCAGCTTGATAAAACGCACCTACGATACAACGTTTGACAACATAGTCCCAATCCTGTACGTCTGCGTCGATGATGGCGCCGGCGTTGCCACCGAGCTCGAGGACGGTTTTTTTCTTGCCTGCGTCCTGTTTCATCTTCCAGCCGATTTGGGGAGATCAGGTGAAACTGAGGAGAGCAATACGTTCATCTGTGACTAGCTGTTGGCCAACTTCTCTCTTGCATGGCAACACAGAAAATGCTCACAGCGGCCGGCCACTGTCTGCCACGATTTGAGCAAACTTGAGCGTGCTGAGCGGTGTTGCACTAGCTGGCTTGATAATAATAGGACAGCCGGCCGCTATAGCCGGTGCCACTTTATGCGCCATGAGATTCATCGGAAAATTGAAGGGTGTGATACCAGAGACTACCCCAATAGGGAAGCGTTTGGTGATCAGATGACGTCCAGCTGCTGCAGGCGTGATGCCAGCAGGGAGATATTCACCATACATGCGCTCAGCTTCTCCTCTCGCATTGGCAAACGTAGAAATACAACGTGTCATTTCACCACGTGCTTCGTTGATCGTCTTTCCATTCTCTTGCGTCAAGAGTTGCGCAAACGATTCTTGTTGAGCAGTGAGTTGCTCTACAATATAGTCGAGGACAGCTACTTTTTGATAGGGCTCAAGTGCACTTGTTTGAGGTAACGCCTCGTGTGCTGCAACGATCGCAGCTTCAATATGTTCGGGTTGTGCAAGAGAGACGCTACCGATCACTTCATCATTGAACGGAAAATGCACATCGAGTGATTCGATGCTCGTGACTCGTTGGCCTGCGAGGTAGAAGGGGGAAGACATGAGATGTAAGAGTTAAGAATTAAGAGTAATTGTCATCCTGAGCGGAGCGAAGGATCTCATTGTTTGTTATTTCTGAGATTCTTCACTTCGCTTGCAGCTCGTTCAGAATGACATTAGTTAACTTCCGCTGGATACACAATCGGTACTTCAATCAGATGTACACCAGGTTGCATATATGTTTTCTGGAGTGCTGCTTGGAGTTGTATAGGAGAGTTTGCGAGTTGATAGTCTGCGCCAAATGCTTTGGCAAGTATACTGAAATCTGGATTGGTGAGATCGAGTCCAAACTCTTCGAGACCCATAGCTTGTTGTTTTCGCTTAATCATACCATATGCGTTGTCATTGAGAAGGACGATGGTCAGGGGACCACCCAATGCTACAGCTGTTTGTAGGTCACCCAAGTTCATCATCAGTCCACCATCTCCGACGACGCAGATTACTTCATGTTCACTATCGAGTAAACGAACCGCCATTCCGATACTGACACCAGCTCCCATCGTCGCGAGCGCGTTGTCTACAAGGAATGTGTTGGCGCTATATGCAGGGAAGTTTCTCGTGAGCCATAATTTATACAGACCATTATCGAGGGCCAAAACATCTTGTGCTCACAGATGTTGTCTCAAGATATGCGCAAGTGCTCTGAGTCAAACGGTAGATTGTGCAAGTTCAGTTTCAGTTTTTTGCTTCATATCTGCATGATATGCTTGTGCATCCGTATACATTTGTGTAAAATCTCGATGAGAAGTATCGAGATCACTTTCGTATAATTGCCAAAAGGTGCTTCCGATATCTCCGATAACCTGCAGGGTAGGTTGATAGGTTTGATCAACTTGTGCTGGAGAAAAATTGATGTGAATAAGTGTGGTGTTGCAACGATCCACTATCGTAGCAGGTTTCTCTACTACATCATAGCCAACTGCCAAGACGCAATCTGCTTGATCAATAGTCTTGTGCAATCCATCTCAACTAGTGAGTGCTCACGTACCGAGGTATTGAGGCAATGATTCATCGACGACGCCTTTGCCCATTTGGGACGTGAAAAAAGGAATATTAGTTTTTTGAATAAACTTCGTGAGATAGTTGGTAATTCTTTTTCTGTTTGCGCCTGCACCGATGAGGATAAGTGGGCGTTTCGCTTGCTCAAGTGTAGTTTTGAGGAGTTTGAGCATTTTTTCATCGATAATGGGTCTCCTGATACTCTGAGGCATCACCGGACAACTCATTTTGTCAGTTGTTTCTCTCGCGATGTCCTCGGGGAGTTCTATATGGACTGCACCAGGTCTTTCGGTCTCAGCGAGTGTCCAAGCTTGTGCGATCGTAGCGGGGATTCTTTGAATATCTACAATACTGGTGGCTCGCTTGGTGATCGGTTGCATCATACCAACGACATCGATAATTTGGAATCCTCCTTGTTTAGAAATTTTGATAGGCTTCTGTCCCGTGATGACCAAGATAGGCACACCTGCTAGCTGTGCGTGTGCAACACCGGTGACCATATTGGTAGCTCAGGGTCAGAGCGTCGCCAATGCTACACCCACCTTCCCCGTCAGTCTCCCTCGAGTTGCTGCCATAAAGACAGCAGTTTGTTCATTCCTCGTGATAATCATCTTGATGGAACTTTTTCTAATGGACTCGACGAGGTCAAGATTTTCTTCTCCAGGAACCGCAAAAATAGTCGTGACGCCATGTGCGACGAGACAGTCAACAAAAAGATCAGATGCTTGTATCATGAAAGAGAAGGTGCTAAATGAATGGATGTGTGTAACATACACATCGACGTTAATTCTTCCTTAATTGTACTCTATTTGCCCTTCTTTGTTTTCTTCTCAGTCTTGGGGGTTGTTTTCTTCTTCACATTTTTTTTGAGTGCCTGTTCCATAGGCTGAGGCATCATGAGTTGCTTGAGTTCGTTTTCGAGTTGAGTAATTTCCTCTCCTAGCGAAGTGTCATATTCTCCAGGATGATCGTAATACATTTTTTTGGCACGTAGGCATTGGACTTGTGCGGATTTCCACTGGCCAGTGAGCATGAGATGATTCCCAAATGCTACTAATGCCTTGAGTTCTCAGGGTGATTGATTGACTGCTTTTTCATAATATCTATGCGCTATTTGATGCAAATTGAGTTTCTCAAAACAGGTACCAAGTGCTATCAAATAGGAAGTGGTATTGAACGATGTCTCATACAACTGGAGGTAATCAAGGAGTGCATCTTCCGTTTCATCTTCTGCGAGAGAAGCTTCTGCTCTCCCGAGGCGAGCATCAGTGTGCATTGCGTCTATCACGAGTATCTTGGTATATCGTTCGTGTGCTTTGTCAAAGTGATTGTGCTTGAGATGAAGACGTGCAAGCAGGAGCATCGTAGGGATGTGCGTCGGGAAATGTGTATGGATGTCTTCACCCAAGGTAAATGCTTGATCGTCTGCATTGCGCAAAAAAAGCTGTTCTAGCTTTGCGTATCCTTCTTCCTCTTTTCATTTCCCAAACAATGCCATAGTCTTTATTCCTTCAAAAATAAAGAAAATCATTCTTGTCTGCAGGATAGTGGAAAGTGGGGGATATGCAAGAAAACATATTCACCTGGCGGTGGGGTCTCCTTTTTGGTATGACCCAAAAAGATTCAGTCATACTGAGCGAAGCGAAGTATCCAGGAGAAGAGAATATGTACCTATTAATATTTCCTGGATGCTTCACCTTCGTTACACTTCGGTTCAGCATGACGGAGGTTTATTCCCCAAAGACTCTTTTCCGAAAGGTTCCCCATCGACCTTCTGTGAAACGTGGCATATCACCTTGACGTTCGATGTTGTTGGGACCGACGAAGAATTGGAAGCCACGTGAAGGAGATTGCTGAGCTCGTCCATTGAGTGAACCGAAAATTAGGTTCTCTGCGATGTAGCCACCTGTGGTGACGTGCATAGCGAGCTGTCCTCTCGAGAAACTTTTTATTTTAGCAAACTGGTCTGCAATCTTGCCGGTGAGACCTGCGCTGACTTCGTCGGGTGGTAGTTCACTTGAGGTCGTTTTTCGATCTGCATGTACTGTCCTATCAAATATAGACCATCGACCTTCGGTGAAAGTGTATGATTGTCCTGTACTGGCAGTTTGTATCGTTGTTCTCCACAAAAATGGCTGAAATGGTTCGGGAGTCGTCAGTTGTGAAATGATAGGAGAGTTGGGAAAGTCTGTGACAAATTGTTTTTGAAGTACTGCGCCAGCAAATTGTTTCACACCGGCTGCAAAACAAAAATACCCGATAGCACACAGGAGAATACCTTTGACTATATTCTGTTTATGCGCGCTGAAGAGATACCAAACGAATCATCCAATGACGATTGTTCGCATACCAAAATCGATCACAAAAATCGTGTCTAGACTTGTCGTTACACCACTTCGTGGGAGAAACCGCCTCATGCCATAACTCGTCAATCGATCTATCACGAGATGTCCCCCAAAAATACTCAGTATGCATGCGCCTATGAGACGCCAGAGAGAAAATTGTCTTTTCTCCACGAGCCACCAAATAAGTCCTGCTAGCACGCCAATTGCTAGGCCTCACACTATCGTATGGGTGATTCCTCTATGAAAAAACATCTGATCAATTTGATCTGTATAGAGCAAACGAGAGAAAAATATATCGAAATCAGGAAGATTGGTCACCACTGCACTCAGCAAAAATGGCTTCCAACCATGCTTACCTGTCGTAAGTGTGAAAAGAGATCATCAGAGTATACCTTGGGTAATGGGATCCATAAATTTAATAGACTAATAAACAAAGTTGCGAGTACTGGGAACAAAACAGTAAGTAAAAGCTAACACATGCATGTAACTATATGAAATCTTCTTACAAAAACAACCTACACAAGTAATTTGTTAAGCATTGTTTAAGATTAAAGCTCATTTCTTGGCGCAGTTTGCTTATAAAAAAAAGAGCCGAAGACCGGCTCAACCAAATTGAAATACTGTTAGCGATTTTTGAGTTGCATACAGACATTGCCTAGCATACTTCTCCTACCAAGTTCACGATAAATGAGCGCTTCTTTTTTGGCTCCTGCCGGTGTATTGGTGTCTAGTAGACGAAGTTCAAGTTGCAAGGAGTGTGTCTGATAGTTGTTCAGCATATCACGTTCCAGATCTTGTTGCTTGAGAATTTCTTCGTCACACAATAATGGCTTATGCCACAAGATACTCATCACGACTGCATACCATGGCTCACAGTTTTGAACACGTCTACCCAATGTTTGAAGCTCACACAGAGCTTTGTCCCTCAAAAAATTGTAGGCAATGAGCACAGGATCGACCATCGTAGGAATGAGATTGCTCGAGAGCGCACGCAACTCATTGCGAATACCTCGTCGCAGACTGCTTTCTTGGCGCTTAGCGAGTTTCATCAGAGGAACATACGCTTCAGGAATTTGCAGTGCTATAAGCATTTTTTCTTCCTGCACTTCCTTCCCTTCAATGTACCATCGATCGTCAATCTTGAATGGCTCATCTGTAAATTGAAATTTTTTATACATGGCAAGGTTTTTTTGTACATTTGTGTGTAGTCCGTTTGGAAACAGTTGCAAGAGGAAAATAGAATAGTCAAATAGTCAAATGCATTATATATATTGTGCTTCAAAATTTTGCTAAATTGCCTCATTCAGAATATAATAAAGAGCTTTATTATTATTTTTTCAGATGCATTACTTATACTTTTTGATTGACCCGACGAAAGGATTGCTCAACTACTTATTTTCTATTACACACATAGTGTTTTATTTTGTCATACTCATACTCTGTATATCTCACTGGCCAATTCTTAAATATTGGGGTACGGTGTTGTGAGGATTGCGAAAGAAAAGAACAATCGGAGGTAAACAAATTTGGCATATTACTACTACCACATTACATCTCCATTTAGCGAAATATAAAACAATGTTTTCTGAGCATGAACGTAGTGTTTTTGCTCACAAGATTGGTTATATCCTGCGTGGACTATTGCTCATTTGTTTTTGACGAACGATCGTTTCATACCTATTTCGATCATTTGCTTCTACTGGATGACTCAATAGAGCTGAATTGACCAATAGTCTGTTTGCAGATATCGACCTGAGTGTTTCTGATCAAAGTATAACTGACTCTCGAATCGTATCAGAGAAGACAGCAGTTGAGAAAGTCTTTGGTCCTGAGGCATGGATATCTACGCAAAACGATCTCCAGAAGTTGGATGTAATTCTAAATTATACAGCTGTCTATGAATTATTATTGCTAACTATTGCTGGATATTTCTTTCTTATCTCTTTGTGAAATAGTTTCCTCAAAAATACCGGCTGGTTCTTTGTCGTCGTGACTATTCTGCTACACCTAACTGCTACGCTTTTGGCTATGTATGAGCACATTTGGTCATGACCATATGCTTAACCTTGTTTATAAGTGAACTATCTGATTTCTATCACCCTCTCCCTAGGCCATCTCACCTTGGGCTTACTTGCTGCGCTATCGTCTGCTGCCCTATAGCCAAGTGCACACAACACTACCGCTTCGTAGCCTTGTTCGGTAAGTCAGAGTTCTTCGTTGTATACATGAGGAATAAATCCACCCATAGGACAGGCATCAATTTCTAGTGAAGCACATGTGGTCACCAGATTTCCTAGTGCTATAAAGACTTGTTGATGAACATAAAGACGCATAGTGCCTGCTTCTCTGTATTCACGCATACGTTCTTTGAGCATGGCTTGATATTTGCCCAGTCTCTCTGGATCTCCTCATTGCTCGAGTGTATATGTGATATAGCTATTGATGTAGTTGTCATCGACATCGAGTAATCCACACAGAACTACGAGATGTGAGCATGTGGTGATTTGTGAGTGATTCATTGGACTACGTTCGAGCAGTTTCGCTTTCAACGTTTGATCATGGATGATGACAAATTTCCATGGTTGAATACCAAGTGAGGAGGGAGTTAATCTCAGACTTTCTTGGATAACGTGTAGCGTTTCTGAGGGTAGTTTTCTAGCTATATCAAACTTCTTGGTAGCATAGCGATGGTTGAGATGGTCTAGGTGCGGATGCATAGTGGTAAGAGTACACATAAAGTGATTTCACTGTACTGAAAAAGTCCTCCAAGACTAGAGTAGTTGCTTTTGTGTGTGGAGGCTTTACCAATCGATCAAAACTTGCTCTTTCTGAGGAGTCAGATGATTGAAAACGGTATGAAGAAGCTTCTTTCTGAGATGTGCAGCTACTTGTGCGATACTAGCTTCTTTCGTGGCTGGGTCAACTTTGACCTGACTACGAAGTGCTTTATAGTCAAATTTATCTCGGTCTACATTTTTGACGAGCATATCTTGTTGTGCTTTGGTAGCGCATTCCTGAGAGCAAAACCCTCGATGTTTGCGATACGCTTTGGGATCAGCGATGATGCGTGCATTGCATGGACTGTAGCGGCAGTTCTCACAGTTATCAGTTTTGATACCCGTGTAGATACATTCACCAATGGGTATATGGGTGGTTTCATCACCGATAGGACAACTGACTCTACCATCAAACGTGTAGAGGTTGCCTAGCCAGTTTCCATCGTTGTGGGTGTTGGTGTATTTGACGACGCCACCATTGAGCGCATAAAAATTCGTCAGCCCAGAATCTTTGAGCAAGACGGAAAGTTTTTCACATCTGATACCTCAGGTGCAATACATAGCTACCTTTTTATCTTTGAGTTTGTTTTTATACTTTTCGAGGAGTTCGGGTACTTCTCTGAAATTAACTGTCCCTGCGGGAATGGCTCATTTGAAGTGTCCTACTTGCCACTCGTAATCGTTGCGCATATCCAATATTGCCCAGTCAGGGTCTTGGGTCTCGACGATACGTTTGAAATCATCTATAGGTATTTGTCTGTCTGCGGTCGCTACTTGCTGAGCTGTCACTTTTTTGCCCAAGGCAACAATTTCAGAGCGATATCTTACAATTAACTTTTCGAACTCATGAGTGTCTACATAGGTGGCTTTGGTGTCAATGTCGGGAATATCTTGAAAATAAGGGCTGTTTGCCAAATATCGTCTGTAGGCTTGTAACTGACCACGATTGCCGGTGACCGTTGCGCTGATACCTTCTTCACCAATATAAATACGCCCTTTGATGCCAATATCCTCCAAAAACAGCTTGTGTTGAGCAACTTCACTGTGTGGATCAGCTATATCTACGAATTTATAAAAGGTAAGTAAGCCAAACTTCGTTTCCATAAAGGGATTTGAAGAAAACGATAAAACATTGATCAGCATATGCATTTTCCCTGAATTTTCAATTGAAATTTACTCAGAAATCAGTAGCTTCCTATTGACAAAATCGTCTCAAAAAAAAGTTAAAATAAAACTTATGGTACAATTATCTCAAAAATCTCTTTTCGCCAAGGTAGCACTCTTCACTGATGAGTTTGAACCGTGCGAGAAAATTGCACAGTCGATACTGCAAAACACTTCGTGCGTGACGCCTCTTCCACTCTCCGCAGTGGAAAATACGTTGAACGCACTGGATGAGGTGGACCTTGTTATCTTTGTCTCCAGAATCGTCCAACCTGGCAAAATCACTGACCCGCTCGCTACATATGCGACGACTTCATCTCAGTTTGTCAAAGCAGTGGGTGACGGCAAAAAAATTATTTACTTATCAGGCCATCACCTCTATTTGGTGGATGATAGCCAAAAACAACAGGAAGAAATTGCACGCGAGATTGAGGCATTCTCACACTCACTTGCGTGAAACCATTCCTATCACTACCTGTGCCTTGCGGATTTCCGCAAGGTTTTTTTTATTCCTGCCACAATGTTTGTGAGATGTCACAGACCTCAGGAGCGGATTGGGTAGCGAGCGCGTAGGCAGCAATGTCGAGTTCGCTCGGTTGATAGGCGAACAGATGAGGTGCAACGAGTGAAGAGAGAGGAGCAAGAAATCCATTTATGTTTGTACGATAGCTCTCTTGCATACTTTGCAAAAAGAGTGCGTCCTGACTAGCATCTGTGATCAAAAAACATTCACTTCCCGTGGGCAAGAACTGATGCATCCATTTACACAAACTCTCGGTAAAGAAACTATTAGCTTCGAGAATGAGTTTGCTAGCGAGTTGCGGAAGTTGTGCACCGCGTTGATTGAGAAAATAATGTTGGACATCATGTTCTTGATAGCATGCATTGAGTAACTCAAGTCACATGTTTACTTTGTGCACGGACTTGTAATTTCCTTTTTCAATCACGATGAGATGGCAGATATCCTCCCACAAATAGCATAATGCAAACGTATGGCGTTGCATCTTTTGACAGACATATTGTTTGATAAAAAAACTCTTGGGATAGAGGATATACTCACTCAGTTGACGATGACGATCTGGTGCACCGATAAGCATATTCATTTTGACGTCGGGTTGTACACCCATGAGTTGCAGCGTAAATTGCACGTCGCCGGTATGCCCCAAGATATGCGTCTCAGGTTGTTTGTTGACGAAAATATCACTTATTTGATAGGTGATATAATCAGTAGTAATAGCTTGCTCTTGTTTCCATTGTGCAATTTTCTCAGCGATGAGTGCTTTGAAATCACTGATAGATCGTGGTGTGCGACGTCTGCTTTGGACGTGAAATGTGGCAAATACAAATCCCCATTCATCAAGTAAATACGTATATGCTTTGATAGGTAATGAAGATGCTTGTTGCACTGCTTGGTGAAGTTTCCCTGTGAGTTGTCTTTTCAACAAATTACCACCATCACTATGGTAGAGTGTGATTATATCATCATGTTGATAGACGAGATGCATACAAATCTAACCTAAAAAATTAAATCTTCACGTTGCACATCTGCATAGTCTTCGGTGAGAAGGTGTTTTGTTTTTTTGAGTGAATCGAGTGAGGCAACTAGACTGGTGAAATCGCCCCCCTTGGGATAGACATACGTCACGGGATCGAGCAATCCTGTTGGTCTGATAATTTGCTCTACCACTTTGCCGGTATGTTGCATCTCGTATTCTGCGGGTGTCGCAGAGACAAAGAGTGTTTTGGCTTGCTGTTTTTTGGTCTCTTTGTGCCACTCTTTGTTAGTTGGTACAATGGTACTATCCCATCACAATACCAATTGTAATTCCTCAAAATTCAGTGGCCTGTGGTGTAGTGCACTCGGTAGTCTAAATCCATGTTCTACCAATGTTTCTTTCCTGGATCTATCTCCACGAGGCATCGCAGCAAGCTGAGGAAGGGTCATATGAGACTCGTCTACAATGATGAGACAGTCATCTGGAAAATAATCAAACAACGTATGTGGTGGTGTGCCGTCTAGTCTTTTTTCAAAGTATGGCGAGTAGTTTTCAATACCATTTACAAAGCCTGTTTCTTTGATCATCTTGGTGTCATACAAGACTTTTTTCTTGAGTCTTTGCGCTTCAGTCAGCATATTTTTTTGTTCATATTCTTTGCATCTTGCTTCCATTTCTGCTTCTATCGCTTCGAGTGTGCTATCGAGCTGGCTCATATCTTGCATAAATTGTGTTGCTGGCCAGCAGGTCATATGCTGACGTTCGCCCAAGAATTGATAGGTGAGTGAGTCCCTCGCTTCGATACGCTCGAGGATGTT
>CAYUST010000012.1:34224-41900 GCA_964447535.1 uncultured Candidatus Peribacteria bacterium
ACGATCACATCTTCTCTCGAGAGGAGTGATGCCATCGTTGCTAGTCTATACATTTCTATCTCATGATTGATGGTCGCTTCTTTCTCTATATAGACGCCTTTCTCGGGCAAATAACTTTCTGGTTGATAATAATCAAAGTACGAGACGAAATAATGCACCGCATTGTTTGGGAAAAAATATTTGAACTCTGTCGCTAATTGAGCAGCCAGTGTCTTGTTGTGCGAAAGTACCAACGTCGGCTTTTGGAGTGACTGTATCACGTTTGCCATCGTGTAGGTTTTTCACGTTCCTGTCGCTCCGAGCAAGGTAATGGCAGGCAAACGTTCTTGCGAAAAACCTTCGATAATCGAAGCTATTGCTTTGGGTTGGTCTCCAGATGGCTGGTAGGGATGATCGAGTTGAAACATTTGTATGGTATACAGTTTTTATTTTGAAAAGCAAACTTACACAAAAAACCCCTGCAGATACTGCAGAGGTTTAAAATATTTATATATAGGACCAAACTAACTTCGGTTTAGTGTTCTACTCTTCTTACTCTGTAGACGAGGAAGACGATAGTAGCAACGATCATGAGACCGATGATCAAGTCAGTCGTAGGACCAACTTTGGGTGGAGTTTGTACAGTAGTAGCTGGTGCCTTCACCTCATCGACTTTGACGGTTTGGATATGTTCTTTGCCTACTGCTTCACCATCTGCGTTGAGCGCTCTGAGCTTGAGGAAGTAGTTACCAGATTTAGAAACGGTGAAAGTGTATTTACCTGCTTCCATCTTTGCTGTTCCTACTTTTTGATAGGTTCCTTCGCTTTGATGTCTCAAGTTTACTTCAACTGTTTCTGCAACTGCTGAAGGCTTCCAGGTCAAATCAACACTACTATCTTTGAATGTGTAACTTACGCCTTCAAATACTTTGGTAGATGCATCAACCATATCGTCACCACCTTTGGTAGTGAAGGTCAACTCATTTGAAATAATAGAAAGTGGTTCAACGGTAGGATCAGTAGGATGTACAGGAGCAACTACAATGTAGTATGTCTTGCCTGCCTCGAGTCCATCGAGCTTGAGGAAAACCGTAGTATCTTCTGTCTTTTCAACTTCTACTACTTTGTCGGTAATTTTTTCAAAGTCTTGTGTAGCGAGTGTGCTGTTTGAGTAGTAGATCTTGTATTTTTCAACTGCCTTGTCCTCGAACAGTACTTGTGTGGTCTTGATAATTACGTGGCCTGTCTCAATTTCATCTGTTTCAATCATTTCTTCTCCTGCAAATTTCCATTTATCACTTTCCATGTCATCGAGAATGTCTTCAGCAGCATCATGTTCAACTGCACCAGTTGGCGCATCAGAGTTTTCAAGCTCTTTGAGTAGTTCGGCTAGTGCTTGATCGCTCCCTGTGTCTGTTTGTGCAAAGACGAAAGAAACTCCAAATGAGTTGATAAGTAAAACAGTAGTGACAAATGCGTACAAAAAACCTTTGTTGCCTATCATGAATGGAAAGCGTAATAAAAGGGTAAAACACATTGTGCGTTGACGACATACTACTCAACCAAACGGTATTTGCAAATTATTGATTGTTTTTTTGTCAAAAATCTGTATATCGAAAAAGTGCTATGAGAAGCGGTGTTTCAACTCTTGACAACACTCCTCACTGAGAGAACTGCTTTACAGTAATCAAACATAGTATATAATATTATTTTATTTTTTGCTATAAACCTATGGACATCACCCCCTTTCAGCAGGCTTGTACCAAGTCTATTTCTTTCCTCGAACAAACATTTTGACAACTACATTTATGAAGAGCGTCAAGTGGATTGGTGGAGCATATTGATGTCTTTATTCCTTCATGGGGAATGACGCAGAAAATCAATCAGATAGGCAATATTATTATCATGGATGCACAGACGATCAAAATCGAACCTTGGGACAAAAGTACTCTTGCTGCTATTGAGAAATGAATTTATGATGCAGACTTGTGATTTACTCCGCGTAACTATGGAGATCATATTCTCATCTCTGTACCTCCTCTCAATCAAGAACGCAGAAAAGAGTTGACCAAACTTGTTTCCAAAGAATGAGAGGAAACAAAAATAGCCATCAGAAATCATAGGCATGACATGCGCAAAATTATTGAGAACGCCCTCAAAAACGAAGAAATTTCTGAAAACGAACAAACAGCAACAGAAAAGCAGATCGACGAGCTCACCAAAAAATACAACGAGATGATCGATCAACACGTGAAGATCAAGAGTGAGGAAATTATGAAGATATAGAACGAGTAGTTAGTCATTCTGAGCGCAGCGAAGAATCCAGGAAACATCAAAGAACAAGATGTACATGGATTTTTATACCCTTTAGGGTGCTTCACCCACTCGCTTCGCTCGGGGATTCAGAATGACGAACGTTTATTAAGAACTGAGACTTTCAGACTCCAGAATACGAAAAAAGTTGGGCGATACACCCAACCTTTTTTTAATTTGTCTACCCGAACAACTGTTTCCACCACGGTTGCTCTTTTTTCTTCTTCGCCTGGTTGACGATGTCGGTGGCGAGAGCATTGATGAAGTTTGCATCATCATTGATTTGCTGTGCAAGCAACTGGTTTGCATGCGCAAACCGTGTTTCAGGCACTAGCAACAACATCCTTGCCCATCTTAGTTTGAGCGTGATGTCATTTTCAATTTTGACCAACTCCCACAAAGAGGGGGCCATTTTATTGAGTAGTTCTTTTTGGTCCGGATAAAGACCCTGTCCTTGCTCGAATCCATCTACTACTTCAAAATGCCTCGCTTTGAGCGCATTCCAGACAGGAATAATGATGAATGAGTACCAAAACTCCTTTCTGAGAAGCGAGTCCTGGAATAACCTTCGTTCTGCGGTATTCCAATCCATGTAGGAGTCCAGAAAGATGCCGAATGTCTTGCCTGGAAGGATTAAATCGTTTTTTACCAGTTCTTGAATTTTCTGTTGTGTCTCCTCAGAGACTTGATTTTTTGTATCTTGCATGGTCAATATTTTTATGAATTTTATATCAATTTATACTAGAAAGTCAACTATACTTTTAGTCTATTTTGTGGCTGATTTTTTGCTTTTGGGAGCGGTTTGTGGTATACTTGAGGTATGTTTAGTAGACCATTTTCCTCCATGTCATTTCAACGCCGTCGATCTTTGTGGTGAGGAGCCGTTGCGTTAGCGGTTTTTTTGACGTTGCCGGGGTCTAGTGCGTCTGTGGCAGAACCGACCCAATACTACCATCCCAACTATGAGATCTCAGCAGATTGGAATACGTTGATTGAGCAATTGATTGTGATAGAATCTACTATCAAAATTTCGGGGTCTGCACAATCAGTAAACTTCGGGCAGTTAGCATGAATCTTCGAACGTATTTTCCCGTATTTTCCCCAGGAACCCGAACAGAGAATCCTCTACGAACAGTGCAAGATGATCACCAAAGCATTGGGAACACAGTTTACTACCAATGATTATTATATTTTCAAAGATAAATGTTTTTCGCCCCTGCAAGACCTGATCAGGGCCATCAATACCAAATACACCGTTGTCCCCAAAATCGTAGCAAACCCCAAACAAGGATCTGCTCCTCTCAATGTAACTTTCGATGCAAGAACGAGTGTAGACCCTTCCAATGACACTGTCCCTTCTGATAATTTCTTCCGATACTACAAGGACGTACAAGGTGTCGAACAATTTATGGGGAAGTGACCGGTCATCAATTACACCTTTCCTGATCCTGGAAATCATATTGTGCATCTCACCGTGAGAAGCGTAAACAATACTACACAAGGTATTTTTGATGGGGAAGCATCTATAGCAATTAATGTTGCTCCCAAAGCAGCAACCCTCGTCGTCTATGTAAATGGCAAAAAATTGGATGTAGATGATATTTTGAAAATCGGGACGCAAGATGCGCAAGATGGGCTTGTCATCGATGGAAGCGCAACTACTCCTCTGGGTGAAAGAACAATCCTCCAACATACCTGGACTATCGTCGGTGAGAAACAACAGCAACAACCTTGGACAAACACCCAAGAAGGTCCACCAGAATTATTTGTTTATAATTTTCCGAGCAATGGCGTCTATTCTATTTCACTCGAAACCGTCGACAACGAAAATAATAAAGTTAAGGAGACGTACAAAATTTCTGTATCAGATCCAGTAGCGCACATCAAGTATGCGCCAGAGCAGTGATCAACTGCAACCACGTATACGTTCGATGGTTCTGCATCGTACTCACTGACCTCGAGAGTCAAAAAAATGCAATGGACTATTATCGATCCTCAAGGAAATTTATCTGACACCGTGACCACCAAAATTATTACCAAAAAATTTCCCGTGCCTGGTATCTATACCGTGAGACTTACGGTCACCGATACGCTTGGTAATGAGAGCTACGATATTCAACAAGTGACCGTGCAGTCTACACCGCCTGTGCCTACGTTTTCTATCACGCCAACGAGTGATCGAGAGAAACCATCGAGATTTGTCCTCGATGCGAGTGCTACTTTTGATGCAGATCTTACCAATGGTGCTGATGCGTTAGAATATATTTGGAATTTCAGTGTGCCAGATGGCGTGACGCTCGAGCAAGTAGATAGTGAAAATAAACAAGTCACCGTTATGTTCGATGTGCCTGGCAAACATACTATTCAATTGGCAGTCGAAGATAGCTATGGGCAACGCTCAGAGATTAGCAAAGATATCGTGATTGATTCTACTTTGAGACCTATCGTCAATATTAATCCATTGGTGAGTCGTTGGTGAGAACCTGTAGAATTTACCGTGCAAACCAACAAAGACGTTGCGTTCTATCAATGGAACTATGGTGATGGAGTGACTGAACAATTGAAATCTCCCCAAAGCAAACACACGTATACCAAAGCATGAATTTATGAATTATCTTTGACCGTTGCAACTGCAGACGGACAGGAGAATACTATCTCCAAACAATTGTTTGTCGGTGAACAAGGAGAACCCGTCATTGCTTATGAAGTCAAAGGAAATGCGGGGACCGTCCTGACTCCTGACGGTAGCTGTGCAGGTGGTTCAGGTGAAGAAGATGCCTATGTTGTCGATAGATACGAAACGATAATCATCGATGGCGGACTTTCCAAAAATACGCAATGAAATTCTTCTGCGCTCGTCGTACAATATCATCCACAAAATGATGATATCTATACCAAGAAATTATTTACGTATAATTTTCCCTTGCTTGGGTGTCAATCTATGGATATGTTTTTGGAAGATACCAATGCTGGTAAGACGATCAAAAAGACACTACGATTTGACGTGAGAAATGCGTTGCCCAAAATCGAACATGTGCTCTTGGATTTCCCACAACCTGGCGGTGGCAATAGTGTCGGTGTAGGGGTCAATACAAAGATTACATCACAAAGAGAAATTTTTTCAGACACGAGTATAGATCCTATAGTCGTCAATGTTTCTGCGAAAGGTGTGCGTGATCCAGATGGAATCATCTCTCACTTCATTTGGTACTATTATCCTAGTCAAGATCCGGACAGAATTATTTCTCTCAAAGTTACTCCTGCAAATGTCCCACAAACTACCTTTGTTGTGCCCAAACCATATTCTCCGATGGAGTACGCATTTGGTGTGAGAGTAATTGATAATGATGGTGGGGAAATTTCTAGTGAACAATTGCTTGGTAAATGACCTATTGTTTTCTTCCCCCCAGGCGAAGGAAACTTTGATATCCCCGCAGTGACTTTCAAGTCTAATGCTACGACCATCAAAGTTGGTCAAGCAGTTACTTTCACAGCACAAGCAAATTTGCTTTCCAATAAACCTGATTTTGCGTGAGCAAGATATTTCAAATATGATTTCGAAGGTGATGGCAAAATTGATCTGACTACCAAACAAGATGTGGTCACCTATGCATACCAACTCCCAGGTGAGTATAAACCCAAAGTAAATGTCTACTATAGAGGACGTGCGGGTGTTGGCAACGCAGAAAAAATTGTGGTACAAAAGTGATTGAATCCTTCATTCTTGCATGCAAGCTTAGACAAAAAAGTACTTATCAAACAAATGAGCGCAGGAGCTGTCGAGCGTGAAACCTTGTGTATGGATATTAGATTGTGTCGTGAAAAACCAGAACGAATTTTTGAAGAGGATGTTTTCTTGTTTGAATACCCTGATTATGGAGATTACTTTTTGCAACAGACGGTCATGGACGAGTATGGTAACGAAGAAATACGCAAAGAAAAAATTACTTTGACCCAAAATCCCACGCCAGGGTTTGCACTCTTATCTCTACCCGAAGGGAAACTAGATACCACTTGATCTGGTAACTACAACGTTGCTGTAGGTTCCGTACTCAAGAATACTATTGTACGGTACGTCTCAGCACCAGGAGGTGGTTGTTATGTCGATAAAGATATAACTATTGATACTGATGGAGATGGTGACCCCGCAATGGACAATGACTTCGCGTGCAACCAAGTAGTGACACTTACTTACACACCTACTGCGCCTACCACACAAGCGAGAGCATACTATGTCCAAGATGGAGTTATCAAAGAACAATCTATCACAATTTCATTTATTGATTTTGAAAAAGTTACTGACGAAGAATACAAACGAGCATATGATATGTTGCATGACTTGATCGAAGAAGCAGAGCAATTGCCTACCAATGAAGTGCTAGCATTTTATAAGGACCTCTTGTTGAATCTCCAAAATAGTTTGGGAGAGAAAGATGAAATGAGCTCACTTATTATTCAAATTCGTGATCTCGTCAGTGCACAACCAAGTCTTCTGCCTGATGCGCATCTCCAACGTCTCACTACGTTGTTGACGGCACTTGCTGATAGTACCGTGCAATCTGTCTTTGGATGAACTGCATATGAAAAAGCGAAAGGTTCAGTCATCGCATGGTTTGGTCCCGAAAGAAAACAATCTGTGATAGATCAATTTGCACAGTTCGAAGCTGCAGAAGGAAATCAATCTGCTATGAAACTAGCACTCAATTATATTTTCACTGCAGCAGATGAAGAGAGGACAGCAGGCAATATCGATGAGGTAGACTTTGCAGATATTCAAAAGCAACTCTGTATCATTGTGAATTACTTTGATCTTCCTTCCAAGACATGTGGCACCGAAGTGCAGCGTCCAGACGCAACCTCTGATGATGCTCCAACCAAAGCGCCAACTTCTGGCTCTACTTCCGTACTGGGTAAGATAGTGAAAGTAGTATTGTGGATTGTTGTTGTATTGGCAGTGTTGTTTGGCGTGATTATCGTCATATTCGCCATCAAAGCGAAAAGACAAGCGAAGGCGCAAAATGAACAATTAGATGAAAAAGACCAAACAAGTTAAAATTTGACAAAATAATGTTTATAGATATAATATGTATGTTGATCATTACTCTATACAAAATACACCTGGGCTACTTTTTGTGGGATTTCCTTCTTACCCCCCGATTATCGGGAATGTTGTATCTCTTGATATCACCCACAAACTTGTACTAAACAAAAACACAAACATAAATGATGTATCATTGCATACATCGTCCTATCTTTATAGATTCAGATAGCAAGAATGCTACGAAAAAAAGGTAGCCCAGCGTGTGGGGAGGAATCGAACGTTGTTACGTGGTTATTCCTTCCTGTACAGATTGTTTGAAGAAGGTA
Source organism: uncultured Candidatus Peribacteria bacterium (assembly GCA_964447535.1). GTDB lineage: Bacteria > Patescibacteriota > Gracilibacteria > Absconditabacterales > Absconditicoccaceae > CAYUST01. The sequence goes on from CAYUST010000012.1 coordinate 41,884, forward strand.
TGCAAACAATCAGCGAT
>CAYUST010000013.1:0-40774 GCA_964447535.1 uncultured Candidatus Peribacteria bacterium
TTGCTATATTTCTTGTGAGGGCACCATCCCATGCCTGGTAGGTGAACACTCACGTACCACAGAAATTACTAGATCCAGAAAAAATAACTCACGTGCCTGAAATACTCACTTGCCCTCAGGTCACTATCGCTAGTCCAGTAATACTTAAAACATCTCCATTTCCATCGGTATCATTTGCAAGCACCATAAGTAATCCCGTACTATCTTCGCTTATAGTTCATGTATCATTTAGTGCTACAGGAGCTACATTCACTGAGCCTGAGTCAAAGGTGAACGTAAAATATGTATTGTGAGAAAAATCTCTAGCAAAATAATTGTATCAGCCTCCGCTCGTCTGTACTGACACAAAAGTATCAGTTCAATCAAAAGTCGCATCTGTAGAAACTAACATACGTGGGTTTGTGCCTGCAAAAATGCTTGCATCTACCCTCATTACTCATGTGCCTACAGAACCAATTTCTGATACTTTCCATGCTCTATTTAATCTATATATTATACCCGTTAACAAAGCGCTTCATGTAGTAGCTCAGTTATCACCGAATACTATTGCAGTGTTATTAGTAAGTTGTGTAGCACCTGTTTGTGTTCAAGTGAAGACAGAACCATTTGCATAAGTAAGTACTACACCTGATGTTGAGGTAGATTGAGCGACTCTTTGATCAAAACTCAAACTAGAATCTCTAGAAACACCAAATACTCTAGAGTGGTATCATGCATTATTAGTATAATTCCAAATAGTTGTATAATTTGAAAGATAGTAGTTTTGTGCTGGCAAAGTTATACCATACTTCAGTGCAAGGTACGATTCCATGATCTGCTTCTCAGTAGTTGTCAAGACACCAGAATAAAGCAAGAGTTCATGCATGGTTCAGGAAAAGAATTGTGTATCAGTTGCTCAAAATGTGCGTCATCAAACAACAATTTGACGATTTGTCATTGCTCCAAAATTCGTTGCATTGGTACCTGTTTTCAAGAAAGTTCCATTATACCATCATGAATATGTTCATCACACTGCACGAGAACTATTTATAATACCGAAATTATTTGACAAAGTTCCTGTAAAAAAAGCATTTGCCCCCCCCTCATCTCTCCACTCTAGAGATGTTTGAGATGCAGAGAATTGAGGATAACTATTTCATACTGTATTACGGAATCACAGTACAGCAGAAAGAGCAGATCCAACCCTTGTTCAAACAAACAAAACTGAAAGATTGGGATTAGCAGCAATGGAAATTGTTGTAGGATCACGATAGAGTACTTGATGTGTTGCAGCTCCTGTAGCTCCATTAAAACTTATACCTGGTCGAAAATTCTTATCACTACCCACTATGATGGGACGATTCACATTTGTGGTTTGACGAATGTGGTAATTATTGGAAGATTGGTCATTCCATCAAGAAACACTGGTTCCACTTAGTGTGACACCTACATCCGCACGATACCAATACACTTTTGTAGCTATTCCCGTAAATGTGTACGCTCTTCCAAATGTGATAAAATCACCATCAGAAAGGTTAGCAGTGAAGAGGAAATTTGTTCAACTGGTTGAACCTGTATATACACTTACTGTTCAACTAGTAAAGTCTCCACTCGAAGAAGCTCAGATTTGCATCATATATATAGTACTTCATCACGATGACGCTAATCAGGCAATTGGTATAAGAAAATTGAGAACTCCAAGATCACCATTTCTTTCAGAAACTCTCCATTCGCGACCTATACGATCATATCAACCTGGAGTTTCTGTCAATGACCATGTTCATGTAGTTCCTCCATTGTGTGACCACATAAATGACTGACTATCCGTCGATATTGCTGCTGTACCTACTATCAGATCAGTGCTATTAGTCGCAGACTGTGATTGCAATTGCATCAATCAGTACCCATCATCACGAGCGATACCCGCAATATTTCAGGTGTAAACCCCGTTCTCACTTGCAAGCCATGCAACTTGACCTCATGAAAGAGTATAATTCGTAGCAGTTGTTTGGAGCAATCTAATACCATATTTAATTGCCAAATATGAAGAAATTTTGTTGATATTAGTTGCACTTAGTACACCTGTATATACCATTACCTCCATAATTTGTCCTATAAACTGTCATCCTGGAGTTACTATATCATGGTTACCGATACCAAATTTAGTGGGTGCACTTAGACCAGTGTTGTCTGAAGCAGTTTGAGCGACCTGAATACCATCTCTATATAAAGTACTATTACCAGACAAAGCACGAGTTCAAATTGCAACATGGGGATATGCATCATTAGACAACGTATTCTCATGAGTCCCCAAACCATCTCCTGCCACTGCTTTAAAATTTAAATGACCTGTGTTTGTCCCCAATGCATAGTCGAGCGTTCACGCATTTGTTTCTGCTCCAATAATACCAGGAGAGTTCCAAAAAGTCGCATCTCAACTAGATTGAGTAGTACTGTACACAGCTATTAATGTCATACTATCTTGCACTCCTCAATCATTGACTGTATGGAAATATCCTCAGGTAAAGTTCAGTCCTGGATTATAATTTCGTCTCAAAGGAATATACCTTGGATAATAACTCATACCACTAGCGTTATTAGCAGATGTTGATCTATCTGTCCATCCAGTAACTGCACATCAACTAGTCGTACAAGTCGTCCCAGAATTGGCTTTGAGCCATAGTTTGAGATTACTCGTTCATCATGCATTAATTATGAACGAACTTGCGCCACAGGTGTAGAATACTATCTTACCTTCTGTGACAACTGCTTCATTTGACTCAATTGATGAAACTCAATCATTACAAATCGCATCACTACTCATTGTTATACCGCGTGTATTATAGCTTACATCATCAGCATGTTGCACAAAAACAGTGACTGATTCTCATTCATTTAATTCTGGTGTTGGAATTTCAACTTTGACTGGTTGTGAAAAAACAAGATGAGTGTCCGGCAAACCAAAATCCAAAGTTTCAACAACCTCCCCAGCAGGTAAAGGAGAGACAGATGAAGCAAGAGGCGTATCTACAGAAAAATCAATATTTACAGTATCAATCACAGACTGATCCACTGATTCAATACTAGCTCATTCAGGTATAGTTACCGTAGCACCTTCTTCAGTAGTTGTAAATACAACCTCTTGATGCATATACAAGGAGACTACTTCTCCTTCAGTATCTACTTCTGTAGCAATATCACCAGCATCAATATGTGCGTTTAGATCAGTAGTATCATCAATTATTAAAGCACTATTCATACCTGGGAGCAAGGTCTTATGTATCAACCAAGTCCAGCCTGAAAATTCACGAAGAGAAACATATGTAGACAGCAACTGTGGCTCAATAGCTTTAGTTCAGCGTAAAGGATCAAGTACATACCATACATTACTTTGTCCACGGAATATGGCTACTCTGTGTCCTCTTGCTAGTCTTTCATCCTCTTTTTCAGTGTTGGACAATTCATTCTCCTGATCTATATCCTGGTATACCAAAAGATCAATGAGATCAAATGGAGATGCATCCAACTCATCTAAGAGTTCTTCTCTATTAGTAAATGAATAGTAATCATCACCCTGAGAAGCTTCCTCGGCCAAATCAATTGCATCTCATTGCATGAGAGCAAGAGGAAATTTAACAAACTTTTTGAGACGAGATATGTTTTCTCTAGCTATTCTCGAGCACATAGTAACTGCAGTATCTCAAGCTATGGTTACTGAAGTAACTGAAGACTCAATAAGCATTCCTTCACTATTCACGTGTATGGGAGCTACTGGTTCTACAATATCTCATGGTTGTAATACAACTTCATCAACTATAATTTCATCACTTATAATATCAATTACCTCAAGAGCATCTCCTGTCTCACTATCCCCCGTAGCCACAGTTCATGTTTCTGCAAGTGGACTTTCATCTCACCCTGCATCCAAGAGAGTCGAAGAAATTCAGACATCGCTCTTTTTAATCTTTGTTTGTTCTGCCTTATACTTTTGAATACGCAATGCTGCTGGCGTTGGAGTAGTAGAAGCACTTGCTGCATAGACTTGACTTTGGTGAGTGGTAGTATCAATGGTAAGTAAGATACGAGCATATGGTGAAAGGAGAGGTTGAATGGTGAATACGTAGAGAACTATGCATTTGACAAAGGTAAAAATTCTAGAACGCATGATACCCATTGATTATCACAAAAATATAAAAACAATGGATGGTATATATACATATGGCAAAAAAAAACTACTAAAATCATCTTTTTCAATAATTAATTATATGTCAATAAAATGACCAAAACTGGCTTTGCAATTGCAAAATAAATAGTTAAGTATACACAGTTATAAATTTTCGCTTTACTTTTTTCAACTTTGTCATGGAAAATGTGTTTGATCTAACGACGAAACGCCACTCTCTTGCTCACCTCTTGGCACAAGCACTCCAAAGATTTATTGATCCACAGGTACAGCTCGGTACAGGTCCACGGACAGACACGGGATTCTATTATGATGTCCTTTTTTCAGCTGGTATCACCCTATCAAGCGACCAACTCAAAGATCTTACCAAAAAAATCCAATTCATAGCCAAAGAACCTCAAACCTACCTCCTCCGGAGATGTCCTCTCGATCAAGGCTACGAGATCAATGCGCTCACTAGACAAACACTCAAAAATGAACTCCTCGATAAATTCAAAGCAGCAGGCGAGACCGAAATCACCTACTATCTCAATGTCGTGCCACTCAATACCCTAGAACACGCGAGAGATACACTTCCTGGATACAAAGAAATGTATACAGAAGTCTCTGACTTCATGAGATTCAAAAAAATTATTGGTGACGACCAAGCAGTAGTCTATATCGATCTCTGTGCAGGCCCCCACGTAGAAACTACCAAAGATCTCGATCCATCTGGTATGGTCATCGAAAAACTTGCTGGAGCTTACCGACAAGCAGATGAAAACAATGTACAAATGACGAGAATCTACGGACTTGCCTTCGAAAACAAAGAAGCACTCAACGCACATCTTGCGATGCTTGAGGAGGCGAAAAAGAGAGATCATAGGGTATTGGGTAAACAACTTGAACTCTTTGCCTTTGACGATGAAGTAGGTCCTGGTCTCCCCCTTTGGTTACCAAATGGTACCATTATAGTAGAAGAACTTGAGAGATTAGCAAAAGAAAAAGAAGCTACCTATGGCTATGTCAGAGTACGTACTCCGCATATCACCAAAGATAGTCTCTATCTCAAATCAGGTCATCTTCCCTACTACGCTGACAGTATGTTTCCACCCATGGAAATGGATGGTGAGAAGTACTACCTCAAACCTATGAACTGTCCTCATCACCACAAGTGTTATGCAGCAACTCCCAAAAGCTATAGAGACCTTCCTCTCAGGTTGGCAGAATATGGGCATTGTTATAGATACGAAGACTCTGGATCACTCTTTGGACTGATGAGAGTGAGATCACTCTGTATGAACGATGCACATATCTATTGTACAGAAGAACAGTTTGAAGACGAATTCGTGCAAGTAATTCGTATGTATCTAGAATACTTTCAGCTCTTCGGCATTGAAAAATATCAAATGAGACTCTCCAAGCATAGCAAAGAATGACTTGGCAAAAAGTATGTCGATAATGAAAAGTTATGGATTGCTACAGAAGATAAAGTGAGAAAAGCGCTTATCGCTTGCAACGTCCCCTTCGTTGAAGCAGAAGATGAGGCAGCGTTCTATGGTCCCAAAATTGATGTACAGATTCGATCAGTGATAGGCAGAGAGTTTACTCTAGCAACCAATCAGCTCGATTTCGCAGTCCCAGAAAGATTCAATCTCACCTACATAGACAAGGATTGACAAGAGAAGACACCACTCTGTATTCATAGGGCTCCACTCAGTACGCATGAGAGATTTATTGGCTTTCTGATTGAGCACTTCGCTGGAGCATTTCCATTGTGGCTAGCCCCTACCCAGGTAACTGTCCTTCCTGTGAGTGACTCCTTCAATGGCTATGCTCAATCTGTAGTAGAAGCCTGCAAAAAAGAAGGTATCAGAATTTCATGTGATGATTCTGCTGAGTCCCTCAACAAAAAGATCCGCAACGCAGAGCTCATGAAAATCCCCTATATGCTCATCATCGGTGAAAAAGAAACGCAAGACAACACCGTGAGCGTCAGAGTCTACAAAACCAAAGAACAATATACGCTCCCTACGGGTGAATTTGTCAGAAAGGTCGTAAGTGAGTTCAAAGAAAGAACACTCTCATAAATTTTTTTGCATTTGCATTTAATATGTGCATATAAATCATAACCACCATTATGGTAGGTTTTTATTTTTTGAATTATCATATGAATAAAAATGCCTTTTGGATGCTAATTATTATTGTACTTGGGGGAGGAATATTTTTCTTGTTAGAAAAAAATGATGTTTATATGGATGAAACAGCTACATTAGTTGATGCTAACGCACCAGTTACTATTGAGGCCAATAAAGAGTTACAGAAAGAAGGTACTAATTACGAGGGAATACCCCTGAATGAAGAAACGCGTAAACTCACCTTTACTGAAATCATCAAAGATTTACCATTATGTGATGCACAACTTGTGCCACTTACTCAGATGATCAACATAGATGATGTGGTGACAAATTGTATAACCAAAGAAAAGACATGAGTACAAACTGTTGGACTAGGAGGAGGCAACTACGATTATTTTATCCATAATTGAGAAGTGGTAATCTACTTAGATGGGCAAGATCAATATAATGATAAAATTATGGATGCATCTTCAAGATTTGTATGCTCGGAAGTAAATGATGCAGGTGAAAAAGTGGGCGCAGGTATAACAGTAAAAGGAGTCGCAAATAACATTTATGGTGGCAAAGTAACCGTCGATATGACTGCCATGATGAAGGTAGTCTCTTTGGGTTACATAGACCACTTTCATATTCCACGATATCCTCTACAAGCTACTTTTTGTGACGAAAATGATACTGATTGTAGTAGATTCATAGAGTGACCTCGGTCCGATGGTACTAACTATATAGTCCCCTGATATAGAGGAGATGATTGGGAAAAATACTTTTATGTAATTAATGGAAAAACATACGCACCAAATGCTGATGATACCATTCATGAGAATTATTTGACGACAAAAGATAGGAAAAGCAAGTGGATACCTATCTCAGTACAAAATGATAAAATAGTCTTTTCAAGGATAAAAAACTACAATGCGTCACCTGCATGACTTGCTACAACTGGGGATAAAGTTCAAAGTACATTCACTCTAGAAACCTGTGATGTTCTCATACAATAAACAATACTAGATCAACTTAATCACCATGTCTCAAACCCTTACCTTCGTCACCCAAAACAAAAACAAGCTAGCAGACGCTCAACAACTCCTGTATGATTTCACCATAGAACATATCGACTTCGAAGTACCAGAGATCCAGTCGCTTGACCCTAGAGAAATAATCAGCCATAAACTTACCTACGCCTATGAAAAGATCCAAAAGCCCTGTTTTGTGATGGATGCATCACTCTTTTTGGATTGCCTCAACGGTTTTCCTGGACCCTTTATTAAGTTTTGGTTTGAGAAAACCGTAGGTGCAGAAAAAACCTGTCAGATAGCAAAACAGTTCGGTCAGTTTGGTTGTCAGTGGACAACGGTATTGGGATATTATGATGGAGAACATGCACACTTTTTTGAAGAGACGGTGGAAGGTCAACTTCCTGAGGCGCCTCGTGGCACCAACGGTTACCATCGAGATACTATCTTCATCCCAAATGATCAAGATCGCACCTTGGCAGAAATGAACTTCGAAGAAAAACAATCATATGCGGTCACGAAGAAACTGTTTGAAAGATTACGTGCGCACTTGGCAGTATAACCTCAATCATTACCTTAGGAAAAAAATGAACAAAAAAAAGCCCACAGCTATACTTAGACCTCCTTCGACAGGATATCTATCAGTACGTGTGGGCGAGAGATTAGAATACATAATATTGAAATTTCACTCGCAATAGTGAAGAAATTACTTCAGCAAACAAGTGGAACACACTAAAAAATGATAGCTTCTGGTTAGCATAAAACGTGCAGAATAAGGTCTTCTATGTTGACAAAAACGAATGATTTATTTCACCGTCACGCTCTTAGCGAGATTTCTGGGTTTATCAATATCTCTATCTAGCAGTTCTGCAGCATGATAGGCGAGTAACTGCCCAGCAACGACGGTCAATAATGGGCTCAGCTCAGGCACAGTCTTGGGGACGGTGATATGTAAATCAGCGCCGGGTACTTTGACATCACTGATTGCCACTACCATACCTTTCCTGGATTTGATTTCTTGTACGGAAGAACAATTTTTCTCAAAAAGATCATCTTCTGGCATGAAGATAATGCTCGGACATTGCTCGTCTATCATCGCCAAAGGCCCATGTTTGAGCTCACCAAGTGGGTAGGCTTCTGCATGACGATAGGTGATTTCTTTAAACTTCAAGCTCGATTCATAGGCTGCTGCCAATTGATATTGTCTCCCCAAGAAAAATAAACTCGGGTACTCAATGAGTGAACGAGCTACAGAACCAATATACTCAGACTGATCCAAAATTGCTTCAATCTGCATAGGAAGATGCTCAAGTGCACGGAGGAGACGTTTGTATATGAGCGGAGGCATGCTTCTGTTTTTCCCCATAAAGAGCGCCAACAAAAACAGACATACTGCTTGTGCAGTGAATGCTTTGGTGGATGCGACGCCTATTTCCGTACCCGCTCTTGTAAATAATCCACTATCCGTCATACGTGCTATAGAGGAACCGACTACATTGACGACCCCGAATGTTTTACCACCTAACTCCTTAATATTCTTGAGACACTCTATGCTATCTGCTGTTTCTCAAGACTGTGAAATAAACACATGCAACAGATCATCACGTAATAACAAACGACTATTGGCATACTCACTCCCCACTACCGCCTTGGTATCAATGCCTGCTAACTCTCTCGTTCGCATACTCGCCAAAAGTCATGCATGGTATGAGGTCCCGCACCCAACATACGCTATTTGCCTATACGACTCATGTTGCATACCATGAAAAGCATCTGCAGCCAATCCATAGTGTTCAAAGTCTACCCTTCATTTGAATATTCTTTTGATAATATTTGGCTGTTCAAAAATCTCCTTGAGCATAAAATGCTTAAAACTACCTTTTGATGCCTCCAATGCTTGTGCGTTCAATTCCTCTATATTCCTCAACTGAGGAATACCTCCACTCGTAATAATATAATCTGATTCCTTGAAATGGAGCAAATCACCATCTTCCAAGTAGATAACTTTGTGCGCATAGCCACTCAACGCTTGGCTATCTGAAGAGAAGAAAAACTCTCCCGTCATATCATACCCAAAAAACAATGGACTGCCTCGCCTGAGTCCTATCACCTCGCCTGGATGATCATCATGCACTATGAGTAACGCATATGCCCCTCTAATTTGATCTAGCATAAGTTGCACCGCTTGCAGGAAGTCACCTGTATACGCCTCTTGCAGTAAGTTGGCAATTACTTCGGTATCTGTCTCTGATACAAAACTGTATCACTTGGCTTGCAACTGCAATTTTAGTTGTAAGTAATTTTCAATAATACCATTGTGTACTATATGAAACTTCCCATCGTTACTTGTATGGGGATGACAATTGAGTTCTGTAATTCACCCATGTGTTGCCCAGCGCGTATGTGCTATCCCATACCCACCCATCGCGGGCTCTATTTCTCAGGCGATTGCATGGGCTATTTCTATTTTTTCAACCAAAGCACTCACTTTACCAACTGCCTTATACGTATGCGCTAGCTCTCCAAATGATGCTGCGTACATCCCCGCTGAATCGTATCAACGGTATTCCAATCTTTGGAGTCCATGTAGCAATACGCTACTTACCTCATATTTTTTACCTACATAGCCGAATATTCCGCACATAGTGAACAGATATATACATAAAACAATTGCATCATACCCAGATGCTAGGAAAAACGCAAGCAAGAAAAATTGGCTATAATTAAAATAGATATATTAAATTATTGACATATAATTTTTATAAAAATTAACAATAATCTATTAGCTCATAATATAATCTTTTTGAGTTGTTTTGACAATTACTTGATATTATATATTGTGATAAAATATTTTTACCCTGGTTTGGTATTTCAATTTAGCAAGAGATATCTATATTGTAAAAACTTTCACACAATTTGATTTGGTATGGAAATTCGTGAATTTGAATTACGTCGAAAAGCATATGCTTGACTTGCACATCTCTTTTGAACACCGCAAGACGAGCAGACACTTTTTTCATGTGTACAAATGAGATCTGGAGGGAAACTTACGAAAGCACTCCAACAATGTTCACTAGACGAGTTGCGATCTGCAACGAGAGATACATACACTCCCTACAAACAAACTTTGCTAGCGCAAAGCAATGCTATCTTGCCTACCTCACAAAAGTCTCAAGCTGAGTATATCGAGCGCTTAGAATATGAACTCAAAGTGATCCATGAAATGGGCTATGACACGTATTTCTTGGTGGTACAGGATTATATCAACTGGGCGAGGGCAAACAATATAGTCGTAGGACCGTGAAGAGGTTCCGTTGCGTGAAGCCTACTTTCATACGTGATTTGAATTACCGATATTGATCCACTCACGTATGATCTGCTCTTCGAACGTTTTCTCAATCCGGGACGTATTTCTATGCCAGATATTGATACGGACTTTGAAGATACCATGAGAGAACAGGTCATCGAATATATCAAACAAAAATACGGAACCGAAAACGTTGCCAATATTGGTACCTTCATGACTATGGCTGCCAGAGCTGCTTTCAAGGATGTGGCGAGAGTCATGGGCGTCAATTTCGAGCAGTCCAACAAAATCTCAGCCATGATCACCGACAAGACTATTGCTGATTCACTCAAGACAAATGACGATCTCAAATCACTTATTGAGCAAGACGATAGAATAAAAAATACATTGATCATCGCTCAAAAATTAGAAGGAACGGTTAGACAAACAGGAGTACACGCATGTGGTATGATCATAGCACCAGCACCCGTGACAGATTTTTCACCCATTCAATACCCTCCCAAAACAGGAAGCAAAGAACAGAGAGATGAAACGAGAACAGTCGCACAATTTGACGGACATAGCGTCGAGGAAATCTGACTTCTCAAAATGGATCTTTTGGGATTGAGAAATCTTACGATTATTAAAAATTGCATCAAAATTATACGTGCTAAGGCCAAAAAAGAACAAAAAGAACTTCCCGAAATGCTTGCTTCGTTCACCGATACGATGCTTTTCCATCCTCCTTTGGATGATGCATATACCTACAAGAAGATTTTCCATACCGGAGATACCTCATGAGTCTTTCAGTTCGAGTCAGATGGTATGAAGAACTGGCTCAAAAAACTCAAACCAACTGTGTTTGATGATATCACAGCTATGGGGGCACTCTATCGTCCAGGACCTATGGAATTTATTCCACACTATGTAGAAAGAAAACACGGTATTCAGCAAGTACGCTATATTGAGCAAGACCTGATTGAAGAGCTTACTCGTATATATGGTGAAGCTGTCATGGAACAAGAAAAAGAAAAGCTCACCCAAGACCTGCAACCCTTTATGGAAATCACCTATGGCATTGCTGTCTACCAAGAACAGCTGATGCGTATTGTTCAGGCAATGGCATGATTCTCATTGGCTGAAGCTGATAATCTCAGAAAATGAGTGGGGAAGAAAATTAGAGAAGTTATTGAAAAAATTAAAGGTGAATTTATTGCCAGAGCACAGGCATACAGAGATTACAAACCACAGACTGCCCAATGGGTCTATGAAAAAATGATCGAACCAGCAGCAGATTACTCCTTCAACAAGTCTCACGCTGCCTGCTATGCATATATATCATTTCAAACTGCCTATCTCAAAGCACACTACCCTATTGAATTCCACGCAGCACTCCTGAGATCAGTAGAAGAAGAAATTGACAAGCTCGCCAAATTTATTGATGAAATTCTTTTGCAATGATACACGATCAAAGCGCCTGATGTACATACCTCTTTCGAACATGTGGCAGCGGTAGACGACGCTATTCAACTTTGATTTAAGACCATCAAGGGCGTTGGTTCTGAAGTTGCTCAAGCACTCGAACAAGAAGTACGTATACGCGGTCCCTATGCAGGACTCACTGATTTTCTCAAAAGAACCGGTCCTTTTCTCAAGAAAAAATCTCTTGAAGCACTTATCAAAGCCTGAGCCTTAGACAGTTTTGGTGACCGCTTCACGTTGCTTGGGAATATTGATGAATTACTTGCACGAGTCAAACATGCATCACAACCTCAAACGTGATTCTTCGACACACTGATGATGGATGATGCAACACTCCAACTGACTCCTGTCCCTTCACCAGGACTTTTGAGTATTTTTGCCTACGAACATGAAGTGTTTGGGACGCTCATCTCTGGGCATCCTTTTGATGGACTGTATGATTATCTCAAACAGAAAGTAAATTTCATTAGTATGTTCAAAGACAGAGAGAACTATGGAGAATTTAAAATCATCTGCTTCATCAAAGAAATAAATAGAGGGATGAAATGAGGATATTTCATGCAAATCGAAGATATATCTGGTACTATGGAACTCTATTTACAAGATAAGTTAGACCTAGCGCCTTTTGATATCATCCATATACAAGGCTTCAAAGGAATGAGAGCTCCCAAAATTGACAAAATCATAGGACTCTCACTCGAACAACTTAGAGAACAAGCAACCAAAAGTAATCTCTATCGTCCTGACCTCACTGTTATGAGTGTCAGAAAAGAAAGAATTCAAACACCTCCCCCTATGCAACAAACTCCCCCTGTGTCATCTCTCCAAATCACCAAAAAAAGTGCCCCTGTAGAACAACCCATCTCTACAACTACTTTTGAAACACCAGACGCACTGCATTTGATTACTCAAATTCCCGCTATCCTCAAGGCACATCCTGGGGAAATCACTATCCATATAGGAAAGTTGGAGGCAAAGGTAGATACAACTGGTCTTTCTCACATACAAAAGTTGCTTGGGTAGTCATGCATGCACAAAACAATTATAGTGAATTGCTCTTGCAAACACCCCCTGTTTTTTGTACACTAAGGACAGTTTTTATTGGTTTACTTGGATCGGTTATGAAATGATTGAAACGATGAATTCTTGCCTTCTTTTTTGGACAGTTACTTACGCTCTGGAGGAAAGATACCAAACTCAAAAAAGCAGTCATCAAAGAACCAAATTTAGGCAACAAAGTGAAATTGATGGGACAAGCATTGCTTGATTTCAACAAAGGTATTGTTGAAGATGCTAAACAAATAGATTTGCAAGCGCAGTGGCTCCAAACCAGACAATGGATAGAAGATGAACTTGGTGATCTCCAAACCAAACTTCATGGATGGGAGAGTGATGCAAAAAGCCTCTCTCAAGAACAAGTTTGAAACCTCCTGAAAGAATTAGAAACCCGTTATGCTACATTACTTACCAAGACTAAGGCTTGGATACAACAACTTGAAGAGCATCCAGAACTTACGCAAAAAATAGCTACCATCCACAAGACGATTGCAAAAATCAAACAGGTGACCAACAAATAATCTCCTCTTCTTTATTCATTGAGTAATGCAGTAACTATGATCTTTAGTTTCAAGACCTTTGTCGACGAATTGAGAGAGAATCCTGAGAAAAAGGAGGTTGTGGAGAAATACGAGAAATATTTTGGCGCTATCACAGGTGAGATTACTGATCAGCTATGGTATACAGAGTATGTCGGGAAGTTTGCTACTGTCCCTTATCGTGTACCTGAGGAGCTCAAAAATGATTTTGATTGGGTACTTTTGATGCAACTAGTAGGATGATCTTTTAGTAGCGATGGTATCTTGGATACTGATGATACTGAGCAAGGACCGGAGTTTTTGATTTCAGTCCAAAGTGGTGAGCAAATTGTCGTCAAGAAGGTTTCTGAACTTTGGGGATTCCAAATTCTGAGATTGTATGAAATCTACGCAGAAGAACAGATGAACTTACATATTCTGATTGCAGAGGACGAGAAAGAAAAAGAAGCTATTATTGCACAAAGAGATAGTAGAAGCAAAAGGCGACAAATAGTACTAGACAACCTAGAAAAAGACGCAATGAGCAAACAAGCAGAAGCAGAAAAAACTGAAAAACTTTCTGATCTCTATGATCAACTCTAACAGGAATTGCAAAATAATGATTCACAAAACAAAATACCACCCTATGGTGGTTTTTTTGTCTCTAGTCTATAGCACCATAAATGATATATGAGGGTAATTGGTTTGTTTTATTAGCACCAAGTGATACTTGTGCATGTCCATAATAACCTACACTTGTAATGACAGTATATTTACCAGGCAAAGGATTACCAGCATCATTGAGCTCTAGACAGTATTGCTTATCGTCACCTGATGCATTAGTGAAGATAAGATAGTTTTTGTTGACTGCACTACTTGCATATCCACTAATATCTGAGGCAAAGCTATAAGGATCAGGATTACCCACTTCTCATTCTACACTCGTATTGTAGTTTTCAAGTTCTTCATCCAAAATCTTGATACCATATGTTTCAAGAGCTGTTCATGTCGTATATAATGCGGGCGTCATAGCAATCAAGTCTGCATCTGCTACGATAGTATACGCTGGAGTAGCAAATCCAGCCGTATTATCCCAAAATAGTGGCACAATCAATGCTTCACCTTCTGACAAGGTATAATATGTCTCCTCAGACATGGCTTCTGCACAGTCCGCTAAATCCGTAGTATCATCACTGATGGTAAACTGACGAGAACTTATATCCATAGTGAATCTACACCCCGTTCCCACGACACAGCCAGAAAAAGTAGTAAACGTCAAGGCATCCTCGAATCAATATCCGTGATTCTTGGTCTGTGCGAGTCATAACTCTAAACCTCCGTATGCATAATAATATGCTTTGTAATAGTCATTAAATAACCTAGAAATACTAATCAAATTATTCGTATAATGGGAAATAAGCAATCCCAAGAGAGACGATACCATCATAATAAATAATACTAAGAGCATGATATTGCCTTTCTTTTTCATGACTAATATTGTCTAACATTAAAGAAAGTCTGCAACTGCTGACGTACTCTAAACCACCAATGTTCATCACTATAATGAGGAATTTCAATATCCAAAAACAGTCGAAAACCTAAGTGAGAAATATTATTAAAATCAGATTGATCTCAGAAGGGAACAAGTTTGATATAAAAGTTCGTTACATTAACTCTCTTGGTATCCGTAAGATGTAAATAGTCGGTCTGCAATAAAAAAGGATCAAATTTCTCCAACTGTAAATAGCACATTCATCATGTTGACTCACAGGCCCTAGAAAGCGTATAACTCAACCCATCTAGAGTGAACACTAACTCATTCACAATGCCATAGGTATCTCACAAAGAAGTGTATGAATATCCAGTAATATTCAAATCTCAATTATCTACTATATTCTGAATAGTTTGCATGACAAAGAGCGTTTCATTGTGCAAGGATCTTTCACTCTGGATTTTGACCGCAATCTGACCGGTAATAATATACACATTAAACAACACAATAACCAAGAATCACAAAATCATAGTAGTGATACTAAGTTCAATGAGGGTAAATCCACTTATTCGTCTCTTCACGTCAATTACAAGCAAATAAAAACTATCTTGAAGACCCAATCAGACTTTCAAGAACTACAGATCTTGTCTCGTTTCACAGAACATACTCCACATATGAGGCAACATATAATATATCTCACGTCTGTGCTGGATACAAAGGCATAGGTTTGAACAAAAGGTATCTTCTAAATGCACTTTGGGTGCCACCTGTGCTAACATGTGTATATCGAAATCCTGTCAAAATATCGGTACCATCTTGCTGTTCTATCAATCATGTGTGGAGGTACAACCAAGTAGATCACGTAGTTGTCAGTAATGCAACCTCATACCTACCATCGATGGTAAGATCAATAGTATACAAAGTATGCGCACCCGTTCACTGGTGAAAATAGGAGGCGCAATTATCCACTGCTCCGGATGAAAATTCAGCACAGTTCCACACAATACCTCTATCAATATTACTATCTCTCAGATTATAAGCTAATTCTAATCCTTCTCTAGCTAGCAATGCTGCTGTATCTCTTTGTTTAATTTCTTGTACCCAGGAAATATTTTTGGTAATCATGGATAAAATAACCAAAATACCAGTTCAAAAGAGGATAATAGCAATTATTACCTCCAAGATAGTCATTCAGCGAAGACGAGTTATGGACATGTGGTTTGTTTAATTTTGCAAACATCGCTAAAGATTTCAAAGCACGTTATATCATCTGTGATTGTTCACACCAACGTAAATCACGTTCCCCCCTGTATAATATCACATCAAATTGCATAGGGGTACAAACGGACTTGCAAAGGATCACTTGGGAAAACTAAGATACTCTTCTGAAGTGTATAGGTATCAATTTGTCTTCACGCGCCAAATGCATCCAGTATACTATCAGTAACACTTCATGAGAGACCTGATCCTGTGAATGAGATATCAAGAGCCTCAAAACGTTGTCACATATTATAACTACTTGTTCTCGCAATAGTCAAAAACTCATCAACTAAGCCTACAAAGGATTCTTTATCCTGTCTATACTCTAAGTCATTAAAATATTGTCGTCACATATTCATAGTCAAAGACATGATAATCCCTACGACTATGACAACAATCAGCATTTCTACGAGAGTGAATCACTTTGGGTGCATACCTGATATGAAAAAATAACACCCAAGACAATACTTAATAGTCGAGTGAATTGCAAGAGTAGCTCACTATAATTTACACGGTAATAGAGTCAAGCAACGTACCAATCATACCAAACACCGACATAGCAACCATGGCAATTACTCATCAAATGAAGACAATCAAAATCGGTTCAATCGCCTTGGAAAGACCATCCAACTGCTTTTCAAATTCATCCTCGTACATACGGATCGCATTGGATAATGCACTTTCAAACGATGCAGTTTCCTCTCCTACTTTGAGCAATGCCACTACATCTTTGGCAATAATATGTGAATAATTACCCAAGGTGCCTCCAATAGTCTCACCTCTATTAATTGCGCCAATTATATCATCAATCATTTCTTTATAGGTAATATTCTCCATAATTTCCCTCAAGAAGACAAACACGTCCAAAAAGTTCATGCCTGCCTGCATCAGCAATCTCATGTATCTCATGAACTTAATCATATCGTAATATTGTGTTACTTTACCAAGCAAGGGAAGCTTGAAGACATTTTGGTCTATAAAACGCTGTCCTTTTTGTGTAGAAAAGATCACCCACAGTATAAATCATCACATACCCAACACCATCACTATCTTGAGTGTATTCTCTTGTAAAAAGGTAGTCATATTCATCATTACTTGCGTCATCATGGGGATATTCTGAGCATCAAACTGAGTAACAATCTCAAAAATACCCGGTAAGATTTTGGTAAACAGGACATATACCGAAATAATAGCCATACCAAAAAGCACTCACGGATAGATCATAGCACTCTTATATTTTGTTTTGATATTGTGCAAGAATTCATACTCCTCTGCCAAGTACTTGAGTACCAAAGTCAGTTCACCTGATTCCTCACCAGACTTCACGATATTCACATCGCCTTGATTGAAGTATCTTGGCAATAAACTCATACTCAATGATAACGTTTCACCTCTATTGAGTGCGAAGTACATTTCATCACAGATTTTCCTAACTGCTCCCTTATCTGTACCATTTTTGATAATTAATACGGAGTCTACAATTGCGACTCATCATTCAATCATATATGATAACTCTCTAAATAAGAACACTTTCTGCTTAATGTTAAAATAGCCAAGCTCCCTTTCCTTGATGAAGTTTTCTATATGGGTATCAACTCGCTGATCTATGAACATTGCAGAGTAACGTTACGATAAAAGTATACATAATAATCTCACTATTTTCTTATGCAGGGGGAGGTGTTGTAGGGGGAGGAGGAGTCTCTGCAGGCGATGGAGGCGGCGTAGTTGTTCACGAATCAGTTGGTGTCTTGGACTGTGGAGGGTTATAAAAATATGCGTATAACTCAACTGATACCGTCTGTTTGAGATTATAATCAACGATATCATAATTCATGCCGGCAATTCTATAGACCATAGGAATTAAGAAGTTAATGCTTTGTTCTACATTCTTCAAAAAAACTAGAAAGTCCTGTTTATTTTTAAATTCTATCTCCATAGTAATTGGCAGTTTATACAAATAGTTTTCTTCATCCAAAACCTGAACACCTCCAAAACTTATTGATAATAAAGCACCTATATCTCCTGTTCATCAAGGGACTTTCATGACATGTTCTAGAACACTTTTGAGAAGGACTTTTTGATTGAAATCCATCTTTTGTGCTTCAAGTGAACTAAGAATAATATAGGTCCTAAAAAAAGGTAAATTCTCCATAAGTTTTGGTTTAATATTATCACATTTCTTTTCGTTAATACAATTAGCAAGTGTGTATTGCTTTCCGGTAGTATTGAGTTCCTGGATAACCTCTTGTATTTCCTTGATTGCAGCAACCTCATCTATCGCTCATGAAATACTTGTTTGAATAAGATCTAGTTCATTGAGTAATCACTCTGATCCTCTTGCTTCTAAAAATACATACTGTGGACCCTTGCCAAATATCTCTCCTAGGGGTAGTGCTCACAATCATCTCACTCTCTCGACAGCACCAGCAAACATTCCCCAAAAAAACAGAATACCTACAACACACAAAAATGCATAAAGTTTGTATCTCAAACCTGCAATTTGTTTTTGTTTTCTGGCAACTAATTCTGGATCAATCTCATTAAGACGCTGGCTTAATTCTGTCATACTGTTTAATTTTTGCATCTAAAACAAATGAAAAAACTCCTGATTCTTCATTATAAAAAGGAATTCTGATATGCTCAATAAACTCAAAATTCTCCAATCTTTCCAAAAGTCACTTCTCCTTATATATCTCACCCATAGTTGGTACGGTTCCTCTCACAATTATTCTATCGCTATTAATTTGGAAATCACTAAAAGTTAGTCTATTTTGATTGGATCCCAAAGCTTTCATAATGTCATACAAACCAATAAGATAGATAATTGATTCTCTCCAATTAATAGTAGTATCCAGCTCCATCAGCTTTTCAGTTGCCTTATATCTTAAATATCATTGATCCTGTTTGAGTTTTGTAAGTTCTTGCTTCTTTTGCACGAGTACCTGTTCTTGCGTAGCTTTCAATGTCTCCAAGCGTCCAATTTCGTAAAATGTAAGATAGCAATAATACCCAATAGTCCGCAAGAAGAACAAAAAAATTGCCCCCGCTACTACTCATCGAGGATTTATGTTCTCAAGTTTCTTTTGCCAAGCCGGTGTTTTTGGCTTCTCACCTGGATGATGCCCAAATGGAGCAGCTGGTTCGGTTGCTGCTTCTTGTTTCTTTCAGAGATGGAGTCGTGCAGGTAGCGTAATTTTGGGAAACTGCATTACACAAGTGGGAAATCTAAAGACCTACTCATTATATGACAACTACCCGCACAAGCAAAAATAGTGCTTCTTTTGTGTGTAAAAAGATGACAAAAATAAAAAAAAGCATACATTATAGGGACAGTCCTATAATGATATGAATAGTGTTTCTAAAAAGAATAAACGGCTTATTCTAGCCAAATAAAGATGGTGACGTAGAAGTAGGAGAAAGACGCTGTGAAGACGTCTGGATGACAGGCACAGAAATTCACGGGAAATGAGCCAAAAATCATTCCCAATCCAAGGAAAGAATTCATTTCTCTTGCGCTTTGGTGAGTTTACTGCCAGCAGCTTCACCATACAAGACCATTGTGGTAGATGTAGTCACCGTAGATGAGACATCAGCTCACTGCTCACTCAACCATTGCACAAGTACTTCTCTCGTAATTGGAAAGGTGCCAGTAACCACAATGTTTTCTCATGAGAGTATACCTGTTGCAGGCGCACGCTGCTCTGATCACAATTGCACTCAGAGGGCAAAAAAATGCGTCAAGCGTTTAGTAGTAGCTTCATCAGAAAAGTAGGCAATAAGTGCTTGAATAGTTTGCTTACCAATGCCATAAATTGCTTTGAGAAATTCCTCATCAGTACACCAGCGCATCAAGGAGTTCAAGGTGAGACTAGATTCTTTTTGTAGGAGTGCATCTGCTAGTGACTGGGCAATTTTTTTGCCGACGAAGGGGATACCCAAACCATGTAATAATCTCCACAAGACAGGTGATTTGGCACGTTCAAGCTCTCCTAGGAGTTGGTGTATCTTTTTGGAGCCAATACCTGGCATAGCCTGAAGCTGCATACGATATTGCGGCTCAAGAAGAGAGAGGAGGTCCGCATAATCATAGATAATTCATGCGTCCACAAGATTTTCAACTCATGCATCACCCAATCCCTCAATTGCCATAGCTTGTCTCGAGACAAAATGCTTGATTTGGGCTTTGCGTCTAGCATGACAATCAGTATTTGGACAATATCGTGCAATTTCTG
This sequence comes from uncultured Candidatus Peribacteria bacterium, assembly GCA_964447535.1. Taxonomy (GTDB): domain Bacteria; phylum Patescibacteriota; class Gracilibacteria; order Absconditabacterales; family Absconditicoccaceae; genus CAYUST01. Next base: position 20,619 of record CAYUST010000013.1, read on the forward strand.
TTTCTGAAGGAACGAGGAGGGTAGAGCATGCAGGACAGGTTGTAGGTGCCACAAGGGGAACTGCATCCGCTAGACGTCTCTCGAGCACAGGTCACACAATATAGGGAATTACTTCACCACTTCTTTGGAGTCGTACCCAATCATGTTCTTTGAGCGCCATTTTTTGCATTTGATCCATGTTGTGAAGAGTTGCTTTGGTAATGAGTGCACCAGAAAGTTGCACAGGATCCAACATAGCTACAGGAGTCACCACACCTGTACGTCCGACTTGATAGATTACCTCGCGCAACTGAGTAGTTGCAATCTGCGCAGGAAATTTGTACGCCACTGCTCGCCTTGGATGATGTGCTGTTGTACCAAGTTTTGTATCTTCCCATAAGGTAGTATCCTCTACCTTGATAACTAATCCATCTAGCTCAACGGGGGCTTTTTCCAATTCTGGTAAGACATGCTCACAGCAGTCAACTACTTCCTGTATAGTCATTCATGATTTTCTCCACGGATAGACCGGCAATCACCAATCAGCTAACTGTTGGAGAATGCTAGATTGTGAAGCAGGAAGCTCAAGTTCTGCTCTATTACAACAATCATAGATAAATATTTGTAATCCTCTCTTACTCACCATTTCGGTATTCAGTTGCCTCATAGTGCCTGCTGCAGCATTTCTCGTGTTTGCAAAAACAGGAAGGTCCTCTTCCAATTGATACGCATTGAGACGTTTGAATGCATGTTTGGTCATGATCACTTCTCCCCTACAATGCAATTCAGGGATATGTGCAATACTTGGTAACCATGCAGGGAGGTTAGCAATTTGGAGAGCATGAGCTGTTACTTCCTCTCCTGTCACCCCATCACCTCTCGTAATTGCCTGCGAAAGTTTACCATAACGATAGATTAACTTCAATGAAATACCATCAAATTTTGGTTCGATAATATATTGCAATGCATCATTATGCATAAGTTTCTCGGTCATCTTCTCCAGTTGAGTATGCCAGTCATAAAGGTCTTGTGCATCATACGTATTTTGGAGTGACAGCAATGGATAAGGCAAATGAGTTGCTTTGGTAATATTCTCCAAAAGCTGTCAGGCGAGCTTTTGGGTAGGTGAGGTTGGGATAATAAGATCAGGATATGCTGTTTCAATATCTTCCAAAAGATGCCAAAGATAATCGAATTCTGCATCTGCGATCAAAGGATCTCCTCGGACATGATAGCGCTCATTGTGTGCAAAAATTATATCACGCAATTCATGCAGATGCTCCTGGAGTCGTGAATAAGTCAGTGAAACAAGCGTATATCCACGTCGTTGGGTGGTAAGTTTCATTAATACGTCAGTATCCATACGTGAGAATGAGGTGTTATGAAAGTACAAATACCAGTATAGAAAAAGTGTACGCATAATCAAGTTACCTAGAATTGCCTGATTCGTTCACTCACTGCCCAATCTGCTCTCTCCACAATGCATTATAGAGCCCATTTTGAGACAAGAGTTGTGTATGCTTTCATTGTTCTACTATACGTCCATTTTCCAAGACATAAATCATATCTGCATGCATAATAGTTGATAATCTGTGTGCAATCATAAGCGTCGTCATCTGCGAATGTGCAGAGGCAATCTCCTTGATAGTGTCGGTAATTTCTGCTTCTACAATACTATCCAGGCTACTGGTAGCCTCATCTAAGACCAATACTTGTGGCTTCCTCAGGAGCGCTCTTGCTATTGCCAGACGTTGTTTTTGTCAGCCAGAAAGTTTGAGTCATCACTCACCAATTTTGATGTCCAATCATTCGCTTGTAGCAAAATCAAAAAGTTGTGCTTTTTGTAGAACCTCATTCATCTCAACATCTGTCGCAGCCGTATGCACAAATTGGAGATTCTCTCTAATAGTACCACTAAATAATTGAGTGTCTTGTGCTACCAAACCTATTAAGGATTTGAGTGAACGAGGATCAATCGATGCAAGTAGCTGACCATTGATCTGTACGTCGCCTTGTTGGGGAGCATAGAGTCAGAGCAATAATTTCACCAAGGTTGACTTACCTGATCCAGAAGGTCCTACAAAAGCAATGGTTTGTCCACGGTCTATCTGGAATGAAATATCATGTAATACTGTCTTGTTTACCTGATAGCCAAAAGTAACATTTTGAAAGGTAATCTGATCTATAGTAGCAATAGACGACTTGTGTGACACCTCCTCCACTGGTTGTTGTTTGAGAAGATCATTGAGGAGCTCATGGCTTGCTTTTGCTTCCTGATAGTTCTTGAGAACATCTCCCAGCATATACAAGGGAGAGAAAATAAAGAATGAATAGAAGTAGAGCGAAAAGAACTCACCCAAGGTAATCATTTGTTGAAAGACCATCCAAAACATAGTCCCCAACAAACACACTCTGACAAAATTGATAAGTGTTCATTGGAAAAAGTCGATGGTTCTGACTGTTTTAATTTTCTTAATTTCAAGTCACAATATTTTGGTATTTACGTTTTCGAGTCTCTGTAGCTCTTGATTCTCCAATCATAGCGATTTGACCAATGAGACGTTGCGTATACTTTCGGTAGTTGCACCTGCGAGTGATGCTGTTTCAGTCACAATCATCTGTTGTGCTTGCTTAATTCTTTTACTCAAATGATAGACTATCACCCCCATCAAGGGCATCACGCCCGCATAAAAAAGAGCTAATATTCGATGTACAGTACTTGCATATACAATAACAAAAATGAGCCCAACTAAAGCTGTAAAGACATTATTAACTAAGCTTCCTATAAATCACTGGATGCTATTGCGTGCTTTGTTGAGTTTGTCCAAGAGCTGTCCTGATTGCTGGTCTTCGAGCAACGCATACGGTAATGAAAAAGCATGTTGCATACTTGTTTGGTAAATGCGCATGCCAATCGTTTGCGTCATCACATTGACGAAGTAGTCTTGGAAGTTTTTAGCGATACGCGATATCATGGCTACACCCACGCTGAGCAATAATAGACCACCCACTCCTAGAGTAAAGGTACGTACATCGTACTGCTGGAAGTTAGTCACGTATCTATCAATGATCATACGAAACACCTGAGGATCCAGCAAAGAAAATATCTGATTTATGGCTGCTAGAAACAAGGTGAGAACCAGCATTTTTTTATACGAAGAGAAATAGCCGAAGATAAATGACATCGATCACGAGAAGGATTTAAAAAAGTATACAGAAAATTACGCTTGTTTTGGTGTATCAATCCCTGCCCACAAGTTGTAGGTATCTATGGGACACCCTGCAGCTTTCAATTGGAGAAAGAGTTGCATCTTATATGCTCACAGGAATACCAATACATAATCGACCAAAAATGCAGATCTCGCAGCTGTTTTTCATCGTATATTGATAGTTTCCTCCCACTGCTCGTCTTGGACGGTAAGTAAGTCAGCACTGATTTCCTCCAATGCTTTATCTAGTGAGGTAGCAAATTGGTCAAACGTGAAGCTAGCAAACTGATTGGTATAGTTGGTATACATATCTTCATCTCGCTTACCAAGCACCATCAATTTAATTTGAGCAGGAAAAGAAGAAATAATATACTGCTCTACTTCCTCAGTTGTTCTTTGCACATCGCTAAATCTATAGGACTTATTCTCTGCAGTTACTTTGCTTCCAAGATGTTTGAGAATACGAAATTCATACGATATTGCTTCAATTAAATGATTCACGCTAATCATGAGTATTGAGAAAAAAACATAAAAACGAACATACCAATCTTCTTAATGGCCTACAGAAAAGGTACTTCTCGTCGATTGTATGCATCTCAAACAAAAAAGCGAGAGGAAGACCTCCTCTCGCTCGAAATATTTTTTACAAAAAAGATTTATTTGATATATTTATCGATGAGTTCTTTTGCTTTATCCTTCCCACCTAGTCCAAAGGCAAGGCCAATAGCCAACATAATGCCCATCATAATAGTATTGATATTATCAGTCAAGAAACTGATGTCTACTTGTGCTTGCTTGAGTGCTGTGACGATGACAAACAACATAACAATTACATATGCCAAGTGTCCCAACCAAGCAGCAGTAAATTTCGCTGTCTTAGCTGCTCCGTCAGTCAGATCTTTGACAAATTTTGCAACAACCGCACCCACCAAGATAATCAATACCGCTACAAATAGATTGGGAATATAGGCAATAAGATCAGAAATCAAACTTGATATAACACTTAGTCCCAATACTTCAAAGGCAATATTGATACCAAAAAGGTAGAGTAACCAAAAGATAATGTCTGCAACAATTTCACTAAATCCCCCATGATAATTAGCATTTGACAAGAACTGATTGATCTTTGCTCTAATTGCCATTCTTTCGACTCCCAACTTCCCTAGAGCAATGTGCACACCCATTTTGATCGTTCTTGCTATCAACCGAGCAACTACCCAGATGATGACTGCAATCACTAATCTTGGCAAGAAATCTGCCACCGTTTGCGCTAATGTTCATGACCAACCATTACCCAAGGTAAACAAGTCATTTACAATATTCATGGATAGTGAAAAAAAGAAAAGTAAAATACGCCATAGTTGTAGCCTTGTGTCAAGGAAATGCAATGGGTGACGCAGAGTTCCTAATTGTGAAATAGCAGTTCATACCTATATTCTTCTTTTGCTCGCTCTTCTTGATTTGACAAATTTGCCATATGAGTAATTTATGGTATTGATGTTGACACAAAAAGACAACCCTGGTGAGGGAAGTAATTTACGTAGTCTTGGTAGTGGTTTTAGTATAATATTTGATGACACTCTTTCCATGGACATGTGGTTCAATAATCACCTCAATTTTCTCTCTCAGCCTATTGGGATCTGACATATAATTGAGTCTAATTTCTCATAAACTCTCTGCATCTCCTTCAGACAAGAAAACAATAGATCAATAGTTAAAAATACTTCACAACAAGCCTCTCTTGTCGACACGCATAGATTTAATTTTCTCTGTATCAAGTGTTCTTGTCGTTTTTTGCAAGATGCCTGTTTGATCGAAAGACATCACTTTTTTGGGAGTGATGATGGTGAAATCCATATAATAATCGATCAGCTTAACTCGCGCTACTCCTACACAATACCATCACCAAATGATAATAACTCACAAGCCAACTATTCTCACTAATCCTACCAAAAGAGAATCTCATATCACGATGCCATATATTGCCCACAGGATGCACAAAGAACCAACAAATCGCAAAAGGACAGGCAAAAGAACTCTATAAAAAAGATAGATAAAATCTCTACGTATGGCTAAGACATTTTCAACACCGAATTCCTCTTGGCTTTTTTCTATCTCTTTTCTCATCAAAGAGGTATCAAAATTGGAAAAGATTTTAACCATGGAGTTGCTTGCCTGAAATAAAGACACATATCCTAGATGCAATGTAGTGGAAAAAAGTAGCTATGCAAGAAAAAGTGTTATAGACTTCTATTTCTTCTTATAATACAAAGAACTTCCTTGCGCTATAAGCTGCAAGGCTCTCGCTCACTTGATCAAAGGATAGACTATTGCAAGTAAGAGAGGCTGGCGAGAAAACCAAATCATAGCACGGTCATATCGTTTTTTGGGAGATATCAAACGATCGATCTGTGCAATGGCGTCTGCTCACACATAATACATTTCATCAATACCAACCACCATACCTGCAGAACAATTGACACCTTTCTTCTCCAAATCAAGCACAATCTCTGGATGTTGTCTACCATCATATATGTGTAGGTCATAACGCTGTTTGAGAGCAAGATACTTCTTAAACTGTCTACACAAAAGACAATCTCCATCATATACTACCACAACCTGTTTCTTCGCGTCGTTCATATAATTTACTGATCTATAAACACCATCACTATATCATTTTTAATAAAAATAACAACATCATATCACTACTTGCTCTTGCAAGAATAAAATAAGATCATATATAAAAGAACATATGTTCTTTTTATTCTCACTAGATACCCATGGGCAAGCAATCACTCTTTGAGGTCTATCTCAATCGTTTTAGAAATTATTATTTTGCCTATCGTACCATTCCTTCATTTGAAATGTGCATGGAAATTTTGGGTGTGAATTCCAAAAGTGTTGTTCACCGCTTTTTCCAACAAATGATAGAAAATGGCTATCTGAGTAAAAGATCTTCTACGTATTTACCTCAGGACAAATTAGTATCACTTCCCTTTTTTGAGTCGGTCCAAGCAGGTATTCCTACGTGAGTCAGCGATGTGTTGCCACATGCTATTAGTGTCGAGCATTATCTCATCAGTCATCCCCAACACACCGTTTTGATCAAGGTGAGGGGTGAAAGCATGAAAGACGCCGGCATCTATGAAGGAGACATTGTCATCGTCGAGACAGGGAGGACAGCTCGTGTGGGTGATCTCGTCGTTGCGTTAGTGGATCATGAATATACCCTCAAATATCTCCTCAAAGACAAGCAAGGCAAACATTTTTTGAGAGCTGCTAATAAAGATTACGATGACATTTATCCAACGACAGAATTAAAAACATTCGGTATAGTCATAGGTTCCTTTAGAAAATACGAATAATCCATGACCGTGTTTCCACCAAGTAATCGCATTCGATGGCTTATCGATGCGGACTGCTTTTTCGTGTCGTGCGAAAGATTGAGAGACCCTCACCTGCAATGAAAAATAGTGTGTGTAGGGGATCCGATTATTGTAACTGCCAGTTATGAAGCAAAAGCACTAGGTGTGCGTGTGGGAACACCATTACGAGAAGCCAAAAAAATGCTTCCCAAGTGATCAGTATTTCTTTCTCCTGACTTTGCACGATATCGCTATGTTTCACAACAACTTTTCCTCTACAGCCAGCAACTTACTCCTCACCTTGATCAAGCGAGTATCGATGAAGTGTATTTGGACATGACAGACACGAAACCAACCTCTCTCAATTGGCAAGAGTGGGCACAGATATGTCATAAAAAATTAATGCAACAAACAGGGATTCCCATTACCTTGGGGTGAGGATCTACACCTTTGTTAGCTAAACTCTTTGCAAGTATGCACAAACCTGCTTGATGTGTTTGCGCTCTCGACAATAACGAAAGAGAAAAAATATTACGTCACAGTCCTCTTTCAGAAGTCTCGGGCATAGGGAGAAAAACGCAACCCAAATTTGCTCATTTGGAGACAGCATTTGATTTTATGCAATATCCACTCTCTACTATCAAAGCACGCCTAGGACATGTTGGGGAATACCTGTGGCACTGACTCAATTGACATGCACTTGCTAGTCAGCGTAAAGCATCAGCACCCCCCAAAAGCATCAGTTCAAGTAGGTCTTTTGATAAAAAAACATGTACCGAACACGAACTGCGACAACATGCACTTTGACATCGAGAGTCTGTGTATTTGGATCTCATCAAACAAAATCTCCAAACAAAATATATATGGCTAGCACTGAGAAATGAACATCTTCATCGATACGCTTACGAAAAAGTACTACCCGCATATAGTCAGGATAAACGTCTACTGCAAAATATACTCAAAGAGCTTTTGCACAAGCATTATCAATCTCAGATGATATATAAAGGTGTTGGTATTGGAGTGGGTGATTTGATACATACCCCATTGTATAGACCATCATTATTTGACTCACCAATCTCAGAAAATCAAAAAAAACTTTCCTCGCACATAGAAAGCCTTAATAAAAAACGAGGCAAAAAAATAATCAAACCTGCCACTTTGTGTTAAGGAGCCTCTGAAAAAGTCCTAAAAACGCGCTTGCGTATTTTTAGAGACGCCTGAAGAGGTTCGTCAAAGAAGCGTCGAGAACTGGCATTTAGGAACGTTTAACCAATCGCGTTACGCTAAAAAATATGTAAAAAATCAATTTTCTAGAGCTTCCTTAACGCAACTGTTGGACTTCCCACATAGTAGTATCTATTTGCCAACCGAGAGAAATAATTTGTTCAGCAAGCCACTTATCTAATCATCGGATAATAGCCAAACCAAGCAATATCATAAAAATACCAAGCAAATATTTGGTAGATGATACTACTTGCATAATCCATGGCAATTTACGAAGTATAGCCCGCCCTCCATACAAAAGGAAAGCAAGCATAATAGTAACTCATGCTATATAAAAGAAGGTGAGAATAATTCCCTGTCAGAGATGAGCAGGGAGTATAGTAGCCACTAATAATAAGTAAGTGGGTGAACAGCTGTTAAACAAAGGTCACAAAGCAACTCACAAAGAGATATCATACCACAAAGATGAATTGGGATGTTGCAAAAATGCATCCACACGCTGTTGCGTTCATAGAGAGGCCATCAAACGATCTCGGATATGAGGAAATAACAAAAAAGCACCAAATATAATAAAAATACTAGCTGATACATAACGTAAATTCTGCACATCTAGAGGTAGACCAGCAAAAACGACTTTGAGTCATATAGTTAAAACCAATACGGCACATCAAAATGCCGCCAAGACTCTTCGCATCCTGACTTTGCTAGCACCTCCAATCAATGCTCAAAAAAGCACTGGCAAAAGGGGCAACGTACATGGTGCCAGGACCGTCAGCATACCTGCTACAAAACTCAATAGCCACAATGACATGCAATGAGGTGAGAGAAAACAAAACGACATAGAGTATATATGAGCTCACTGAGAAAGCAATTAAAAATAATTGACTATTTCATTAGTTTATGTATAAAATAAAGATGAAAAGCAAAGCAAACACGTATACAATTCCCAATTGGGAATCTGAAGACCTCTATGAGACAAGCATACAGCACTGGATCAATTTTTTTGGCGCTCCGCAATTAGTAGATACGCAATCCAGAATACACTATATCCTAGAAAAAAACCAAAGCGCTCTACAGCCAGAATGTGGCTTTGCAGAAGAAGTATGCGCACTCTTGTCATGAAATGTACTCACCAATCATGCCCAATCACAAATCACCATTGAGCAATCTCCGAGAGAATACTACGAAGCATATTTAACACCACATATGCTCAGAGATGATGATTCAGATCACCACATTATTTTCAAAAACCAACATCTCAACGGCCACCCTGCCAACCAAGATAACATAATTAATCTCCCTAGAGGTCCTCACACCTCATTCCATGAACTCTTAGAACAAAGAAATTTGTATCCACATCAACAACTCGTCAAATTACTCGCGTGCGAAAAGCATACACTTGATCATTATTTTATCGAAGCGCTCCAACAACTCCAAAACTCATATCACCAAGCATTTCTCAAAGATCCATTTAGCGTCTACCTCCCCCATTGTTTTCATGACGTGCGAAGGAGAAAAAGGGTCGCATAATCTTATTTAACCAACCATCTCTGCTTCCCTCGCGTCACTTGCTGTAGCCCAGGAAAAGTACTTTGGAGATCTCTTACATTTTGGATCAAGATATGCTTCTTGCCAGGATGCACTTTGAGTTCTATGAATCACTCACCTGTCTGCAAGCGATCCACTGCAGCCAATACTCAAGCTATATCTCTCGCAATAGTTCTTTCAAATACTATATGACGAGGCGTTTCTGTAGGCTGCATATACTGCTCAAGGCAAGTCACATCATGACCTTTACGGTATCGCTTATCCTTTTTGATAGTAAAATAATTGTACTGATCAAGTCATTTGATTTTTTCTTTTTTAGCCTTGGTAAAGACCAACTGTGTAGAACTGTCTACAGGGACATCTGGCTGATCCAAACAAATTCTTTCTCTCATCCTCAGATCTATATATCTTCCTCCATATAATTCACGTTTAGTTGGGTAGTAGGTGTCGGAATACTTTCGTGTGCTCAGTTCATCAAAAGTCGCCTTCTGAGCTAATAAATCAAATATCGCCTGAGTGTGAACAGGCAGCGTCATTAGTAATCTTGCTTCATGGTAAGATTCAAGGTTAAATTTTGCTTGTTCAAGTAGATGCTTGAAATATAAATACTTGGTTTCATCGTATCCTAATTCAATCAACAATACGCCTCACAAAGCAATCAGGAAACTAAAAGATGAGACTACACTCGGCGGCAAATTTCCCCAGTCATGTTGTAGCCATGTGTACGTAAGTGCTCCATGCAAAGGATCATGTAACGTTGCATCTTTGATAATACTCAGGCCACCTCACTTGAGTACTTGCTTCGCATAGGCCATAAATGTTTTTCTTTCCTCGGGCAACGAACTTTTCCAATGCTGAATTGCCATCAGAATATGTCTTGGGAAAAAACCAAATTTCTCAAATATGGGTCCAGCCACAGAAAGCAAAAGATTTTTTTGTACTGCAGATAATCCCTCCAGTGGGAGTTGCTCTGTCAAATAGGTCCCCACACCATTTACTCATGCAGCAATGAGAGAATCAACACCAAAACCTTTTCAAGATTCAACAAGACGGTGATCTGGGAGGAAAAGCGGCTTTCTCATCAAAAAGTACAAATAAAAATGATTATAACGTGCTTGCTACCAGTTCACGGATCTTTTCGGGAATGAATAACTTTGCATCAGAGGTGGTGCCCCTAATTGTAGTGCTTGACACATCCAGATGTGGCGTAGAATTTTTGGAGAACAGTGTAGGAAAACGTGAAGAGATATCCTCAACTCAATTTCTAGCAAACTCTTCAAAGGTGATTCCTGCAAAGTCTTGTAACATCTCGTCTTCCCTATCCGTATACGTTTCAATAATTCTCTTGCTCGTATCCAACCCAATAGGGAAAACAATATCCTGTGTATTCTTGTATCTCAAGACATCAATATTATCTTTGAAATAGCCAGAACCAAAGAGTACTACTGGATAACCAAGGGTATTGAGCCATGTAATCCTTTTGGTTAATTGCAACGCATCTACTTTCCCTTTGTCATAGGTATCAACTGATATAGAGAAAAGAGGAATATGACCAGGATACTTTCTCTGGGTTTCCTCCATCATATGTACATGCCCAATATGAGGTGGGTTAAAAGATCATTTCATGACAATCAAAGGTTGGTATCCTTCTTTTGTCCTAACAATATCCTCCATTCTACACAGATTGCCCTCAGTATTGATACATACCATAGACCCAGGTCACATGTGCTCTATAGTTGTCTGGATGTCTTGCCGGAGCTTTCATGCATCCATGCGATACCATTGATCAATGTAGTCTGTCACGACAGGCGTATTGTCACATAAATTTTGAATAAGTTGTAATCAAATATTGCCCACAATCTTCTGATATTCTCTGCGTTCCAATGGCTCTGGAATAGTAACATGGAGAATATCTGCTTGTCCCTTCCCACGAGTCAATCCAATATACCCATGAGTCACTGCGGAAGGATCTGTAGTCACTTGAAAACTACTCATAAAAATTTTTTGATCAGGAAACTTGGATGCATATCGTTGCAAACCATCTGCTATAAACTCTTTGGAGACACTTCTATGAAGATTTTTGTGCTGGTGACGGTTTCGAGTTTGTTCGTATTCGTTGTAGCTACACAATGCCTTTTCAATTATTTTGCTACTGCCAGACTGTGTCTGCAGTGTATGAGCAACTTCTACATTAGCACCAATTTCATCCAACACAAGTAATGGTGGGCATTGTGTAGGTTGGGCTGCTATGATCGATGTAGCAAGTTGTGCATTGAGGAGTTCATAATTCTTGGACATAGTAAATAATTGGAGAAATAAAGCCTATTTGCTCAATGTCTGTGCAATCATTTGAGGTCGTGCGTGCAATTGTTGATGAAAAACTCTCGGATAGTTAACTCATTGGTTAGAAGGTTGATCGACAAGCAGAAATGCTCGACTAGGGTCATACTTTCCCTTCAGTACTTTTGGCGTATCATCTACCAAAAGTTCTCAGCGGACCATTGTCTTGTCATGTGCCAAGACTATCTTCTCTCTCCAGTATCCTCAAAAATCACGCATCATCAGTTGCACTTTAGCATTTTCTGATCCACACGGCTTGACAGAAGGCTTTGTACAAAAAAGCACATCATACGTTTCATCCAACTGAAGAATCAACTCTTTCATGCCAGGATAGAGCTCCAAGCTAGCGAAAAAAGCTTCGTTTTGATAGAGCTGATAAATAATTTTTTGAATCTCTTCTTGAAGTTGGAGATCATCGGTAAATAACTTTCCAAGTTTGTGCGAGGTCCGCTCATTGAGATTGCTCATGCGTTGACGAAACTCAGCTGGGAGGCGCTTCTCTTGTACAATCTTCTCAGCCAGTCTCTGGTGAAAATTATAGGTAGTGCCATCCATATCTAGGAGGAGTGTTTTTTTAGTGGTTTTCATAAAGGTGACATATACTAAAGAGTTCTTTGTAATTTTTCTGTGAAAAGTTTAAGTCTTTTGTTGTGGAAGACTGAGGTGTGCTCATCAGACTTTGCAAATCCGAGCGTAAAGGTTTTGTCAGAGTTCTTGACTACGATATGCTCTACATCACGATATGAGTCTTGAACACCATCGATGTGCGCATCCACGGGAAATCTATAATTGATATCAACTTCATACGGCACGATGCCATTTGCAATTTTGTACGAGAAGGGTCTTCACAGCACGCTCATAAATCAAATATTGTTATTGCCGGTCGGAATCATAGTTCCCATTCCATTCGCCCAGTATCCCGTAGATCCCAAAGCTGAAGATATTACTAATCCACTTGCTTTGATCTGTGTCAAACGCTTATTGCCTCTTGAAATAGTAAATTTTGGGAAGTTTCTCACGTCTTCAGAAACAAGAATATCATTTACTGCTAATTGATTATTCCATGTATGACCTGTGGTGGAGGTAATATCAGCTTCCAAGAAAGGTTCAGTAATAAACTCAATTTGTTCAAAAGACACAGGGATCTGTTTGACTCGACGAATATCATTGAGCATAAACCCTAGTGTTCCACAGTTCACGCCAAAGAAAGGTATTTTATACTGATACAGATCATGAATAGCATCAATCATAGTTCCATCACCACCCAGTACTAAGATGAGATCTGCTTGCGTAGGGTCTGTTACGATAGTCTCTAACTTACTCGCAATCTGCTGTTTGAGCTTGAGCTTTCTCTTATCTTCGGGATTCTGGTAAATATAGTAGTTCATCAAGGTGTACAAATAATAGTTAAAGATACTTTTTGAAATCAGCGACTTTGAGCTGTTCTACATTACGGGTATAGTTCTCATAGAAGCCTACAGGGAAGTAGGGCGCTTCGGGTATCTTACCCAACATTTTCTGGACGAGAGATTCAAGGATCTCCGCTTGTTTCTCTTGAAAGAGATCTATAGGCAAAGGCCACCAATTCTTTTCTCTCAAAAATGCTTCATTGAGTTGGGAGTATTCATGATAGATCAATGCGGTGTCTTTCATAAATTGCTCGATATCTGCTGTTCACAAATGCTGTACATCTGCAGCTCTCAATATTTTGCGCGGCTCGGTAGAGAAATCATCGCATGGGATTTTGGTAGCTTCGATAGCATCTGTCGCAACTGCTTTAATCTTTGCAACAAGATCTTCATCCATGGTGAATTCGAGAGCAAGAGTTTCTATTACCTTATTTGAGACGAAAATACTGACGTCTTCTTTGGTAGCAAATCCTGGCGCAAGAGGCTGATGATAGAGGGTGTCATGCATTCGACCTCACTGGCTCATACCCATGAGTGTAGGTAAATCTAATCAGATGTTTTGAGCCAATGCAACTGCGTATTTTTCTACATTTGTAGCATGTTGAAAGTTGTGATAGGGAATGTCAGCATAAAATTGCTTGGCTTCGTTTGCGCTTGCTTCACGGAATGCTTGGAGTGTGGGAAACATGGTAGGAGAAAATAATAAAATAAAATAAAGTAAAATAAATTATTTGGTACCTGGTAGGAAGGTCTTTGACCAATCAGCTAAAAGAGAATCATTTCAGAACGCATGTGCGAAATAGGTAAGTCATGCATGTGGAGATAGGTCACGAATGGTAGTTTGATAGAGACTCTCTCTAGGTGACGCAAGGTTGGTAAGTGCTGTATAGGCTTGCTTTCGATCTCATTTGCCATTGAGTCTCTTCCAGAGTCCTTGGAAATAGAGTTTTCACATTGGATCAATCTGCTCCATGCTCGTGAGAAATCATTGATAGATTGCGTCCTGATTGTCCTGACGAGAGTTAGCCAAAATTTGAATAGCTCCACATGCATCTTGCAACACTGCATTTTGTATGGCAGACACTTTTTGGTTTGTCGCAAATTGCATATTTACCAAACCATCGATTTTGGTTTGGGTATCATAGAATGGATTCCTATCACGTATTCTTTGGTATTGGGTTGATTTATCTACATCTACCACGAGCATATCGTTGTTGACGATAGGGAGAAGATGAGGCTGCTCAGCAAACAATGCACTTTCTACAAAAATTGCTCCTTGTTTTTGTCGTAGAGTTGATCTCATGAGGCTCATCAATGCATGTTTGGTCATCTGTTCAAGCTGTTCCATTCTTGGCTTATTACCGAGGAAAGTTTCCCTCAGAGATTCTCTAGATAAATTCCCTCACGAAGACTTTACCACGGTAGGAAACGTAGCAGTTACCTGGTCTCTGAGATATTGAAAAAAATCTGGATCATTGCTAAAAGCGATCTGATGTCGCAACTTATCCATCTCAAGTGCATAGTGCGGTATACCAAGCTCTTCGCAATAGGCTGCAAATTGTTGCATAATATAACTTTTGCCGCTTCAAGGGACACCCGTGATTCAGAGCGGAAATTGATTGTTGAGGGCATCTTCGGTAGCTTTTTTGACATAAACCGGGAAAAGATGGTCTGTCTTGCTCACATTGCCTCATCGCGCGATAAGTTCTTTGATCCCACTCGAAGAAACATGATAATATTCTGGTCTACAGGGTATATTTTCCATCACCACTTCTTCATAGAGTCACCTATTATAAAACGTCTGCATTTCCAAAAAGTCTCTATCCTTGAGATCTCTTTCTCCTCAAATGATATTGGTTATCCCTCTCGCAATCATATAATCCACCAGTAAGCCATCGAAACTATCAACGGTGACATTATCCAGATGTTTCGTTGCCTTTTTAAGGTGCTCTAACCTTGTCTCTACAGATAATAAACCTTGTTTCTTAGGATTTTTACCTATCAAAACATGGAGGAGATCAGCAGCTTTGGCTGCATCCTCAATCGTTGCAATATGACCATGGTGTAACACATCAAATGATCCAGGATATGCTTTGACTATCATTGTAGAAAATATATTATAAATATAACTCCATATATGTAAATTATATATATGTTTAATATTAAAAATGTCCCTATTTGCAAGGGATTTCCTATTTTCGACACTAACCTCTAGCTAAGACTTGCAATCAAGCCAAAGAATGTTATAGTGCAGTATACAATAAGTCGTTTACATTTCCTCACGAATGCGCGATCAACAGCAGATTTATGTCAATCTTTCAGTAGTGATCTTCACGATTATTGATGGTGAATTGCACGTTTTGTTGGTGGAAAGAAGCCAAGAGCCCTTTTTGGACTGGCGATGTTTGCCTGGTGGCTATATGGAAGATTGAGCAAGTGCTGAAAAAACAATTATGAAGAAATTATTTGTCAAAGTATGACTCAAAAACATCTATCTAGAGCAATATCACACCTTCACTGATCCCAAGAGAGACCCTAGATATAGAGCCATAAATATCTCATATTTTTCAATTGGGACCTACACAGACATCAAAAAATACTCTCCCTATGGAAAAGTAGATTTTCATCCCCTCAAAAAACTCCCCAAACTCGCTTTCGATCATCAGGAAATCATTAGACATGCATACCGTGTCTTGAGAGAAAGGCTATTTCACAGTAATATAGCACAGTTTTTCTTGCCAAAACAATTTACCTTCAAACAACTCAAAGAGGTCTATGATGCGATCTTACAAACCTCTTCTGATGTCAGGAACTTCCGCCATCATATTAGTACCCAAAATATCATCAAAAACACCTGAAAGAAAGAGCAAAACGTCGCTCACAGACCTGCTGATCTCTATGAATTTATCGACAAAACTATCAAAGTAGAGGAGTATAGTATTTAGGGGAGTAAAATACCTAGCTCTTGTAAAATAGCGATATGCCTAGGATTAGTCGGGTCGTATTTACCTAGCGGAAAGTGATCCATAGCATGTGGATCTCTTGCTAAGAGATCTCGAATAGCTCTATTTCCCTCTTTGTACATAGCATCTTTAGTAAAGCAAACTCAGGGCGTGCCGCGAGTTCCTCTAAACACTCTAATGACCGTACTCCAAGCACTTTCTCTCGCAAGATAATTTGCTCTTTGCAGTAGATAATCTCCTAGGAGATAAATAACAAAATAGTAGTCCACCAAAAAAGCATATACTTCGGCGAAGCCTCTTGGTGTTCCATCCAATCCGTATGCAAGGGATATAGCAAGATGCTTATCTAGGCCCACATCGTCTTCATATTCTTCATCCAAGACCTGCTCTCTCATCGTTGCAATTCCCTCTTCACCTCTTTCATAACGATCAAGTCACAATCCCAATAATTGGAGTGAACTTGCCTCACCCGATTCTCTCCTCAGTACATGGGTACCAATTTCATGGACAATAAGTTGTTGGAGTTTACTCGGAGAAAGTTTCCTTTCTTGGGGAATCAAGATAGTTTTTTGTTCATGATTGACACTTATGGTAGACTTACTTGTAGTGACAATATTGACATGTCGACCACTAATATGAAGTGATTTGAGCGATTGCACAAAGGCAAGTTTAATTTGTTCTGCAGTATAGAGCACATTTTCCGTATCATCGAGAGGTGCGGTAAAGAGCTTGTGCATAGCACTAATTGTATTTTGACGTACATGGTCAATGAGCAAGTTGTGCGGCAGAGGACGTGCTTGACTCAGGAGATCATTAGCTGGCATGCGTTGTGCTAACTGCTCTCATGCCTTTTTGATATAGCTTGGTGCATCAACAGATTGACAACGAGCAAGTAGTTCTCGCAACATCTGACAATCATCTGCAAAGACTTCAATCGATGGTTTGCCGTATATAAACTCTGTTTGCTTTTGAAACTCCTTATCATCTCCCGCCAGTGTCGCCTCTAGTAATTTTATCTCAGCAAGCTTTTCATTGATTTTCCAAACATATGCTCTTTTGACGGCATCATTGGTTTCTTGTGCTACAATATCTCCTTTGAGTGAACTAAGTCATTGTTCCCATTGTGCGAGCTTCACCGCATCAATATACGGATAGTCGAGTATGGGATGTGTATTTATCTTACAAAAAAATAATTCTTTTTGCATCTGTCTCCACTCTGCATCGCCATCGAGATAGGTATACGCTTGAAAAGCACCCACCTCCAAAAACCTTGGATATCGCTTGGCATCCAAGGGTATGCGTTCATATTGTTGTGAAGGAGGGACCGGTGGTTTCATGTCAAAAAAATGCTAGACAATCTCAGTATAGAGAAAGCTAGCATCCTTGCAAGAAATAGCATAGAATAGACAGAAATTACGTTGACATAGCGAAAGCGTTAGGCAGATGTTTCCTCAGTTACACCACCTGTTTCTTCTTTTGCATCCACCTCTTTCTTGATATCTTCTTTTTCAGCTCGTGGTCTTCGCATCTTGATGATTTTACCGTTGGTGATCTTCGCAAGTGGATCTTCTGGCATGCACAAATCCATTTGATTTGAATCATAGAGATCGATTCTTCCGTTTTCCATAGCCAAATTTACTGCTCACTCGATAATGGCAATTGCACCCTTGAGATGTTGTTTGGGAGACAAGACAGCACAAATGACTCCTGCTTGGCCTCTCTTCATCTCTCCTCTCGCTTTTTGCAAAAAGATATCCTCTGCGGAGACAAGTTTACCATTTTGTTCATCGTGAATGAAGACAAATGGCTCTCCTTGATACACGAACATATCTGCTACTTTGTCATCTTCCAAGATATCAATTGCTTTGACACCTCCCGATGTTTTCCCCATTGGTCTCACAAGCGCCTCTGCAAAGATCAGAATTCTTCCTTGCTGTGAGATAATACCAATCTTTTGATCTTTTTTGATAGGGATGACCTTGATGATTGACTCATCCGGCGCCAAATCCATGACGATGGTGGGGAATTTTCTGAAGGTAAGTAAGAGATCTTTTTTGATCTTCTTGATATTGTTCTTGTTGGTCAGGAATACGAGGTAATCAAAATCAAATCACATAGTTTCAGAGAAAACGAGATGTGATTTGAGACCAAACTCCTTAACAATATCTAGTGGTGGTGACTGCAAGGTGAATTTACCTAGATCCTTGAGTCTTTTCACTACCAACTCACCCTTGTCTGAAAGTGCTACAATGTGATCTTGGTTGTGCGTCTTGGTGTAGGTCCAGGTACCTTCTGGGATGTTGAGCAATCTTGACTGGTAAAGCACTTTGACTTTGTAATCATGCCCAATCCAGGTAATAACTGGTTCTTTGACTAACTCGTCCAGTTTTTTGAGTTGTTTGATATTTGATTCGAGCTCGTAGACCGCCTGGACATTGTCTGACACTTGCGTCAATCTTGCATCACCATAGTTTTTCTTGATATAGTCCAACTCGTCCGTGACAACTTTGTCCAATTTCTTGGGATTGTTGATCACCTCAGTCAAGAAGTCAATCAACTTTTTCTTGTCTCCAATTTCATCGAGAATTTTTTTGATCTCCAGTCCAACCAATGTTTGGAGTCTCAACAAGAGAATATACTCTGCTTGGGGATCACTGAAATCAAATTTCTTCATCAAGTTTTGTTTTGCATCCTCTCTCGTTTGTGATTTCTTGATCGTTTCAATAACTTCATCCAAGATGTCGATAGCTCTTTGGAGACCTTCGAGGATATGTAATCTATCTGTTGCTTTGGCAAGTTGGAACTTAGATCTACGCAAGACTACCAATCTTCTAAATGCCACAAATTCTTCGAGCAACTGTTTGATATTCAAATGTCTCGGCTGTACTCCTCCATCGGTCAAGACTACATTGTTGACATGGAAACTTGTCTGAAGCTCAGTATATTTATACAACTTAGTCAAAATCTGGTCTCTGGAAGTTCATTTTCTGAGAACGATAGTTACTCTCGTCATATTTTTGGATGATTCGTCGGTCAAATCAATGACTCCGTCTAGTTTTTTATCGTTCACGAGATCACCAATCTTTGCTACCAAACTTGATTTATTTACTTGGTAGGGAATCTCATCGATCACGATCACGTCCTCTTTCTTTTTGTTCTGTTCCATGTGTACCTTGCCACGCATGATGATACCACCTCTTCCTTTGCTATATACCTCCTTGATATTGAGTGAATCGAAAATAATACCTCCTGTTGGGAAATCTGGTCCTTTGATAATTTCCATAATTTCATCAATTGTTGTCTCTGGGTTTGCAATCAAAGCCAGGCTTGCATCTATGACTTCCGTCAGATTGTGTGGAGGCATATTGGTAGCCATACCAACCGCGATACCCATTACCCCATTACAGATTTGATAGGGGAATTTGGTAGGCAAAATAGCAGGTTCCTGGCGAGATTGATCATAATTATCACGTCGATCTACGGTGTCTTGTTCAATATCTTCAAGCATTTCTTCTGCAATTTTGGTCAGTCTGGCCTCGGTATACCTCATCGCAGCAGCTTCATCACCATCGACAGAACCGAAGTTACCTTGGCCATCAATGAGCGGATATCTCATACTAAACCCTTGTGCCAATCTCACCAACGCATCATACACCGAGCTATCGCCATGTGGATGATACTTACCCAACACCTCACCGACTACGGCAGCACATTTTCTATGCTTCGCACTGTGCATCAATTTCATATCATACATTGCATACAAGATTCTTCTCAATACAGGTTTGAGTCCATCTCTTACATCTGGCAATGCACGTGACACGATGACGGACATTGCATACGTAATATATGACTGAGTAATTTCCTGTTCCACAGGCCTCATAAAAATTTCTTGGTTGATACCTACTTCAGCCTCTACTGGTACAACATACTCCTCCTCTACGATTTCAGGAATAATTGCAGAAAGTTCTTCTGCTGGTTTTGGTGCCTTGGCTTTTGGTATTTTGTTGTACTTCTTTGGCTTGTTGTCGTTGGTTTCTTTTTTCTTGGGCATGGAACTGTGCGAAAATAAACAATGCACCCTTATACGCATTGTGGTCACGATTGCAAGTTGAGGAAAAA
>CAYUST010000014.1:0-4118 GCA_964447535.1 uncultured Candidatus Peribacteria bacterium
CATTCCCCAGAAAAGAAGTTTACACACCGTAATGCTTCATCCTTCACGCGGAATAGCTGCGTCAGACTTTCGTCCATTGCGCAAGATTCCCCACTGCTGCCCCCCGTAGGGGTATGGGCCTTGTCTCAGTCCCATTGTGGCTGATCATCCTCTCAGACCAGCTACCCATCAAAGCCTTGGTAGGCCATTACCCTACCAACTAGCTAATAGGCCGCGCCCTTCTCCTAGAGCAATAAATCTTTCCTCCGAGTATTTTCATTCCTCGGAGCGTATGCGGAATTAGCTGCCTTTCGGCAGTTGTTCCCCACTCCAGGGCAAATTAAGCACGTGTTACGCACCCGTTCGCCACTCCCTTGCGGGCGTTCGACTTGCATGTGTTAAGCTTTCCGCTAGCGTTCATCCTGAGCCAGGGTCAAACTCTTCAAAAAAGACATGGTAAGCCTCAATCGGCATTACCTCTTTCTCTTCCAATAATTTTTTTCGATGCACAAGCATGCATCTCATAATTTTCTCTTACTATAAATGGTAATGAACGAGCATAAGCTCTGCTATGGATGGTGGCACTCATCTACTTTCCCAGCCCCAGGGGGACAAGTATCATCGACCGCCGTAGTCTTAACTGCTGTGTTCGGAATGGGAACAGGTGTGTCCCCACAGCGCAACAGTACCACCATGCATAACAGGACCTGCTAGAGATCTGAAATATACCGGACTGATAGATTAGTTTTTTGGAAAGCGAAAAAAAAGTTCCTCGGTCTATTAGTATGTCTTTGCTACATCTGTTGCCAGACTTCCACATGACACCTATCAAACTTGTAGTCTACAAGTGACCTTACTCCAGACGAATCTGGATGGGTAATCTTATCTTGGAGCTGGTTTCCCACTTAGATGCTTTCAGTGGTTATCCAATCCCAGCGTGGCTACTCAGCAGTGCCCATGGTTGGACAACTGAATCACCAGAGGCTGGTCCATTCCGGTCCTCTCGTACTAGGAACAGATCTCCTCAAATTACCTACGGATACGGCAGATAGGGGCCGAACTGTCTCACGACGTTCTGAACCCAGCTCGCGTCCCGCTTTAATGGGCGAACAGCCCAACCCTTGGGACCTTCTACAGCCCCAGGATGCGACGAGCCGACATCGAGGTGCCAAACGGAGTCGTCGCTGTGGACGCTTGGACTCCATTAGCCTGTTATCCCCGGAGTAGCTTTTATCCGTTGAGCGGATACCCTTCCACGTGGTATATCCGGATCATTTTCACCGTGTTTCCACTCTGCTCGACCTGTTAGTCTCACAGTTAAGCTAGCTTATGCGAATATACTTACACCACGGTTTCCATCCGTGGCAAGCTAACCTTTGTACGCCTCCGTTACTCTTTCGGAGGCACCCGCCCCAGGTAAACTGACCAACTAGCACTGTCCCCCGAATCTCGGGGTTAGTGCCGCGACATATAATGAGTGGTATCTCACTTGTGACTCCAAGCGTCCAAGAACGCCGTTTCAAAGTCTCCCACTTATGCTGAGCATCATAGGTCACGACACAATACCAATCTTCAGTAAAGCTTCACAGGGTCTTTCCGTCTAACCGTATCTACCCGGTATTTTTACCGGGATTATAATTTCACCGAGTCTAAGAATAAGACAGTATGGGGATGGTTATGCCATTCATGCGGGTCGGAACTTACCCGACAAGGAATTTCGCTACCTTAGGACCGTCATAGTTACGGCCGTCGTTTATCAGTGCTTCGTCCACGAGCTTGCACAAGCAGATTTGACATTCTGATACTGGACAGGCATCACTCTCTATACGTCCTCTTTCGAGTTTGCAGAGAGCTGTGTTTGTGATAAACAGTCCCCCCCATCACTTTCGCTGCGACCCCGTATTGCTACGAGGTAAGGCTTATCCCGAAGTTACGCCTGCTTTTATGCCAAGTTCCTTATTCATTAGTTGTCTCGATCGCCTTGGTATTCTCTACCTTCCCACTTGTGTTAGATCTCGGTACGGGCTACATATATGGTAACGCTTAGAGGTTTTTCTTGACACTAAAACTATAAGAATCACTCATGCCGAAGCATAAATTTCCGTTGAAGCTCTGCGTTATACCCCTGACGGATTTTCCTATCAGAAGATCTTTGACATACATCAAAGTGGCGTTGCTCTTACGACTCCCATCCTTAGGAAGCTCTTACAAATCCCGATGTGTTACCCCTTCACTCATATATGCAGGAACTGGAATATTAACCAGTTTGCCATCGATGTAGCCTTTCGGCATTATCTTAGGTCCCGTCTAACCCTACGTCGACGAACGTTGCGTAGGAATCCTTGGGATTTCGGCGTTCTGAATTTTCATCAGAAGTCGTTACTCATGCCAACATTGTCACTTCTGTGCAGTCCACCATACCTCGCGATACGGCTTCAGTCCGCACAGAACGCTCCTCTACCAATCCTAATAGGATTCTTCAACTTCGGTGGATAGCTTGAGCCCCGTTACGTCTTCGGCACCCCCCCACTCGTTCAGTGAGCTATTACGCACTCTTTAAAGGGTTGCTGCTTCTGAGCAAACCTCCTGAATGTCTGAGCAGAGGGACATCCTTTTCCACTTAGCTATCACTTAGGGACCTTAGTTAGAAGTCTGGGCTGTTTCCCTTTCGGCCACGAGACTTAGCTCACATGGCCTCACTCCATAGTTTGTGTCTGCGCTATTCGAAGTTTGATAAGGTTTGGTAAGGCCTCTCGACCCCCCTAGCCTTTTCAGTGCTCTACCCTCGCAGTTACAACTACAGGCTGTACCTATATACATTTCGAGGAGAACCAGCTATCACAGTATTCGATGAGCTTTTCACTCCAACCCACGGGTCATCGGAAGGACTTGCAGCTCCAACCCGTTCGGACCTCCAGTACGATTTCTCGCACCTTCATCCTGCCCATGGGTAGCTCATACCGCTTCGGGTCTATTAGTAGCAACTTGACGCTCTATTCAAACTCGCTTTCGCTACGGCTCCAGCACGGTGTGCCTTAACCTTGCAACTACCAATAACTCGTTGGCCCATTCGACAATAGGTATGTTATCATCTTGCGACTCTAACTCCCTTGTAAGCTAAGGATTTCAGGATCTATTTCACTCCCCTTCCGGGGTTCTTTTCACCTTTCCCTCACGGTACTATTCGCTATCGGTGTAAAAAGGTATTTAGCCTTAGAGCGTGGTCGCCCCAGATTCAAACCGGATTTCACGTGTCCGGCCCTACTCGGGAATACATACAGAAGACAAGATAGATTTCACATACAGGGCTATCACCTTCTCTGGCGACGCTTTCCAACGTCTTTTGTTATCTACTTGTTTGGTAACTTCTGCGTACGACACTAGCGTACACTATGCATCCCACAACCCCAATATAACAACGGCTAGTACCTTACATTATATTGGTTTAGGCTCTTCCCCGTTCGTTCGTCACTACTAAGGGAATCTCTTACGATTTCTTTTCCTGCAGTTACTGAGATATTTCACTTCACTGCGTGACCTTTCTGAATATATCAGAATCTCTGCTTGTAGCAAAGGGGTTTCCCCATTCAGACATCCACGGCTATAACGGGTATTGGCACCTCACCGTGGCTTATCGCAGCCAATCACGTCTTTCATCGGCCTTTTTACCCAAGGCATCCGTCCTTAGCTCATAAATAAACTTTTGATTCGCTTTCCAAAAAATTGATCTATCAATCTGGTAATGTCCGTCTCCTGCTAACAGTGCGTGTGACTATAGAAAAGTCGCACACAATTGCAACACAAAATTCAACAAACATACAACTTTCGAAAACTGTGTAATGAAGCTGTATCTTTGTCATTTTAACCTCCCCTCTAGGTAAAATCTCACAGAGATAATTATCAAGGAAGGAGATTGTCACTCTTCATCACTTTTGTGAGATGAGAAGAGTGTGGTTTCTCATCGCTGAGATGACCTATTCGCAGCACTGCGGGTAACTCGTAGTAATGTATCACATACATCAAATACAGAGTTTGCTTGAGATGAACAATACATGAACAGCGGGCGACGCGACTCGAACGCGCAACCAACAGCTTGGAAGGCTGTGACTCTAGCCAATTGAGTTACGCCCGCATAAATA
>CAYUST010000014.1:4218-23673 GCA_964447535.1 uncultured Candidatus Peribacteria bacterium
CTTTAACTTCCTTTACCTTCTTTCCCAACAACTGTGCTGACTTTTGAGTCTAGCCAATTGAGTTACGCCCGCATAAATACTTTAACTTCCTTTACCTTCTTTCCCAACAACTGTGCTGACTTTTGAGTCTAGCCTATTGAGTTACGCCCGCATAAAAGAAATTTTCTGTGTTTTTGTTTATTTGTGTTTGCCCACGGAAATGGTGAACTAAGAAATAAGAATTGTAATGAAACTCGTGATCGCAATTCTTAATTCATACTTCTTAATCAATAGTGTGGGCCCGACTGGACTTGAACCAGTGACCCGCCGGTTATGAGCCGGCTGCTCTAACCACCTGAGCTACAGGCCCAAATCAAAGCTACAAACTACAAGGCCGTAAAGCTTTATAGAGTATGTCTTGCTGGTTTTTTGTGTTTTATTTTGTTTTTTGTGCATTTGTACTTTGAAATGGTGGGTGATATAGGACTTGAACCTATGACCCCCTGCTTGTAAGGCAGATGCTCTCGCCAACTGAGCTAATCACCCATGTATCAAAGACTTGAACAACATTTTGTTTGTTCTTGGAACTTTGTACTTTTAAATTGACCCCACGGGGAATCGAACCCCGGTTGTCGGGATGAAAACCCGATGTCCTAACCACTAGACGATGAGGCCAGATACCAAATTTGATTGTTTTGTTTATTTGTATAATGGCGGAACGGACGGGGCTCGAACCCGCGACCTCAGCAGTGACAGTGCTGCGTTCTAGCCAACTGAACTACCGCTCCATCCCATTATACATATTATAGTAACTAGCCAGCAGTCGGACTTGAACCGACAACCTACCGCTTACAAGGCGGTTGCTCTGCCAATTGAGCTATGCTGGCACCTAAGGGCAAGCTAATCTTACCCTGTATGCTTTGTAGTATATCTCAGCAGAGTTATTTTGCTTTGTGAGCCATAGCCATCAATCTAGATTTCTTGCGAGCAGCATTGTTTGGGTGAATGATTTTTGTCTTAGCTGCTTTGTCTATCGCAATACATGCCTGCTTGACCAACGCATCTACCTCTTTGTCTGTAGGAGTTGTTTCAATCATTTTTTTTGCAGACTTGATAGATTTTTTCATAGCAATCTTGAAGTTCTCATTTCTAGCGTTGAATACCTTACTTCTCTTGAGTGCTTTCTTAGCAGATGCAATAATTGGCATTGATGGGACAAACAAAGGAATAAAAAACAAACCCTCCGAGGGTGGGACTCGAACCCACGACCCAGTGATTAACAGTCACTTGCTCTACCGGCTGAGCTACCTCGGAATGAAAAGTAACAAACGGGGGTCAATATAGCAATGTAACACTCGTTTGCAACGCAAGAATAAATTTTATGATAACTAATGGCTATCAATTTCTCTTGTCACATCAACTACACTACTTCTCCTATGTAATTACATAAGCAACAAAGATAATTTGCCGAAGGAGGGACTTGAACCCTCACGCCATAGGCACATGGTTCTAAGCCATGCGTGTCTGCCAATTCCACCACCCCGGCTAACAAATCTCAAATTTATTTGTTACGTTTGTTACCTCGGGATCTAGGGATCGAACCTAGGACCTCCAGATTCAGAGTCTGGCGCTCTACCAGCTAAGCTAATCCCGAATAGATCTCATTCTCTGTAATCTTTTGTGAAAAACATTGCGGGGGATGGAATTGAACCACCGACCTTCGGGTTATGAGCCCGACGAGATACCACTTCTCCACCCCGCAGTTGAATAACTATATACACTTACACACTACTTTCACTTCCCTATGTAATACGCTTGTCCCGATGTATCGAGATACCACTTCTCCACCCCGCAGTTGAATAACAGTATTAACTTCTCCTTTATACTAACTCCCTAAATCTCCCGCTTGTCCTGCACAGCAGGGTACCACTTCTCCACCCCGCAGTTGAATAACTATATACACTTAAACACCACTTTCGCTTCCCTATGTAATACGCTTGTCCCGATGTATCGGGATACCACTGCTCCACCAACTTCATACAAGTATAATCTGGGGTGCTAGGACTCGAACCTAAGATGGCGGGTTCAAAGCCCGCTGCCTTACCAGCTTGGCTACACCCCAATCACCGGTAAACATTCATTTCTCGAACGTATCGGGCATAGTAGTTATTTTGATAGTGTTTGCAAGGGAAAGGGACGCATGCAAAAAAATAATGTACGTATTGTTTTTATACATATATATGTAGTGAAAATTATTTTATCACAAAAATGATATTCACCATGAGAAAATAGTTAAAGGAGTAAAGTATATAGAGATTAATCAATCACCTTACCTACTCTTCGATACATACTATTGATATCCAGTATTCTCAAAGTCATGACTCTTTTATAAAATTTCACGTCATAATAAAAAATATAACTTTCTATTGACTTTACATAAATAATACTTATAGACAGATAATTTACTTTCACGAGCTGTATGCATCACTCTCGATCATTTGACCGAGTCAGTCCATGAACGTCCTCTTCTCAGGCTTTTCCTGTTCGTCAGGAAGGAGTGGGAGATAGCACGTTGCGTATTAGCCTACCGTCTCCGACTTCACCGAGACGAATGCCTAGTCTGTTTGTCATCTGTGACGCGTATCTTCCCTGTTTGTCTGTCCACAAAAAGGCTGATCGCCTCACTCTCGTTCGTCACCACCCGTTCTCAAAAGCACTTCTTCGTCCGTTGTGCTTTTTTTTATGGAAGAAAATAACTAACAAGCTGTACGATGCATGTGAAGTATTTCAACATCGCTATCTCGATCGTGTCAGACAGCTCTGCCGACGTAGTTGGTGGCCAGATACCGAACATCTCTATCCGTACCGACGTAACGAATAGGAACAAAAACTCTTAAGCACATACAACATTCATATATATATCATCTCTATCTTGATTGCTCCCCTAGCACGGCGAGCCGGTTTTGGTGAAGTCATAAAAAAAACTTCATCAGAAAAATATTCCTAAAATATTCTGTAGTTATTCTTTGTTATTTCTTGTCGAGCATATATATAGTCTTGGCAAGAGAGCAAAATATATACTTTATTCTTCTTGCACCGCTATGCATTGTATGCGCAGTGAATGGTTACAACAACAATTTCCAGAAGTCTATCAAACATTTGCTCAAGACCATGATCTCATCGTCAGTGTGCCTCATATCTTTCGTTGGTCATCAAGTATCACGAGTGGCACCAATAGTCCATCAATCAAACAAACACTACCTATTAGATTGTATGCAGGCATCAGCCAGACACAACTACCTGGTGTTACCATAGGTACTTGTCAGGTTTATGACCAAGTCACCACAAGTCGAAAAGTGTATTCTATGCAACAAATCATAGAAGAGACACCACAGTTTGCAAAAATCACCGAACAATTATTACACAAGATGGGATATACATGATGAATACATATAAATATACTCACTGAAGTACCAAGATGACAATGATTTTGATTGAGAGGAGCTTTCGTTGCTGCCATTGCTTTAGCACTCACCACGCTCGTCAAACCAGAAAAACTTCTGTCACTAGATGCCTCTGCACGAATACATGCCAACATAAACAAAACAACGAGATACATCGCTGCTATACTTGATATGCTGGCCCTTGAGAGATCGACCTTCACGCATCATCTCGCGTTGTGCGGATATGCAGAACCTATCATTTATCGATGAGGCACACTACCTCCCGAGAAATTGCGTGATATATTTGATCATCACAACCTCTTTGAAGCATTCGAAAAATATGCTGATCTCTTGGAAGAACACTTTGAAAATTCATATACCCCGATGTCCAAAATCACGCCGATGGAGAATACCAAACTTCCTTTTGATTATGCGATCGTTTTCCTGGGCCAACATCATGCTTCCTCTCGCATCCGTCATGCACATCAGCAACTTGATCAACAAAATTCATGTTTGCGTGCTATTGCTCACACGTTGGGCGGATTAGTAACTCAAAAAGACCTCGATCATCTTGTGCAATTTGATACGACCAATATTGGTAACTATCATACCTTCCAACAAATTGCTCAACTCTTTCAAGTACTTTCAGCACCGTATGATAAAAGACAAGTTGCGCAACGATTGCAATCGGTCATCGATGCAGGTCGGATGCATAGTCTCATCGAAAAAGAACATCATCTCCTCACAGAAATATATCATCTGTATGCTCACTATGCACAAGGTGATAACACCATTGGTCTTGTCCCTCTCTCAAGTGCAAAAAAATGATGATGCGTCCTGATGGTGATGCCCTATGAGGAATGAAGAAATGCTTTCGATGCTATGATCCAACATCTCCAACAGCACTATCCTCAACTCAGTGTCCATCATCAATCACGAAGAGATGGCTGAACCACTCTATGACCGCACATCCATCAGTTCATCAGTCACGCACATTTCGGTGAAAAAAACAAACCAGGCACAGTCCTCCTGCGTGAGGCAGGCGGTAGGAAAAAAATTCTACCGTATACAGATCTCAAAACAACTCAGTTAGCGTGAATAGTACTTGATAACATCACCGGCAAAGTCTCGCTCAATGGCAAAAGACTCACCCACAAAGACCTCATCACGCAATCTGGCACTATCGATGTACTGACCAAACTACTCGATCATCCTGGAGAATATGTACATCATGCAGATCTGCCCATGTCGAGCTATACGAGAAACAAAAATGAAATGATTGGCAAAGTCGTGACTCCTCTCAAAGAGCTCATCAAAAAACATTATGATATAGAAATTCCCCTCACCTGTGATGGGACTACCTACGACTTTCACATCTGTCTCGAGCACGATGCGGGCATCTTTCATGTCATCCAAAAACCGTTTGCACAACATACTACCAGCAAAAATCTTGTCGCGAAAAAGTAGCACGTGGACGATCTGCATTGTATTTTGAGCATAAATAGATAAGGTACATTATTTGTACATCACTCCCTATGCTCGAGTCCAACGTTCACCCAGATTTTCTCGCACAGCTCAAGCAATTGCTCCCCGAAGCAGAGATTGCGTCATTTTTGGATAAATGTCACAGACCATTGAAGAAAAGTATTTCTGTGGATCCCACCAGGCGAACTCCTGCACTTCGTTTCTAAATAATACAGTAGGCAAACATCAGTAATTCAGGTAGTTAGAATCCCAGACTGGAGGTTGTGAGTTCAAGTTGCATACCTGAAGTGATGGGTTTTGTGTATCTGAGATAGTTTAATATAATGGGTATATAGTAGCTTTTTATGTTATTTGATGATTTATTTAAAGATTGTTCACGCATAATATGTTAGTCATTTTGCTACAGCATTAAAGGTGTCTCATTCAACGATTTTTTCTCATCAAACTGTTTGTATTATACTTTCTCTTATTAATGGTACTTTAGTAGTTCCTCACACTAATATAACTTTGTCTATTTCATTAGGGGAAATATTGGCTTGTTGTACACATTCTTGCAGTGCGAGCATGATTTTTTGATTTGTATTCTGAATTATATCATTAAATGAATGTTTAGTAATAGTATAGTCAAAGTCATTATTAAATATTCATATATGCGTCGTTACTGTATTTTGATCAGATAATGCTATTTTTACTTGATTAACCAAGAGGTGCAGCTTATGAGCTTTGGTGATTTCTTCTGTCATTTCTTTTAGTCTAGCGTAAGCAGTTTTATCATGCTCACCTATTACTCGTGGATAAATAGAACTAACTATATTTGCGAACTTTCTTTGTCTTAAATTGTGTAGGTGATTTCGATATTTTAATTCTGAATAAGGACCTGACGGGACATTCATTGAATTTTCACCATATGTTTTATACTTTGCAGATTTTCAGAGGTATTCTGACATATTTTGCCACATAACTTGTGCAGTTAATTCGTCTCATCATACATATACTCAGCTATTAGCTAAAACTTCTACATAATAGTTTTTTTGGACGCGTGCTATGCTAAAATCTGACGTTCATCCTCACAAATCAGATATCAGTACAGTCAATTCGTTTTTCTTTCAAAAGACTAGTTTATCTAATGATCAGTATATTCCTCATATAGGCTCTTGAAGAAATTCTATATGCTTGAATCATCATAGCTTTCATGCTGCTTCCAATTCATTTTGTGCATCTTGATCTCTTGTTTCATCATCAACTCTAAAACGGACAGGCCTTCAAATCACTACCGAGTCTATTTCTTGATCAAATTGCAATTCTGCTTTTTCTTTAATTTCACGTATAATATTTCATGCGATTTGTACTATTGGGGTTCTAACACGTCCTATCTCTGTTGATAAATTACGTCAAAGTGCTCTTTTAATTGATATCATTAGTCTTCCTTGTCTTCAATTAACATATGTTTCAATTGCACTTTCTCAGTATAAATACGATCTTTTCACTCCATCATAAAACAGTGCTGTCGGCATAGATGCATTACCTATTCCTAATTGTGCTAACTGCACTTGACCTGATTCTCATGTGACTCATATCGCTGAATTTGTCGTTCAAAAATCTAATCATCAGAATAACATATTAAAAAAAATAATTTAAAAAAAGTAGTTGACAATACAATAATAGTCAGTGTAATAAATTAAGTTACTTTTTCAAGTATTTTTTAGCTGATCTTTAAAAAAAATAATGTGTCGTATCTTGCAAATTACCTAGTTCATAAGGCGAGTACTTAAACTTAAAGGTATTTTCTTATCATTTCTATCGCAATTTGCGAGATATTCAATTCCCCTAATTGCTTAACTTCTATTCGTTCTGCTCAAAGTGAGTCATGTCAATCTGATCATTTTTTAATTTCTGTGTATTCTTCTAGGCGTATTTTATAATACATTCATATATGTTGAAATTCTTTTTCTAATCATGATGTTTCTGAAATATATTTACATTTATATTCATTATTCGATAAAAAATCACAAGCACTCATTTTCATTCATGTTTCTTCCATGATCTCACGAGATAAAGCCTCCTCTATTGTTTCTCAGAATTCTATTCTTCACCCCGGCAGATCATATTGTCCTTTGTAAGGACCGCGAGATTTTTTTATTAGTAAGATTCTACCATTGTATTGAGCAATTCCATAAACTCATAAATGTATATAGTTCATGTATGAATATAATAGCATAAAAACTAAGGATTTTCGAAAAGAATTTTTATGTTATTGACTCAGATCTTAAGAAGTAATTCTGCTGAATCCATTGAATTTTCCGATATTTTTTGATATGCGGAACTAGAAATAAGTTGAGTTTTAAATAATAGATTGTTGAGTTCGAGCTCTGATCTAAATAAAAATCAGTTATATCCATTTAATATTATATCGCTGTGTCATTCTACATCTGATACTATGGGAATCACTCATAAAGATAATGCTTCGATTAATGAAAATGGCAATCATTCCATCAAGCTTGCTGAGATAAAATACTTTGCTTTTTGTAAATAACAAATAATTTCACTGTAATTTAATCTTCATATAAAGTTTGCCTTCGGAAACTTCCTTTTAAAATACTCTAAGGCATATCAATCTCAAATAAACACACTCTTATTCAATAATCATAGTATTTCTAAACTATTCAACACTTTTTCAACTCCCTTATTGTGTACCATTCTTCATATGTATATAAACTCGTATTCTTTATTAATTCCTGAACAAAAAAACTCTTTTGGAATGTGCGAAGATCTAAAATTGGGGCAATGAAGAATCTTTTTGTTATTTACTTTGAGTACATTAGAGATTAGGTATGCCTCACTTGGTCATACCGCAACATAATAACTAAGTTGATTTCTTAATAAGAACTCAAATATGTATGTTTTTACTTTTTTGAATCAAGTGAATCTTTTGAAATCTAAACAATTTGGAGAATGGTATAGGGTTTTTATGCATCAAAACATATATAATAATCTACATAATTTTCAGGCATAACTTCAGTAGGAGAAAACTACTCATTCAAATCTTTTAAAATAAGCTTTAAGTTTTAAAGTGTCAGACATCAAGAATTGGTCATATTTTCTTAGAGAAATATGCTCAATACTTCAATACTCTTCCAATAACTTCTCATTCTGTATTTGTTTTTCTCAATATCTATCTCTAGCTTTGTGTGGAAGCAAGTATATAATTTCATGTAGTCATTCTTTAAGAATTCTACTCAATTCTATGAGTCAAGTAAGCATTCCCCCATAAGGACATTCTGTTATCAAATATATTCTCATTCTAAAATTTTATATATAAAATTAATATCTTTCTCAGCTTCTTCCATATATCACTCTTTTTTTTGTGAAATTAAACTACCTAAATGTTCAAAAGGAATGATGTATAGAAAACTCAATACTCTGTTTTTCAAGTTATATAATAATGCTTTATTGAATATATGCGCCTCATATTGAGAAATAACATCATGATATGCTCTGACTAAATCAATATTATGATTTATATGTAAATCATAAATTATTTTTGCTAAATCCTGAGCCCCGTCAGAAATGTTTGCAAACTCTCGATCTATCAGGTATGGCTTTTCTCATGAATTTTCATCATATAGCAGATGCCTCATACGCGCATCTTTATGGCAAATAACAAAGTTATCTGGTATTGAGTGTCAACATAGAACATTGAATATTCTATTTTTTACGGAATATTTAATGTTGATATTTTTTTCTAACGAAATTTGTGAGTATTTGTATTGTAATATTTGAGATAGGGTCCTAGGGTAATCTCTCTTACAAATAAATTTAAGGCTCTTGTCTCAATCTCTTTGTAGTGCCACCGTGTAGTTTTTAAAATCATGAAGGGCTGCGATTACTTTCACCAATTGCTCTGATTGGTTTGCAGTAATCTGAGAAGCCTTAATTACTCACATCGTCAGGATATCGTTTTCTCAAACAACTTTTGTGCTTATTACTCTAGGGACTTGAAAATGTAGTTTTCAACCATATTGATTCATATCACGCAATCGCTTTACTTCATTGAAAAATTCATAAGAGCCCATCTTGAATGATTTCTCAAATCAATTTATAGTCATTTCCGTCTCATGTCGTTGTTGAAATTTTATATTACTCATATTAGATAGAATATAAAATGCTCTAACCTAGAAGAGTATACAAAGTACAATATGCTTAATGGTAACATGAAAGTCTATATTATTGAATTCAACTCCTGAACAGAATTTATGCTTTCTGCCCATGGTTTCAATAGATATAACAATGAACTTGAAGTAGATAAAGAAATAAAGTGACTACTAGCATTTCTCTCTCAAATCTCTACACTGCCTTTCTTTGTCTATTATTTCCTATGCTCGAGTCCAACGTTCACCCAGATTTTCTCGCACAGCTCAAGCAATTGCTCCCCGAAGCAGAGATTGCGTCATTTTTGGATACCTGTCACAGACCATTGAAGAAAAGTATTTCTGTAGATCCCACGAGACGAACTCCTGCACTTCACGAATTAGTCACGTCACGAGGCTGGACGCTCAAGCAGACCCCGTTTACTGAGAATGCTGATACCTATCGGATCGACAGAGAGGATACGAGCATTGCATTGGGCAATACGGCTTTGCATCAGTTTGGATTTTTTTATATGCAAGAGGTGGCGGCGAGTATCCCTGCACAAATCATACCTGCTGAGCCAGGCAGTCTCGTCCTCGATATGTGTGCGGCGCCTGGTGGCAAAACGACCCAGATAGCACAGAAACTCATGCCCGTGTGAGGGTTGGTCGTGGCCAATGACGTCAACCCCAAAAGAGTGACCACCCTCGCCCACAACGTCAATAAATGAAGATGTTACAACTCTGTCGTGACGCAAGTAAATGGAGGCATGTTTGGGAATCACTTACCAGACACGTTTGATCATGTCTTGCTCGATGGACCGTGCAGTGGTGAAGGAACTGGCTTCAAATCTGATGTGGCGATGCAGTTTCGACATCAAGCAGAGATCAATAGAATCGCTGGCACACAACTGCAACTACTCATCTCCTCGATCAAGGCGACCAAGCCTGGTGGCACGATTATCTACTCGACCTGCACGCTCAATCCGCGAGAAAATGAATGAACGCTCGCCAAAGCGCTCGCGTTTTTTGGTGATAGTGTAGAACTGATCGACCATGGATTACACCAGGTTGCACCTGGGGTTGCTCGGCAAGATGCTGAACGA
This sequence comes from uncultured Candidatus Peribacteria bacterium, assembly GCA_964447535.1. Lineage (GTDB taxonomy): Bacteria > Patescibacteriota > Gracilibacteria > Absconditabacterales > Absconditicoccaceae > CAYUST01. The sequence goes on from CAYUST010000014.1 coordinate 14,359, forward strand.
TCTTTTGATCAAACAGACAAGTGTGCGAGATTTTGGCCACATCTCCAAGGCACGTGATGATTTTTCGTTTCTCGTCTCCGCAAAAAATATAGTCGTGATACCAAGGGTGCAACCCAACAAAAACTCATGCCCAAAAATCAATTTTCGGTCGATCATAGCCAGGGCCTCCAAAATCGCGTCAACACCCGACTCAAAGAAAACTATGGCATCATCATGCCTATGGACCGTTACTTACGAATTGCGACCAAAACACATATCTGTCTCACTGCGCCTAGTTTCCTCAAACTAGCTCCTCTCCTCCAATGCGAAAAAGTCGGTATCCCCGTCCTCAAACTCGAACGCGAAGGTTGGAGACCAACGCACTATTTGTGATTGTTGTTGGGAGAACTTGCAACTCACAATACGATCACCGTCGACGACGTAGCTATCCAAGACTACGCACAGGGCAAAGACATTGCCTGTCCTGCAGACTATGCCAAAAATAGTGAGAGTAACCCTATTCTCATGCGACGTGGCTACGGCATGTCCGTCACCAAGCTCGTCGATGGGATGTTGAAGAATAAGATGGGAAGATAGGAAATGAGCTCAAAATGTAATTTAAAAAATTTGCATAAATCTGCGCATCAGCATATACTATAGGTATTTAACGTTCTCCATAGATTATGGTGCAACAAAACAAACCTACAGATACTCCTCTCCCTCCCCTAGACTCCCTCAAAGAAGGGAAGTTTGATTTTGGGGTAGCTATTTTTCCACCGCAAGAGATTCAAGATGCAGCTTTGTGATTACTTGAGCAAATAAAGAGCCAAAAAATTGAACTCACCAACACACTCGATGCAACTCACCTGCCACATATTACGCTCTTTCAGGGAAGTTTTCCTGAAGATCCCCAAAATACTCTGCAATGATTACTTGATGAAATAAAGAATACTCCTCTCGAATTGGAAATGGAAGATCACCTCTTCGTAAATACCAATGGGAATGTTTTTTGGAACGTGAAGATCACCCCTGAGCTTCAACAACTGCATGAAGAAATGATAGCACTTTGTAAGCCACTCACCAAATGATATCTGATGAAACAGCGAGTAGAGAGATTGACCAATGCACTTTCTGATCTTAGCGAAGAATCCAAAGCCAACGTCTTGGAACATGGATTTGCGGCAGCAGGAAATTTATTTTTACCGCATATTACTCTCGGCAAGCTTGTGAACAGAGATAATGACACTCAACTCCTAGACATTGCTCTCCCCAAAATGTCCTTCACTGCTTCACAGATTATCGGCGGCCCACTTGGATATCATGGGAATATTAAATCAATAACGTGTGAGAAAGATATAGTATAAATTTGCTTGCATCCGTTTCGAAAATCTGTATGTTGTCGTCCCAAAGAAAAAATAGACCGGGTTTTCAAGCCATTGCCTTGGTCTAACCTCCTTTGCACGTTAGTATGGAGAGTAGCCTTTCCTAGCCCAATGGGCACGTGGTGATCAGCACATCGCTGATGTATACCAGGAATGGACCATATTACGCTGTAAGGGTTACCCAGCGCCCTGCTTTCAGACCGAACAGCCGGTGTCGCGGACTCCTCTTCGTATTGAAGGGGAGTTTTTTTGTTTATTATTCCTCGCGTCATTGCGAGGAGGAGTGTAGCGACGACGTGGCAATCCAGTTACCAATGTTTTTCTGGATTTATTATGACCTTAGTGATACAAGAAAAGTAAGACAGTAGTTGGGTATTGGATTTAAAAATTGTATTGACTTATTGATATATTTATGTACATATAATATAAATAAAAAAACATATGAAAAAAATATCTGAAAAAATGGAGGCTTTCATGCTAGATGATATGGAAGCTACCCAAAAAAGAGTGAATGAGTGGCTCGAGAAGCGTGCTGGCAAGATTATTGTGAAACAGCGCATCTTCACTACAACCAATGTAAATGGGACTCTATACCCAACAATCATCCTCTTCTATGAGGAAGTGCTCAAAACCGAGGTACGATTCATGACCTTTTGGGGAGAAAATGAAATTGCGCCTTGGCTTGCAAAGATGCAATTCGGCGGCAAGTATTTCCGTATAGTACGGACTAAATCGACGATGTCACGTCATGATGGCAACCCTCCGTCCCGTGACATCTACTATGAAGTGGAGGTGGAAGCGGAAGATCCACAAAAGGGGTAAGAGAGATGAAAAAAAAAGCATACCAAGGGCCTGGCAAATTGCCAGGCCCTTTTTGAAATTTATTTTATTGCATACGTGCTTCACATATATACTATCATGTTTCATAGAATACTGAAATTTGGGCAAACCCGATGTGTAATGACACGTCGGGCCCTTTTTTTATTTGGGCCTTCATCACGAAGTATGATTGGCGCAATTATGCACAGCCACTGCTTACATAATCAATTGATACGAGAAAAGTAAGACAGTGGTTGGGTATCCTTTTTACTAAAAAACTCTATTGACTTATGTGATAAGTAGAATATATTATGTACAACAAAAAATCTAAGTATGGAAAAAATTGAAATTTTTGCGGGGTCGACATTATACACTGCTAGCAAATGGCTTGAAGAAATGGCTGGAAAGATCGTCATCAACCAGAGAATCTTTGATCCTTCGAGTCTACAACTCATGATCTTCTATGAGCCAGTGCCAACAGTTAAAGTGAAATCCTTTGAAAATAAGGATGATGACACGATAAACCAATGGCTTGCATCGCAAAAAAAAGAGGCCACCGAAAGGAGTGGCATGTTCCGTGTGGTGCATAGCACGTTGAGTGTCAGTATGGAGCCTGGTATGAGCAAAGAAGTCACTCAGATCTTCTACGAAGAATTGTAGTGGCAAAAAAAGAAAAGAAACAGTATGGAGGGACGATGCATGCATCTCCCTTTTTTTATTATATCAATTTCTGGAGTCTGGAATCTGGATTCTTATTTCTTAAATTTTATTTCTCTAGAAACTCCTCTACTGCTTGTTGAATCATCTCCAAGCGTTTTTTGACACCTGCGTCTTTGGTAGCAGTGAGTGCTTTGTCGATTTTGGTGTTGACGGAAGTGAGTTTGGCGAAGAACTTATCTGTAGCGTTGGTATCCAATCCTTTGCGATAAGCAGATTGCAAGAACGCTCTGACTGCTTGGAGCTCTTTATCTGTTTTGCTCAATGCAGGACGAGTGAGTAATTTGCTCTCTTTGTCCTGGAGACTCGTAGTGAGTTTTGCTTTGTGATCTGTGACAAGTTCTTTGGCATGGGTAGTTGCCCACTCTGCTAACGCCTTGGAGAGATCCTTTTGGAGTGCATTGAGAATTTTGTTCATCAAGGTCATCAACTCAGGACTGGTGACTAAGATAGCTTTGTTGGAAACAAATTCTTCACACGAGAATGAACCATCTTTTTCGAGGTATTCACTGCGAAGGGAGTTGATGCTCTTGGAAAGCAATTTCATATCATCGACGGGATAGAGGTCTGCGAGGAAGGTATCCTCGTCTGCAATTACAGTTGTATGGGATTTCTCGAGTGCCTCTGTTGCATCCTGCAACATATCTTTGAGTGCTACATCCTTGGGATAGATTGCAACTACGCTCTCCCATCGACTAAAGAGCACCTGTGAACGAAGGTACCCATAAAAAGGTTTTGCATCCGCACTGAGCGCATTTGTTTTGGGATCTAACGTGAGGCCCGATGCCTTTACTTTTTTGAGAAAGAGATCATAGGTCGTCATAAGTTTTTGATAGGCAGCAACTTTCTCGGTATAGGTATCGAATTCGTCTTGCTCGTCCTCGTCAAGTTCGCTCACAAGTTCTTCAATCTCTTTGGTATAATCGGTAAACAACGTATTGAACATATCTATCACTTTGGTGTACTCACTCAAATAGGAAGCAACTTTTTGTTCGAGAATTGCTTGTTCAAGTTTTTGAGTCACTTCATCGAGGAGTTTGTCTTTCATCTTCTTCTCAACTACAGCAATTTCACTATGGAGGTTTGTAGAGACATCAGAAATCTTCTCAGTAAGTTGTTGATAGACATGATCCATACCACTCGGCGCACTAGTTGATTTGAGAACGCCCATACACTCCAGGATATCGATACGCCCTGGTGCGTCGACTGCTCATGATGCAGCACCAAGCGTCTTGGCTAATTTAGCATAGTGGCCATCGAGTCTTTCCAAAAGATCTTCTTGGTTATTTTCGAGTGCGGTATGCAATTTACTCAATGCTCATGATGCAGTATACGAAGTGGTTGTGGTAGTTTTGGTACCTGAAGTGGTGCTACCAGATGCGGTGGAACTACTCCCTGTAGACGTCTTGGTGACCGTAGTTTTGGTGCCTGAAGTGGTGTTGGTGTAGCTATTGGTAGCAGGATCATACACAATTGCACCCTCTACGACAAAAAACGCAAGTGAACTCAACAACGCAATAGTCAGAAATTTGTTCATGTGGATAAAACACCTATAATAAAATAACGAGACGAGTATCGCTTTATTCTTACTCCTCCACCAAGCGAAATCAAGTTGAATTGGAGCTTCAAATAGATATTCTCCTTACTATAATATGCTTTTATTCTTTGGATAGTGTTCTCATGGTATTGATCCCTACGGTTATTGAAAAAACATCACATGGTGAAAGAGTGTATGATATTTATTCAAGACTCCTCGAAGATAGAATTATTTTCGTAGGTGAACAAGTCGAATCGACTATGGTCAACACGATCTTAGCACAAATGCTCTTTTTGCAAAAACAAGATCCTGAGAAAGATATCACGATGTATATCAATACTCCTGGTGGCGATGTCTATAGTGGTATGGCTATCTATGATACTATGCAATATGTCACCTGTGATGTAGTTACTATATGTACAGGACTTGCAGCATCTATGGGTTCAATCTTTTTGGCTGGTGGGACTAAAGGCAAGAGATTTGCACTCCCCAACAGTAGAGTGATGATTCACCAACCTTCACATGGTGCACAAGGTATGGTTTCTGATACGAGAATTGCTGTAGAAGAAGGTATGAAAATCAAAAAGATTCTCACCCAAATCATGGCGGACCGTACTGGTCAAACCTATGCACAAGTAGAACTCGATATGGATAGAGACAAGTGGCTTTCTCCCGAAGAAGCGCTCAAGTACGGTATCATCGATGCTATCATCGGAAAAGACCAACCTATTTGAAAAACTACTGTTACCAAGAAAGGTAAGAAATAAAGTAGAGAATATCACGAAGCAAAGCGCGCCCTCCAGGCGCGCTTTTTGCATAATTGCATCAACCGCACTTCGTTGCGGAGATGCAAATAAAAAAGCAAGCAGTATGGATTATACATCACGTTATGAGGGGCTCCGTTGTCGCTGCTTTTTTTATCGTTTTGATGATTTCGCTACCATAGAGAAAATCTTTGAAATTATCGATATACTAAAAACCAGAGGAAACCTCTGGTTGTGTGATGATGTGCATAACTAAGATTATACTGCAATTTCTTCTTCAACGATACTTTCTTCCATACTATTGATAACTCCCCCCATATCATTTTTGAAAAAAGGATTTTTGTCAGCAATGCCGGAGTGATAGAGTTCGAGTAAGGTACCGATAGTGTACCAATTTTTGTTTCCCAAGAGTCCGTAGCAAGATGCTGGGACTATGGTTTCCTTCGCTACTCTTGCAATGATATGGTGTGGTTGTACGCCATACAACGAACTGATCTTGAAGATTTCTTCGAGTTTCGGTACAGCAGTACCTTGTTCATATTGATCCAAAGCGACGCCCGTGATACGTTGTGCCTCCTGGAGAGATAACCCCTTGTGTTCACGATAGTGGATCAGATTTTTGCCAAGTTTGTTTTGCTCCATGCTGGTAGCTACATGTGGGGAGACTTCTTTGCCTGCGAGAAATTCCTCTATTGCTTGGTTTTGTGTCTTCATGGCTTCGAAATCCACGAAGTGTTTGTGTTGTCGGTGACGAGCAAGAATTTGCTCAATCTGTTGATTGTTGTTTTTCATAAAATTTGTTTTATGTGAATGATGCGTATTGTCGAAAAAAGGATAGATGTTTGCAAAAGAATTACAAGCGGAAAAACCTCTCCCAAAAGACTTTTCTCTTGCAAACTTGTGATGAATGGGTACATCTAGCCTGATAGAGAAATTTTTATTTTCATCATTTCGCATGAAAACGTTCATCACGGTATTGACCACTGCACTCATCACTACTATTTTGTTTTTGGTGCTTGGGAAAGAAGGTATGTTGGGTACCGGATCTCCTACTCCTGTACAATGCCCTCAAGGCACAACCATCGTGAAAACTGTAGAAACTTGTACTCCTCCTGCTACTGGCACTCAAGAGACAGGTGCTCTCATGGAAGTATTTTCTTGTACAAGTGGAGGTGTTGTTGCAGAACAAGTGACTAAACTCCTGAGCAACCACTATATTTCTACCAGTTGTTTTGCGCCAGACGGGAATACCTATCCTGATGGCACCAAGCTTACGTTTTATGCAACCGCCAAAATCACAGCAGAAAATCCACAGCCTGCATGCGACAAAGTAGAAAAAACTTGTACGTCCGGACAGTTTGTGAGCAAAGGTACCGGTGCGGATACCTATCATCATCTCAGTTGTCGTCGTATAGATCCAAGTGATACTTCAACTGCATACTGTAGCTACAACAATGACACCTATCTCCCTGGAGAAGTGGTTTATAAATATGCAAAAAGCGCTGTTAGCCTCGATCAAGAATGCAAACAGGTCGTTGCTGTATGTAATGGTCATGGCCAACGATGGACTGCTACTACTGGATACGCAGCGATGAACTGTAGTTTCGCGAGAGTATTTTCACCAAGTTATTTAGAAAAAAATAAGGGAAGCATCATAGATAATGAAACAAAATTACCCAAGCCAGAAACGGTCGCTTGTATGAGCAACTCGTGAAATAGTTGTGCAACTCCACGAGGCACGCGTGTAGATCATGGTGACGCATTCGTTTCTTTCAAAGACAGTGCAGTTGCACTTGATGAAACATGTACAGCCAAGTCTGTGATATGTAACAATGGCAAATGGGCAAACGGCGCTACACCCTACGCAAATCAGTCATGCAAAAAAGAACTCCCCGCGGACTGTGTGATCAACACGACCAAATTCTACCACGATACTACCAACACACTCTACAAAAAAACAACCAACAAAGATGGTACGGTTTCGTGCGAACCACAAGCGAGATACTGTTTCGATGGTGTCCTTTCGGGAAGCACTGAATATAAATGGCGTAGTTGTACCTGAACTCTCGTAGAGCCTGCAGGCACTACGGGCAAAGCAACCACCGTAAATACAGCTACTCCTCCTACCCTCATCAACAAACCTACGACGACGCCAAGCGTTGTTTCACCAACTGCCACTACCTATAATCCAAACAAAGAGCCTAATTGTGCATCACCTTTTGGAGGTGCACCACGATCACCTGGGAAACAAGGTACCGCATACAAATCTCCAACAGCTAGTTATTCTCAATGATGTAGTGCTGAAAGCATTGTCTGTGCATGGGGAAGTATCAGATGGGGAACCGCTGCTGCTCCTGGCGAAGTAGTAACTGCCTCACTAAGTAGTAGTTGTAAAGTATTACCACCACAAGACTGTGAAAGTGCATGTGGTACGATTGAGCATGGCAAACAAGGGACTACTTTTTCAGATGATGAAATTCCTTTTGGAAATGGTGAAGTATGTAGCGATAAACAAATCACGAGCACCTGTAATGATGGGACACTTTCACCAAGCGCAGGCAAATATTGTAGCTGTAAAATCTCTGCTCCCGTAGCTTGTACCGCACCCGACGGCAAAAAAGTAGCAAGTGATCAAACACTCACCCTCTATCAATATCCTGAAGTGCAAGCACTCCCTGGCGACGGCAGTGATACGTGTGTGCGTCAGTGGAGAAAATGTATCAATGGTGATCGATATGATCGAGATGGTAATGAAGCAAGCTTCACCTACAAATATACAAGTTGCAAAGTCTTGCTTCCTGATGAAGATGCAGATCAGTGAGGAGACGGCGTACCGCAGACCTAGAGAAGGAAAACCAACGCGCCCTGCGGGGCGCGTTTTTTAATCATGTGTTTATATATGTACGCCATAGAAAATTATACCTTTGAACTCTCTGAAGCACGTATTGCACAGTTCCCTGCACAACCTGCTGATAGCTGTAAACTCCTCGTAGCAGACAGAACACAGCAAAAAATAACTGATGCAACATTTTCAGATTTGCCCAATTTTCTGTCACGCCCAAGTTTGTTTGTACGCAATGTGACCAAAGTTATTCAAGCCAGACTTCCACTCACGAGTTTCGTATGAGAAATTTTATTTCTAGGACAACACTCCCCCACTCGTGCTGAAGCACTGGTCAGGCCAGGCAAAAAGTTTCGTGTCGGTGATGTCGTAGAACTACCAGAATTTGACTGCACGATCACCGTGATTGCTCAGACAGAAGAAGGGAGAATCCTCGACTGCTCTCGCCCGTGGTCCGAACTTATCAACCAGTTTGGGCATCTACCGCTTCCTCCTTACATCACCACCAGTCAAGAAAAAGAAGTACTCTACCAACCTGTCTTTGCGCAAACTCCTGGATCGGTAGCAGCACCGACAGCCAGCCTCCACTTCACGCCTGAGCTCATACAAACGCTAACACAAAATGGACATACCTGGGCTGACGTGACGCTCCATGTAGGCATTGGAACGTTCAAGCCCGTATGAGTCGATGACATCCGTGATCACAAAATTCATCCTGAGACGATGAGTATACCCATCTCTTTGTTTACCACGCTGATGCAAGCGAAACAAGCGTGACGTCCCGTAGTTGCTATTGGAACGACGGTCACCAGGACACTCGAAAGTTTGCCCTATCTGCGAACGCTCTTGCCTCAAGAGACGAAAGAAAGCCTTCCCATAGAAACACAACAACGATGGGAGAAAACGAGCGCAGATGTGCATGAAGCTACAACCTATCTCAATGATCTGCATATCGAAGAGGACACTATTAGTTGTACAAGTTGTTTATATATCCTCCCAGGACACAAACGAAACATCGTAGATCATCTCATTACGAACTTCCACCTCCCCAAAAGTTCTCTCCTCGTACTGGTTGACTCATTTCTTGGAGATCGACAACGAAAAGAACTCTATGACCATGCGCTAGCAGATGAGTATCGTTTCTTTAGTTTCGGGGACGCAATGCTGATTGAGTAGCGTCCTCGCAATGACGGAGGAACAAATCAGATACATCTCCTCTTCCCTTTCTCTCTTATTTGCCTATAGGTAGAAAAAGCATGATGCCCAAATTCTAAA
>CAYUST010000014.1:23773-32122 GCA_964447535.1 uncultured Candidatus Peribacteria bacterium
CCCCATGATTCTCTGTATGATTGTGGCATTCTCGAGCAACTATGTGATTGGCAAAGAAAACAAGTTGCCTTGGCATTATCCTGATGATCTCAAAAGATTCAAGGAACTTACCGTAGGCAGTGCTATCATCATGGGCAGAGCGACCTACGAATCAATTGGCAAGCCACTCCCCCATAGGAGAAATATTGTCATTACCCGTACCGAGAACTTTCCTGAGGTTGAATGTTTCAAAGATCCGGAGGATGCAATTGCAATGCTCGAAGATGAACTTGATGAACATGACAAAGTATTTGTGATTGGCGGTGCCACACTCTACAATTATTTCCTCGAACAAACCCAGCGACTCTATGTAACAGAGATCAAAAAAACCTATCCCGGAGACACGTTTTTCCCCGCTTTTGAAGAGCATTTTGATGAAGTAGAAAGAATTCCTCACGATGATCACGACTTCGTAGTATACAGAAAAAAGTGGGTTGAGTAAATTTTTATGTGTACAGGATGCTATGAAAATAATTGCTTTTTCAGGCAATTCGAATACCGGCAAAACTACCGCGATTCATTTTTTGAGGGATTTTTTGTTGGCACGTAATCCCGAGCTCCGCATTCAACTCTTCCATGAATCAGCTCGTGAATACATCGAAGCACACGGTGGATGAGGCATAGATGATATGCATGATTTCGAACGTTATGTCTTTCAATGTGAGACCAAAAGAATCCAAGAACTACAAGATGCAAAAGAAAAACAAAGGTATGATTATGCATTTATCGATAGAACAACGCTGGATTGCTTTATTTATTCGTACTGGAATCTTGTACATGGTGATCTCGAGGTAATAGACTACACACACGGATCTACCAACCTCTTGGCGCAAAGCAAAGAGGTATACGATCACGTAGTATTCTTCACTACACCTATCAAAAAGGATAGCAGATTCGATATCTACAACAACGAACATATTAATGCAATTTTCCAACACTCTATTCACTCACTCTACCAAGATAAAGTCATCACCTACACCAATAATATGTTCTTCCAAGACAATCTAGAGAATACAGTACTTGGTGATATCATGTTGTCATAAAGTATCCGTCTTGCAATGGCAGGTGAAATGGGTATTTTGAGGTCATGAAACCACTCAAGATACCGCAGATTGCTCTCCCACCTATTCGCGTCCCCATCGGCGAAAAGATTTCTTACGACGATCTTTTGAGTTGTCAGAAGTTTTTCCCCTGTGGAAGTGTAGATGACCTCAAAACATCAATCAAGAATCAACTCATCAAACCTCTCAAAGATGGTACGCCTTTTGATATACCTCACTTACTTTCAATCACCTCTGGATATATCATCCCTTTCAATCAAAAAGGGAATATTGTTTTTACTCACTCAGAACCCTATCAATCGCCAAAAGCCATTTGAGGCAAATGAAGTGAAACTGCTACCGTACTTCTTTTGGCTGATAGTATGTCTTCTGGCAAGATTCCAGATGGAATACCAAAAGATCTTCGCAAGTCCAAAAATTTGCAGACTCTCGTAGAATATCTTCGTGCATGTGATCCCGAAGTACTGGCGAAACGATGGAATCTAGATAAAATCAGTGTCCAGCGCCAAATAAATAAAGTCATGAGTATTTGGGACGAAAGCGTGTTCACCAAGTACAAAAAACACATTACTCTCCCCAAAAAAGATCATATCACTCCCCAAGATATTCTCGACTTTTCACGAGAAAATCATCAAGGAAGTATGCATAGAGAAGCAGCTGAAGAGACTGGCTGTGAAGTTATTCGAAGCAAGCCATATCTCCATATGATTGAAGAAAAAAAGACTCCTAAATGAAATCTCTATCACAAAGATCGCCAGTATTTTGTGGGAGCACTCAGTGAGAAAAAATGGGACAGAAAACCGTCTCCTTCTGAGGCAATGCAACATACCAAATTGATGCAAAATGTTCCCCAACATCAAATTATCGCTCTCCAACGTGATTGTCTCCTCCAAAAGTTTGGGACTATCCCACGGACTGGAGCCGAAGATCTGATGCAAAAAAAACTCTCTACTACTCTCGCTAATTACATAGCTAACTATGCACTCGAACTCTTGATCGAGCTAGACGCTATAAACAAACAACAACTCATTGAGTATACACAGGCGCAAGACCAAAGAGTGCTAAGAGCATAGAGACATAAGTAATATATAGACATATCACATATTATATTCACAATATGTATTATATTGCATTTTTATGATATAATCTTATAGACAAGTTCTTAATATAAAGTATATTCACGATGCAGTTTTATAAGCCCAAGTCTATACTTGCCACGCTATCACCCGAGCACAAAGCCTCTTGGAACGAAACTTTTTTGCGTAGTTGCCAAGAGCATTTGACGCTCGTGCTTCGTATGAATGAAATAGTGCTCATGCAATCCTCCAATACATCATATACATGATACAGTATGGGATTTGTGATCGGTGAAACCAAAGAGTCGCTCATAGTAGCCACCTGCCAACATAACATAGAGAATAAATCATCACTAACACTCACTACCCGCAATACACAATCTCGTCTCAAAAGCATCCTCAACGGACATTTCTTTGCTGATCAACTTGAACTTAAAGTCCAGGATACTTTCCCTAGCAAAATACCCGCCGAAGACCTTGCCTTTCTCCTCACGAACAAGCCTCGTGGATGGAAGATGCAAAGATTTGTTCCTATCAACACCAAAGACAATCACCACAAAGCAACCCTCGCATTTGGGCTCAAGAATGTCGATGGAGAAATGAGTCTCAGGAGCTGAAGTGTGAGTAACGTTGAAATATATGGCTGAGAATACTATACTGAAAGAAGTCGTAGCTTTACTCGTTCGCTCATGCCAGTAGAAGATTTGGCACCATATATCTGTGCTGACTTTCATCCACTTCCTTCTGAGGATTCTATCAAAGGCATGTCTGGTTCTCCCATTTTTACACAACATACCCTCTATGGTATGATCACAGGAGGGGACAAAAATTTTACGCCGGTAAGGGGCTTCAGTAACCAGATTTTCCAACGAAATGCAAGTGTCCTACCCGCTCGATTGATACAACAACGTATGCACCAACTCTTCAAGTCCCACACCCTCGTTTCTTAAATCTTATTTCCTAACTCTTCCTTCTCTCATGTCCCACCTCAATCTTGCACAAACACCCGACATCGATCTGCACAATCTAGACAGCAAAAATAAATTGCTCATCGAAGATTATGCAACTGAACTACGTGCCGTAGTGCGTTATCTTTTCAAAGGCCAGGTAGTACCTCAAGAAATCCAAGAACATTGCAAAGTACTTTTCCCAAAATTAGAAGATATACATACCTGGACGAGACTGAAAATGCCCGAAAATGAACTTCAGTATGGCATCAAAACAGTAGGGAATAAAGAGCGATCCGTCAACATTTTTGAGCAAGGCACTTGAGTGAAGACATTGCGTATCAGATTAACACGCGACCTCGCATGGGGGAATCACCCTCTTTGGGAAATTGTATACGACAATACGCTCTATAGAGAAGTCCCTTACAACGGTAATGTGTATAGTCACTTACTGCATCAACATCCATGGTATGTGCAAAAGTATCTTACTTCATTGGCTGATGCACATATTATTACAGATACACAAAAAGAGCTACTCACCATTTTTCATCGTATTCATGATCTTCCTGAAATGAACAATGGAGACCATTTCGCCCCGGATAAACACGAAGGACATATCGAAGAAGATGCTCATGCAATTTGATTGATTCTCGATTATGCAAATGTAGAGTATACCCTTCCCGAAAAAACATTCATTCAGTGATTGTTTACTCGCTTCGAAGGCAACGATACTATTTTCAAGCCAGGAGAAATTATCAACTATTTCCGTGATGCGCTGAATGTCTTCGATCATCGTCAATTTTATGCGCACGATGCAGGCTTTGCGCTCAGTATTTTCAACAACTACTTCCCTCGCTTCCTCGACCGTACACATACCGTTACTCTCTTACCTGAAGATAAACTAAGTGAACAACGTTCGACTCTCCCGTTGCAAGACATTCCCCTGGCCAAAGTTTTCTTCCAAGAAAATGTGATCAAAATAAATCATATAATTGATTATGGTATTACTCATATAGATGAATTAGCATCAATTCCCGAAGCCCCTTTCAAAAGCATCGAACAGCTTCACCACCTCAATCATATTCGAGAAGAGCTCAAATCAGTCTATGGCATAAGTGCATAAAAAAATATTTGTCTTTATCTATTGAATTCCTATTATCATGTCTGAATCTACCCGTATTACCGAAATTGATGAACAGTTGACTGATCTCAAAGGAGCAACTGATGAATATTCACTTGCACTTCGTCATTCACTCCTAAGAGAGAAACAGGCAAATTTACTTGGATACAGCCATGCGGTCGCAACAATCTTGTGAGGGTTTAGGTCTTCGACACCACAAGACGAGTGTGATGATTAGTTAGCTATCGTACAATACATTTATTCACTTTCTCCATACCATGCGCCAATATCTCGATCTCCTCCAACACATTCTTGATTATGGAACTGATAAATCAGACAGAACAGGTGTCGGCACCAGAAGTTGTTTTGGCTATCAAATGCGTATGGACCTCAATGCAGGATTCCCGCTATTAACCACCAAAAAAGTAAATTTCGATGCGATTGTCCATGAACTTCTCTGGTTTATTTCTGGTGATACCAATATTAGAACTCTTGTACAAAATAACGTCAAAATCCGAAACGAACGACCCTTCCAAAGATATCTTCAAAGTAATAGTCTCACTGACAGATTCGCCAAATACACTCCCGAATGGACTGAAAAAATGAAAGAGTTTGTCGAGCAAGTCAAACAAGACGAGTGATTCGCTGCTGAGCGAGGTAACCTATGACCCGTCTATGGTAAGCAATGGAGAAATTTCAATGGGTTTGATCAACTCACCTGGCTTCTTGCCGAGATTAAACGTAATCCAGATAGTAGAAGACTTATCATCAGCGCTCGAAATCCAGCAGAGATAGAAGAAATGGCGAAAGCTGGCCTTCCGCCTTGCCATTCACTCTTTCAATTCTATGTCCTCAATGGTAAACTGAGCTGTCAATTATACCAAAGATCTGCTGATGTTTTCCTCGGTGTACCGTTCAATATTGCTTCGTATGCACTCCTCACGCATCTGATTGCGCATGTGTGTGACTTGCAGGTAGGCGAATTCGTTCACACTTTTGGCGATGTACATATCTATCTCAACCATTTCGACCAAGTACATGAACAACTGAGCAGAACTCCCACTGCCCTCCCTACGCTCCAGCTTAATCCTGACCAAAAAGATCTCTTCGCTTTCAAAAGCACTGACATAGAACTCCTCAACTACGCTCCTGCACCAGCTATTAGAGCTACCGTAGCGGTGTAAATCGGCTCACTTTTTTTGCATTTTCTCGCCTCCTCCCATATACTTATAGGGCATTCATTTGTTTATAGCGCCTATGGGAGACATTATTGCAACTTACTTACTCTTTCGAACAATTGCAGGCAATACGCCTATCGAATATATTTTGGCGATGCTTATCACGTGCGGCTCATTGATTGTGATTTGGATTGTCAGGAAAGCTATCAAAGAAAAGTTTGAGCACATCGAAGAAAACCTTCCCGAACGAGAAGGGATTTTGCTCGATAATGTGAAAGAAATACCGTTGATGACGTATATCATGGTCAGTATCTATATGGGGTCATTGATGCTGACGCTCCCGAGTTGGCTCGGCAAAACACTCCATGCAGTCTTTTTGATCTTGGTCATCAGTCAAGTTGGTCTCACCTTCACGCATATCATTAGCGATATTTTTGCTACACATCTTTTTCCAACTACCAAATCACGTAATCTCAAACAGTTCCTCAATATTTTCTTGGGGACGATTGTATGGCTTACCGTAGCACTGTTGATTCTCTCGAATTTAGGAATTGCGATCACCCCATTATTGACGAGTTTGTGAGTAGTGGGTATTGCAGTTGCCTTTGCACTGCAGAATATTTTGGAGGATATTTTTTCATCTATCTCTATCTATCTCGATAGTCCATTTCAAATCGGAGACTATATTCAAGTAGATGGCGTCGAAGGAACCGTCACCTCCGTTGGCATCAAAACTACACGTATCAAAACTATCAGAGGAGAAGAAGTAGTGATAGCCAACAGAAAATTGACGGGAGATGTTATTCACAATATGGGAGCTATCAAGCATAGATCAATTGCAGGTAGAATTACTCTTGTCTACAATACACCTCATGAGAAACTCCTGCTGATAGAAAAACTTATGGCCGATATCATCGATGTAACCGATGATGTGGTTTTGGAAAGAATGCATCTCATTGCTCTAGACGCATCTGGTATCACCTATGAGTATCTTTTCACTATCTTCAACAATGAACTTGAGGTGTATCTCGATAAAAACCAAATTATCCTCACTGCACTACTCATTGCTCTCGATAAACACGGTCTCGAACTTGCCTATCCTACACAAATGCTCTATCATACGGCAGTTGCACCCACACTTCCTTCGCCCCTCCCCCCTCCTCGTACACCTCGCAAAACAGTAACTAAATAAAATGCTCCATCACCGCTCATAGTTGTATTGACTTTTTGCATAAAAAGTATATATTGCCAGAGCACCAAAAATAACACTATGTTGAGAATCTTCTTTTGTGTACTGGCAATCGCTAGCTTCTGGTATGGCGTGTCTAGTAACAAACAGAACGCCTCGACCATCGCCAATTTGCCGACAACCTGGCAGGCTAACCAACAACGTACTGACTTCATCAATACGTGGAAAGCTACAGCCGTGAGGTTGTCCCAAAAAGACGGTATCCCCGCCTCCATCAGAATGGCGCAAGCCATTTTGGAAAGTAGCGACGGTTCCAGTGATCTGGCGCAACAGGGAAACCATTTTGGCATCAAATGCTACCAGGATCACGCACACGAGTGGTCCAGAAGTTGCACCAGTGGTGAGGGAGGATGGTACAAAACCTACTCCACTCCCCAAAAAAGTTGGCAAGACCACGCCAAGGTACTCCAAGCTAAGCGATATGATATACTCCACGGTAAGGAGTATACTGCTTGGGCGATTGGGCTCCAGAGATTGGGCTATGCATCGGATAGACACTATCCACGCAAGCTCATCTCCTTGATAGAAAAGCATCAGCTCTACTATCTCGACCATCAACCCAAGAAACCGAGTACGCTCTTCTTCAGCCTCGGTATCGTCTTTGGACTCCTGGCACTCTTGTTGCCAATAAACACACTACCTACCCTGCCCGCATCTGGGCACCGCAGAAACAGGCCTCAGCCTAGACGGCGAAGGCAGTAAATTATACCCTCTCCTGAATTCAGGAGGGGTTTTTTTGTAAAGAAAAAACATCCTTTCGGATGTTTTCAATCTTCTATCTAAATAGTTCATTATTCCTCACTCATATCAGCCTCATCTACACTCACGGTCTCACCAATAGGGGCTATCTTGCCCATACGAATTTCTTTGATCATGTTTTGTACTTCTTGTTCAAGTTTGGCAGTTGCTTTGGGATCAGCAGCGAGCTGAGCAACGGTATTTTCTTTTCCTTGAATTTTCTGACCATTGAGCGTGTAGAACGCACCTGTCCTCGTAATCAAGTTGAATAACAACGCACACTCGACCAAGTCAGTAGCTCTATCATATCCTTGAGAGAATAGGACAGGGATTTCTGCTTTTTTGAAAGGAGGAGCAACTTTGTTTTTGACAACTTTGACTTTGGCGATATAGCCAATTTGTTGTTTATCCTTTTCTATTTTGTCGCCTCTTCTAATTTCAATTCTCTGAGATGCGTAGAATTTGAGGGCATTACCACCCGTCGTCGTCTCTGGATTACCAAATAAGACGCCGATCTTCATACGCAACTGGTTGATGAAGATACACGTCGTACCTGTCTTCGCCAATATTGAAGTAAGCTTTCTCAAGCCCTGTGACATCATACGTGCCTGGAGTCCCATGTGACTATCTCCCATATCTCCTTCTACTTCTGCTCTCGGCACCATAGCAGCGACAGAGTCGATAACAATAAGCTTCACTGCTCCTGTCTTCGCCAACTCCTCTGCAATCTGCAATGCCTGCTCACCATAGTCTGGTTGTGCAAGCAATAGTGCGTCTAAATCGACACCTAGTTTGCCTGCGTAGTCAGGATCCAACGCATGCTCCGCATCGATGAACGCTGCGGTACCACCTGCTTTTTGAATCTGTGCAATAGCATGCAGTGCCAAGGTAGTCTTGCCTGAAGACTCTGGTCCATAAATTTCAACTACTCTCCCCTCAGG
>CAYUST010000015.1:0-26313 GCA_964447535.1 uncultured Candidatus Peribacteria bacterium
TACAACCATCATCAGGATCACCATTCGCTCCGTCATCACACGCTTCTGGACCATTGATCGTACTATCTCCACATCGTTCTACATCCACCATAGCATCACACGTATTGGTAACCCCACTTGCTCACGAAAGTGCATTGGAGATAGTGAGCGTCGCAGTATAGCCACCACCTGATATATAGTTGTGTGTATAGATGGACTGTCCTGTGTTCAAACCACCTTCACTATCGCCATCGCCATAGAGGAGACTATCGTAGCCGATCCATCCCGTATTACTGCCTGAGAGCGAGATAGTAAAGGTCTCTTGCTCGCCACTATAGATCGTGCCTGATGCCGCGCTGAGCGTACATTCAGGTATTTCTCGCTGGCAGAGGTCGTCACAACCGTCTCAGTTGGTGGTATTGCCATCGTCGCATTGCTCGTTAGGAATATCTAGTACTCAGTCTCCACAGATTCATCAGTCTCTATTTTGACTTACACAATATTCGTTACAGAATGTACAACTTCATCCATATGGCGGTATACACTCTACCCCATTCCCTGTTCCCGCATCACATTGTTCCAATATTCCCGTCAACGCATCACCACACCATTCTTCCCAACTACTACACGTATCGTCAGCGCCGCCGTTGGTGCCGGTACACGACCGACTTCGGGTATGGCCCGTGGTATCGTAGGAGAAATTTGACACACTACCGGAGGCGCATAGTCAACTACTTCAGCCAGTGAGTTCATTTCCATTATTGTCAGCGTCATAGTAGCCTGTACCATCTTGCGCACCACAGAGGCCATTGGTGGTGATTTGACAGAGGTCATTACAGCCATCGGTAGGATCGCCATTTGCTCCATCATCACAGGCTTCTGCACCGTTGGTACTACTATCACCACATCGTTGTACCGTAATATTTGCCTGACATTGCGCAGTGAATACTCATGAGAACACATTGCTCACGATGAGCGTTGCAGTAAATACACCACCAGAATCATAGATATGCTGATAGATTGATTGCCCAGTGTTTAGCCCTCCTTCACTATCACCATCTCCATAAAGTAAACTATCATAGTCTACCCAACCGGTATTTCCTCATGGGATAAATACCGTATATTCGCCATTTTGTCCACTATAGATTGTCCCCGTCGTGACGGTCAATGAACAACTTGGAAATTCAAGTGTACATATATCGGTACATCCATCTCCTGTCAATGCATTACTGTCATCACACTCTTCACCGTTGGTGATGAGTCCATCACCACATCGATCTTCATTAGCGCTACATACTGCATTTCCTCCTCCATTTGCTCCATTACAGTTCCATGACCAACTATGCCCGGTAGTATCGTAGCTGAAACTTGCTACCGTACCAGAGGCACAGAGTCCTGTGCTACCTCAGGTGAGACTATCCCCATTGTTGGTTGCATCATATATGGTAGTACCACTGACTGCTCCACAGGAACCTGTGATGACTTCGAGACAATCACACGAACTACAAATGTATCATGTCGCACATTGTGCTTGCCCAGTTCCTTCACAACTTTCAGGGCCATTGACGCTTCCATCACCACATCGTTGTACTTGTACATTTTCACTACAGGTATCACTAAATGCTCATGAGTAGACATTACTGACTGTGAGGATAGCTGTATATGCCCCACCGGAATCATAGATATGTTGATAACTATGCGTCCCAGTGTTGAGACTTCCTTCAGTGTCACCATCACCATAGATGAGACTTGTATATCTTACCCGTCAGGTATTACTTCAAGTGAGGAAAATACTATATCGTTCTATCTCACCACTATAAATCGTGCCTGATAATCAAACTAAATCACACCACGGAGTTTCAAACTCACAGATACTTGAACATCAATCTCCACCAACAGGATTATTGTCATCACATTCCTCCCAAGGATCCAAGGTACCATCACCACATGGATTGTTTGGGCAGTCATTTGGACAGACACAGACTCCCGCATCACAACTACCAGGACCGCAATCAGAATCATAGGTACATGCATTTCACCAGGTACATTCTTTCATTGCATAACATGACTCTCCACCTGGACATGCTACATACTCACATCTTTGTTGTGATCCAGGTCCTGCTCCACCTAAAGTAAATAAAGGATCCAAACATCTACCTTGGAGAAATGATTGAGGATCTCCTGACGGGTGCGTACACAACGTTTGACCAGTGCCGTATTCAAGTATAGATCATGAAACACAACTCCATACTTGCAAATCTTCTTGAAGGCAAAACACACGATTGAAACCAAGTCATGAAATAATTGAAGCTTTACAGGTGTATGCGGTGACTACGATGTTGCCTCCCGCATCGAGATAGGCGGTTGCCATGCTCCCTGGGTTGCTAGATTCCCCATCGAGACAACTACTGTTTGCATCCAACGTGAGACCTTGGGTACTGGTACTCATTCATGCATGCGAGATGACGAGTTGTATCTGATCACCAGGTTGTACTCAAGAGACAGGAAAGGTGACTTCTACAGGTGTGTCAAAAGTAAGTGGCTCTCCAGGAATACCAAATTCAATACCTCCTACTACCTGATGTATGACTCCTTCTACTGCTTGTTCTGTTATTTCAATCGGAGCGACAATCATATCAGTAGGTATAATGATATCTCACTCTTCGTGTGTTATTGTCGTGTCTGGAGCGATGATCATTTGTCTATTTGGTTCATCACTATCCACGAATGTGAGGGTGTCTGTCACTTGCATGCCAATTTGTTCACCTTCATCTGAAAGCACGGGTTGCAAAATATTTTCCAAAACAGCTTCTTCTTTCCCATCTAAGTCATCTCTTACCACATGTTCACTTAGTACACAAACAGTACAGCGTTGTTCACAGAACTCAGTATCTTCTGAACATTTTTCCCAACAGAGTTGATCAATCACGGTAGGACAATTTTGTTTTTCCTCTCTCGTTTGTGCTGTATAGTGATTGTTGGCTTCTTGGTTCTTTTGTTTTTCTATCTCATCTTTAGTTTCCTCGA
Source organism: uncultured Candidatus Peribacteria bacterium (assembly GCA_964447535.1). Lineage (GTDB taxonomy): Bacteria > Patescibacteriota > Gracilibacteria > Absconditabacterales > Absconditicoccaceae > CAYUST01. Next base: position 3,007 of record CAYUST010000015.1, read on the forward strand.
CTTGGTTGCAATCACTGACAAAATAAAATTCTTGTGACTCTCCTTCTTCATCACTTCCTTGTGCGAGATTTCGATGTGGTGCATACCTATCAACGGTGATAGTGAGAAGATTATCTTCTAAAGAAATACGTGCTTGCTCTTCTGTTTGACGAGCTGTCTTGATATCATCAAGGGCAATTTGGAGTTCGTCGATACGATCGGTAGGAGCATAGAGTTCGTAGAGCTGATCATCTATACGAAACGCACTGAGACGTATCTTGCTAGTGGATCGATTTGGTATAGTCAGTTGTGTTGTACAGGTTTCAGGTACTTTGGCCTCTTCACTAGTAGGAAGAGGAAGGTCTTTTGGTGCTTGTGTTGTTTTAGTACCTCTGTCTGCATCTCCTTCATCTGCCGGAGCAGATTCGCTTTCTGGGGTTGGAGTTTCTTGTTTATTTTCCACATTTTCTGTAGGCTGAGGCAGTTGAGGAGTATCTGATTTTTGAGTTTCTTCTTGGATAGCTTTGTCCTGACAATCACGTACGAATACCATTTCTTTTTTCTCACCACTACGTTCATCCAAGAAAAGTAGCGTTGGTAAGCTATCCTCATCACTGAGTTGTATAAATCCTATGTGGAGTTCATCTTCGATATGGGTATGATTAGGGAGCCTTTGTTGAAGCGTAGTAGTGATAAAGTTACGAATTGCTTCTTCTCATGCTACTGGAGAAGGCAAAATAATACCTTCTCCTTGCACCGTCATTCCGATGAGACTCCAACGAATATCATGTTGGTAAGCTACACGTATCACGCATTCTTGCTCAACTCAGGTAGGTTGTTCTTCAGGTATATTTCATTCGCTCTTATCTTCAGTGCTTCATTGTGTCAATGGTGACTCCTCCACTGATTGTGTGAAAAATAAGGTGCGTCAGACAAGTGCTTCAGTGTTTTGTTTATCAACACCTAGTCAGGTAAGGCCTGCTATCAATGCTATTGCACTGATCTTGATTGCAATACTCGCAGCTCACATCACTTCTGCGAGAACAAGCTTGGCAAGGAGAAGTTTCCCCATCACTATTTGTGCTAGAGCACCATGTGTCAGAGCAATTTTGATGCCAGCCAGGGTGAAAACACCAAGCTTGAGCTTCAGTACATTACGCAGATGGAGGTGCTGCTTGAGATGGAGCAGAAAGTCTGTAAGAGCCGATCCGGGAGTCATGACCGTGCAAAGGATGATAAAATAACGAAAAATTTCACTACTTAAGTCTACCCTCAACCTGTGTAAAAGTAAAAACCCAAGCGTATTGTGTCTTATTTCTGATTGACAAAACTAATAAAAATATGAAATGTTGATTGACAGTAGAGATCTAAAAGATTAACTTGACAAAACTCGCTTCTGCTTACTCAATTCTGTAGCATAAAGGCAGATTTCACCATTGAAATGAAGCTCCAAAAAAGTACAAACTCCTACTCTCTTATTTTTTTTATAGGCCCATGTCATCGGTTACCTTAGCAGAGCGATTTGCTCAACAACTCAATACACAACAATACACAGCGGCTACGTTTTGTACTACGCATAGCCTTATTTTGGCTGGTGCTGGGTCCGGCAAAACGAGAGCACTTACCTACAAAATAGCCTGGATGTTAGCCACACACCATATTGCACCAGAGCATATTTTGGCAGTGACGTTCACCAACAAGGCAGCTCACGAGATGAAATCCAGACTAGTAGAGTTGATGGAAACGATGCATGGATTGCATGACACCGCTACCTACAAGCGATGGCAATTTCCGTGGATTGGCACCTTTCATAGTATCTGTCTCAAGCTTCTCAAACAAGATATTGCACAACTCAATCAAGGCTACACAAGCGGGTTTACCATTTATGATGCCAGTGGTGATGTGCCTGCTCTCTTGAGGCAAATTATCAAAGAACTTGCTCTCAACGATATTATAGAAGTGAATCTGGTGCAGAGAACGATTAGTTGACGAAAAAATAAGGGGCGATTACCTCAACACGTACGTAGTCATCTCGACTCCCAACAAGACGAGCGAATTCACCGTATATATGAACGTTATCAACAACAACTTCGTCAGGCGAATGCCTTGGATTTTGATGATTTATTATTGTTGAGTAAGTTATTATTGGAAGAACATACTGAGGTGCGCATGCATCGACAACAACACTTCAAAGCTATTTTGGTCGATGAGGCGCAAGATACCAATACTATCCAATTCGCTCTCATGCGTTTGTTGCTCGGCAAAGATGCCACAATTACCTTTATCTGAGACGATTATCAGAGTATTTATAGACGACGTGGTGCGGTGATGCACGAATTTTTGGAACTGGAGAAATGGTTGCCAGATATGCAAACTTTCAAACTAGAGACCAATTATAGATCCCGTGCTCCTATTGTCAAAGCAAGTAATGCATTGATCAAAAATAACAAACAACAATACGACAAAGAGCTAGAAGCACACAAGGATGGCACACAGCCTATTCGTGTTTTCCGTTTCCAAGATGACTCCCAAGAAGCTTTGCATATTATTGATCTGATTAGCAAATTGAGAGCAGAACACGCTTCCAACCGATCTGATTTCACTATTTTATACAGAACGAATGCACAATCCTCACCATTTGAGCAGGTCTTGCTCACAGAAGGTATACCTTACCAGGTAGTAGGCGCATTTAAATTTTTTGAACGTAAAGAAATCAAAGACTGCATAGCCTATTGCAAATGGATGCTCAATCCCGCGGACGAACTCTCTCTCAAAAGAATCATCAATGTTCCCCAGAGAAAAATTGGAGAAACGAGTGTCTCGCAAGCTATGCAAATAGCTCACCAGCACCAGATGTCTCTCGGTACTGTCATGATGGATCCTCAGCGTTTGCAGTCACTTTTTCCAGCTATGCTAGCCAACAAACTCAATCAATTTACCCAATTCGCTTTACAGTTACATACGGTATTACCACAGTCTACCCCCGCACAGTTTTTGGATCATTTCCTCAAAGCTGCTCGTTATCAAGAGTATCTGGTGACAAGTGATGGCAAAGAGGCAGCCGAAGAAAAAATGCAAAACTTGGGTCAGCTTGTTTCACTTGCTGGCAAGTATGAACAAGTAGGCAAAGAAGGATTGCAACTGATGCTCGATGAAATTACGTTGCTGTGATCACTGGATGAAGTGAGTGACAAAGAACCAGACGCCCTCAAGTTGATGACCGTCCATGCAAGCAAAGGGTTGGAGTTTCCAACTGTCTTTGTGACAGGACTCGAAGAAGGAATATTTCCCCTCGCCAAAGCAGCATTTGATGATGCCGAACTTGAAGAAGAAAGAAGAGCTCTCTATGTCGCTATGACAAGGGCACGTGAACATCTGTTCCTCAGCTACGTCCAAGCGAGACGCCAATGGTGACAGATGAAATACTACCCCCCCTCTAGGTTCATCGATGAACTTCCTGCCCAGTTGATCAAGACCTATGATTTGAGTAGCGAATCTCCCCGTGAGGAAGAAGCACCATTCGAAATTGGAGATAGTGTCGTCCATACACTCTTTGGCAAATGAGTCGTGATGGAGATTTATCAAGCAATTGCATTAGTCAAGTTTTTTAATGCTCGTTTTGGTTTGAGAAAGTTGCCGTGGAAGTATTTGAAAGCGGGGAAGTAATTTTTTTTATGTACTCATACGTAGGTGATGGAAAAGAAGACAATACTTATTACGGGTTCAAGTGGCTTTATAGGATTTCACTTGGCGCAAGCATTATTAGCTGAAGGACATGCAGTCATTGGTATCGACAATGAAAATGACTACTATGATCCTACACTCAAACAAGCGAGAAGAGAATATCTTGCTCAATCACCCGCATTTCAATTTATCAAAGGAGATCTTGTTGATCGTACGTTAGTCGACGAGGTATTCGAGAAAATGAAACCTCAATTAGTCTTCCATTTGGCAGCACAAGCAGGAGTCAGATACTCATTCGAAAATCCTTATGCATATATAGATAGCAATATTGTGTGATTTCATAATGTCTTGATCGCTGCTGCCTCACACAAAGTTGAGAAATTCTTCTATGCATCATCAGCAAGCATTTATTGATCGAATGAGAAAAGGCCGTTCGCAGTTGGTGATATGACGGATGCTCCTATTAGTCTCTATGGAGCAACCAAAAAAGCAAACGAACTTATCGCTCATGCCATCACCCACATGTACGGTATGCCTACCATGGGACTCAGGTTTTTCAATGTCTATGGACCACGATGAAGACCTGATGGCGCTTTCTTTATTTTTACCCAAGGTATCTTGGAGCAAACACCTATTACGGTGTACAATCATGGTAAATCACTCAGAAATTTTACCTATATTGATGATGTTATTGATGCTATGATGCAACTCAAAAATATTAATTTTACTCACCATGTTGTCAACATTGGAAATACCAAAAGTGTCTTGCTAGATGATATGATAAGCGCACTCGAAAAGGCTTGCGGTATGCCTGCTATCAAAGAGTATGCTCCTCTCCAACCAACAGATATTGCAGAAAGCGAAGTAGATATTTCTCATACACAGGCTTTGATTGATTGGACGCCACGTGTGCATGTACATGAAGGAGTTGTTGCATTAGTTGATCGACGAAGAGAATACTACAAAAAATAAGACCTCATTGTTTTTATGAATTCATGTATTGCGAATGAAAGAAACGGTTGCTATATTGTGACTAGGATATGTTGGTTTGCCACTTGCTTACCATTTTGCTCGTCAATGATATACGGTTATTGGGTTTGATGTTGCGGAGCAAAAACTTACGGATCTCAGACAAGGCATTGATACTACCGAAGAAATAGGTCCTGCGATCAGCGAGGTTGATATACTGTATACCAACAATCCTGTTGATCTCAAGCAGGCTACGTATCTAATAGTAACGGTCCCAACTCCCATCGATCATTTTCATCAACCGGATTTTTCTCCCTTGATAGCAGTGAGTACCATGATTGGATCTATCCTACAGAAATGACAGATAGTCGTCTATGAGTCAACGGTCTATCCTGGGTGTACCGAGGAACTGTGTATACCATTATTGGAAAAACATTCTTGATTGCTTCGAAAGCAAGATTTTCATGTGGGATATTCTCCTGAGAGAATTAATCCCGGCGATAAAACACATACCGTTGATAAGATTACCAAGGTAGTAGCAGGTGATACGCCGCAGATTACTGATCAATTATGTGGCTTATATGGTGCTATAAATAATCAAAACGTCTTTGCTGCGAGTAATATTGCCGTAGCTGAAGCGGCTAAGATTATTGAGAATACCCAAAGAGATATCAATATTGCCTTGATGAACGAACTCAAACATATCTTTGATGCTGCAGGTATCGACGTGCGAGAGGTGTTAGCGGCTGCCAAAACCAAGTGGAACTTTCTCCCTTTCCATCCCGGTATGGTGGGTGGACATTGTATTGGTGTAGACCCCTATTGGTTAGCATACAAGGCTAAAGGATTGGGTGTGCATCCAGAAATGATTCTTGCAGGTAGAAATATCAATGACTCATTTGCGCCGTACCTTGCAAGTCAACTTATCAAAAAAATGACACGCGAACATATCAATCCTGTAGGAGCAAAGATTCTGATCTTGGGTCTCACCTTCAAGCCTGATGTGCCAGATTTCCGTAATAGCAAAGTGGGGCAATTTATTCAAGAGCTCAAAGCATATGGATGTATCATTTCGGCACATGACCCGTATATATCTGCTTTGTCTCCCCATGACCGTGAAGAGTTTGGATTAGCACCAGAAGATCTCGTTGATCAGGTGGTTGTCTGATATGATATTGCGATCAAAACAGTAGATCATGCAGTCTACAAAGAATTGCAACTTAAAGAAAATTCGCATGTTTGGGAACTCTTGCGTTTGGTATAGTCGACGCGTTTTTTTATTTCATGCAAGCGTATGTGCGGTATAGCAGGCTTTTGGACACTCCACCCGTGAATGCCCCTGACGAAGATAGTCACGCTTATGACTGATGCTCTTGCACATCGTGGACCAAATGATGCATGAGTGCATGAGTTTACCCAAGGAGCATTTGGTCAACGTAGATTGTCAATTATTGACCTCAGTGAGTGATGACATCAACCTATGTGGTATCAACAACAGGTAGGTGCACGATCAGAGAGATTTCGTCCTGAGTTAGCAAACGATCCACGTGCTCATGAGGCGATCAGTATAGTTTTCAACGGGGAGATCTACAATTTTCAAGAGATTAGAACTACCCTGCAAGCAGCCGGATACACCTTTGCAACTCAAAGTGATACAGAGGTGATTTTGGCAAGCTATTTACATCGATGAGTAGCCTGTTTTTCTCAGTTCAACGGTATGTGGGCATGTGTAATTCATGATCCGCGTACCCATGAAATCATTATCTCGAGAGATATAGTCGGTAAGAAACCTCTTTATTATTATCATGATGCACATACTTTTGCGTTCGCATCAGAGCTCAAAGCATTTGTAGCTTTGGATAACGCATGATTTCTCCCAACCCTCCAAGTAGATACTGCATCGGTAGAGGACTATTTTGCCTTTGGCTATATTCCCGCTCCTCAAAGCATTTATAGTCAACTTAAGAAACTTCCACCAAGATCTTATATGCGCCTAGATCTGAAAACGATGCAGATCAAAGAACAACAGGAGTTTTTCACCTTGCCTGACTATACGCCAGTGCATGATCGAAATGGGCTGGTCCAACAAGGTAAGGACATATTAGCAGATGCAGTCCGTTTGAGAATGATTGCTGATGTACCTGTGGGTACCTTCCTGAGTGGCTGACTTGATAGTTCGGCGGTGACTGCCCAAATGAGAACTCTCCAGCCTGAATGAGAATTACACACGTTTTCTATAGGATTTGCGGGTAAAGCTTACGATGAATCAGCCTATATACATGTAGCACAACAACATATTGGGACCGTACATCATCATGCATATTTTACGCAAGAAGATTTCGATAGGTTACTCCCACAGTTTGCTTTTTCGTACGATGAACCATTTTGGGATTTTTCTGGGTTTCCTACCCATCAGGTATGCGCATTAGCTAAACCCTTTGTGACCGTTGTACTGAGTGGTGATGGAGGTGATGAAATATTTGGAGGATACAATAGTCATCTAGCAGGTAGGAGGTTGGATCTGCTCTATCATGTTCCAGCACTTGTGAGGAAGCTCATTGCACGTATTCCTGCACGTCCCAATCTCAAAAGTTTTATAAATCCATATTTATTGATACAGGCGTGTAAACTCAGTCTCTTCCCCAAAAATCAATTTTACGTCCGTGCACTTGCTGATGAAATGCTCAAAACCGAACATTTCAAACAACTCACTACGGAATGGTTGACCTACTCTCTCCACAAGTGAGGAGGAAGTTTAGCTGAAGCATTGAGAATCTATGATCTTCTCTTCAACACCTTAGACAATAACTTTTTGGTCAAAGTAGATAGGGCATCTATGGCTAATGCTATTGAAGTGAGATCTCCTTTTTTGGATAAAAGATTCTTGACCTTTGCACAAACTATTCCTACTGCATACAAACTTTCCATTTTTCAGACTAAGAAGTTGATGAGAGCTATCATTGCTGATTTGCTGCCTCGTGAGATTGTCCAAAGAGGAAAACAAGGCTTCTTACCTCCTATTGGTGAATGGATTAGACAACCGCAATATAGAGACGCACTGCAACGTGGTAAAGCTTTAATTACACAGTATGCTCCCCAACTGAGCTGATTTTATGATACGTGTCTGCAACAGTCCTCAAATACACTCAATACGACCTATATTATTAAGCTATTTCTTTTTGCTTTGTGGCACGAGAAGTGGAGGAAGTAGTTGTTTTTGCTTGATACATGTGTATAATGGTGGCAGTTTATTTATACGATTAGTGATGCACATTTTATTATTTTCTGTAGACTATTTTCCCAATGTGGGATGAGCTGAGGTCGCATGGCAAGAACTTACCAAAAGAATGCCGCAGTATACGCGACATATGATCGTTGCTAAGATGAATCCAAGACTAGCATATAAGGAAAAAATTGGCAACGTCATGGTGTGGAGACTCGGTATCGGTTCCCCTATTATAGATAAGTTCCTCTATCTTCTTTTTGCCCCCTTATGGTGAATTGTATTACATATGAAGTATCGTTATGCCGTTTGCGTGGGAGTGATGGCCTCACGATGAGGTGCTGCTGCTACTCTTTTCCATCGATATATGTTCAAAAAAGTGCCATATATTTTGAATCTGCAGGATTGACATACTGATGAGGTTATACAACAGAGGACAAAATATATTTGACGATTTTATAAGCGTATTTTCGCATCTGCCAGTTATGTGACCGTTATTGCTCACTTTTTGGCCCAAAGAGCCAAAGAGAATAATTTTTTCTGACCTATATGGTACTTACCCAATGGAGTAGATATTCCCTTCTTTTCAAAGGAGCATGAGTCACAACCTGCTATAGATATGCAAAAGAAAGCATGGGGTCGAGATCCATCCACTAAGGTTATTATTTCCACCTCCAGACTTGATTACAAAAATGGGATTGCAGATATCATCAAGGCTCTCCCCTTCCTCTCTCCCGATCATGTTTTTGTATGTTTGGGTGAAGGAGAATTGAGACCACAGTTGGAGAAACTTGTCAAAGATTTGCACGTAGAGAAAAGAGTACAACTTCCAGGGTTTGTGGGACACAAGGATATGCTCAAATACTTGAGCTGTGCGGACTATTTTTGTAGACCATCATTGCAAGAGTGACTGGGAAACTCATTCCTAGAGGCTATGGTTTTTTGACTACCTATCATTGCTACACCCGTTTGAGGCATTTTGGACTTTTTGAAGGATGGAGTAAATGGTTTTTTCTGTCAGGTGCAAGATCCTCCTTCAATTGCACAAGCAATCCAGAGAATTGATGATTTGACTTCACAAGAACGTCTTGCATTACACGCCGCAGCCAAGGCAACGGTGGTAGATACGTATGATCGAGAGAAAATTGCTAAGAAGTATGATAGTCTCTTTTTACAGTTCTATAAAACAAAACAATGAAACAACACATCCTCTTAGCTACGGGAATCTACCCTCCGGATATTTGATGACCTGCAAGTTATGTCCCAAAAATTGCTAAAAGAATGTTACAAGACCATATTATTCCACTAGTGATAACCTACTCTGATAGTAAATTTGTCCAGGCCTATGATACCTTGGGATATCGTGTTGTGAGAATAACGAGATCCTCTTTTTTTGTCCGACATTATCTAAAGTATCGACGAGCTGTCCTCGAGCATTGAAGAGGATGTGATATGATTTTTTTGCAAGACTACTCTAGTTCTTGAATCCCAACCTTGCTTGCTAACTTAATTCTAAGGAAAAGAGTTATCATCAAAGTAGTAGGTATATTTAGCCGAGAACAGGCTCAAAATAGAGGTGTAACCACAGATATTTTGGATACGTATGTGCTCCGCAATCAATGATGGTGGTTGCAATTGGTAAAGAAATTTGAGGCATTTTTGTTGCATGCTGCTGATAAAGTAATCACGCCGAGTAATTATATGAAAGAGTTGCTAACTCGTTTTTGAGTAACCAAAACTCCTATTGAGGTTATTTATAATTCCTTTGATCCATTTGCCTTTACCCCCATTGACGTACAAGCCACCAAGAGAGAAATGGCGATAGACCAAAAAAAAATATATGTAAGTGTGGGTAGACTAGTAGCCTGGAAAAACTTTGATGCATTGATCAAATCCTTTCAAAAGGTCAATAACGCCGTACTGTATATTATAGGTGATGGTCCTTTGAAACAACAGCTGCAAGAGCTGATTGAGCAAACAGGGCAAACTGAAAAAGTAATTTTAGTAGGGTCTTTGGCCAAAGATCAGGTCTATCGTTACTATCAACTTGCAGATGCATTTGTGCTCATTAGTGATTATGAAGGAATGTCACACGTGTTACTTGAGGCAATGGCTATGTGATTGTTCATCATCTCCTCAGATATTACACCTAATGTCGAAACTTTGCAACAATATACTCGCAAACGCATAGTACAGATTTCTGATGCTATTGATCTTACCCTATCTGAAAATATACCTGAGAAAGCACCTTCTGACCTTTCTGCTTTTGACTTTGAGCTTTTGTACGGTAAACTCAAAGAAGTACTTCGTTTAAAATAGTTTTTTATTTTTTCAATGGTGAGATGCATCTTGTGATGATATCCTTGGATGAAGGTATGCTCAACCCTGATTCTGCAGTTGCCAAGAGAACACTTGCCTACGCTGAATTAGTTGAAAGTATGCACGTCGTTGTCTATACTCCACCAGGGCGTCAGCAACGTACGCTATCACCAAAGATTACCGTTATACCTACAAATTCATCTACTAAACCTCATTTTTTGCGAGATGCATGGCGTATTTGAAAACGTATATGCTCATCACTCCCCTCCCAACAAACGGTTATTACCACCCAAGACCCTTTTGAAACGGCGTTGGTTTGACGATGGTTGAAGAAGCAATTTGGCTGTGGATTACATATCCAAGACCATGGTAATTTTTTCGAGAGCACATATCGAAGAAAAGAAACGTTGCTCAACGGTATGAGGTGGTATATGTGATGGTTTCTCCTCAAACAGGCAAATGCGATCAGAGTTGTCTCCAAAATTGAGCAAGTATACTTAGAAAACCACGGTTTCACCAATGTTTTGCACATACCCGTGTATGTTGACACCTCTCCCAAAATGACTCAGAGAATGCCTCATGTAGGTTGTAACCTTCTTATGCTTTCGAGATTTGTCCCTCAAAAAAATATTCTTTTTGCACTAAGGGTCCTAGAGAAACTCTTTAAGCTATACACAGATATGACGCTTGTATTGGTTGGAAAAGGTCCGCTAGAGCCAGCAATTCGTGCCTATATCAAGAAACATGCACTAGATGATCGTGTAGTTATCAAACCATGGACCAATGATGTCTGAAATGAGTATAAAAATGCGGATATCTTTTTGCTTCCTTCCCTCTATGAGGGGCGATGAATGACGGTAATTGAAGCAGCGAGTTATGGTGTACCCGTTATAATGACCGCTACGTGATGTGCAGGTGACTTCTTGGTAGATGGATACAATGGTATGGTAATTCCTATCAATGATGCAGAGGCATTGAGTAGTTCCATTATTACTTTGTATGAAAATAAGGATCTATGAGAAGCATATGTAACAAATGGATACCAACAACTCAAAAAAATGTTCAGCCGAGAGGAAACTTTATCTCGCTATGGACAATCACGAATAGCTGCTTTACCTACTTCTCAAAAATAATCTCACATGAAGAAACTCCTCTATATACTGCCAGAGTATAACAAAGACCTCGATGGACATATTTTCTATCTAGTTAATTTTGTGGCGGAAGTTGCCAAGAAAGTACCTGTGTTTGTTATTATTGAAAAATCTCGTGAACAAAACGTTTCAATCCCTAATGTATCAGGTGTATATGCACAAAGGTGTTCTTCTTTGTTTTTTAGAAGTCTTGAGCTATTCTTGGTGGTGCTGTGGCAACGTCTACGCAACTACAAAACCGTCTATATTCACTATTCCTATATTGGAGCTATTGTATCTAGTGTAGTGATGAGGCTTTCCGGTGGTACTACCTACTATCGAAATTGTGGTATGATGTGGCTGTTTGGTAAGAACACCTTGCTCAAGTATGCACTGCATGCAGTCAATTATCTCGTGACGGGTGTCCATGCGCTCAAGCAAGGCTATAGTGAAACGTATGGAATTTCCCAAGATAAAATCTTGATCATGCCCAATTGGGTGGAATTAGCTAGATTACAAGATCCTACCTACAACATCCAACAAAAAAAAGCAGATCTTGGACTAGCACCTACTGACAAGGTCATTCTCTTCGTGCACAGATTGGCTCCGAGAAAAGGTATTCAATATGTCAGTCAGATAGCGAAACAGTTCCTTGCTTCACCTGAGATCAAGTTTTTGGTAATTGGGGATGGTCCCTACAGAGAGACATTTTTGCAAGAAATAAAGGATTGAAAACTGACTAATATTACCTATATAGGGAAGGTTCCCAATAGAGAAGTATATCGTTATTTTCTTTTGGCAGATGTCTTTTTGATGCCCTCCGAAGAAGAAGGATTCCCGAGAGTATTGATTGAATCTATGGCATGCAATACTCCCTATGTAGCGTCAGATATAGGAGGCGTCAAGGAAATTAGCCCTGATCGACAACATCCCTATATCTATCAAATTGGCGATATTCAAGGATTTGTCTCAGGTATACGCACCCTCTTGTCTTTGGAAAAACCTTATTACTATCAGACGTATGTTCAGCAATATGACATAGCTCCGGTAACGAAGCACTTTATTTCCCTTTTGCAACTTGATGAAGGAAAACTTAGCTAATATCTATGAGTATCACCATACTCATCGTAGACCAAAAAATTTCTCTTTATTTGAGAAAGAACGTTGAGAAATTATTGCAGGACTAGTTGATGGAAAAGAAGGTCTTGAAGTATTGGATATTGGCTGTAGAGATGGCAACCTCACTAAATATTTCGATCCACAAAAGAATCATGTTTTGGGTATTGATATAGATAGACTAGCTATGGCTGAAGCTGAAAAGCTTGGTATCAAAACAAATTTCGAAGATCTTAATGGTGAGCGAGATTTCTTGCATGATAAGAAATTTGATATCGTGGGAGCATTTGAAATTGTAGAGCACCTCTACTATCCAGATGTGGTAGTTGAGAAAGTAAGTAAATCTCTCAAACCACATGGTATCTTTGTATGATCTGTTCCGAATGGTTTTAGCCTTCCCAATAGAGTAAGGTTATTTATGGGCAAGAAAAGAGGCACTTCCTTAATGGATCCTACTCATATAAATCACTTTACTTATGATGAACTCTATCATACGCTCGCAAAACACTTCCGCAAAGTTACTATATACGGTCTTGTTGCTCCCAAATGGATGCCTTTAGCTAAGTGGTTCCCTTCTTTATTTTCCTTTATGTTTGGACGAAAATGTGAGAAATAGGCATTTTACGTAAATGTGAATATGATGCGTTGAGTAAACTTACCTTACATGGTAAAATTTTAGACATTGGCGGATCGAGAAAATCAGGCTATCAAGACCTTATCAAGGGTGATCATACCTATGTGGTAGCTAATATTTCAGATGACCATGGATATGATGTCTATTGTGATGTACAGGAGCCTTTCCCTTTCCAGGATGGCGAGTTTGACCATGCTTTAGCAATCAACCTCATCGAGCATATCTATCAACATCGCAACGTCTTCAACGAAGCCTACAGAATCCTCAAAAAGGACGGCTCGTTGGTGATTGAAGTGCCTTTTATGTACTACGTGCATGGTAGTCCGGACGATTATTTCAGATACACCAAGTCGTGCCTACACAACTTGTGTGTCGATGCAGGGTTTACTGCTGACAAAATTCATATCGAAGAGCTTGGAGCTGGTGTAGGGTATGTAATGGCACAACTCCTCTATTTGATCCCGTTCAAGTGGCTGAGAATGTGATTGAGTTGGTGTGTTATTGGATTTGATAACCTCTTGGCAAAGTGTTCATCAAAATATGCCTCTACCCGTGAGAGGTATACACTTGGGTATTTAGTTATTGCAACCAAATAAAGGATGTTGGCCAAATATCATGAATTATACAAGAAAGCCTCTGTGTATCAGAGTAAAGAAGATATGGTACACAAGATTTTTGTCCATCCTGAATGGAAAGTATTGGATGTAGGATGTTGTGGTCAAGGTATCAAAATTGGGGATGCCAACTGGGTGCACGAACAACTGAGAGCAAGAGCTGCATACGTGTTTGGAATCGATATCATGGATGATATCAAAACGTTGGATCCAACTATCTATCACTACGCACAACAAAATGCGGAAGACTTTGATTATCAGCATGCCTATGATGTTGTGTTTGCAGGTGATCTCATAGAACATCTTTCCAATCCAGGTTTGTTTCTCGCCTCTGCCAAAAAAAGCATGAAGTCAGATGGTAGCCTCATTGTCTCTACACCAAACGCATTTAGTATGTTTAATATGATAGAGAAAGTATTCAAACTAGAGCCAACGGTAAATATTGAGCATACCGTTTATTTCACGCTCAAAACATTAGACCAGTTGTTTGAAAGATATGATTTAGAGATTGTACAAATTGGCTTTATCAAGCATATTTGAGCACATTACTCTGAAAGTATTTTCAAGAAAATCCAAAACGGGTTGTATGAACTTATAGGACGATTCACCCCAAAAATGATGGAGGATATCGTTATTATTGCCAAAAATAAGACTGCTTAGAAATGATTGTTTATCGTAAGAATGAGTCTTTCATTCTCCGCAATGCTTTCCACTCCATGGAAACTGAGATCTCCAAAGAAAAGATACATATTTCCTGGATCATAGGTCAAGTACTTATAAGAAAATCGTTTTCTCGTGAATTTGAAATATTTAATCAAAAATACACTTAATCTCTCACAGAGTCGATTGGTACGGATACGCATATTGACGTACATCATCAATCATCCAATAGGATTTCCATGTGCATCTTTGGGGGCAATCAAAGAGGTTACCGAGTTGACATATGCGCCATCATAATGAAATTGCGTCTCTCCTGTCTCTTTGGTTTTGTAGGAGAGGCCGAACCATTGTTTTTCAGCTACCAAGACCAAAGGTGGAGTTTTTAGTTGTTTTGTTCTTTCTTGATAGAGAAGGTTAAAGAAAGAAAGTATTTCAGGTGAAGTAGCTATATCATATGCCACACTCCCCTCCAAGCTTTCTTTCTTTTGATTTGCGAGGTTCTTTTCTTTCATTTCCGTGATAATAGTCTGTACAGTTTCAGGTAACAAAAAATCCTTGAGCACGAAATAGCCATCACGAAGGATAGTGGTGACAATTTGTTCAGCAAAATGACTATCTTGCATTTTGCTTGTATAGATGGGGTTGATCAATGTCATTGATAATATAAATTAGGTAAAATGGCATAGTTTTTTGGTATAGATTCGGAAAGCTTTTACAAGGGATCTAACGGTACATGATTCTTATTTTTTATGAGGCTTTTTGGCCAAAATACATAGATGAGAAAGCCAAATATTCTGACTCATCATTTGACCAAAATGGCTCACCATAGTCAATACATAGGAATATATATCCAAGCACCCACAATAAGTGCGATAACCTTGGCTACTTCAGCTACGAGCAACGGTGTCTCATAGGCCATTGCTCTATAATAGGTTGCCCAGAGTCATCCACAAGCAGCCAAAAAACTAATCATATAGATTTGCGAAGGATAGAGCGAACTCGCCACATAGTCGGGATAAAAGGTGAGAAAGACATACGGAGACACTACTCGGTAGGCAATAACTACCAGTAAACAAAGCAAAAGTAACACACTGGTGTATTTCCACAATCTTGATTGAATTGCTCCACTCATATCATGCGTAGCTAACTTGGGGAGAAGCAGATGCATGATTGGTTTGGTAATGACTTCACCTTGTCCAGGAATAAGTACTGCAATAGTATAAATTGCCAACTCCTTGAATCACAAAAAGTAGGTCACGAGGAGCTTATCTAGATACTCATTGAGATATTGTATTCAGCGTGAAATAGATATCTTTTTGCCAAAGGCGATAGTTCAATGATCAATGTTGGAGTGAGGATCTATCTCATACCGTGTTTTCCAAGTATAGTATCATTGCAATGAAATGGTCATCAATAATGAAGTAGCAATGATCCAAAATACTTGATCTGTCATCAATACAACTACGGTCATGACTCCCAACTCAAAAAGGTCACGAATGAGCCACCATTTGAAAAGACGATCAAATTGTCACTTGCCATTTAATCGACTCCCAAAGTAAGGTACCAAATTATACAGGGGAAATAGTGCAGCAATGAATACAAATATCCATGAACCATATCCTCTCCCTACAAAATACCCATATACAGCAAAGGCTAACAAACCAATGGTTCACAAAAAACTTCGATTCCATACGGTACGTAGTGCAGTGTGATAGGTTTTGTCGTGTCCTTGCGCAATTGCTCTAATGAGTGCAATACTCATGCCAGGCAAGGCTACAATGGTAGCCATACCAATCGCGGTGACAGCAAATTGTCGTTGTCCATAAATCTCTTTGGGCAACAAACTGGTCATGATGATACTGAGCGTGAATCATTTGATAATTCCTACAAACTGTCAGCAATAGATCCAGAATCCATTTTTCACAAAATAAGGTAAATCTATACCGATTTTCTTACCATAGTGGACGCTGAGGTGACGTACCTTTTTTACCACAAAGGTGAACATGCGAAACAACAAATAAAATTTTTATTGATGATAGACGAGATACCGATCTACAAATTTCTTGATTCATGCATCCAGAGAGGTGTTTGGATGTCGATTGAGTAATTCCTTGGTGTGCTGTATGTCTGCCCAGGTAGCAATGACGTCGCCTTGTTGGAGAGGGAGATAATTTTTATTCACCTCCTTTCACAAGTGTTTTCCTAACATATCAATCATATCTTCAAGTTGTTCTGGGGTATCATTTCCCAAATTACACACTGCATAAAGTCCAGTATCGGTGTGTAATGCTTTGACAACTCCAGATACTATGTCATCAATATACGTAAAATCTCTTTTCATCTGACCGTAATTGTATACATCTATGGGCTTGTTGGCGAGTATTTGTTGTGTAAAACTGAAAATTGCCATATCAGGTCTTCCCCATGGTCAATACACCGTAAAGAACCTCAGTCACATGGTCGGAAGATTATATATGGTGCTATAGGTATGCGCAATAAGTTCATTGGACTTTTTGGTCGCTGCATAGAGAGAAATAGGGGTATCTACCTTGGTATGGATAGTACTCGGTTGTTGTTGAGTATTTCCATAGACACTACTACTAGATGCATACACAAAACGTTTGACATTGTAAAGTCTTGCAACATCTATGACATTGAAAAAACCGTTGAGATTAGCACTAATATAGGCATCAGGATGTGTGATACTATACCTGACACCAGCTTGTGCAGCAAGGTGTATAACTTGTTGGGGGGTATGTGTTGCAAAAACTTGCTCTACATCTTGCTTATTACTAATATCAACCAACAAAAAGCTGAAGTGAGGATAGGTAAGCAACACGTCTCTTCTGGCTTTTTTGAGTACTGTTGAATAATAATCATTTTCATTATCTAAACCTACTACAGGATAGCCCAACTCCAAAAGATGTTTGGCTGTATGAAAACCAATAAAGCCACTACTCCCCGTCACCAAAATGGTGTTATTTTGCATCATGTACTAGAAATAAAGTACGGTTACAATGTAATCAAGATATCGCTATTTGCAATCTCTCTACGCCCTATACGTTCAAATAAAAGTGATCCCTGCTTCGTGGAGATATTTGCCTTGGATGTCTTGTAAATCGGAATCTGCATACCATTTTTGAATATCTTCTGTGTAGTAGTAGTTGCTCTTTGGAGTAGCTAAAACATCAAATGCATCGTTGTGTTTCATATTATAGGGAAAATTGATGTAGTAGTAGAAAGGGAAATGTTTGATAATGCCTTTGCCAAAGATCCATGAGAGCATGACAGTTAGTCCGTTGATAGCATGCACCAATAGTGCTGGGATATGACACAATCGCAACAATAATCTCTTATTGATGTGTTTGGTAATATATCTGACAGGCTCATATAAATACAATGCTCTTGCATTATTTTTCTTGGCATAAACCCAGATGAGAAATGCTCCTCATACTTTGAGTACTTGTTTTGCAATGGCGGTGAAACCTCCTTGAGGATCCGGAAGGTGATGCAATACGCCAATTGACTGAGCAATATCTATTGAATGGGAAAAGGGCAAATGATAGATATCTCCTTGGACTATGAAAATATTTGGTATATCTTTGGTAAGGTCAAACGCAAAATCAACCGCTTCAGAGAGGTCAACTCCTATACACAATGCTGCACCCAAATTTGCACAAATTTTTGTAAATCTACCTGAGCCACATCCTACGTCCAAAACTACTTTGCCTGCAAGATCATGAGCAGTTTGATAGCCTCACAAGAAGTGCAAATAGTTATCTGTTTCGAAGGTGTTTTCTGCATAGATGTTGTTCCATTCAAATGAAAAACTTTCTGAGGTCTTCTTTTGGTGAAGGACAAATGCATTCATATCTTTGATGTCTTCTATAGCTTGGGCTCGCTCTTGCTGGAATGCAGGTGAAAGTTGGTCCTTGAATTGAGTGAAAAACGCATGCTTTTTTTGGAGAAGATCCTTTTTGAGATCTCAGGTAAGCATCCTTGGTACCCCATGAATAATGGGATAATGTTCAGTAGCAGAAAAAAGTTCTCCACTCATAATATGCTCTCCATCACGTTCAAAAACCTGTATTTCAAGTGGTTGGTTGGTAATCGGATCTACAAGTTGTCAAAGATGTTGTGCCCACATAGGTGTGTACAAATAAAGTATAAAAAGGCGATATGCTAGCTTAAACTTTTTTGATAGCGACGTATATTGGTAGCTCGACTAAATTTTTGGAGTACGTGTTCGCGAGACTTTCACGCATGCACAGCGTATCCATCTATAGCTTTTTGGATGCATTCTGCAAGCGCATATCTATCCCCAGGAGCCACCAAAATGAGGTCTAGTTGGTCACTAATCTCTGGTGTTCCGCCCACCTGGGTGGCTACTACCATACATTGTGCAAGTAATCATTCTACGACACTCGTAGGAAGTCATTCTTGATAACTGGTGTTGAGAATGATATGCATACGTGGGTAGTAGGTCTGTTCGAGGGCAGTTTTGGTTTGATAACCGGCGAAGGTGACCCACGCTTCCAATCACAACTGTTGGGAAAGTAGTTCTAACTTCTGCTTCTCTTCACCATCTCCTATCAAGGTAAGATGTATGTTGGTTCTGCCTTGCTCTATCACCAGTTTCAAGGCATACAAAAGTACATCTATTCATTTGAGTGCAGTGAGTCTTCCTACGGAGCAAAGTGCAAACTGCTCTACTCCTGGTGCTATAGGATTTGGCTGTATGGCAGAGTCAAGGCCTCTATAGATCACTTCTACTTCCCTATCCGTAAAATGTCTTACAAAACGCTTACATCCTTCACTTATCCCAATGAGCTGATCCGCTCGATGAAAGATGCAACGTCCTATGGTTTGATCATACAGCCAAGCGAGAGCGTTTTTCCATCAGGTATTAAGCTTGACGTAATCAACGCCATGTTCTATGTGAACTCGCTTGATACGGTACCACTTTGCGAAGAGAGCACCAAACAATGACGCTAAGAAAAACCTTGTCCTCGTAATGAGGATATCTGGAGCAAATTCTTTGATCAGACGATGTGCCTGACGATACTCAGATGTCCAAAATTTGGGAAAAGGAAAGGTAGGTATGATCTCAAAGGCAGGAATCACTACAACAGTGACCTGGTCATGTTGGTAGGTAAGGGTGGTGGGTTGTCCTATGCTATATGTTGCAATCAAACACTCACCACATCACTCTTTCATCCATCGTTGGGCCCGCTGTGCAGCGTGTGATTCAAGGCCCCCAATATGAGGAGGATAATATGCAATATACTGTACTACACGCATGCGAAAAAAGATTTTTGGTAAAGGAACAGAAACAGGCTTACTTAAAGAAAAATGCTTGTATTTTTCCATAGGCAATACATTCTCTATTGTCTATTTAAAGAAAAATGCTTGTATTTTTCTCTATTTAAAGAAAAATGCTTGTATTTTTCTTATTTAAAGAAAAATGCTTGTATTTTTCTTATTTAAAGAAAAATGCCTTGTAGATCAACTCTTTGAGGATTTTGAATGCGCTCATATTCGACTGACCTTTGGAGAGGCTATAGGTGGTATATTTGATATGAACTGGAATCTCGGTGAAGCGCAAATGTTCTGAAGCAAGTGTGCCAATAATCTCATTTTGATAACTAAATCGGTCTGATGTGATACGAAATTTACCTATGACATTACGATGATACATTCTATATCCTGTAGATACATCTGTCAGTCGGACGCCATTGAATACAAAGGTGACTACTCTACCTCATCGGAGAATGATTTTCCTCAATAGTGGCATATCATCGATTTTTGCGCCTTTGACAAACCTACTTCCGATCACGACATCTCGTTTGTGGCTTTGTGCAGCCTGCATAAACTGATGCATATCTTTGATATCCATTTGTCCATCTGCATCGTAGGTGACTAGCCATTCCACACTCAATGCTTCTGCATACTTGGTGGCAAGGCTAAAGAGTGTTTTGTTGGCTGCACCAGGTCCTCTATTGATGGTGTGATGCAAGTCAATGAGGTAACTTTGTGGATATTGTGCTTGTTTGGTTGCAATCACTTCTGCGGTTGAATCACTGGAACCATCGTTGACGATCGCAATTTTGTGAAATCCTGCTGCTAGTATTTCATCAATGACGCTACCGATGACTGTGGCTTCATTGTATGCTCTCATCAGAAAAAGATAACCGTCTTTTGCATCTTTTGAAGGGTGAAGAGGTAAGGGAAAAGGAGCACCTTTTTTCCAGTTTTGGAGCGCTTGTGCGGTGATCAGTCTTGTCATTTGCAACTCATGCTTGGTGAGTTTGTTGAACAAGTGGAAATAAAAGTACGCCAAGATGATAATCCCAATGTACACTAGTGCATCTGCTCCTCTCGCAACTCCAAAGAAACGTCAAAAAGAGGTGAGAAAATCTGGTCTCACCAAGAAGGTTGCAATGGCACCACTTCCTCCAAAGAATACAAGAAAGTGTAAAAGATTGAATTTCTTTCTTTGGAACAGGTCAATAGACATCAGCAAAAAGAGGACAACCGTAACGATGATGGTAAGTTCGAGCAAACTCATGCAGACGGAGAACGGTAAAACTAGCTCCAGCATAGCTGATATCAATAAAATTGCAATTGTATTCTTGTTTTTTTCTGTACTTATTCTTTGCATGTAGGGAGCATTTTGCTATACCTGCTTCGTTCTTGCAATTTGACAAAAGATTGCTAGGATGTATTATATACGTACTTGAAAACACCAGAGGTGCTTTTACTTGACTCTCGTGCATGGCACATCGTCAAACGCGTTTAATTTTTATAGTTACAGGAATATTCCTGTTGTGAGGAGCAATTATTGTGTTGTGGAGTGGTAGCCCTAAGCTTCCAGGTCATTTGTGACAAGTACAAGAAACTGACCCTCGTTTCTTTGTGACACGTCATTTGGCTCGCATGAGTACATGGCCTGCACTTCAGCATACAAGTAGTTGGTCGATATATCGAACTGATCCTCAGGTTTCTGGTAGTCAGACGAGTATGCAAACAGGTATGTTAGCACTCAGTACTGCTACCTATTTACTCCCTGGAAAATGATCTGACACTTCTTGGGTGGCTGAAATAGGAGATCTGAATTGATTCTCCACGAGCGGTAGTGTCCTCGTACGTGGAAGTACTGGGTATGTGCAGTTTGCTGAGAGTTCTGCTCCCAAGTCTCCTTATCCTCTCCAAGAATCACCACAACAAGCCATCCATCTCCTCATCGATGCCTTACAGTTGAGATGGGCACACCTACCACCTGCCGCTACGCATCTCATGGATACCTCTCCCCACAAGATGATTGTTGATATCACCACGTTGACCAAGAAAACTCGTATAGTAGCAGATGAACAGAAGAATCGATTATATTTATTTTCATGAGACCAATTCGTCTATTCGTGAATTGCCTCACCTCAAAGCGGTACGATGCGACGGTGAACAACTTCAGATGGTCAAACTACCTGGACTCTCCAGCAAGAGCCCAAAGCACATCAAGCAAGTCTCATTTACCAACAATCCTTTCCTATTGCTCCTACGATTGATGCAACCATCAGTCGACGTGAAAAACGCACATCATTGCACTATATGATAGCAGGCACCCTCAGCTTCCCCAAAGGATTCGTCGCCTCATTCACCGGCACACGAACACTGGAGAGAGCTCCTGTGCAACCTCTGCATGACCTCCCAAAGCATGCTATTCCTCGGGCGCATTGGGAGGAAATAGCACAGAGGGAGAAAGTGGAATAATTGCTCTGTATAGTGCTATCCATTGCGCTAACTCATGTATTTTCTTGCTTCATTTTTTGACATTATAGTATTTTCAAATATAATAAAGTAAGTACTTTATAATTTCTTGTTGTCTATGAACATTGAAAACGAAGCGATGCACAACCTTCAGGAGCGTCAAGCACGCCTTGCACAATTACAACAACTCCAACATGATGCGCAGCAGCTTATCCACCAGTCTGATGAGTTTTTGGTAAAAGCTGCAGAAGTACAAGCAATGGAAGAGGATTTTGCTACCATAGAATAATTTTACGTGTCAATTACCTATGCCAGAAAACTTCGAGCAACGTACAGAGACAGAGAAAAAGCAAGAACGTGCAGAGTCCCGTGATCTTTCACCAGAGCAAATTGCTACGCAACTAGAACAAACAGAGAAAGCAATAGGATTGACCGTAGAAGATCTCAATACACGCATTACTCCTCAGCTTTTTGAAAAACAACAACGTCTATCAAACCTTTCTTCATCTATTTTGACGGATGGTCATTTGTGACCGCAAGCACAACTGTTGCAAGAGAAATCTTCAATCTACCTACAAAGAATAGCATCTGAAACAGCTGTAGATAAAAGTACATTGGGAGTCAGAGGGAAAGAGAAAATTGGCAAAGGTTTGGATGTGACTGTGCAAGTGTGAGATATAGCACTTTCAAACAATAAGAAATTGTCTCCTTATCTATGAATGAATCTGCCCAATAATGGTAAAGGACCATGAGCTATTGCAGGTATGACCTTGGCGGATAAATCGAGTTGAGTTGCGACTAGCCTACAGGGTGAGTTCAAAGAAAAAGGCAAACCCGGAAAGGAGTATATTGCAGCCAAAATTACCGAACAGACCAAAATTCCACTTTCCAAAACAGAGAGTGTTTCTGTCATGTGAGGCATTGATGATAAACAACCCACTGCAGGCATGTGATATACCAAGAAGTTTGATACCGGTTCGTTGACGGTTTGATGAACCGTGACAGACACTGAAAAATGACCTATGAATCTCAAAGGTGATGTAACACGATCTTCCAAGAACAAGAATCTAGATATTTCTGCAACCGTGCAACGTAACAAAGGAGATGTATCAGGTGGCGTGAGCGCTAAATTGAGATTCTAGATCTTCTTCCCAACAATCGCACAGGTAAAGGGAAAATCAAAGAGACAGTATGAGTACTCAGCATTTCAGAAAA
>CAYUST010000016.1:0-24029 GCA_964447535.1 uncultured Candidatus Peribacteria bacterium
GATACGGTGATCAGTGAAGTACAAAAACGTATTGCATGGTATCAGTTTAGCCAAGATAGTGATGGTATGCTCGGTAGTGTACCAAACACGTATACCCTCAAGCTCAATATTCCTCACAAGACCTTTGAACTTGGAGATAAAATACCTGTCGATATCATTCCGTATCAAAAAGGAGCGCGAGTCGTGATCACCGCCGAGAGATGAAATCGTATTATAGACCAAAAGGTAATGCAACTCGATGGTACAGCACCAACACTTGAAGTGACCCGTGATTATGCGCCCAACGTGGTCATTAGTGTCATGCAACTCCAACCTACCTCACTCAATACGAGTGCGAGGAAAGAACCAAGATTCTTTGCGGGATATGTAGAAGCGGAAGTAAGTGTGGCTATGCATGAAATGAATATTTCAGTTACTACAGACAAAGATGAATATGAACCTGGCGATGAGGTTACTATGAAGATCAAAACTACAGACAGTGATGGAGATCCTATAGATGCCAAGGTCTCTGTAGGCGTCATTGATTTAGCATTAGTCGATTTCTATCATCTGATCAAAGAGCCTATACCTTATTTCTTCGTGAAGCGAGGCACTAATGTGTTTACCTATACCAATATGAAGTTACTCTATCAATCACTCAAAGCATTTGCGAATGCTGGATCCAAGTGAGGATGAGGCGGTGGATGAAAAGCAATGTTTAGTTATATCAGAAAAGATCTCAAAGATTTAGCACGATGGTCAGGCAGTGTCATCACTACCAATGGTGAAGCTACCGTACGTTTCAAAGCTCCCTCGAATATCACTACCTGGTATGTGGATGCATTAGGGATTTCCAAAGATACCCATCTCGGCACGACCACAGACACCTTTGTCGTCAAGAAAGATTTGATAGTAGAAGCAAATCCTCCACTTTTCGTGACGCCAGGAGATGTGATAGAAGTGCCTCTCAAGGTCATTTCTACCAAAAAATGAACTATCAAATGAAGTGCGTATATCAAAAATGCTTTTGGAGAGCGTGTTGAACTTGATGAGTTTACTCTCATACCAGGTGAGAAGATAACTATCCCTCTTACCGTTCCCAAAGAACGAATCAGTACGCCGTATGTGATTTTGGGCGTTTCTGGTAAGGTAGGCTCTGTCGCTGATGGAGTAGAACATATCATACCTATGAGAACTGATGGATTATTGATCAAAGAGGTCAAAGGAGCGATTGGAGGAACTTGAACATATGCACTTACTCTGCCTGCTACACTATCATCCCAAGGTACGGTATCGTTCTCACAATTACCTGCCTCGTTGTTGGATCCCGTGTTTACCTACTTGGCGCATTATCCGTATGGATGCACGGAGCAGTTGATGAGTTCGTTGACGCCACTCCTTCTCTCCAAAACATGGATAGAGAAGTTTGGCTACACCTCACCACTTCTTTTGGGGAACACTATCTTGCAACCCGAATGACCAATCAATATTGATCAAGCAATAGCCGATGGTTTGCAAAAATTACTGACGCACCAAAGAGCAGATGGATTGTTCGACTACTGGCCAGATGAACAATTTAGTGAGGTAAGTTCTTCACAATATCAATTGTCTGTGTATGTGTATGCATGATTGCGTATGGCTTCTACCTTGCCAGCGTACCAAAAGCTCCTCGCATCACCACTCGAGCGTCTAGCAAATGGTCTCGATACCTATCGTGATATCAACAAAACTGCCTACTTGCGATTCTTGTACCAAAAGAGTGCAGCGGGCACAACACTTACTGAGGCAGAAATGGCTTCGGTAGGTAATCTAGTGAAAGATGCAGATCAAGACTATGGATCATTGTTGCGTTACTTGATTGCCGTCAACCAAAAAGATAGTACTGCTATTGCAACTTGGGGAGCACGTATCCATCTTCCTACCAACCAAGATCAGTGGACAGAGACTAGCATTTATCTCAATCCTACCACTGCTTATGCTATGCTCTTGGCAGGTCGCGTCAAAGATGCATCTAGCACCTTACCCCAACAACGTGAAGCATTGCATGCATTGTTGGCTATGAGATGAAAGGATGGCTTGTGGTGATCGAGTACGCAAGATAACATACAAGCATTGCAGGCACTCTCTATTGTTATGGCTACTTGGTCAGACAAAGAAGCAGTCACTTGTACTTTGCAAGTTGATGGCAAAGAAAAGAAATTTGCCCTCAAAGCAAATGAACTGTTTACCTATAATTTCACTCCTCAATCCAAAGATATTGCACTCAATCGAACATGTGATGGAGAAGTTATGAGCGATGTGCAGGTGTCTTATATACCTGAGAACTTAGAGGATGTGTCCTCAATTCCAAAGTGAGTAGAAGGTATGCAGCAATTTTTTACTGATGAAAATGTTGCTATATGATCAACCAAAGATGTTGTTGCCAGCTTCACCACCACGATACCTGGTGAGCAGGTGGCAGTCGAAATATTTGTCCCAGCACAAACCAAAATGCTAGAAGCAATCACTGCAAAGTGAACTCAAGAACAAGATCCGTATGGATGGTATGCTCCTGATATGCCATTTACTGTCTCAGATAGTCACTGTATCCCAACTCATCGAGAATCAAGATTTGATAGACTCTTCTTGTACTATGAACGCCTCGAACCGGGTAGCTGTGATATTTCTTTCTCTGCTTTGCAAGCATATTCAGGTGCTACTACTACCATGCCGTTCCGTATCTATGAGATGTACAAAGGACGGCTTTACGGCAGGAAAGTTATTCTCGAGAAATAGAACCTATGCACCATACTTCGTCATTCAGCTCATATCTCCAAAAGCATATATGAATCGCAAGTTTCTTGCTCTTTTCTCTGTTGCTCTGAGGTCTTTTTGTACTCTTTCCCTATCAACTCAAGGAGGGAGCACAAGTACGTATTGATTCCTCCTGACAGCCATTAGTAGGTGAGAAGCACATTCCGTATGCATCGCTTGAAGATGTTCCCGTAGCACTTCAAGAGTTAGTAGTGCGTGTAGAAGATGTTCGCTTTCGATCACATCGAGGTATTGATCCTCTAGCTGTGGTGAGAGCACTGTGGGTGTGGATGTCTACGTGAGAACGCCAGTGAGCGTCTACGATAGATCAACAAGTCATTAAATTGGATAGACAGCAATTTGCAAGATCTCCAATTGCAAAGCTCATTGAACGACGATGAGCTCTCTCCCTCCAACCTCATTACACCAAACAAGAAATCTTGTTACATTATCTCAATACTATCCCTTTTGCTCACGGTGTCATCGGCTGGCGTGCAGCGTGTAATCAATACCGAGGAGCAACTTGTGAACAACTTGCACCAGAGAAGTGGTATCTCTTGTTAGCATTAGCGCAGGTGTGATGAAATCCTCTCCAGGAATCACAACAAGAACGTATCCTTGCTAGGGCACAGGTACTATGTAGTGCATATGCGCCGGATGTGTGTCCTTACCTGACAGCAGATCTGCGAAGTGAGATGCAACTACCTCGTATATCATGAGACCCGAGAGTCCTTGACCTTGTCACATCAATGCCAGACACGCAGGCATTTGATAGTGCGTTGTCTCAGCGTGTACAACATATTCTCGAACTAACCAAAACACAAAGAGCGCAATATCATATTGGTGATTGTTGTGTGCTTGTTTTGAATTGATCAGGAGATATTGTTTCAGCCAACTACTGTAGATGACGACAAGAGCCACTTGCAGGCAAAATTGATATGTGTCGTGTACCGAGACAAACCTGATCTGCTATCAAACCCTTCTTGTATATGTACGCGATGCAGAAGCTCAACTATGATAAGGATACGACAATAGTTGATGAACCTGTCCAATTTGATCTATGATGATGAAGTTTGTATGATCCCAAAAACTTTGATCTTACTTACCACGGCTCGGTGTCCCTCGCGTACGCCTTGGGAAATAGTTTAAACGTCCCGGCGATAAAACTCTTGCATGAAGTAGGTGTACAACCTTTCTTGTCATTTCTCCAACAACAACTACAGGCGACTTCAACTGAAGAACTAAATCCCAAAACAGCAGATGAAGTCTGACTATCTCTTGCCCTGGGTACCTATGAAACATCGCCACTTGCCTTCACACAATTGTGGAGAACCTTGCTCCCAGGTCAAGTTGCTTGACCCTATCAACGTGCACAAAAAGAAGTAGTTGCTATCCTTGAAAACCCTATTAACAAATTAGTTTCCTTCGGACAAGATTCCTTTCTCGTCCATCCAGGACGAGCAGTGAAGACCGGAACATCGCGTAAGTTTATAGATGCGTGGATTTGTGGTGTAGCAATCAGCCAAGATCGTGTTGCCTGCTTACGAATGGGTAACTATGACAACTCACCGATGCTGTGACCAAGTGGTACGGTAGCGAGTTATATATGGTCGCTTATTGTGGAGGCGATGGAGAGATAACAATGCCCCCCTTGTGAGGCAACCAAATCCTTCCTCCCCCTGTCAAGGGGGAGTGAGAGGGGGTTTTAAATTCAGAGTCAGTCAATAAAACCCCCCTGCGTCCCCCCTTGACAGGGGGGAACGTTGTTATGGATGCTTCGCTCTCGCTCAGCATGACGCCTTGCCTTGGTTGTACAAACCAGTACAAATCTTTTACTTTATGAGTACTTTTTTCAGTATGAAAAACTTTGATACACGCTTGTTTGATTTTTTTCAAACACACAATCTTCAGGGCGATTACCATGAGCATCCGCCAGTTTTCACGGTAGACGAATGTCAGGACATCAAAAAAACTATCCCTGGTTTTCATACCAAAAATCTATTCCTCACAGACAAGAAGTGATGATTTTATCTCGTCAGTATTGAGGCAGATAAAAGATTTCCCGTGAACCTGTTTCGCAAAGCACTTGGCCTCAAAGACCTGAGTTTCTGATCTCCGGAGCAACTTTTTGAATTTTTACAACTTACTCCCTGAAGCGTCTCATTATTTGGACTGATCCATGCGCCAACTAGTCTCAACGTTTTCCTTGACCATGACTTGCGACATGCATCTCATGTAGGACGACATCCCAACCGTAATGATGCGACGGTAGTCATTGAACATGCTATGTTGGAAAAATTTCTTGCGCACACCTGACATACGCCAAAGCTAGTACAGTTTGATGAAACAAACGTACAGGTCTATACATGCTCCTCAGGCCAAACACATAATGTTGTTGGATAGTTTCTATCCTTTTCAATTAATCCAGCCAATTCGTATGGGACATCAATTGAAGCCTCATGAGTCATATTTTCGTATAGCATATGAAACTGCTTTGTAAAAATGGAAATTAATTTATCGAAGATATCTATAATAGAATTTATTTTGCAATTAAAACCAACTTCCCAATATTTGTTGAGATTATAATTATCACTAAGTATATTTAGTAGATTTTTTATTGATGAATCATTTAGTATTTCTTGAAAAAATTCTAGATTGTTATTTCACTTGCCTAAATTGAGGAGGTATTCTAGTTTATGTCATTTCTGTCAATAATCAAAATCAATATCTTCAGCTAGTAAAAAAGCTTTTATGAAACATTCTAAGGAATGATGCATAACAAAAAAAGATGCTGGGAAATACCATATGTTGTGAGAATTAAGTATGGGACGTGACATTATATAGCAGGCTTTGGCAGTGGTAGTTAGTAGTCTTGCTTGCTTTTGTTTATTATTAAGTCTACCAAATTCCAATAGCTTTTCAGGATTTTTTTGACTCATTATTTGCTAAATAAATTATAAACATAGGTTTTTATAGCATGCAAATCATCTAGGAATCAAAGCTTATCAAACTAATGTATGAAAGCAAGCTTGGATAATTTATATTGTTTTATCAATATCTATGGTTGACATTATCATATAAATGATTATAAGATACTTTCTTTGTATCTTTGATTTCCCATGCTCAAGACTATCAACAAAGCTTTTTTCTCCCATGCATATCAACAGTATCTTGCAAAAGATGTTCCTATTTTGTTTGACCAACAAAAATCACTTGAGGCGCAACAAGAGTGTTTGCATACGCTGGTCGAGCAAGCGAAATCCACCAACTTTGGCAAAGAGCACGCATTTCGTGAAATAGCGCATCTGCAAAAATTTGATCAACAATATACTTTTTTTCAAGATCATGTGCCGATCTCAGATTATGAAATGTTGCAAGCATATATTGCACATATCAAAAAATGAGCTGAAAATATTTTGCGAAAATGAGAGACGAAATATTTGTCGACGACGTCGGGGACGGTGAGTGGTAAAAAATATATTCCGATCACGCCTGCGTCGATGAAAGATCAAATGGATATCGGCAAGAATGCTATCGCTGCATGCTTTGGGCAATTGGACCCAAAACCACAGATGTGAAAGATGTTTTTTCTCTCATGAAGCCCCAAACTTTCGACAGAAGGATCTGTCATTCCCCATGGGAGACTTTCATGAATTGTTCACAATGAAACACCAGCATTGATTTCCGCATTTGCCAAATCACCAACATACAAAACAAACTGCATAGAAGATTTTGGCGCAAAGATTGATGCTATTACCAACGAACACCTCAAAGTGCCCAAACAACTTACGATGATAGCAGGTATACCCTCCTATCTCAAAGATTACATCGAAGCGATGTTGGCTAAATGAAACAAAGCAACTCTCAAAGAACTTCTCCCCAACTTATCAATGTTAGTGATTTGAGGTGTTAATCCTGCTCCATACAAGGCAGAGTTGATGAGATTACTGGGTGACCCAACATTACCTTGTGTCGAGACGTATCCTGCCTCGGAAGGATTTATTGCTTACCAGGATACCCACTATCCGCTCAATGAGCAACATAACGGGATGCTGCTCCAAACACACAAGGGGATCTTTTTTGAGTTTATACCTTTAGAAGATTATGCTCATGGAGAATTAACTCCTCAGCATCGCAGATTATGGTTGGGAGAAATTGAAATTGGGAAACCATATGCATTGATTCTCAATACGAACGCAGGTTTGCGATGATACGAAATTGGAGATGTGGTCACCTTTACTTCACTCAATCCATATCGCATCAAGTTCTCTGGAAGGACATGAAATTTTATCAGCGCATTTGGAGAACATGTCATCGAACCAGAAATTCAGAGTTTGGCTGAGATAGCAAAACAGCATGGTGTATTAATCGAAGAATATACGGTCGCACCACATACCCAAGACAAACAGTATCATGAGCGGTTTGTAGAACTTTCGGGTAATACCTTACCCATAGGTGAGCAACTTTCTGCTGCATGCCACGCAATGGACGCAGCGCTCCAACAAAAAAATGAATACTATCGTGATTTGAGAAAAGCATGAACATTACTTCCTCTCCAAATTCGTATCCTCAAACCATGATCTTGCTCAAAGTACATGCAAGCACAACCAGGTTTTGATCCACAAAAAAAACTTCCTCATCTCAGAGATGATAGGAAGATTGTGGAGTGGTTTGAAGAAAATAGTTTAGTTGGATAGTTATTTTTGCTGACTATTTGAAACAGAAACATCGAAGCGTGAAAGTGATTATTGTTGCTTTTATGCCTGACGTATATATATTGCACTAATGATATCGCCTATTCAAAATGTCAAAGCATTATTCTCGCTATTCTTGTGTCTCTGCTATGTAATTAGTAGCTGTGTTTTTGCACATGCATTGGTTATGGAACTTTCTCATGAAGAAGAGAATAATACACTGGGATGTGTATGTGCAAGTGATTTGCATACAGAGGAAGATATTGAAGATGACCATAAACATACTCCATATGAACATGATTGCTTTGAAATATGTATGGATGATTATACCATATACATGGCCGTATCCTCCTATAATTGACCAAGATCTATAAAAATACATATACCTTTTGTCTTAGTTAAGACAATCACTCCTAATGAAGAAATTGAAACTCGCATATATACTACAAATAATGAAGATGATCAGCCATATTTGGTTGCGTATACGTCGCAATACATATGAGTTATAAAACTATTGGAATAAGACATCGATGCATATGACACTTTCTCTACTGCATATAGGTAGATTATTTTTTATGTCATTTTCGATATTTATTCATGTCAAAAACTAATCTGTACGTAAGCATTTGCGGTGCAATTGTAATTTTATGTGTTGCCCGGTACACTATTTGAGGGAAGTTAAGGTGAGAGGATTCTAAACTTGATGTGCCATCTAACTGAAATAGTAATGATATTCAAGTTATTACAGCTGGTCATGATTGAAGAAACTTAGTTCCAAACCAAATTACTCTCGAAGAAGGGAAAAGCTACGAGATACAAGTTACTCCACAATCAAATGGTATAGGATGCATGTTCGCTGCTACAGTCCCTACTTTATGAAGCGAGGTATGGAATATAAAAGCATGAGAAACTTTCACTATCAAAGTTGTAAATGCAAAAGTAGGTACTTATCCTGTGATTTGCACGTCAATGGGTATGAAACAGGGCGAAATAATAGTCAAAGCATCTTGAACATAAAGTGCTTACAAAAGAGCATGTTAGAGGCATCTTAATTTTTAGTAGTTATTCAATACATGGAATCAAATACGCAACGCAAAAGAAGACTCCGCCAAGAAGCTATCAAGAAACACGGTCAGAGGACTGTGATTGGTCGGGTAGTTTGAATTCTCTCACTCTTGGTAGTAAGCTATATTTTGATGTCCGATACTTCGGATAATAGAAGCCCTTTTGAGGTCAGAGAAGATGACTGGAGTAAGTGAGCAGTATCAGGTAATGTTGTCCTTATTGAGTATTTGGATTTTGAGTGCGAGGCATGTAAAGCGAACTATCCAATTATTAAGCAGATGGTTGAAGAATACTCATGAGATCTACAAGTGGTGGTTCGTTATTTCCCTATGCCTGGACACCGTAATTCTACAACTGCTGCAAGTGCAGTTGAGGCTGCTGGGAAACAAGGCAAATTTCGAGAGATGCACGATCTACTATTTGAAACTCAGAGTATGTGGGGGGAGAGAGATAAAGAAGATAAAGAAATTTTCGTGCCGTATGCAGAACAAATTGATTTAAATATAGAGCAATTCAAGACAGATGCGTCATCGAGCGAAGTAAGATCAAAGATTGCAAAGAATAGAGGCGAGGGGGTTTCTTTGTGAGTAACATGAACACCCTCATTCTTCCTCAATGGACAAAGGATACAAAACCCAAGAAGTCTTGATGAATTTAGGACATTGATACAAGCAGAGATCTTGAAAAATCCAAGAGTACCTAGGGGAGCTAAGGTACATGAGCATGCCGATTATAAGATATTTGTTGATAATAAAGAAATAGACTTCAGTGATGATCGCTATCAATCGACTACCGGCAAAGAACTAAGTAGTGAACAACATCTCCATGATAATAATGGCAACAATATCCATAAACATCTTACCAAAAAAACACTCGCTGACTTTTTCGCATCTTTGTGAGTAATTATTACACAAGATTGCATTCAGCTTGATACTGGAGAAAAATATTGCGCTGATACTACCAAAACACTCAAATTCTTTGTAAATGATGAACCCAAAGCAGATTTTATATCGTATGAGTTTAGCGACCTAGATCGTATACTCATATCATATGGTGTAGAAACTGAAGAACAAATAAAATCGCAACTTGAAGCAGTGACCGATATGTCATGTATGTATTCAGATAAATGCCCTGAGAGAGGGAAACCACCAACTGAAAATTGTGTAGTATGACTAGGTGGGGATTGCTAGATTATTGAAGTATTGAGATTACCTTAATCCATGGGGCAGTCGTACATCAATTTCATCGGGTATAGTGATTCTTGCAAGTCACAAAATATAGGTGACCATTTCTAAATTATCATGAATCTGATCATCTGTAACGAAGCACATTTCAATAAGTGTGTCACTTAATTTTTCGTGAGAGGGAGTAACCAACGAACGTATCTGTTCAAACTTCTTATATGCTGGCTTTTGGAGGAGTCGAACAGAGGTTTCTCCTTTTTTAGCTAATGGATCTATCATTTGTGGTCATTTCTGTAGACGTTTGAGGAGCTCTCATGATTGATAAAGTACATCTATTGTAGGGGTTTGTACATGCAGGAAGGTCGTGAACCTTGTCAAAATGAACGTGCCCATGGTCTGTGTCTCTTTCCCTTCCAAGGCAAAGGCGAGCATAGTTTCTACTTCAGCGGGGAATATTTTGACGCGATCGCCTTGTTCTTCGCATGCAGTGGCTGTAAGTAGTGTATGGATATCAGCCTTGGTTTTTTCTGACACAGTAGAAAGAGGGCCGATACGTGTGGGTCCGAGTAGTGATACGAATGTTCGGTTCTGCCCATAAATATGAGTGAGAAGTTCGTTAGCTTGATCTTGTAATTCTCCCGGGGTAGGCATGAATCAAATAGGCAAATAAAAAAATACTCAAATATGCAAACAACATTAACACATAAAGTATAGTGAGAGAGCACAGAGAAAGCAAATTTTTTCTCTATTGACATACGAGGTGAGCTATATATAAATTACTCACAAAATAAAATACCATGTTTGGAACAAAATCCACCACCAAAAAAACCTATTGTCGTTGTTTGGACGAGACAAGGCGAGGAGTAGAACGTACACAACATTGCTTCATGCCCTGTGCTGACCAGAGAGAAATTATACGTCTCGAATCAGAAGCTGTAATCATTGCAGACCCCGACAAACTAGAAGCCCATATTGAAGAGCTTGATCAACGACTCAGTGAGTTGAGAAACAACCCTCCTTCATCGCACTCTGCACTTTTGCTGCATGCTATGGAGAAACAACTTGCAGAGGAGATCATCCGACTAAAGTCGCACCTTCCCAAAACAGAGTCATAGGCTTGCTTTGACATAAAGAACTGCTGTATCAGCAGTTTTTTCTTTCAGAAAAAAATAAACCTACCTCGAAAAAAGCATTACATACTTTTTCGGGGCGGTAACCTTTTTTCTTACGAAAAAAACGTTTGCCAAAATGTTATTTTACTCTATTTCCTCTTGCAAAAATTCCAAAAGAGATTAAAGAAAAGAAACAAAATCACTTTTTTATGAAAACAGATGTATGTTTGTCGCAAGGAGGGGCTTGTAGTCTTACTCCACAGGAAGTCCTGAAACAAAAACTTGTTGATACCTATGTCTCCTTGCGAGATATGGTGAATCAAGATGGGGATGGACTAGAACCGACGCTTCAAGCGGATGGTATATCCAGGCGACCGTTGCGTAAAATTTTAAGAAAATTCTTTCATCTTTTGGACAAAAAGGAGGTCTTCCAAGCCTATCAAACTTGTTATGATAAGCTGAGAAGAGCCGTTCTTTGGTTACGAGAAGTGGTATATACCAAGTCCATTACTCGTATCCATGAGGGAAGGAAAAAACAATTCTACTACGTCAGCATCGCTGCACTTGAGCCGGTGTGTGATCGTTTGGGAGAGTTGTTGGTCTAAAGTAGGTGTTTAGGGTAGTTCATTTCTCATAGTTTTTTTAAGGGGCCGCATATTGCGGCCCCTTGTCACGTATTGATTTGTAGCTCTCACGTCCATTACCCACTGTTGGACTCGCCACATGTATAACTTCATTCTCATATATGTCTAGATGATGAGAAACGGAGTTTGGCAAACTCCTTGCTTTTTTTTGGAGTTTCGCTATACTC
The DNA here is from genome assembly GCA_964447535.1 of uncultured Candidatus Peribacteria bacterium. Lineage (GTDB taxonomy): Bacteria > Patescibacteriota > Gracilibacteria > Absconditabacterales > Absconditicoccaceae > CAYUST01. The sequence goes on from CAYUST010000016.1 coordinate 11,639, forward strand.
AAAGTACTTATGACTAGCAATGTCCGATTTGGTTGAATTTCCCTTGCTTAGTCGCTTTCATTTTTCTTACTTTGTGTCCCATGTCATTGACAGAACGCCTGCTGGCAGATTATATGCAAGCTATGAGAGCGAAAGAGGTCGCCAAAAAGGAGATTCTCAATTTTGTCTTAGCTGCTATCAAGAATAAGAAAATAGAACTGCACCAGGATCCAGATGATGCAGAAGTATGTAAGATTATCAAAAAAGAGATCAAATCGAGACAAGAATCACTCGTCTATCTTGAGAAGGCTGGCGACCAGGCTGGTATAGATGAAGAAAACGCCAAGATTCAGATTATCCAAGCCTATTTGCCAACTCAGTTAGATGAAACCCAATTGAGAGCGCTTATCGCTGCGAAACAACAAGAACTTGGTATAGATGATCTCCGTACCGGTAGAGGCAAAATTATAGGAGCTATGATGCAAACGCACGGCGAGCAAATCGATGGTGCAGAGCTCAATCGTATTCTTACTTCCTTGATGGCATAATCCATGAAGAGACGCTTACTAGCTATGTTGATTATAAGTGTATTGAGTTTATCTCTCTGAACTCATCTCTTTGCTCAAAGTGGATGAACTACAAGTGCTTGATCTACGACTGCAGGAGGAAGTGCTGCTGCAGATAATTGTTCTGGAGGTATCAAACTCAATACCGATATCCCTTTCGTGGGTAATTGTATCGAGAAATCAACCAATGCAAGTGTCGCGGGAGATAAAACTACTATTGCCAATGCCTTTCCCAAGTTACTCGGTGGTTTGATGAGAATAGTGATGACGGTGGTGGTGATTGTTGGATTTATGGGAATCTTGGTCGGTGGCTTTATGATGTCTGCTGGAGGATTGGAAGCGAGTTTGATGGCTAAGTGAAAAAAGTTAATTATTACCGTGATAATTTGATTAGTGGTATTGGGTCTCTCTGGTATTATCCTCAATTTGATCAATCCTAACTTCTTTGGAACGGATAGTCAGCCTACTAGTTCAGGAGCAAGTAACTCAACGGGTAGCTCCAAATAATCTTACTCTCTTATGTTTCTTTTTACTCTATATAATGTGTTTCTATGTTACCGATTACTGTGCACAACCATGGCTATCTGATTGGGAAAGAATTACTTATTCTGACCACCGATGAGCCACAAAAAAATCTGATTAACTTATGTTTACACAAAGGAGAGACTATGCGTTATGGCAAATCAACCGTCCGTGTAGTAGATTTTCCTGGCGAGTATGAGATGTGAGGAGTACCTATTACCTGCTATGAATCTGGTGGTATACTTCACTATCTTTTGAGAATGGAAGACGAACAAATTGCTATCATTCGCAATACTTCCGTACTCGAACAAGAAAGCTTCGATGGTATTCACCAATGGATTTGCCAAGACAAAAAATGTAGTGATGCGGTCGAAAATCTAGAGCTCACAGGCACAATTACTATTTTGGATGATATTTCCTAATCGAGTAGGAGGTTGTTTCGATAGTATATACACGCCATCATCGTCACGGAGGCGTACCAGTTGTCCGTGTAGGCCAAGCGATTCTGCTGTAGTAATCAACGTCGGCATCTTGTCTGCAAAACGTATACAGTCATCGCACACGATAACTGTTTGATCATGGAGGTGAGGAATGAGATAAGCCAGATACTCTGCATACATACTTTTCTGTCCATCTATGAATACAAAGTCGAGACGTGGTATGACCGTATGAGGTAAGCGCATCATATCTGCATAATAACAGGTGAAATTCGTGACCTTATGCTGTCGCTGATGTCGTAAGGTGAGTTGATAACTCGGATGAGAAATTTCACATGACCATAAATAGCCTCACCGTTCTTGGATGGTACGTGCGATGTGTATGCTCCCTCGACCAATAGCACTGCCAATCTCCCAACAGACTTTAGGTTGGGTAGTAGCCAAAATATAGTGCACAAATTCCCACGTAGCATCACTCATAATGGGAATAGTGTGACTCTCTGCAAAGCGTTTTATCTGTTCCATAGCGAGCAGCATACAATAAAAAAATGCATTTTATGTTTTATACAAATGAAAATTATGTCAGAATCAAGTGTACAATCTCCCATTAGTTTTACCAAAAACAAAAGGAGACCTAGACCGGCAAGTTCCGGTCCAGAAAGAAAACTTACGGTGAGCAAATCAGCTCATGCTAAGCCAGCTCCCTTCAAAATTGAACCGGGCGAAGAACCGGTAAAAATCTTTTCATTGCTTGGACTCGAGCAAGTGGGACAGTGTCTTATTATCGAGTACAAGGATGATATGATCATCGTAGATGCCGGCATGGAATTCTCTGCCAACGAAACGTTGGGAGCAGATTACATCGTACCCGATATTAGATATGTGAAACAAAACATCAAGAAATTAAGAGGTATCGTTCTAAGTCATGGCCATTTGGACCACATTGGTGGCTTGAGAGATATGTTGCCAGAACTAGGTTTTCCTATGTTGTATACCACACCCTTGACCCTTGGTATTGTCAAAAAATTATTTGACAACAAAGAAGATGTTGCAAAAATCAAAGCAAAAATTGTCGATCCGGATATTGATATTCTCAAACTAGGTTGTTTCTCTATCGAGTTTGTGAGAGTAAATCACAACATTCCAGAAACCATGGCAATGGCAATTCAAACACCCAAAGGACTGATCTTCAACTCATCAGACTTCAAGATTGATCACACACCTGCTATCGATAAACCAGCTGACCTAGCTAAGATTGCAAGGATTGGGCTAGAGGGAGTGAAATTATATATTGGTGATAGCCTAGGTTGTCAAAGAGCAGGACGAGCATTATCCGAACAAACCATTGGAAACAATCTCGATCGTATTATCAAAGAAAGCGAAGGAAGAATCGTAGTTGCTACGTTCGCCTCGAATGTAGGTAGAGTAATTCAGCTCATTCATAGTGCTATCAAATACAATAGAGTGGTCTTTTTGTCAGGGAGATCTATGGTAAATAATGTCGAAATCTGTCAACAACTCGGGTATATCAACGTCCCCAAAGGCACGATTCGTAAACTCAATGAGGAAGTAGAAAATATGCCCGACAGTAGAGTAATGATTTTGTGTACGGGTGCTCAATGAGAAGAATTTAGTGCACTTGCACGTATGTCGAGAGATGAACATGCACAGATTAGCCTCAGACAAGGAGACACTATTTTGATGTCTGCATCTACTATCCCTGGGAATGAGCTGCAAACTGCACATATGATCAATAAGTTGATTATCAAGGGCATCAATCTCATCACCAATGACATCATGGATATCCATGCGAGTGGACATGGTGGGGCTGAAGATCATAAACTGATGCTTGGTTTAGTGAATCCAGATTATTTCTTGCCGTTCTATATCGAGGCATACTTGAGATATGAGCATCGCAAACTCGGTCTTGACCAAGGGATCGCTGATGATCATATTTTGATGCCAAATGAAAATGGGTCAGTAATTGAATTGTATGAGAATGGGTGCAAAATAGCAGATCAAAAACTTGACTTAGATACCGTCCTTATTGACGGTAAAGGCAAAGGACATCTTTCAGGTGAGTACGTCATCAAGGCACGTCAGATCATGTCTCATGATGGAGTAGTCGTCTTACTTTTCAAAGTGGATGCATCTACTAAAGAACTCGTGGGAAATGTACAAATAGAATCAAGAGGATTTGTCTACTCATCTGAGGTTAAAAAGATCCATACAAGTGTCGTCGAACTAAGTAAATCAAAATATTACGAGTACAAGAAAAAAGGCAAGGATATCAAAGATATTCTCAGAATGATCAAAGATGAACTAGGTGACTTCATGATGAAACAAATTGGAAGACAGCCTATGGTAATCCCTATGTACGTATACATCGCAAGAGACGCCTCTCAGCCAGCTGCTGCCTTGATAGAACAAGACACCAATGCGAGTGGTTTTGAAGGAAGTGAACCGATAGAGGATGAGGGAGAAACAATGGAGGAGCCTAGAGAAACTATCTAATCCTTTATTTGTATGCTCTTGTTGTATGCACACCAAAAAACATTCACGAAGACGTTTTTTTAGGCCTGGACGATTGGTGGTTTGGGGAATAGTGTTGTGGTGACTCATGACTTTTTTGTCATCTCCCAAGCATACAATCCATGCAGATATTCTCATTCGCGAAGGTGAAACTGTCGCTAAGATCTATCCAGAAATTGATGGACGGTGGGACCTCATTCAGATCAAGCGTTTCTTTCGTGCACATACTGAGGAGACAGCCAAAATCCAACCAGGAGGATATGTTTTTTCTGGAAGTTACACCAATCAACAGATCCTGGATCTGTTTTTGGCGTGACCTCAGACCGCATACGAACATGTTACTATCCTCGAAGGACGGAGCAGTCGAGACATTGATGACGCATTGGCGAAAGCTGGAATTATTCAAGCGGGGGAGTATAGAGCGTATATTACAAACACCGCTACTATTCAATCACTTACAACCAAATATCCCTTCTTAGCGCAAGCCTTGCGTGATCGCCCAAATCTGACTTCACTTGAAGGATATCTCTATCCCGAGACGTATTTTTTGGACCAAAATTTTCCCTTACTTCCCCAACTCGTGACCTTACAATTAGATGCATTTGCGGAGCGTATTTGGAAGCCGTATGGGGCGCAACTGAGTGATCTTACTAGTTCACTCAAAGCGAAATGATTTTCTTTTTCGCTATCTTCGTATGGTGCATTAACCCTTGCATCTATCGTCCAAAAAGAAGAGAGATCAGTCAAGAATCAGCCTGCAGTGGCAAGCGTCTTTTTCAACAGACTTCAAGATGGTATGCAAATAGATGCTGATATTAGTTTGTGCTACGGTTTGTCAAAGCCGTATGCAAGCTGTACACCAAGTGTGATTGTGAATTTCCTGTACGACAAAACCAACCCCTACAATACTAGAGCTGTTGCAGGACTTCCTCCTACACCTATTGCGAACGTTCCTGCTTCTACGATTAAAGCGATTTTGGACGCCAAAAAATGATCCGCCTATTTTTATTTGCATGACAGCAAAGGTAATCTGTACCTGGGTGATAACCTATCTGAACATAATGCTAACAAAAGTAAATACCTTAATTAGCTGAAATACGGCGATTGTTTGATTTTATAGACAAAAGTTTTATAGTATGCTTGTGCATAAGAAATACGTTTTACCTGGTATTGCCCATGCTTCGCAGACAGTCACGAAAAGAGTCTTTGATGGTCATAGGTATCGCTGCGATACTTTCATTGGCAGTGTTTGTAGGTGTCCACAATAGTAGCTTACTATTGGCAGATATCTCGCAAGCACCGACAATCACCTTTGAGACAACGAGTGATTTGGTGACCTATGTAGACGAAAATGGTGTGCATGTGGCAGCTACTAAGCCATTTCCGAATGGTACTCAGATGAATCTCCTCATTGCATTCGATCCCACCACGGTGACGTTGACTGCAGATGATCTCACAAGTGAGTATGTTACTTCATTTGCTCCTGCGGGCGAGGGGTATGCTACCATTAGTCTAGAAGGTGATTTTGCCACTTTGCAAGCAGGTGATGAACTTGTGCTCTTGCAAGTAGCTGGAGATCCACAAGATGTGAGTATTGCTGATAGTATCGTGATCTTTGCTGATGGTACGAGTGAGTCACTAGTTATTCATATACAATAAATTTTTTACCATTTCCCTGATTTCCCATGCGTGTACTTCGTTTATTTGTAGCAGCTCTCATGACCTTCTTGGTCCCCCTGACCGCGTTGGCTGCTCCTGTACGTTTTGACGTCAAAGTGACTCCCTCTCCTTTCAAGGCGAGTGAGTTTGCTGACGTGACGGTCAAAGCACTCGATGAAAATGGGAACGTCGATGCGACCTACAACGGAGATATTTGGATTGAGGTAGAAGGATTTGATTATACAGACCCTGATATTGCATTGCCAGGTAATGGAATTGCCTTTTTTGAAGCAGCAGATCAAGGTGTCAAGATTTTTTCAAAAGGACTCACGATCAAAAAAGGTGGACAATATACCTTGACCGTAGCAGATGTCTATGATACCAACCTCAAAGGATCAGTAAAATTTGATGTTTTAGGTACGACACCCAACGCACAAACTGCTGGTATTACCGTGACAAGTCCGCTCTCAGGAAGCACAGAAACCAAAGATAGTATTAGTGTCGTTGGTACAACCACCTTTCCTACGACACCCGTTACCGTTTTGCTCGATGGAGTAAGTATTGAAGAAGGAGTTACCGATGCGCAAGGCGCATTCACGGTCTATATCCAAGGCATTAGTCCTGGTCCACACACCTTGACCGTCAATGCTCTCGACCTCGAAGACAAAGTGGTCGGTACGTCTGGTCCTATACCGTTCACCTACCAAGGAGAGAGTGGTCTTTTTATGGGATTAGATATTGAACCGAGTAAAGAGGCGATGATTGGAGAAAAACTGACCTTCACGATTCATACGGCTCCAACCGTTACTTCAGCAATGTTGATCTTCAATGGAGGCGAGGAAGTACCAGCTCAAAAAGTAGAAACTGGTCTCTTCCGCAAGCAAATGAGTTTTGATCAAGCAGCTATTTTGCCTATCGATATCACCTTGGGCGTGGGTGCGACACCTACCTCATTCAAAAATGTTGACGCAATTACGATCAAAGATGAAGTGAGAAAAATTTTGACCGTCGATTACACTGCTGACCCTACCAAAAACAAAGTGGATATGACCTGGACCTATGCAGGAAAGGTTGATTATTTCAAAATCAAATACGGCACCAACAAGGACACTATGAGACTCTCATTGACCACCTCTGAACCCAAATGAGCGCTTATCTTAGCTGATGCTAAAGCAACCTACTACGCACAAGTCTTCCCTGTGGATGAGAATGGTGCGGTCAACGGTGAGCCTTCTGTTATTGTAGAAATTCCTCCTATGCAAGGCGTAGATAGCAATCCTATCTGTGGTAACAACAAGATCGAGACCGGTGAAGCATGTGACGATGGCAACACGATCAACAATGATGGATGTAGCTTTTCTTGTATGGTAGAAGTTGTCTTGCCTGCTATCTGTGGCAATCGTATCGTGGAATCTGGTGAAGCATGTGATGATGGCAATGTGATCAATAACGATGGTTGTAGCAGTATGTGTACTCTCGAGCAACTCGCTCCTGAGAAACCAACGTGTTACCCAGAAACGATTGAGCTCAGAGTCAAGAAGATGGCTGACAAATACTACCTCGTATGGGACCCTGTAGAACATGCAGCATCATATATCGTCTATAGAGCTGATCAATCCGTCTCGTCTACTAGCCAAATGAGTGTCGTCGCTACGACCAAAGAAACCATGTTCGAGTATCCGTTCGACAAAATGTCCAAAGTAGACAAGTGGGCGTGGTATGCGGTCGAGGCTGTCTGTGAAAACAACGATCAAAAACAAGTTGGCGATATGCAAAAAGTCAAAGTCGGACCTGAGAAGACATTGCTTCTTGTCTTAGCATTTTCTCTACTGGCAGTTATAGGAGTCCGCAAGTTTAGAAACGCATAGTCGGCTTAGGTGTAAGATCAGTATCGAAAATACTTTGCATTTTCTCTCTTAGCGGTCGTGGGCGTACGTAAGTTCAAGAACGCGTAGACAGATCTCAAACGTAGTGATGATGTTCATGAATAAAAAAATAAGCCGCTGGGATTCCCAGCGGCTTTATCATACAAAATCGGATCATATTCATCGAGCTAATTCTCGTGCAGTTTCCTCAGCACCCAAATCTGTACTTTCAACTATTATTTGTTGGGGATGCTGAGGTAAAAATATAAGAGTAAGTGAGAATTCGCTTTGTAGTCTTTTCCAGTTTCTGAATAATTCGGATACTTCATGTTCTTCTCCGGTACTATGGTAGCGTATTTTAATATACCAACCTGCTTGTTTGAACTTCTGGAATGCTTTCTCTAGGTCTGCTGGATGATAATCATCTACCATGCCTTCCTGTCTGATGGCAGTGAGAGCAATTCTGTTATCACCAGTATTCTTGAGCAAACGATTGAGAATCGCGATGATCTCATTCACATACACGCCATCACTTTGTTGTTGAACAATAGCTTGCGGACTGAGAGGTAATACGGGTGCATCATGCGCAGGAGCTACAGAGGTGACGGTTGCAACAGGGGCAGCAGAGAACTGATAGATATTATTCTTTAGCTTCTCTATCTGCCAGCCTCGTGCGCGATATTCGTTGAGTGCAACATCGAGATCGAGGCCAGAGAAATTGCGACCAACCATGAGATCGTTTTCATAATCATTGAAATCAATCTCGGTCTCTCCAAATCGTAATCTCATACGGATTGTATCGACTAGATTTTGATAATTTTCATTTTCTTTTACCGCATCGAGCGGTGTGATTACTTTTGACATATTTTTTTTGATTTTATTGTGATAATTGTTTGTAGATAGTCTGTCAAATTGGCAGACGTATTTTTTGGTCTGACTCACCCACCAGCCTGCATCATGAAAAGCATCGATTGCGATACTGAGTTCAAGTGGAGTGGGTTAGGGCGTGAGTTTTTCGAAACTGATCCACTTTTCACCTGCTTGGAGAGCAGTGTTGAAGTGTGCTATCAGCGCCTGATACGTGGCGCTATTTTTTACAGATGCTTGCGGTGTGATTGGTTGCATCATACAAATGTTTTGAGATCCTCCGCAAGTTGTTTCGTACAGGGAGTATCGGTACAGGTGAAGCAAATGAATCGTTCAGGATTTTTTCCTTTTGGCTTGAAATAGCACACTTTGATGTTGTGTTGCGCTAGATCAATCATCGCTTGCGCTATGACAGAACGTGGGTACTGCAACTGTGAGGGAAGCAGCACAATCGGATTTCGGATAGTGTGTTCTAGTCCGCTAGTAGCGCCGTTTTTACGTGATGAGCATAAGTTTTGGACGTATGCTATGAGGTCTTTGATTGTATTTTCCATACTATGAGTTTATTTTAGTTTTTCTGTGAATACATAGTAGGTAACATGGGTAGATGATTTTTCATTGATTTTTTCTACCCGCCATCCCATTTTGGTATACCATGCGAGCGCCTCATCGATCTCTTTGTCTGTGAATTCGCGCAAGTCCTTTCTGGTTAACCAGGAGATGCTTGTGATATGGCCCTCAGCTCGTCTCACGAAGCGTGACCGATTCTCATCCATCCATTTGTTGATGCGATGAATAATTGCAGTGAGACTAGCGGCGTGATACATTTCAGTATGTTCATAGCCTTTCTCACGCAACATGCTTGGAGTCAAAACGTGTATCATAAATTTGATTTAGTTGTTAATGAATCGATGCACAACGCGTACATCCTAGAAAAAACTTATAAATATTTATTATATAAAGTCAACAACTTTTCTCTTGCATTTTGTCTTTGGATGTCTATATAGCTATCTGCGACTTGAAAGAAATCCTCTTAGAGAGGTAGTAAAGTTTCGCACTCTTTTTTTTAGTACAAAAACTCCTGATGCCTACTATCAACCAATTGGTCAAAAAAGGTAGAACCACCAATAAGAAGAAATCCAAGGCGCCTGCGTTGCAGTTTATTACCAACACGCTCCAAAACAACAGACACAGCGATCTCGCTTGTCCGTTCAAGAGAGGTGTATGTCTCAAAGTGACGGTAACTACTCCCAAGAAACCTAACTCTGCGCAACGTAAGATTGCTAAAGTAAGATTATCCAACGGCACTGAAGTCATTGCCTATATTCCTGGTGAAAAACATAAGTTGCAAGAGCATAGCGTCGTGATGATCAGAGGAGGAAGAGTAAAAGATCTTCCGGGTGTGAAATACCACGTGGTGAGAGGTGTTTACGATACCAATCCTGTAGAAAATAGAAGACAAGGTAGATCATTGTATGGTCAAAAGAGACCCAAGGCTAAATAACACACACAGGTAAATTATATTTTTAGTATTTCGACTGGTGTAACTCATGGCACAGAAATTCAAGAAACCGCAATTCTTTTCATTGCCTTCTACGAGCGAGAGAATAGAAAAATTCATCAATTACTTGATGCTCGAAGGCAAAAAGAATATTGCAAGAGGTATCTTCAACGATACACTCAATGAAATCAAAAAGAACGGTCACGTCAATCCTCTCGCAGTTTGGGAGTCAGCAATTGATAATGCTTCACCGCAAGTGATGATCAAATCCAAGAGAATTGGAGGTGCTGTCTATCAAGTGCCAGTGGAAGTGCCAGCTAAGAAAAGATTTTTCTATGCATGCAAATGGATTGTAGACTATTCTAGAGCTAAGAAAGGCTCTCCTATGTATTTGAGACTCTCTGAGGAGCTTTTGGCAGCATATTCCAACCAAGGAAATGCGGTCAAGAAGAAAGAAGATACGCACAAAATGGCTGAAGCGAACAAAGCGTTCGCATACTTGGCTAAATATATCAAATAGTCCCTTAGTTTTCCTTTACCTTACTAGTCGTTCGTCCCATGCCATCTAGAAATCAATCGGGTAAACCAGAACATTTGTTCCAAAACCCCAACAGAAAAAGAAAAAAGTCTGGAAAGAAATATGAGAATACCATTCGCTGGTACAACACCTTACTCAAGAGAGAAAAAGAGGAAGGATTGACTGCATGGATTGCTAAAACCAAAATCATGGCAGAGAAAAGAATCAAAAAATACGGTATCACACAAGCGATGTTGGTCGCTGCCCAGAAATAATTTATTTTATTTATGCATCTTCCTAGATGAGACTACATACCAAAGCAAGAAAGAAGTTGAGACAGGCACTTGTCAGAGTAGAGAAGGTTGTGATTATGGATATCAGAAAACAACTCGATCAACAAAGAAAGTGGAAAGCAGAAGTCGTCAAGAGACAAGCGAGAGGATAAGCCTCTTTGCTAACAGTATAGGATAACTTTATTATTTGCATTGTTTTCATGAACACGTCTATGTTGCAAGCGATCCATCAGTCGCAATGATCTATGATCCTTCCTATCAAGCCAGGTCAACAACTTGAGTTGCACGAAAAAATTGGTGATGAGGCCAACTTGAGAATATGGAAGTTCAAAGGCTTAGTTATCAAAGTACAGCATCCAAACCATCCTTCTGGCACATTCACCATCAGAGGGAAAGTTGCTGGTTTGACTATAGAGAAAATCTATCCATTATCTTTTCCCAAATTCGACAAAGTATTATTGTTGGATGAGTTCAAAGTAAGAAGAGCTAAACTCTACTACTTGAGAGACAAAGTTGGAAAGGGCGCTAAAATGAAAAGTCTTTCAAAAGCTGAAACAAGAGGTATGGATCTTTTGACTCTAGTTACAAAAAGCACAGCTCCAGATGAGTCTATCGTCGAAGAAGTTGTTGTAGCTCCTGTAGCTGAGGTTGCTACACCTGTAGAGGAGGTGGCTGTACCTCAGACGATGCCTGAGGCACAAGCACCTCAGACGATGCCTGAGGCACAAGCACCTGAAGTTGCCTCTTCTGAAGAAGAAGTGAAATAGTCTCTATGTATTTATCTTTCATTGTGTTGTCATGAAACTCGCTGTAAGCCATCGTGAAGTTACTGGTAAGAAGGTCAAACTTCTGAGAAAACAAGGACTTGTTCCTGGAGTAGTGTATGGTAAGCACTTAGCTCAACCACTCATGATTTCTGTAGACAAAATCAAAATGGTACAGACATATCACAAAGCTGGTAAAAGTACTGCTATTGAGCTCGAAGGTGACAAGATCGATCAATTGGTCTTGGTACATGATATTCAACTCAATCCGGTGACGGATCATTTGATTCATATCGACTTTTTGGCAGTTAGTAAGGATGAGATTGTACGTGCTGAAGTACCTTTGGTGCTTGTAGGACAGTCATTGTTTGAAAAACAAAATTTGGGTTCACTCCAAATCTTGAGACATACGGTATTTGTAGAGGCATTGCCTTTGGATCTACCTCATGATATCAAGATTGATATTTCTCATTTAGCTGAGGAGGGAGAAGTTATCTTCTTCAAAGATATAGATGCTGGCAAAAATGTGAAAGTAGTAGATGATCTTGATCAGCCTATCTTGACGACTGTGGCGTTTAGTGATGAACCAGAGGAAGAAGTGAAGCCAGCCGTAGATGCAGCAGCTCCAGCAGCTTGAGCGGCACCAGCGGCATGAGCTAAACCAGGTGCCGCAGCACCGGCAGCTCCAGCAGCTAAGAAATAATTATTAGTACTTTATCTTTTTTTCTATCGTGATGTCGAGAGTATGTATGTTGTCTGGAAGAGGTACCAAATCTGGGCAAAATAGATCACACAGTATGAGAGCTACCAAAAGATCATACAAAATCAATTTGATCAAAAAGAAAGTAATGATTGATGGTATTTCTTATACTCTCAAGATTTCTTCCAA
>CAYUST010000017.1:0-18364 GCA_964447535.1 uncultured Candidatus Peribacteria bacterium
TATTTGAGAAGAAACGATCATTTTTGGGTTTTGTGGCGGAAATACTCCATTGCAAGCAGTGCACCGACCCCCCCACCGAGTAAACAATAGTTGAGAAGAGCTTTTTCGGAAATACGGGAGTGATTATTCCTTGCTTTTCGCTTGTCTATGCCAAAAATAATGAAGGTAAGTACATTTATAGCCAAAAAATAGAAGATAATATAAGAAGTTTTCAACATTCCTTCTTTCCTTTATAATATATATTTAAAAAAAGAGAAAAAGATAATAACAGTAATAAGCTGTGATGAAATGTTAAGATTTTTTCCAAATTACAGATCATCAGCCAATTTCACTAGAGGTATCATCATCCAAGGAAGCAACAATTTTTGCACAATCTGGACAATGGTTGACAACATGGTCACAGAACTTGATTGCATGAATAATAGGATCATGTAGGTCTATAGAAGATTCATTGGTATTGATGATACAATGTTCATTTTCTTCTCCAATAAAGTCTTCTTCACCAGAAGGAATAACTCCTTTGAGCACAAGTTCCTCAATATACACCTCTTCAGTATATTCCTTGGTACATCTATCACATTCTTTGTGGACGGTCGCTTTGATGTCTGTAAGTGTTACTAAAACACTTGAATCATTGAGTCACATAAGTCTGACTGTTGCTGAAATACCCTCATCTGAAGTCTTAATTTCCTTAGAAAATTTCTTTTCGAGGTGAACAGCGTCCTTACTTCAGGTGTTTTTGAGAAGGTCAGCAATTTTGATTACAAAATTTGTATCCTGCATTGTAGCTTTATCCCATAGATCATAAAAAAGTGACTCCTCTATACTCAAAAAAGAAGAAAAATCCATCGAAGCTCAAATATTCTTGTTTTGATTCACTCTTCCCCCGCAATAACAAAATTTGTATTCCCCCTCCAAATGTATATATTCTCTTTCTTCATCGCCTTGTGTTTATATATGTTGCCTACACAGATTAGTTATAAATGAATGGAGTATGTTCTTTCTCTTTCTGAAAGAAGTATTTTGTTAGACTTATTTACCAAAGACACCCTACCTGTATATATTGCTGTATCAGGAGGCCCAGATAGTATGTGCCTAGCACAACTTATTTTTGATACTTTTTTTACAAACAGTCTAGACATGTCTAGGATTGTCATCCTATACCTTGATCATAGAACAGGGAATATGCCGGAGTTATATTCTTGGTTTACTACCTATTTCTCGTGAATCAATATGATTGGATGTTCGCTACTACCTGGGAATGGTGGTACTGAAACAAACCGAAGGAAAATGAGAAAACAATTTTTTGAAAACCATCTCAATCGTACAGGTGGAGTTTTGTGTACTGGTCATACCCTCACGGATCGTATTGAAACTACGTTCCTCAATCTAGAGCGTTGATGTCGCCTAAGATGATTTCTCAATATGCATCTCATGAGCAAACATAATACCTACACACATATCCGCCCCTTACTTACCCTCCCAAAATATCTTACTCAAAACTATTGTGATACACACTCCATTCCCTATCGAATTGATCCTTCGAATAAGCAACCAGCACTTACAAGAAGAAATTTCTTAAGATCATATTTTCAAACAGAATATCTTCCTTCATCTGTCGTTCAGCAACGACAAAATATCTATTCCTTGGGTGAGCAAATTCTCTCTTCTTTCACTCCTCTTTTTGAACCAATAATTATTTCTACACCACATGAAAATATCGTTTGATTCAAAACTCAACTTCCAAAGAATAGACAAGAGTTGTCATGTCTACTGTCTAGACAGAAATTATACAATTGAGTTACTCAAGCCTTTTTGGATGAGTTATTCACTTTTCTTACCACTGCAAAAGTCGGCTATCGCTATGTACGTGGAACATGGATCTGCCTAGCCAAAAAACAACTCTATTTCTTCCCAGCAACCAGTAAAACTCCTTTTTGGAAGAGAGATACAACACTTCCTGTATGAGTATTTTCACCCAAAGAGTCTAGACTCCCTCAGCCGTGAGATCGTTATCACGGCAAGCTCTTTTCAAAACGATTGAGTAAAAAGGGTGTTCCGTTTTTTATAAGGCCGTTTGTACACGTGATTACTCACAGAGGAAATATTGTGAGTTTTAATTTTCCAAAGGAATTTTCTCAAAAAGTATAGTATAAATTTGTCAATTATTTACTTCATAAATAGATATAAATTGAACCTTCAAAATTTGACGTAGAGGTGAGTTTTCCCTATACTTGAGGAGGTTTTATATATGCGAAGTGATATGGCAGAACAATTTCTTTCGGCGGGTCGTCCCAAAAGACTCTCTACCCGTGAATATCAGCGCTATATGAGTCAATTACGTACCGCATACGCGGGTGTTAAGAAACGCCAAAAGGCACTACAAACTCTAGAGCAGAAAGAGAAAAAACAAGCAGACGAAGAACTTCAACAACATTTATTATCACTTTAATACCCTATGGATCTCACAGCAGCATTACTTACTCTCCCTCAGGATGTCCAAGAAACAGCAAAAGCATATTCTATTCCTGTTGAGTTTATTGAAAAAATGCCAGATATAATTACCCTGATTTTGCGTTCACAATCACTCAGTTCTCACGAGGAAAAGCAGAATTGGTTTAATTTATTACCCTTGATGAATGAACAACAGTTAGCCAAACTGAATGGAATTTTAACCAAAGAACAAGAAAAATTGCAGGAAATAGAGCAGAAGTACAATCAAAAGAAAACAGACATTGAGAAGAAGTATATACAACAACGAGATAATGAGTGATATTTGGATGTGACTCAAGGTATCAAAAAACAGGAGGCAGCAACCAAAGAAAAAGAAGAAGCAGAGGCAGATGCCTTACTCCAAAATCTTTAATTATTTATTGAGTTTCGAATGCGTTATTTACTTTTGAGCCTTTTCTTCCTAGTTGGGTTGACGCTGTCTACTTCTGTCTTGGCAGCTAATGATTGGCTCAAAAATGCCTATGATCAGTCACATAATAATCAAGCGGACCCATACTCTGCTGACGCAGAGGCAAGTGATTTATTTTATACAACCAATAGTGGTATTATAAGTGATGCACTTGGTATCAAAGAAAATGATTCAATCTTGGTGAGGTTCGCAAGGTTTTTGTTGAGACTGGTAGTGATTTTGGCTATTCCTATGATTATCATTACAGGACTCAAAGTGATTTGGTCGAGAGGAGATGAGGGGAAAATGAAAGATGCACTCAAACAGATAGGCTATGTGACTATTGGTATATTATTAGCCCTTGCTAGTGTGATGATCATCTTCTTGGTCACTGCACTGACGCGTAGTAGTCTCAATTTCTTTGATTAGAGTATTTAGTAGTTAGCTTACGTAATGAAACTTTGGATTGTCTGAATTCTCTCTTTGGTAAGCTCCCTCTCAGTTGCTTCCGCAAGTAACGCGCCGGTATATACAGGTCCTACCCTTTTTTATATAGAACAAGCACAGGTATACACTGCAGATTTGGCTGCATTTGGTGGACTTTGGGATGATGTTACTCCTGTGTCTCAACTTTTCTTTAACTTATTTTGGTACACCCCCTATTCGGGATTGACTATTTTGGGGCCTGTCCAAGGTTCCCACGCGCTCTGATTCTACCCACCACAACTTGTACCTACTCCTTTCGGTGGAACAGGGAGATTTATTGTCCTGGATGAAGAACTCAACAAGACACTGGTGAAATTTGCTTATTGTCTGTATGGTGCTGGTGGTATACCCCAAAATGATATAGATTGTGATGGGATCACTGATGATCAGGACCCAGATGATGATAACGACGGTATAGAGGATGGACAAGACCCCAATCCTGGCGGGGGAGGAGCTTCCAACGGAGGTGGTTCTACGGCATGAACAGCAACAGCATGAACAGCAACGGCTTGAACAGCGACAGCAGGCACAGCAACGGCTTGAACCGCAACTGCTGGAACAGCGACAGCATGAACAGCAACGGCATGAACTGCGACAGCGTGAACCGCGACAGCTGGAACGGCAACGGCAGGCACAGCAACGGCATGAACAGCAACAGCGTGAACGGCAACGGCATGAACAGCGACAGCGTGAACCGCAACTGCTGGAACAGCGACAGCATGAACGGCTACGGCATGAACCGCGACTGCTGGAACGGCTACAGCATGAACTGCAACAGCATGAACCGCGACAGCAGGTACAGCGACAGCATGAACGGCAACTGCTGGAACAGCGACGGCATGAACTGCGACAGCAGGTACAGCAACGGCTTGAACGGCAACAGCATGAACCGCGACAGCATGAACCCCCACAGCGTGAGGCACAGCAACGGCTGGAAATCCTACAGCTGGTGCCACTAATGGTACAGACAAAAATAGAGGAGATCTGAGAATTGAAATCCCCCACGAGTGGAAGAGGGATATTGTTACCAATACCGATATTTTGACTCCATCACCAAATGACCAAAGTTTCTTCAATATCTTTAGGTTGATCAATGAGTGGTTGTGGATTATTATTGGACTCGTAGCATTTATTGTTCTGTTGTATGGTTGATTCCTTTTGATGACCTCAAGAGGAGATGCTAAAGCACTCAAAACAGCACAAGATTTGATACTCTATGCGGTAATTGGTATTGGTATAGCGATCGTAGCATATGTGTTTGTAAATGTTCTCGTGAACCTCTTTTCATAGTTACTATTTTTCTAAAATATTCTTAAAATATTCTGTAGAAATTCTTTGTTATTTCTTCTTCTTTTCTTGTAGTCTCTCTATTTACTTACGGAGTAGATTATGAGCGTTTGTATCAAAACTTTTGCACCGTGGTGACTACAGTGATACGAACTCACAGTTGAGGCGGATCAGAGTAATGGACTCCCAAAAATTGAAATTATTGGATTACCTGACTTGGCTATCAAAGAAGCCAAAGAGAGGATTAGATCTACCTTCAAAAACTGTTGTTTATCTCTCCCTCCTCGCAGACTAGTAGTCAACCTTGCGCCCAGTGAGATGAAAAAAATTGGAACGAGATATGATTTACCCATTGCGGTTGCACTCCTTCATTTGGTGAGAGAAGAAACCACACATCACACAGGTTTTGGTGATTGGTTATTCTTTGGCGAATTAGGATTAGAGTGAACTATCAAATATGTCGCAGGACTACTCCCATCGTTGATTAGTGCCAAGAAACAAGGATATACGCATTTCGTCGTACCCCAAGAAAACATCCATGAACTTGTTTATATTCCAGATATTACTCTCTTTCCTGTTGCTCACTTTCAACAGATCATAGACCATTGTACTTCTCTTTCCAAACTTCAACCACAACCTGTACAATCTCCAGATCATCTTATTAGCTCTTCATTAGCTTCCAATGAGGACTTTCATGCCATCTCGGGACACTTGGTAGCCAAAAGAGCACTCACCATTGCTGCGGCAGGTATGCACAATATCCTGCTTGTTGGACCACCAGGAAGTGGTAAATCACTGTTGGCCAAGGCACTACCTGGTCTCTTGCCACCACTTACCTTTCCACAAATTTTGGAAATAAGTCAGATATACTCGGTCGCATGACTGCTTTCCCAAGAACATCCACTGATTACCAAAAGGCCTTTCAGAAGTGTCCATCACACAGCCTCCAAAGTGGCAATCGTGGGAGGGGGACAATACCTTGTGCCGGGGGAGGTAAGTTTAGCTCATTTGGGAGTACTGTTTTTTGATGAGCTGCCAGAATTCCCGAGAGAAGTGCTCGAAGTATTGAGACAACCCCTCGAAGATAAATCTATCGTCATATCCCGTGCTCATGGCTCTGTCACCTATCCTGCACAAGTGATGTTTGTAGCAGCTATGAACCCATGTCGCTGTGGGTATTACAAGGATAGAGAGAAACCATGCGTGTGTTCACTCAATGATATCAAAAACTATCAACAGAGAATTTCCTGACCTTTGCTTGATAGGTTTGATCTCATCGTAGAAATTCCCAGACAGTCTATCGATACTATTCTAGATCCCCAAACAACCACTTCCTCTCCCAACTTCCAAGAGATGATTCTCAACTGTCGACAAGAGCAATCAAAAAGATTTGCAGGCACATCAATTAGCACCAATGCAACTATTCCCGCCAAACATATTACATCCTATATCCCTTTAACACCAGAAGCAAAACAATTTATCAGTGAGTATGTGTCATTGTATCATCTCTCCCCGAGAGTTGCTCATAAACTTATCAAAGTTGCAAGAACTATAGCCGATATTGATGCTTGTCCAATTGTGTCTAGACAGCATCTTGCGGAGGCTACCCAATATAGAGCGAAAAGCTTATTTGTAGGCTAATATATCTATTGTAAAATTTTTGTAAATTTATTAGACACCCCTATTTTCTTTTCGAAATGTCTTGCTAGTTATAGGTTTTTTCCTATAGTGACCGCCTCTTATTTTTTATATATAGTAGAGATGAGTAATCTTACGTTATTAGTATTAGCAGCTTGAATGGGGTCTCGCTATGGGGGACTCAAACAAATGGATGGTTTTGGTCCTCATGAGGAGTCACTACTTGAATACAGTGTCTATGATGCAATTCGTGCTGGTTTTGACAAAGTAGTGTTTGTTATTCGCGAATATTTTGCTGATGAGTTTAAATCACGTATTGGTAATCGTATCGCACAGTCAGTAGAAGTCGTCTATGTCTACCAAGAAGCAGATACACTTCTCCCTCAAATATATGCACCACTGCTTGCAGAACGTCAAAAGCCACGAGGTACTGCACACGCAGTACTCGTTACGAGGGAGGTAATAGATACTCCTTTTGCAGTCATCAACGCAGATGATTTCTACGGAGCACACGCATATCAACAAATTGCAACTTTTTTGAGTAGCCCACATCCAGAACGCATCGCGTTGGTAGGATATACTTTACGCAATACTATTTCCCCTTTTGGTTCGGTAAATAGAGGAGTATGTGCCACACACAACGGCGTTTTGGATCATATAGTTGAACGTCTCAAGATCAAAAAAAATGAACAAGGGGTGTTAGAAGATGAAACAGGAACAACCTTTACCTGAGACGAGGTTGTATCAATGAACTTTTGGTGATTCTATCCAGAGTTTTTCGCAGCCGCCGAGCAATGATTTGTAGAATTTCTTTCTACGTATGATCCGAACAAGTGAGGCGAATACTTTATTCCTCTCGTTGTAGATCAACTTATTACCCAACACCAAGCATCGTGTGCAGTATACAAAAGTGAAGATTTCCGATGTGGAGTTACTAATCCCGAAGATAAACCTTTCGTTCAATCACATATTGCAGGACTCGTAGCAGCAGGAAACTATCCAGAAAAACTACGAGCATAGCGTGATTTCTTTTCACCAACTGATAAATCCATTGAAAACAGCATATATTTACCTATACACTGAGTCACGGCATCGTGGCAGAGTGGTCCAATGCAGGAGCCTGCAAAGCTTTACAACCGTGGGTTCGAATCCCACCGATGCCTTTTCCTTTGAAAAAGTAAGAAGAGAAATAAAGAAAAGATCCTTATTTACTATAGTTGCCTTGGGACCGAGGTCCCACCGATGCCTTTTCCTTTGAAAAAGTAAGAAGAGAAATAAAGAAAAGATCCTTATTTACTATAGTTGCCTTGGGACCGAGGTCCCACCGATGCCTTTCCTTGAATAAGAAATCATTATACGATACGAATACTCCCTTATTTGTTACGGTTCCTGGGACCTTGTCCCACCGATGCCTGTACCAAATTTACAAAGCAACAAATAACCAAAGCGCCGTAAGGTGTTTTTTTGTTTCCTCCCTTGCATATTTGAGGTACTATAGTATATTGATGTTCAGAAAAAAATTGTCAAGGATTTTGATTTTATTCTTTATAGATATGTCTCTATGGCCCCGTGGCTATTTACGCTTTTCTTGGTACTAGTGAACGGATATTTTGTGGCAGCTGAATTTGCGTTAGTGAAACTCAGAGAGTCTCAGTTGGATATACTTGTGAAACAGTGATCCAAATCAGCATCACTGGTAAAGTATGTCAAAGATCATTTGGACCTCTATCTTTCTTCTTCCCAACTCGGTATTACTTTAGCGAGTTTGGCATTAGGTTGGATTGGCGAGGAGACTTTTTTTAGGCTATTTGAATACCTCTTTGCTTCGTTACATGTTGGTATCTCAGAAACACTCTTACATTCTCTAGCACTTCCGTTGTCATTTGCGGTGATTACAATCCTCCATATAGTCGCGGGTGAACAAGCTCCCAAAACACTTGCTATTCGTTTTCCACTAGAAACATCATTAGCAATCATACATCCACTTATCTGGTTCACGCGCATTTTCAAACCCTTTATTCACTTACTTAATCGACTTTCCTTCAAGTTTATTCAATTATTCGGTATTACGCCAGCTACCGAAGATGAGGCTCATAGCGAAGAAGAATTACGTATGATTGTAGCTGAAAGTGAAGAAGAGGGTGAAATTACTGCATCTGAAAGAGAGTTGATCCACAATGTATTTGAGTTTGATGATAAAGAAGTATGTGAGATTATGACCAACAAAAACAAACTCTTTGCTATAGATATTGAGGATGAACAGGATGCTAATATTAAAATAATTATTGATGAACAATATTCGAGAGTACCTGTATATGAGGGGAGTGAAGAAAATTTGATTGGATGGATACTGACGAAGGATGTTTTTACTCACATATATAAGAAAAGCCAATTCACGTTACGTAGCTTATTGAGACCTCTCTACTTTGTGCCAGAGAATCAAACTATAAGTACGTTATTGGCAAATATGAAAAAGACGAAGCAACACTTTGCGCTCGTTACTTCAGAATATGGTACGACAGTAGGTATTGTTACCTTAGAAGATATTTTGGAGGAATTAGTCTGAGATATTCATGATGAATCAGATGATATGGAGAAACCTGTCACAGAACACGGTACATGAGTCTATCATATCAATGCTACCCTATCCATCAATGAAATAAATGGATATCTTCCTTTTGACCTTCCAGAAGCCGAAGAGTACACTACTTTGGCAGGATTTCTCAACACTATGCTCAATCGTATTCCTGCTCTCCATGACACCTATGAAACAGATGTCTACAAAATAACCGTTATAAAAAAATCTGCACAACTGGTGGAACAAGTAAAACTTGAGATGAAATAAAGAAGCTCTGAAAAATTGATTTTTTATGTATTTTTCTAGCGTAATGTGATTTGCCAAACGCCCAGAAATGCTAGTTCACAACGCTTCCTTGACGAACCTCTTCAGGCGTCTCTAAAAGTGCTCTTGTGTACTTTTAGGACTTTTTCAGAGGTTCCATAATTTACATGTTCATCGCACGCTATGAATATACTTAACGAACTTGATTCTCTACCAGAATTTACCTCCCATCTCCTCGCTCAGTTGAGAAAGATATATGAGATTGAACTAGCAAATGTATTTGTGGACCATCGATGTATAAGAGTGGATAGTACATCACTCTACGAAACAACCAAACAAGATCTCTTAGCTCTCCAAGGTAAACTACTTTCTGAGAAGATGATTTGAGGAAGAAACGTGAGTGTATTTGATTATCCACACCTCGCATGTAAGCTTATCAACTATGATACACTCATCGAACTAGCTGCCCCCAAGGCAGTACATACATATCAAAATGGACTTCAACATATAGAAGTTGTGATACCAAATATAGATGAGTTACTTCAGAAGTATCCTCATCTCGCCTGGGATCGGTCTGGCTACCACAAGAACATAAACCGTGATGTAAGTCTCCACTTTCCTAAATATGCTTTTGAAATAAAATTCCATGAGCAGTCACTGAGAGAGGTGCTTATTGCAGAAGAAAAAGTATCTCACTAAAATTTATTTTCCATTTACTATGCTCTACGTTCTTCCTACTCCTGTCGGTAATCTCGAAGATATTACTATCAGAGCCAAAGGTTTCTTAACCTCTTTGTCGCTTTTTTTCTGTGAAGACACTAGAACTGCCAAGAGACTTTTTCACTTATATGACATACCACACGAAGGAAAACAATTTTTTTCTTTAACGAGTTTCACGTCACCACACCAATTAGACGCCTTTATCAATTTACTTCGCACCCAAGACGCATGATTACTTTCAGATGCTGGGACTCCAGGACTCTCAGATCCTGGAAAAACAATTATTAGACTATGTCGAGAAAATAACATTCCTTTTAGTGTCTTGCCATGAACAAACGCCTTGGTGCCTGCGGTGGTGGCAGCACGATTTCCTACCAATCGTTTTGCCTTTTACGGTTTTCTCCCCAAGAAAAAAGGAAAACAAACTATGCAACGTGAAATAATTGCTTCCCCGATCCCGGTCTTTTTGTATGAATCCGTTCATAGAATACAAAAACTTTTGGAAGAAATGATAGCGCTGTGATTTACATGACGTGTCTTGATTGCAAGAGAGCTCTCCAAACTCCACGAACAACTCGCATGTGGTGAGGTTACTATTATTTTGGAGCAACTCAAGAAAGGAACTATCCCAAGCAAAGGTGAATTTGTGGTTGGTTTTTATAACGGATCTATAGAAAATTTGATACAGATATAATTCACAAAAATATCAAATTTTCTACTAGTAAATTGTCTTAAATTCAACTCTAAAATAATACTACAACACATACGTTTCGCATCTACGTAATCCCGTATTTAAACTCAATTTACTGTATTCATGACACAACAGGTGACGATGATCTTCGTGGGGAGACTGACTAAAGAAAAGTGATTTCATTTGGTCTTGGAACTCCTGCAAGCACTCAAACAATCTCCATTGGTGGACAATGTCCACTGTCATATTTTCGGATCTGGTGAACTCCAAGAAGAGCTTGAACAGTTACTTCCAACACATACTTTCGTTACCTATCACGGATTTCAACCCAAAGAAGCCATTAATTATATTCGACAACATGCTGACTTGACGCTCATGCCCTCTACTTTTTTGGAAACGTTTGGGATGAGTGCATTGGAATCGCTTCAGCTAGGTGTGCCAGTAGTAGGATTTCCAAAGTGAGGTATTGCCCCATTTCTCTTCCCTGAGTTTCAATTAGACGAACAGAATTCTTTTGTTGATCAATTGCTTACTTTACTTACCAAAATGACACAGGAAGAACTTCCTGATCGTCGTACTGATGCTTTAGCCTTAGCAAGTAAGTATAGCGATGATACACGAATTACCCGCTTCAAGCAACTCTTTGGAAAGGAAAAAGGACGTGTACTTTTGGTATCAGATTATATATGTCCTATTGGTGGTGTGGAACAGTATCTTCAAAATGTATATCATCTTCTGATAGATCATGGTTTTGAGGTACAGTTGGTTGGCTCTTGTGAGAGACCTAGTGGGTGGAAAAAATGGTTCAATTTCCTGGGTAGTTATTTCAATATTCCTTTTGCTCTTCGTTTGATACAGACACAAAAACAATTTCAGCCCGACCTTATTTGGCGACACGGTGTCCAAAGAGTCATTGGTTGGGTTCCGCTGGCTTTAGTTCCGCGTGCTCCCCAGGAGCGAGTGATGTATCATGAGGTAGGACTGTTTCATCCTTTCCCTGCACAAGTTATATCCGAGCAACAGCTAGTTCAAGCAAATTCACTCTCAGGATATCTGCAACAAGCATCCTCTTGGTTAGCCCCCTTTGTGTTTATAAAAGCAATTTTTGGACGTCTAATACTTTCTCTTCTCGGTGGTCGTTGTACACAACATCTTGTACCTTCTGCTTATCTTTTGGAACATGGGCGTCGCCGGCTGCCTCACGCACAGCGAACTACATTTTCTCATTTCGTGAAATAAAGGGTGTGTCTACTCTTTTTTTACAATACTACACCTTTATTTTTTGGCTCCAAAAGACAATTTGTAAAAGAATGTCAAAAATTTGTGTAGACAAAAAGAGGAGAAATAGACATCCTTGTCTAGCCATTTCTGGCAAGCACGGCTCACCAAATGGAGGCTTGAGGATATGTTTGTTTGAGCACATTGGCTGCCTGTGTGAGCGTACTTCCTGTAGTCATGACGTCATCTACCAAAATGATATGTTTCGGAATAAAATCCACTTCAGATGCTCTGAATACCTTTTGCAGTGAGTCTTCTCTCGTACCTTTTGATTTGCTTGCTTGTGAGAAGGTCCATTGTTGTTTGACGAGGAGGTCACGGTAGGGAATTTGTAATTCTCTGGCACAGGTTTGTGCCAAAAGTTTGGCTTGATTGAATCACCTAACTCGATATTGCTTGTATCGATGCATAGGGATGGAGGTAATCACCACTTTTTCTTTACATCCCTCCCAATTTTCTTGAGTCTTCATGTGTAAAGCGAGTTGTTTCCCAAGAAAGGTGGCAAGCGAGTGACTGCCCCCATACTTAAACTGCTTAATAAGCGTTTGTATAGCAGAGGAGTAGGTGAACATGATAAGTACTTGATCTAGTGGTCAGTGACATCATAAACATCTACGGAATTCGCGGGAGGGTTTGTGGCATACGGGACAAATGGGAGGATGAAGTTCGAGATTCTTTTTACATGTATTGCAAAAGTAGGAGCCGATCTGTTCGCATACGAGGCAGTGGGGAGGGAGGATGAAGTTGAGGAGAGGTGTTAGTATTGAATAACAAAATTTATAAAAACAATTTTCACCCCCTGCCGGGGTGGCCTTCTTTTTGGCATGACCCAAAAAGAAGCAAAAAGTTCTAGGTAGCGCAGGTCTTCAGTATGTGAGTACTTTATCTACGATTACGGAGCAAGCTCGCTCCCAAAGGGACCCGCTCGCTTGCTAATGTTATTTAGCCTATATATTTTACTTCTACAATTCTCAGACTTGTGCGCTACCTTTATCTATATACGACTCTTGGATATAATTTCCCAAGAATAACTACAGAAGAAACTTGTTTTCCACAACAAAAAAACTACTCTGAGGTAGTTTTGAAGTAGTGGTGGGCGATACTGGACTCGAACCAGTGACCTCTACAATGTCAATGTAGCGCTCTCGCCAGCTGAGCTAATCACCCTGACAAATAAACAAGTAATTAAGTACACTGAACAAACATATTTATTTATACCAGTCAGATGCACGTAGCAGTCGTAGGAGGGGGAACAGGAGGACATGTGATTCCTATAGTTGCCTTACTGAGGTATGTGGAGCACGATACAGAATTGAGGGAGAAATGCAAGGAAATATCCTGGTTTGGTGAGATTGATGGCCAGGAATACAGCGCAAGTTTACAGTTTCCGCGAGTAACTTTTGTCCCCATTACTTCTGGGAAATGGAGAAGATATGATTTTTGGAAGACGCTATTATCCAACCTGTTGGATATGATTCTCGTCATCAAAGGTTTTTTCGTAGCATTATTCGAACTGAGAAAACGTAAGGTGACGGTGGTGTTCTGTAAATGAAGTCATGTAGCTGTGCCAGTATGTATGGCAGCAGGCATTCTTGGCATACCTGTTGTATTACATGAATCTGATATTTATCCCTGACTTGCAAATCGCATCATAGCCAAACGAGCAACTATCAAGTTTGCTTGATTTCCCAATGTGTTTGGACCTGATACCCAGGTGTCTGGACAGCTCCTTTCCTCTGCGCTCTTACATTTTGATCAGACAGAACTGTGGAAATGATTGTCCTCCAATGAAACAACAAATGTGCTTGTCATGGGGGGATCCCAATGATCTACCGTCATCTACGAAACATTGGCCAATATTCTAACTGATGAGTGGACTCAAGAATATCATTTCTATGTGATCTTAGGAAAAAGAAACGAACATCTAGCAGAACGCTTTGCTCCTTTTTCACAGGTAACTACTTTCACATACCTTACCGTTGAAGAAGTGGCTAGTTTATGTGCACATTGTGATCTCTCTATCACGCGCGGAGGAGTCACCTCTTTGGCGGAACAACAGCTCTTTGGACTCAAGAAGGCTATTGTGCCTCTCCCCTTCACGTGATGAAATCATCAGGAATATAATGCAAGATGGTATGTGGAGAATTATGGTGATGTGTGTTTGTTACAGGATGCGTCGCTACAACAACGTATGGCGGATTTCCTTGATAGATATCGTCATTTCAAAAAAGAGCAGGTAGTGCCTGATGCAAAACAACTCCAACAAGCACCACATATGATCTGGCAAACGTTGGTTCAATTGTGAAATACGTAATAGTGTATTTATTATTTCAATAACCAAATGGGATACTGGTATTTGTTGGGCGTAGTGATTTTTGAAACTATTGCTGTGATAACTATGGATCTTTCTGCTGGTTTTACAAAACTTAAGCGGACTCTGCTGGCTGTAGCAACCTATGCTATTACATTCGTTTGTTTGACGTTTGCACTCAAAACTATCCCAGCGGGCATTGCTAATGCGGTTTGGGCAGGTGCTAGTACTATCTTAGTTGCTCTAGTTGCCCGGTTTTTCCTACACGAGAGTTTGTCGATGATGCAGTGTGTATGGTTGGTAGTGATTGCAGTGGGTTTGGTGGGGTTGAATCTAAGTTAGGAGATACTATTTCACCTGTTCCTGCTGTTTGATTTGGTATATGGTGGCCATTTCCGGGAGTAGAAAGCACTTCTATTATGCTTCATTCAATGTATGTATTTGACACATACTTTTTGAATCTTCAAAAACTTGTAGCTCTACGCCATTCAAAATGGTTTTCTAGAAAGTTATGTTCTAGATCTTCACATCAAAGCATTCAATTTTCGAACGTTTGAATCATTTCATCTCTTTTGAGGAGACTTCATTCATAATTGCCTAACTTGAGTTTCATAGTACACCCGAAACCATACTCATTGAGTTGCTTAGCAAGCTCTTTATCCTTGAAACGTATTGTGGCAATTCTAGCCATATTTTCGGTCACCGCAGCAATATCTTCTTTGGAAAAGCTCATTCTAACAGTATAACTGTTATTTCACACAATGAGGTCAAACTTTTCAGGCAACAAAACAGGATTTTGATATCTATTATTTTGATGGCGTTGAATATATCCACCGAGCGTGCTATATAAACTTCTTCAATAGCGATAACTATTTTCTTTGAATTGATAGCGAGTATGGGGAGTGAGTTTTGCTAAAAGACTTTCTATCTTTGACCATCATTGAATTCAGGCGTATGTTGTTATACCTAGTGTGAACATAGATTCTACTTCCAGTACATTCCTACTGTTTGAAACACCAGCTATAGTTGATATGATAAGTCAGAGTGTTGACCCAAATCAGATTGCATAGGGATCGGTATATTTACTATATTTTTCCCCAATTTTCCCCGCACTTTTAATATGCCTATGGAGTGGTTCTACCTCGTAGTCATCACTGGTAATATTTTCTGAATACGGATAAAATATAAGGTCTATTTCTACCGTGTCATACTCTTTACATACTTCAATGTTTTGTAAATTTATATCAAGAAGCCCTCACTGCTGGTTACTTTTTTCTAATGAGAGGAGTTTTGGAATATCCACCATATATATTACACTGGATAAAATAGTATGTAATATATACATATTATGATATAAATGTCAATAGAAGGATGTGTAAATTTACTTTTCTAGTATTTCCGGGAAACATCTCCATCTGGTTTGACAAATGGCTGTTTGATGAGTGGATCTGGGTCGCGTTTTACTTCGGGAGTTGAGCTTGCATCAGAGAGGGTTTGAGAAATGTCTATTTGTGTCTGCTTGTTGATACGGGCATTGATGAATGCCGATTCTTCATCGATCCGAGATTGTCAGTTATTTAACGTAGGTGGTAGAGAATTATTCATGAGGAGTAAGAAACAAAATAATAAAGGTGCACAAAGGCGAGTAATACAAAAATGAAGTGCATATCGTGACATGCAGAGAAGACGTACGTAATTTCCTTACGAGTATTGAGAACTTGTCTAGAATTCGTTCTCAAGGTCGAGTAGAGACGCGTACGTTGTGTTTATGCTAGGTATAAAAAAATCCCCTTCCTGTAGAGGAAGAGGATTCTTGTGAGGTGATATGGCTACTTATTTATCTGTTCATATCATAACTGGCCTCGACGAGAAAACTCTTCCTTTGGATGAACCAAACGAAGTGATAGCTCTTTCTCAAGTTGAGGTGCAGTTGTTTCATATACCTACTAACAATAAACACATGTGTGGTATACATATATTGGAGGGGAAAGCAAGTTTTTGTTATAGGCTTTTGACTACTATAGCGAAGATAACTCTAAACTACTCCTTTATTTATCCGGATCCGGCATCGACATGCTGTATTGTGTCTACCAAATAATCAGCTCGTAGTTTGCTGAGTTGTGAATTTGGATCTTGCGTAAGATTAGTGAAACTACCTGATTCCATTACCTTGCCCTCATCGATCAAATAAATCATGTCGAAGAAGGGGAGGAGGTGTAGCTTGTGAATCGATGCCACAATACAGGTTTCTGGATGACCTTTCAGGATATGCTCATAGATACGTTTTTCGTTGTGAATATCGACACTACTGGTCGATTCATCTAGAAGAAGAATACGACTGTGTGCAGACATGAGGAGTCCACGCGTGAGTGCCAGGCGCTGTTTTTGTCCACCGCTGAGGTTTACTCCCTTTTCCTTGATATCGGTATCGAGTCCGTGAGGTAATGTAGCCACAACATCATCAAAACAGGCTATTTCGAGATATTTTTGCACGGTTGCATCATCTATATCGATACCCATGGTGATGTTGTATCTGATGGTTTGTTCGAAGATCTCTGGTTCTTGAGGAATAAGTGCAGCATAGTGACTCAGTGGTTCCAAAGTATCAAACGTAGTATCACCGATTGTAAGCTGTACATGATCCACAGGATACAATCCTCTGAGCAGCGTCATCAGCGTGCTCTTTCCACTTCCGCTCGCCCCTACGAGTGCAATACGTTCGCCTGGATGTAGAGTCACGTTGATACCATTTAAAACTATTTTTTGATTGTCTTGGTTGGTATAAGAGAAATGAAGATCCTGGATATGGATAGGATGGGTCTGGTCAAAAATATGCGTGGTAGTACGAGAAGGAAGCGTGTTGTAGGAAGCGACGATCTCATCGATACTATGAAAATCGGTCGATTTCTGCATGATATCTCCATATATCCAGTTGAAATTATCGATTGCTCCACTCATCTTGTCGATATATTGTCGTACCATCGTAATTGTTCCAATCAAAACAACTCCTTGTGTAGAAAACTCATGCCACAAAAATGCTGTAACAATAAGAAAAACAACTATTTTCATGATTATATCTACAGAAAACCACTTTCGCTCATTGGTGATTGTTCGTCCTCTAAATACTGGATAGATCTCCGCAACCTTACTACGAAGGGTATGTAATGCACGATCTTCAAACCTTAGCGCAATTACCGTCTTGATATTACTAAGAAAATCAAAGAAGCTACTCATGACCAGATGTTCTTTTTTGTTTTTTTCAGTAATCTGATGTACGAGCTTCATATCGAATGTATGAACTACCCATGCCATAACTACTGAAAAACAAATAACGATGACACCTGCAGGTCGTCGAATCAGTGTCAGACCAATAAGAGATCATATAATATTGATGATTGCATATCGATGCATATGACAATCCCCTGCAAAATCTTTCAGTGCAGCATTTGCTTTGGAAACCTTATCGATCGTTTCTCCAGAGTGATTATCGCTATGCCACGCCATGGGTAATGCTCCTATCTTGGAGAAAATATCTGCAAGAAAGAGTTCACTGACTTTGAACTGAATTTGTTGTTCTCGAATACGTGAAAGTCCATGAAACACCCATGCTATTACCCCGATACCAGAAAAAATACTGAGATATCGTAGGATATTATTTCGTCACTGTACTCATTGGAGTTGAATAGTATTGATGAGTTGTCCAAATCGATAGGGTTCGGTGAGCCAAAGCAACTTACCTATTACAGAAAAGATCAGCATACGAAAAAATAGCTTTTTATCAGGAGCAAGACGTCGGAGCTGGAGAAAAAGATGTATGTACGGATTTTTTTCCATGGATTGGGACGTGATAAAATTTGCTTCACGAATTGTGTATCTGGTCGTCGTGTGTGTATTTTTTGTCTTCACCGTAAAATAATATATATTTATACCCGAAAAAGCAAAAAAGGCTTAGCTAAACTTCATATTAGTAAAAATAAGTAGTTGAGACAATATAATCACGAGTCCCAAAGCACAAGGCTTTGGGATAATTATGTCAATCACTCAGATTTCATATGTATAATAAAGAAACGAAACCCCTAGCCCATATGGGCTTAGGGGTCATTATATCAATCATTCAAATTTCATATGCATGAAATTTTCATGAAGATATAAAGAAAAGGACACAGATGCTGTGTCCTAAGTCTTGCCGAAGCAAAAGTTAGGAAGGGA
>CAYUST010000018.1:0-15035 GCA_964447535.1 uncultured Candidatus Peribacteria bacterium
AGTAGAAGTTATATCTTATGCGTTTCAGACGCGGGTTCGACTCCCGCCATCTC
The DNA here is from genome assembly GCA_964447535.1 of uncultured Candidatus Peribacteria bacterium. Taxonomy (GTDB): domain Bacteria; phylum Patescibacteriota; class Gracilibacteria; order Absconditabacterales; family Absconditicoccaceae; genus CAYUST01. The sequence goes on from CAYUST010000018.1 coordinate 54, forward strand.
CACCAAACTTTGACTATGAGGGGAAATATATGCATCATAAAAAAACATCACTGATTTTGTGTGATGTTTTTTTTATTCTAGAGTTCATCATAGACGTTATTTCTGTTATCAGCTCTCCATATCCATATCAAAATCTCTGTATGTCTGATCTCATACAGAAACCTATATTTGCCTATTCTGAGTCTAAAATTATTTGGCTTTCCTTTGAGAGGCTTCGTATCCACTGCATTTGTTTGTGGATCTTGTGCTATGAGAGAAAACTTTTCGATGAAATGGCGAGCCACTTCAGGGTGAGCTGATAAAAATTTTTCTACGGACTTATGTGTTTTGATAGTATACTTGGTCATTTACGCATATTTTTTAGTTAGCGTCTCCCAATCAACAATATTTTTTCACTCAGTAAAATCTGCAGATTTTTTTTGATAATCTGCTTCAAGTTCTGCGGTCCACATCTCATCTTGAGTGACGATACCAAGTGAAATCCTCCCTTGCAGATATGCTCTCATGGTATATTGCAGGAGTGATTTGAGTGTGCTTCACTCTGCCTTCAGCTTTGCTAGGGTCTTTTTCTTCAATTCGGTGTCTGTGGTGAAAACGATCTGTGTAGTTGCCATCAATATGCATATACATCTAAAAACTATATCTAGTATAGTTAAATATATAAAAAATGCAAATGAAATTATACGATGTAGTGTGTTTTGCAAAGGCATGAGATCCGTGGTCATGATCAGAGGAGAGGAGATAAACACCTTCAACCTACTGACCAATTACGGGAATTCTAAGAATAACTACAGAATTAAAAAAGAAGAATATCTCATATCTTCAGTTGTCCGATTTTTTCGGACATCTGGCTACCAATCTCCCCCAACTTTCCTATACTCACGCCAACAAATAGCATTTATTAGCACATTTTCCCTATGACGTTCGCATTCAAACAGACATCAGCTGATTTTCAGGTATATGAGGAGTTGCCTTTTGCGTTGGCGGGCAAAGGCGAGGCGCTGTATGTGTATATAGAGAAGAGGAATATGACGACGCAAGAGGTCATTTTGCATTTGCGCAAGAAGCTCAAGCTGTCACGTTTGCATATCGGTATTGCGGGGCTCAAGGACAAGAAGGCGATTGCGAGGCAGTGGATTAGCATTTATGATAGAGCGCTCAAACAAGCGGGCGGTGAGAGACTATTTGTAGATACGTTGGCTGAGATCGTGAAGATTGTGGAGGTGTCTAGGCATACCTTTCCGCTCAATCTGTCTACACCGATTACCAATAGATTTTATATAGCGTTTAGAGCACAGAAAAACTTGGGACAGGAAGAGAGAGTGCAGGCGCAGGAGTTTGTCAAAAAGCTCTTGAGCGGTGGCTATCTCAATCTGTATGGGGAGCAACGCTTCGGGATCATGGGGAGAAATAGTACGCAAGGATGGGAGATCGTCCAAGGGAGTTCCAAAGAGAAGAAAGAGATGACCAAAGCTGATGTGGTCTTCAAAATACAGGCACTATCCAGCCAGATTTTCAATGAGTTTGCGGAGCAAGTCTATGCACCCAAGAGAGCAGTGATCGATGGAGATATCCTTACGCGGGTAGACAAAGGAAAAACACAGTATGGTATCTATGAGGATGCAACCAAACTTGTCTTCACGACCGAAACAAAATGAGCTGAGGGAGCTGCGACCTTCACGGTTCAAAAAATGGGGAAGGGCATCGCGTATGATGCGAAGACCATGGTGCCAACGTGACCGGTGGTGTGACGAAATCTACCGATGCCTCCGAGCAAAACACTCGCTGGACAACGTGAAGCGAAATTCCTCGAGCAATATACCAAAGACAAAGCAATGTTTGCTGCACTGCGCGAACACAAGATATTTGGCCTGAGAAGAGCATTGTGGGTGACGCCTACCAAGTCGAACGCAACATATAGTGGTGATGATCTCCATGTGTCCTTTTCATTACCGTCTGGTGCGTATGCAAGTATCGTGTTCGATCAACTGCATGCAGAGTTAGTCAGCAAATAAAAAAAACGCCTTATCAAAAAATGACGAGCAGCTGCCCGTCATTTTTTTGAAAGAAGCACCCTCACCCTTTATACCCTTTAGGGTGTACCCTCTACCTTTACAGGTACCGAGGTCCCAAAGGAGAGGGGGAGTCAGTTAGTACAATTTACTAATCCCTGCGATATCTCCCGCTTCTAGTGTCCTTGCATTGGTTTGTCCTTCGGAGGCGTAACCATACATCGTCTGTTGAGAGCAAGCACTCGTGTAGAGATCTCCCATACCAAAGCTGTGTCCCATTTCGTGGGTAACGATATTTTCTAGGTCCATAGTCGTAGGTGAGCCTCCTATAGTTCGACCGAAATCTACTTGGTCATATACTTGATCTCGCTCTGAGAGGTAGCGGTTTCTTGGTGCTCCACCGAATACTCCCCAGATGGTGGTGACGGCAATAACTCAGGTTTCTGTGATAGACCCAAAGACTACCTCATTGATACCATTGAGTGCTCAACCTGCGTTGAGCGTGTTGGTCGTGGTCGTGCCAACTCCAAAGATATTGATATAGCTTGCATTCATCACACCGTCTGCGGCATTTTCCCATTTATCTACAGCTCCGTTGACGATAGTGAAGAAATCATTTGCTGCCAATCATTGGGTATTTGCTCAGTTAACTACCCATGGTTCGGGTGTGCCTTTCCATTTCGCATCACTCGCTAGGAAACCATAACAGATTGTCCCCCCTCATGCTTTTGCATTTCCTGTCACATTTGTTTTTGCTTTGGGCTCTTGGTAACGAACGATAGCATATCCTTCGACTATTTCTTGGGTCGCACTATCTACACCTGTCCCTAGGTAGAAAATATTGGGGTTGTTTTCGAGTGCTTTGGCATTTGCAGGGAGACTAAACGTATGCCCTGATTTCTCATTGATTACATCAATTTTTTCAGCAGGTACTGCATAGACGACCATCACGGACAAGACGCTAAGCAGGCTTATCCCCCAGATGACAGAACGAGCGAGAGTCATGGCAAAAAAATAATATAAAAGCTATGGGACTCAGTATAGTCTCCATACTTCTATTTGCAAGTAAAATATCTTTTATATATGTAGCAACTGCATATCACGCATCGTTGCTTTGGGTATATGAAACTTACCTTAGAGACGAAAAGTGGTATTTATTAGATTGAGCGTTTTTTCTTTCTCCTTATCTGAACCTACGAATCCGTCAAAAATATAATCAAAAAATCATTGTATATCGCCTGACTTATAGTAGTTAATAACTTTTTCTTGTGCTTCTAGGAGCGGTATATCTTTTTTGCTTCTGAGCATACCATTAATCATTTCTTTAGCTATATAGTGATTCGCGCTTGTATCATCACTGCTATAAGCCTCGTTACTTGGTATGCCCAATGCCTTATTTTGTTTGAGAATCTCAAATATTTTTTCTCAATAAATCTCTGTGATTCACTCGTTAAAGAACTTAGTATAGTTTAGCGCTTGATTAGCATCGTCTATTTTGGGACTTTTGAACTTATTTTGAATACCTATTTGTACTCATCAATATCAGATGCCTCCTCATGTATCAAAATAGTATCAATTTGCATGAGCTAATTCATGTGACAATATTTTGATGAGCTTTGCCTGGGTCATGGATGAAAAATAGAGAGAGTTTATTATAATCAGTTTTAGGGATCTGAATTGAGTAAATCTGCCAGTTACTCACTTAGGTAGCTCTTTCACCGTATATGCATCTGCTGTTGCAATATCAGTTTGCTCGAGTGTTTCATTTATTGCAAAGGCAACTTTGGAGAGTTTATGCGTATATCTAAATGAATCAACTATTTGTGTGGCTTTTGCTAGTATACCCATCAGGTTTAAGACATGAGTAAAAAAGATACTATAAATATTTATAAAATAAAGTCAATAGATGTATTTCTGAAATCAAATTCAAAAATTCAGAGTCTAAAAATAAAAAACTGTCTATCTAGGCTCTTGAATCGTATACAACGCCACATCACGCATCGTTGCTTTTGGTATATGAAAATCACCACCTATGTGGGAGAGGAGGGGAGCAGAAAATGAAACAACCTCTGGTGCATGGAGATCTCCGCCTACTGAAGTGAGCTTGGGTGCTGTGAAATGCGTGACGTGGCGTGCAAAAAGATAACAGCCAACAGTGGTTAGTTGAGGTGCTAGGAAATCTGTCGTGTTCCATACAATCAAATCACCGCTGACTGAAGTAAGCTGTGGTGCTACGAAAGTGATAGCTTTACCTGCATCGAGATCTCCTTCCACTGTGGTGAGGAGAGGAGTGATAATTTCTGATGCACTTCCTGTTTGAAAAAATCATTCTATGATAGTGAGTAGTGGCGCTGAAAATGTTCCTTCTCCTAGCAGAGAAACTCCTCAACTAATTATTTTGAGATGGTCGTAATGCGTCGTGGCTAACGTGGATCAGACATAAATGGTCGTGAGGTCATTCACTTCGGATTCATCAAAGGCGATAGTTGTAGGATCAACGTCATGATGTCTTCCAAGCAATATTCTGATTGCTTCTTTGTTGGCAAGGAGGATGTTTTTGAAAAGAGCTCTTTTTTCTTCGTTTCTTTCTCTATTGTAACTACCATCACCTGCGTTGATATGCAGTGCAATTTTGAGTAGGTCTTCTGTAGGTAGTGAGCTGAAGTCAGTGAGGTCTTTGTATTGCTCATAGAGCTTGGCAAAAGTAGTATGTTTGAGATATTTTGTTCAGCCGGGATGAGTTGAGAGAAAATAATCTACTTCAGTATAATATGCAGGCGCAATTTCTTGGCTTGGTAGCATACCACGTGGTGGCTCCGCAATAGAAGCTATGCCCTCATATCTGATACCTAGTTGGGTGATTCACTCGTTGTCGACAAATCTTCGACAATCTCCTTGTTCCAAAAATCTTTTGGCGATAGATTTGCCAGGCGTACCAGAACACCAGTTGGCTAGTCCATACTTCCGACTATCTCTGCACATGAGATAGAAGTCGTTGATAACTTTTTCATCAGATCCCTGAGGAAATTTGAGCCACATACCGAGTGGTCTTTTTTCTGCCATATAGGTGTTGAGTATCTCTTGTCTGTGTTCGGGGGTGACGAGATCATTGCATTGATGTGCTTCATGATTGATGATGAGTGGATGTTGCGGAGCGTTTTCTGTGATTGCGTCATAGACGATTTGAGCGGTACCTGCATCTACTACCTCAAAATCTTTCCGAGAGGTGGGTGATCTTTTGCTGAGTGCATAGACTCATTCTGCTGTCGTGATCACATTATAATGTAACACTGACATGAGGATATAGTAAATGAATGGCGTATGATGTGTAAATTCATGCGTGAGATAGTTGAGTGTTTGTTTGAGCGAGGCAAGTTGTGATTGATGATACTGATTGAGCAGGAAATCTTTCTCATCGGGGTTTCGTATCGCTTCCAAGTACGTATCTGCTTGGAGTACCATGCCATGACTTTGTGCTGATTGAGCAAGTCTTTTGAGTGTCTCGTCTGAGAGTGTCTTGAGCAAAAATGGATACGGTCAGGGAACTTGCAAGTTTATTGATTTTATTTGTGCAAGGAGATCGGTATATCTCGTGGTGATGTCTTCGAGCAGTTGAGCTCTAGTCTTTAGCTCGAGACGTTGCGATTGTTTTTCACACTGTGCAGAATTCCCCAAAATTCTCGCAAGCAAAAAATCATCTGCACGCAGTTTATCGTCTCCAAGATAGGTAGGATCTATATGAAATACTGAATTTTCTTCAATATGAGCGGTCATAGGGTTGTATAGAGTAGAGAGAAGAGTATATGCTTATACACGCTGTAATGCAACTGCATTCCGTAGAGAAATACTACGTTTTCTCGATAAGTTCGCACCGTCTCGCTTCTGCTTTGGCAAGTTTTTGACTGACATTACCGAGCTCTAAACTCAGCTCTTTGATCTCGGTGTGGGAGAGTTGTGCGGTGTGGAAGCGAATATTGATGGCGTCTTGCTGAGCTTGGAGGTGGATAATTTCTGCCTCGAGTGCTTCACACTCACGTTTTTCATTGTAACTCAATGATTTCTTTTTGGGGAAGGTGGGCGAGGTTTCTTGTGCAACATTGTTCGTTGCACTCATTTTTTTCGTTGCAGTATTTTTTTGGGTCTCTTTCCATTGGGTGTAGGTGCCTCGGAAATCTTTTATTTCTCATGCACCTTCGAAGACGAGCAAATGATCCACCAATCTATCCATAAAAAATCTATCATGCGAGATGATGACTAAACATCCTGTATAGCTGAGTAAAAATTCTTCGAGCACATGCAGGGTCATCAGATCAAGATCATTCGTTGGCTCATCGAGAATGAGGAAATTGGGACTTTTGATCAGCACGCTGAGGAGGTGGAGACGTCTTTTCTCACCACCACTCAGGGCATACGCTCTCGTGTGTTGTTGCGTGGGCGTGAACAAAAAACGCTCGAGCAATTTGGCTGCAGAGATGGTTGTTTTGCCAATTGTGATGTGCTCGGCTTGATCTCTGACGATATCCAAGACCGTTTTGTCGCTGTTGAAGAGAATATCTTCTTGTTGATAATGACCGATGACGAGCGTCTCTCCTTTTTTGATCTGGCCACTATCGGGACTCTCCGATCACAAGAGCAGTTTGATAAAGGTCGATTTGCCTACGCCATTTTTGCCGATGATACCGACACGTTCACCCGCTTTGAAATCGTACGAAAATTTGTCAAAAATTATTTTATCACCAAATTTTTTGGACAGCGAGTGAATCTGAAAAATTTTATTACCGAGTTTCGTGGTCGATGCTTGGAGGTCAAGTTTTTTCGTAGCATTGGCAATGAACTGCTTGGTCGTTTGATGTTGTTGTGCGAGGGTATAATAACGAGCCGTTCTTTCAACCGACTTCGTGCCTCTCGCCCTCGGCGCTTTGCGTACCCGTTCGAGTTCTCTTTTGACCGTTTGCTTCATAATGTGTTCTTGCTTGGTGGCGAGCTCGAGACGAATTGCTTTCTGATCCAAGTAGGCATCGTATCCACCTGTATAGATAAAGAGTTTGCCTTGTTCGAGCTCGTAGATATGCGTACAAATGCGCTCTATGAAATAACGATCATGACTGACCATGAGCAAGGTAATTGCGCTACTTTTGAGCTCTTTCTCGAGCCATTCGATCATCTCAAGATCTATATGATTGGTCGGTTCATCCAAGATCAAAAAGTCTGGTTCACTGAGCAACGCCATAGCCAATCCGACGCGTTTTTTTTCACCACCCGAAAGTGAACCAATGGTTTGATGCAACAACGCGTTGAGTTGCAACTTAGCAATTATCGTCTTCACTTTGGTTTCGAAACTTCGTGCATCTTTGCTTTCTATCTGATCGAGGAGGAGTTGTAGTTGCTCGGGATTGGTAGTAGGATCTTCGAGTGCTGACTCATAGGCCAAGATGAGGCTACCGAGTTCGTTTTCGTGACTAATCAATATATCTATCACGGTACGGGTAGGATCAATAGGAAGTGTTTGCGCAAGATAACTTACTTTGACACCGGTCGTAAATTGTACTTCACCGATCGGTGCATCAGTCAGACCCATGAGGATATCGAGCAACGTTGATTTCCCTGCACCATTTTTGGCCACGATAGCAATCTTTTGTCCTTGCTCGACCACAAAATCTATACCTGAGAAAAGAGGAGTATCAGCATAGGACTTATGGAGATTTTTGACGTGGAGATATTGCATACAAACTTATGTGGAAAGTTGAGAGTGGAAAAGTTGAAGGTTGAGAGAGTGTAAACATGTTGTGTGAGATTACAATCTTCTCCAACTGTTGTAATAAATCTTGCATGATAGGCGGATAGGAACGAGACACAATTGAGATATTGACATTATGTGTACGATGTTTATAAAAAGATGCCTAAACAAACAAAAGATGCAAGAAATAAATAAAAAAAAGATCTTTAACTGGCTTCTTTCTGAAGAAACGCCAATTGTGCTTCTCCTCAAGCACAGAAGCATTGGACCTCTCTTCGATGGGATGCGTGGAGTAGGATGTATCATAGCGCAAACAGGCAAAAGAGTTTTCGTCGCTACGGTTCGTCATCATTTTGCGGTGACCCAGTCTACGCCAGATCAATGGTCGTATCTGAGAGCGGACAAGCAATGTACGCCACTCAGGTTTGTGCACGTATACTACCCACAACATGCTAGTGCAGATTATTGCATTATTGAGTTGAAGACCAAGCATGCGTTACCGCTGAAGCTACCCAAACTAGTGGCACTCAATAGTGATGCATTGGCACGAGTGAGCGATTTGGTAAATGTGAAAAACTCATTCAATGGGTTGGGGATGAAGGCAGATATTTTCTTCCAAGAAGAGTGTCTTTTCCGTGAGCAACTCAAAGTAATTACCAACTTATCAGGATCTACTTTGTACAATCTCCTCAACGAGAATGATACAGTAAAGTATAACAAACTTACTGATATGCAGCTAGCAGAATCAATAGTGTTCAATGCTTTTTCTACACCAGGGACATCTGGTAGTCCGATTATTATTGAACACGCCAATGAGTATGCGATGATCGGCATCAATCAAGGAGGTTCTCAAGGAGGTTATTTCGGCGACATGATGTACTGCACTCCCACCAAGCTCATCAAAGAGTTACTCAAACAAGCAATGAAATGAAACAATACCATCTCCGTACGTATCTGTACGGAGTTTTTTCATAAAAAAATCTCTCCTTATCGGAGAGATTAATGATGAAGGAATTCCTCCATCAGGTCGAAAAGTACACCATTATGAGTTTCACAACCTGCCACCACCATACGATCGTAATCGGGGTGAACATCCAGGCTGTGCGTCTACCATGATTTTCTTTTTTCAGTATCCACCACTCATAGAGATGATGATGCTGATACAAGAAATAAATACCGATAATCACATAGCCTACGAGTTTGATAGATACGTAGGGCTGAATGAAAAGAGCAATGACCAAGAACAGGAGGCACATCATCGCCTTGTAGACAGAAAATGCGCTTTCTACTTTTGAGCTTGTTTGCTCCGCTTTGTCGCTGAAATCAATGCCACTAAACGTAGGTACTTTGCCTTGAGCAAAGGCATAGAACTTCTCATCTTTGGCATGGATATACTCCACGATCACGGCTATGAGACAAAGAATTGCTAAAATTGTTTCTGGCATCATGCTTGTGTTGTTTTTGGTTTTTGTGATTGACGCTTTTTCCTACTACCAACATACTTTCTATCTCCTTGCAATATACGGCGAATACTCTCTTTCTGTGCTGGATCATGTACCATATACCTGAGCTCCTGCAGTGCTCTGATACGTGCTTGGCGGAGCGTGATCTCTGAAGGAAACTCTACCGTTTCTCGTTTGATCGATGAGAACTTATCCCACAGACGCATAAATGCTGGGGGAGCTTGCTCCAAGAGCTTGAGATCACTCATCGATACAGGGAAGCAAAAATTACCAGATCCTTCTTGGTCGGGGTAGATTTCCGTGTTCCATAGATCTGTCTCCGAATCTCCACTATACGTGATTGAGCCAAAGATAGCAATAATCTCTTCCTCTTTTTTGGTAAGTCCTACCAAAATGTGAAGTTCCTCAACTCCGCTTTCTTCCTCCAAGAGATATATGTCTCCTATCTTGAGCACAGGGCAGAAGCAGGGAAGTAAAGGTAGAGCAATAGCTGTTTTGCGCATCTGTACCAGTTCTTTGATGACGAGCTGGAGTTCAGTAATTGTTTGCAAGAACTTTGGTAGTCTATCGCCTCTGCCTGCATCGAGTGCGCGGAGAGCTCCAGCATAGTGAAGTCCCAGTGATTTCATGCGTTTGAGATAGGCCAGTTGTTTACGACAATCACTGATTGCTTTGCTGATGTTTTTTTTGCCCAAGAGAGACATATCTTTCCAGCTAATAGGCTTTCCCATCAACTTAAAGTACTTGCCGAGTGGTGGGAGTTGTACAGGTGTTGTTTCTTGTTTGCTGATTTTTTTTGCCATACTTTTTACGATTTTTTTTTGTGAACATTATTTTCTTGGCTGGTAATGATCTCGTAGTTTGTAGTACATCATATACATCTTAATATATAAAGTCAATATTATTTTCTCTCTTTTTTGCTATATGCACTTACCCATGTTGAGAAGCAATAAAAAAAAACGTACGGCATGCCGTACGTTTCGTAGACCTATTCTTCTTCTGTTGTTTCTGTGGCTGCTGCTTTCTCCTTCTTTTTACCTTTTTCATCAGCAGCAAGCCATGCTTCATCTTGCGCGATGAGAGCGAGCAACTCATCAGAAGGTCTGCCTTGTCGATCTCGTAAATTAGACAATTCACTAAGTCTCTTGGTAACTATCTCATGCTCTGTTGGTAACGGCATTGTGAGTAAGAAATCTGTTGCTCGCCCAATTATACGCTTCATGGTCCGTATATACTCACGATCATTGCATGCTCGTAGTTTTTTTACTACAGGAAGCGTTGCGTATCGACCACTATCGAAGGAATTGCTATATTCATTAGTGGCTATACTCCAATCTTCACCAAACAAATCAATAGCAACTTCCCCAAAAGGTATATTTATCCTTCCACATCCCGGCAACTGTGGCTTGTTTGGCACTGTCTTGGCGATGGCGGTGAGCATAGTGATAACTTCTTGGCGATGTTGTATTATCATTTCTAGTACTTGTTTCATGGCCCCTAGTTCTTTACTTCCCTTGGTATGAGGAAGTATACGTTTGTTATAACGACCTAATTCATGAGTTGCTTGTCGTTTAAGTCGACTGATCTCCTTACGTATTTCTTTGATAAGATGCTTGATATTGTTCTTCCCCATATGTCCCACATTCTCCCAGGTCAACCACTTGTGCTCTGGGAAAGCAATGTTGAGCTGGAGTAACCGCTTGGACGCAGTGCGTCGTTTTTTTGATTCCATAATTTTTTTTAATTTTTTTTTAACAATGTTTTTAATCTAATACTTCCATCATCTCACGCACCTCGATGAGGCGATTGGAGATGGCGTTGGCGAAATGTTTTTTTGCCCACCCGGTGATAAATTTGTGGGGGAGTTCGAGTACATAACGCTCTTGTTGGTTGAGCATATTTTCCATCGTGTTGCCTTTTTCAACGCCGAGACGAAAGAGGATTAGTTCTATCCAACTTGTACTCAACCCTTGAGCGAGATCTACATCTCGCAACAACGCATGGAGGTTGGACGCAGGATCTCCGCTGTGGGGAAACTGTGTACAACGCATGATGCTTTCAATTGTCGTCCCATGCTTTTTGTCTTCGGGTAGCAGATGTTTTTTCAAACCTACTACAGCACGTTCGATATTTTTGCTATCATCACCCGGTTGTCCTGTATGATCATAGTCATGAAAGAGTGCTGCGATGAGTAAGCATCTGAGCTTATCTCCGTCGATATCGAGCGCGATTGCTCCCTGGTAGCACTCCCACAGCACATGCAGCATATGTCGTATTCCATGATAGGGATTGAGGACATTGGGAGCACGCATGATAATGCGAAAGTATGCTTTGAGGTCGCCTGTATAGGTACCATCTTTGTTCGTAATAATGCTAATGATCGTTGGTAATTGTTTTTCCATGTTTTTTTGTGTTTACAAATAGTTTATATGCATCTTACCTATATAGTCAATATGAAATACATACTCATCTTGTTTTTAGAACAAAAATGGCTAGAGTAGTGCATATGTTTTGGGAGAAAATCCGGGTTTTCCCTATAATGAAGCTAGTGTTTATTTGTTATATATTGCGGGAGGATGGCTGAGTTTAGTACACGTCAATTGGAGCGGTCAAAGTGATTTTTTGGCTTTTGGGTGAGATATTGGAGGATATCTTTTTTGGTGATGGCGTTGATCATCTTCTTGGGGAGTTTTGCACTCGTGAGTATTCCAAAAGAATCAAGCCCTACTATCAAGTTTGGTATTATTTCTATCGTAACGAGTTATCCTGGCGTCAATCCGGTAGATATCGACACACTGATTACTCAACATATCGAAGCAGAGATCAAGGACATTGATGCGATCAAAAAGATTAGTTCGACCAGCAATCAAGGGATTTCTTTTATTACCGCAGAACTAGAGACCGATGCGGAGGAGAGCAAGGCGCTCGTGGATATCAAAGATGCAGTAGATAAGGCTGATTTGCCTGCAGATGCCAATGATCCACAAGTATCTGCACTGTCGACCGACAATGAAATGATGTTTACGTTGCTCCTGTATGGTGATGACAATGTGTATAGTCAGCAATATATGCAACGCAAGGCGCAAGAGCTCAAACATCGTCTCGAAGGCAAAGGTGGTATCAATAGAATAGACATTGATGGTAAAGCAGAACAAGAAATACAAGTAGCTGTGGATCAAGCCAAGGCTGACCAAATGGGTCTTTCCCTCAATCAAATTGCGCAAACGATTCGCGCCTACAATATAAACCAACCGCTCGGCAATTTTGTCGTAGGAGAGTTGGATTATGATGTGAGAATGCAGGGAGAAATTACATCAGTGGAACAGTTGCGTTCCGTTCCATTAGCAACTATTGCATGACCCGTGCCACTCGAGCAAGTGGCGCAGATCACCGTAGATCCCGTTGATGAGCGCCAGAGAGGTGCGTGAGGTTTCGGACTTACCGGGAACGTATTAGTCTCACTGGTGATCAACAAGCAAGCAGGCGAGAATATTTTCACCTCATCTGAGAATGCCAAAGTTGTCATCGAACAAGAACTAGCTACCTTGTGATTTGCGTGATTAAAACACACCTACGTGCAGGATATGGCAGAACTCATTCGTGATGATTATCGTGAACTGTCGGGTAATGCAGCTGAGACATTGCTGATTGTCTTCATCTCTATTCTCTTGTATTTGGGATGGAAGGAGTCACTTATTGCAACGGTGTCGTTGCCGTTGGCGTTTATGATATCGTTCATTGTGTTACAAATCCTCGGGAACTCACTCAACTTTTTGACGAATTTCAGTTTCATTATTTGTCTGGGAATTGCGATTGATACGACGACGGTGATCATCCAAGGTGCGTATGAGAAAATGAAAGCGGGTTACAATCCAACCTCGGCAATTCTGCTCTCGGTGAGAGAGTTTAGTATACCTTTGATTGCATCGACTGCTACGGCGTGTATCGTCTATCTCCCTATGCTTTCATTGCCTGGTATTCTCGGAAAGTTCCTAGCCTATATTCCTATCACTATTTTTTCAACGCTCGTAGCAGGTTTGGCAGTTTCCCTGACGGTGAACTCCGCATTATACTACAAGCTGACCGGCAAAAAGAAAACCTTTATGAAAGGAATCATCGAAGAAGAGTACTTGTCAGACGAAGAGAGAGAAGTCTTGGAAGAAGAAAGAAAAGGAAAAACAGAAGTATTTTTGGCACAACAAAACAGACGTGATAGAATCATCAACGGTATTACTGATTGGTATATTGCGAAGATGCATCGGCTCATGGCCTCGCCCAAGAGAAAGTTGCTTGCGATCTTGTTTCCTCTCGTAGCCACTATCTTATCGTTTGTGTTACTAGGCTCACGTTTGTGATTTGAGTTATTCCCGTCAGAAGATAATCCCTTTCTCTCACTCACTATCCAGGCGAAACCAGGCACCAATGAAGCAGTGCTCAAGACGTTACTCCCTGAGATTGAAGCTGCGGTGTCTGTCTATCCCGAGATTCGTGCCTATCAGTGGACGGTCAATCAAGATAGTATTGATGTGAATGTTGAGTTGCTCAAGCCCTCAGAGAGAAAAGGCATGAAGTCCAGTTTTGAAGTAGAGGAAGGAATTCAAAAAGCTCTACAACCATTGGTCTCACAAGGATATACGATCAATTCTGATATTCAAGCAAAGGGACCTCCAGGAAGTAGCGCTATTGGTATCAAACTTATTGCAACGTCCAATGAGTATTTGGAGCAACTGATCGCTACCTCCAAAGAGATAGAGCTAGCTGTCAAAGCAATCCCCGGTACCAAGAATGTGTCCAATTCAAGTAAAGGCACTCCAGGACAGTTTGTGTTCACGTTAGATCGAAATCGTCTCCAACAGTTTGGACTCACGCCACGTGAAGTAGGCTCTCAGCTTTCAGCTATGACCCAATGATTGGGAGCAGGCTCACTCAGAATCAATGACCAAGACCTAGATATCAAAGTGCATAATGCTGACTTTACCAACGTGTTTGATCCACAACGCTTCTTGGATGTGACCCTCCAATCTCCCAAGCAAGAGGTTGTCCTCGGTACGTTCTGAGAGTATGTGGTCACCAAAGCAATCACCTCGATTCAAAGAGAAAACACTAACATCACGATCACTATATCAAGTGATGTGCAGGAAGGAGTAACTCCAACAGAGGTACAAGCAGCGGTAGATGAACTTATGCGTACCTTCCAATTGCCTAGTGGCATTCGTTATGAGCAAGGAGGTGAGAACCAGGAGAATGCTGAGTTGATTCAAACGACCGTGACCGCATTTGTTGTGTCCTTGTTGTTGATATTCGGTATTTTGGTCTTGCAGTTCAATAGTTATAGCCAGCCAATTATCATCATGTATACGGTGTTGATGGGATTCTTGGGTGCAAATATTGGACTCACGGTCACCTGAAACTCCTATAGTATGGCCTTTGGTATTGGTTTCATTGCACTGACGTGAATTGTCGTAAATATTGCCATCGTCTTCATAGATAAAATTAACACCAATGTCGCCAGAGGTATGACGCCTGATGCGGCGGTGATTGATTCTGGGAAAACTCGTTTGCAACCCATTTTGCTTACTCAGCTCAATACCGTCTTTGGTCTCTTGCCTACTGCATTACAAGATAAGTTCTTTGCTGGACTTTCGTATACGGTCATGTTTGGACTGGCGGTCACGACGATGCTGACTATTTTTGTGATTCCGTTGTTGTATCTCGAAAGAGCAAAACTCGTGCATGTTCTCAAAAGAGGTATAGTAGCACCGCTCATGCG
>CAYUST010000019.1:0-13368 GCA_964447535.1 uncultured Candidatus Peribacteria bacterium
TATTCTTTTTTATGTCAAAAAATTGTGGGGAAAGGTCCAATGATAGGCAACCAAACTTA
Organism: uncultured Candidatus Peribacteria bacterium; assembly: GCA_964447535.1. Taxonomy (GTDB): domain Bacteria; phylum Patescibacteriota; class Gracilibacteria; order Absconditabacterales; family Absconditicoccaceae; genus CAYUST01. Next base: position 60 of record CAYUST010000019.1, read on the forward strand.
TGTTGCGATCTCCCGAGTACTTTTATTATTTTTATTTTATTTGTTTAGATTGTGGCGATGAATGAGTCAACAACTACGGTAGTCAAACCGTTCCAAAGACATGACAAAGACAATGGTTCTCCTGAGGTGCAAATTGCATTATTGTCTCACGAAGTAGAGATGTTACAAGAACATCTCAAAACACATCCTAGTGATGTGGATGCGAAAAGAAGCTTGCTCAAAAAAGTAGCAAGAAGAAGAAAATTTTTGAAATATCTCAAAGAGCATGCGCTCGAGAGATACACGGTGATTACTAAAAAATTGAAGCTCAAGGCTTAGGCACACACTAGGTTATTTTTTATTTTATTTACGCTTTATTTTCTAATGGTACGTAGTTGATTTATCGCAGACCTTGCTTCTGGTAAGATTGCACTCCCCAATATCAAAGGAGGCAAAACTATCAAAGGAACGGTCGCTAAGAGAGGAGACTTTGGTATATTAGTTGATTGTGCTGAGGGTGCATTTACTGGTTTATTGCTTGCTAAAGAGGTCAAGGATCTCGAGAGAAGTGATTACAAACTTGATCTGGGACAAGAGCTCGAAGCTGAAATTTTGGGAACAGATATTCTGACTGATGAAGGATATTATGTGATTTCTATTTCTAAATTACTCCAACAGGACGTTTGGAAAAGAGTGATCGCTCAAAAAGAACGTGATGAAGTATTTACGGTTATCCCTACTGAGGCAAATCTTGGTGGATTGCTCGTGGATATGCACGGTATCAAAGGGTTTATTCCGTTGTCACAATTGGCACCTATTCACTACCCAAGAGTAGAGGATGGTGATCAAGAGAAAATCTTCGATGCATTGCTCGAATTGTTGGGGCAAGAATTCCAAGTCAGAATCATCAACTTTGATGAGGACGGCAAGAGAATGATCCTCTCTGAGAGAGAAGCATACAGAGAAGAGAGAGCGAAGATCCTTGCTGGATTGGCTGTGGGTAACGAATACGATGGCGTGATCAGTGGTATTTCAAGTTATGGATTCTTCGTTACGATCGGTGGTTGTATTGAAGGTCTCGTCCATATTTCTGAGATTACCTATGGACACGTTTCAAATATCGATAAATTGGGTAGATTGCACGACAAGATCAAAGTCAAAGTGATTGGTCTCGATGACGGCAAAATTTCTCTCTCAGCGAAGAAGCTCAAAGATGATCCATGGAATCTTATTCCACAGAAATTCTCATTGGGAGATGTGATCGAAGGTGAAGTTGTGAGATATGTACCATACGGTGTGTTTATCAGAGTACATGAGGATATCAATGGTCTCGTGCATTTGAGTGAAATCACCGACAAACATGTCGACAATCCTGGAGACGCTCTCAAACTGGGACAAGTTGTGAGAGCTAAGATTATCTTGATGGAGCCGCACAACAGAAAGATTGGTTTGAGTATCAAAGCACTGCAACCCAAGAAGGCTGGTGATGAGGAAACTCCAGCTGCATAGCACGACAAATCATTTCTTCAATAGGTAAAGAAAGAACTCCTCACAAGGGAGTTTTTTCATTTGTTTTTGTGAGAGAGATTCCTATTGTGCATGGATGCTGCCCGCTATGTGGGTGTATCCTTGTATCTTTATTTCATAAAAGATACCTATGTTAGAACCTTTTTTGCATTTGGGCTGAGTTGATTGGTTCTATAAGCACTTTTCGGACAAAGAATATATTGATGAAATCCTCAATAAATATGATCTTCATGAATTGATTGAAGAAGATATTTCCGAAGCTGCTACACAGGACAAGGTAGACGTGTACGATCAATGTCTGTTTATCGTTTTGCATTTTCCCAAATATAGTAACGATCTCAAAAAGTATCTTATCAATGAGTTCAACCTCATCTTGGGCAAAAATTATTTGGTTACTTTGACCAAACTTCCTACCAATCATTTCGAGAAAATTAAACAAGAGTATGAGTCAGAGCTAGCACAACGTGATGATGAAAGTGAATACAAAATTTCTCCTTACTATATTTTGTACAAGATTATTGACGTCATGTACGACAAAGTCTTGCGTAGCTTGAGACTATTTGGGAATGATTTGAGCGCACTTGAAGAGGCTATCTTTGATCAATCAGTCCCCAATGATAAGGCGCTTCTCGAAGATATTATGATCAAAAGACGTAATGTTGTAGGTCTCAAGCACACTATCCTGCCTCAGCAAGAAATTATTCACGAGATTCAAGTGGAGGCAGTGAAGTTTTATGGTGGCGAGTTGGACGTTTATTTCGAAGACTTGTTATACAAAATTGATAAAATTTTGAGTACGATCAGTATTTTGCATGAAGATATTGATTCACTCTATGACACACACAATGCTATGGTGAGTATGAAGACGAACACTGTCGTGACGTTGCTGACGATTTTCACCGCCGTCATTTGAGTACTGACGCTAGTCGTTGGATGGTATGGTATGAATGTGCATATTCCTCATGCGACGAATGATAATCTTATTTGGTATATTACTTGAGGTATGCTTTTGTTTGCAGGACTTTTGATTTGGTTCTTCAAGAAAAAAAGACGACTTATGTAAATATCAACCAGTTTTTGTTTGCTACTAACGCATGTTACTGAGAGAAACACCACTTACTCATCTCTTTCGTGGGAAGCGTGATGAAGCGAAGGAACAAATACTTGCTCAATATACTCGCAACGGGAGCGCGGTAGTTAATTTTTTGTATTTTGCAAACGTGATGCGTGGGAGGCTCATCGAATCCAAGACACAGCCACGACAAGCAGACTACGCGCAGGCTTTACAGGAGAGCGATTTTTTGTTGGCAGACGGGATTGCCCTCCAGGTATTGTATCGTTGGACTGCATTGGGCAAGAGTGACAAAGTTCGACTTGCAAATCTCAATGGGACAGACTTCATACCTTATTTGTTGCAAGAGTTGATTGCCCAATTCCCTCATATACATGTGGGACTCTATTCTTCTTTTGATCCGAGTATTGGCAAAGGAGAGGAACGATTGGAGAAAGGAAAGAAGCGTTTTGAAGAAGTATATCATCGCCCTATAGATTTCGCATGGCACAATGATTATAAGCTAAGCAATATAGATGATTTTCCTCGAGAAGCATATCTTGCATCGTGTGCATCACAACCACAACGTGTGTTGTTAGTGTGTAAATGAACTCCGCACCAAGAGCTTCGAGTGTGGCGTCATCGTAAACGTTTTGCTGATGCAGGTGTACTTGTGATTAATGCAGGATGATGGATAGATTATCTATCAGGATTTGAGCGTAGGGCACCACGTCGAGTGGTCAAAGCTAGGGTGCTAGAAACCTTTTGGAGAGTAGTCACCCAACCGCAAAAAAATGCCAAAAAGTTTTTAGTGATGTTTGGTATTGTAAGGTGGGGATGGAAGCAGTTTATGAAGCACTTGTTTGGGAAAAAGTAGTGCTGGAGGAGGATATTTTCACTTGCAAACTGTTTCTAGTTGACTACTGTGTAAAAAGGTGAATTTTGTGTTGTACTACTTGGTTTACCTATAGGTTTTTCTCTTTATATTTTCTTGTGTGCGGATGAGTTTTGTGTCAGATAGTCGCGTCTTTTTGCCAGACCAGCAGTGGATTACCTTTTCCAAAGAAATTGGTACTCAGATCTCATTTTCGTGTCACGTCTTGTGTAAAACAACGCACTTTTTGGAATTTCAAAAAGACTTATTCGATGATTTTCTTTCTACAGTAGTAGAAATACTAGAGCAAGAGGAAACTACGTTCGAACAATGCAAGAAAAAATTTGAGCATGCACTCCAGGACCTCAATAGTAAATTAGGTATTTTTGCTGCCAAAATCAAAGATACACCACGTTTTGAGCTCAGTGGTGTTGCACAGATTGTCTACGAAGGAGAATACATTGCCTCACTCATTGGTAGCGTCGGAGTCGCAATCGTCAGAGATGGTAAGGTTACCTATGTATTGAGTAATCAGTCACCAGAGCAGAGTAAAATTGACCTCTTCTCTGAGTTTATTGAAGGAGAATTGAGAGAGGAAGATGAGGTAATCATGATGGGAATCCATCTCGATACCTATATGGACAAGCATGATCTGCAGACAGCATTGCATATGCGTACTACCGAGCAAGTGCCTTTGCATGATGCGCTTTTGGAGCTCCTCCAAACGAGGATGCAACCAGAGCAAATTGGCTTCCTAGTCATCAGCACAATCCAGTCGGCACAACGTTTTTCTCAAAAGAAAGTCAAAAAACATTTCTCGCATCATATCCAACGTTTGCACGGCATATTTGCGTATCTCAAGACCTTTAAAACAGCAGCTATCTATACAGGTGTTGGTATCTTGGTGTTGGGATTGTTGTGGGGAGTTATTCAGTCATTTTTGTCTGCTAACAATGTCTCATTTGTCGGTGAACAGTGAGGAGTAGTTATCGATTTCACTATTGATGATATTCAAAAGGACATTGCTATTTTCAAAAAAATTGATCCGAGTTCAGACGAAAAGATAAAAAAATATCAACAAATTATCAAGCAACTGGATATGCTTGAGGAGAGCAATAGATGGACATATGATGTAGCTGAACTCAGGAAAATCCTCGAAGCAGAATACTACAAAGGCTTCAATATTGTCTTGGTCAACAATGACTCGTTGTTCCAGGACGGTAAGTATACATTCACCCAACAAGAGAAGAATACCTTTGGAGAAGTCCAACGTGTCTTTTACAACAACGGTATGTATGTCGCAGGCAAAGAGGGAGTACTGTTGGGAGCGATCAATGAAACACTCAGAGGTATTTTGATGAGCGCTGGTATCGGGAGAACGTTGACTACGTGTTCTCTCAATCTACTCAAGAATGGTATCTTTTGTTTGGCGAACGATGGCCTCCTTTACAATGCCAACAAACTTGGTCTCGAGCCGGTGAGTACGAGCGTAGGTACATTTCCATCTACTATCAAACAGCTTGGTACCTTTAGAACTTCCAATCTGTATCTCTTAGTAGACAATCCAGAACTCAAAGCAAATCAGATCTACTTGTTGAGATATACCAATGTCCCTGGTTCACAGAACCAGTTTGGTGAGCCTACACAATATCCGCTCGATGCATCCGCTCTCGAAGCATTGTCAGGATTTGGTGGAGGTTCTGGTGCAAGTACATTGCCGTTCAATGCTGTCACTATTGATGGTACATTTTTGACATGGGCACCACATAGCAAAAAGCTTATTCAACTTTGGAGAGATGGTACCAATCCTGCTTTGTTTGCACGTGTTGTACCCTTACTAGGAGGAGATACAATTGGCGATACGTATAGTGATAATGTGCGTATTATGGCTACCGCTGAATCGAGATATGTCTATCTGTTTGATATTACCAATCAAACCTTCACCGTCTATCGTTCGACGCCTTACAAGACCAATGATGCAAATACGACCTCTTACCAACTCAGATACTTCTTCAGAATTAAAATGGCAATGCCAGACATGAAGATTATCGATGCATATGTAGAGGAAGGTGAGAAGTCGCTTCTTCACATCTTGACTGCAGAAGGTGTCTACAAGATCAAACTCTATGATCTCATTAGTTCTTTTGCGGCACAAGATCAAGATACTGCAACACAGTAGCAAAAATCAAAAATTATGTATATGATATTAGGTAAATGGGTGTTATGTTTGTTGATATTTTTTATCAACGTTCAGTGTATGAAGTGGCTCTATGTTCGTGTGCTCAATGTACAGATCATAGGGAGTGGTGTACGTTCCTCAGTGCATATAGTACTCTATATCGCAATGTGGACATGGATAGTATACCAGGCAATGACACAACCTGGCCAGGTGATTTCAATGATGATCACCGTACTCTTGGGGTTATTTTGTATCAAAATAGTTGACTCCTTGCTGGGCGTAAAACAAGAACTTTCGCTCGTAGCTACGGTAGCTAGAGCGTATTTCTTCATCATCATGGGATGGGTAGTAGCTATGAGCTACATCAATCTGTCTCGCCTCTTATCTTGACCAGAGTATACTCTGGTTTTTTTTCTCTTTCTTTTTTCAGATACTTGGCTATAGATAGGCTGTTTTGTTTTATGAATACTACGGATGGAGGCACAACGTTTGAAGGCACTATGGAAAGCATTTTGGGAACATCCTGCAAGAGGGCATGCATGGGCGCAGCCTGCTTCACTGATCGTCAATCAAACAGACGACCCAACGACCTTGTTCACGACTGCTGGTATGCAGCAATTTGTACCCTATTTGATGGGCAAGGAGCATCCCTTGGGCAAGAGAATCTACAATATCCAATGATGTGTCAGAACAACAGATATCGAAGAAGTCGGAGACGTGAGTCATTTGACCTGTTTTGAGATGATGGGAAACTGGTCACTGGGTGATTACTTCAAAAAGGAATCTATCGCACGGAGTCGAGAATTTCTCACAGGTAAGGAGTGGTTGGGTCTCGACCCTCACTATCTGGCAGTTTCTGTTTTTGCAGGAGATGCAGATGCTCCCAAAGACGAAGAAAGTGCGCAGCTTCGAAAAGACAGAGGTGTGTCACCTGATAGAATAGCCTATCTTGGCAAAAAAAATAACCGACGATGACCTGCAGGCGCAACAGGACCTTGTGGGCCTGACACAGAAATTTTCTTTTGGATCTGACCTGGTGAACCACCGGCAGTATTTGATCCGGACAAGGATGACGCCTATTGGTTGGAGATTTGGAACAATGTTTTCATGGCCTACTACAAAGACGACCAAGGGAATTTTGTAGAACTCCAAAACAAAAATGTAGACACGGGTATGGGGTTTGAGCGTTTGTGTCTCGTAATGCAATGTCTGTCAGGTAGTATCCAAAAACCTATTAGAGAAGCCACTATTTATGATACAGATTTGTTTACTCAAGCCATGCAAGTACTCAGTGGTATCAACTGAGACCATGCACAGAGAGTGGTTGCAGACCATTTGAGAACGTCACTTTTTCTGATAGCACAGGGAGCAATTCCTTCCAATGAAGGCAGAGGGTATGTGTTGAGAAGATTGATTAGAAGAGCATTTTTCCAAGCATTTTTGACGTGGAGAGGAGAGACGTTGTCTATGATGCAAGAGACAATAGTTCCCAAACTTATCAAGATATTCGAAGCATTGTATCAGACCGATTTTGGCAAAAGCACACGTATGCTATTGCTTGGCGAGATGGAGCAATTCGCTGGGACAATTATTGGTGGAGAACGTGTACTCAATGAGATTATGGAGCAGTATCGTGCTACCAAATCACTACCTGGTACAGAGGTATTCAAGCTTTATGATACGTATGGGTTTCCCGTTGAATTGACCCAAGAATTTGCAGGCATTGCGTGATATCAAGTTGATATGCCTGGATTCGAAACAGCTATGGAACATGCCAAGGATATTTCTCGCCAAGGATCTCAGCAGATGTTTGCAAAACAATTTGATCTCGCTTCCTTGGTAGAAGGTATGACGCCTACGGAATTTGTTTGATATACACAACTCGAAGCAGAGGGAGTACGTACCTTGGCCGACCATACATTGACTGATGATGCAGGAAACCAAAGAAGAATACTTATTTTCGACAAGACTCCTTTTTATGCACAAGGGGGAGGACAGACGTGAGACAAAGGCTATCTCGAACTAGATAATGGAGAGCGCGTGTGGATTACTGATGTCCAAAAGTATGCATGAGTTTGGCTCCATTTTGTGTGATAAATGAAGAGATGATGTTAGACTTTCTCACTACACTTTCTCGTGCACCTGTTTTGTGATCGACAAGATCACTTACCAAAGTCAAAGCCTATTTACGCGCAAAAGGCAATCCACACCTTGCGTTACGTGTTTTTCATGTAACGGGTACGAATGGCAAAGGCAGCGTCTGCAATATGTTGGCACAAGTCTTGTACAAAGCATTTGGTCGTCGTGTAGGCCTATTCACCTCACCGCACTTGGTCCGTATCAATGAGAGGATCAAGATCAACGACACCGAAATAGAAGATAGTGACCTTGCGCGTTTAGTTGAGATGGTGCTTCGTGACCAACCGCAAGACGATCCCTTCACTTTTTTTGAACTCATTACCTTGGTGGCAGTACACTATTTTCTCGAGCAAAACGTGGAGTATGCTGTTTTTGAAGTAGGCGTCTGAGGTACGCATGATACCACCAATATATGGGAGAAACCTCTTGCTACGTTTATTACGTCTGTACATATGGATCACAAACAGCTCTTGTGACCTACACTTGGACAGATTCAACGAAATAAAATGGGGATTATGAAGAAATGAGTGCCCTGCTACACCCCCATAGACAATCCGCTCATGCACTGGGGAGCAAAAATCAAACAAGCAAAGTTACATATTGTGTATGATTGTGTCCCAACTTCATTACACTGAGCACATCAACAAAAAAATGCTGCAGTAGTCTTCCATGCTTTGCGTGAGCAGTGATTTCCTGAAAAACCTATTCTTCAGGGCTTGCAACAAGTTGTGCACCTAGGGAGATTGCAATTTCTCACTCCCCACATTCTCCTAGATGGCGCCCATAATGCAGAAGGTATTCTTGCATTACGTGAGTATGTGGCCTCTATTCGCAAAAAATATTCTCCCCTGGTTACTATTTTTGCAACTACAAAGTCTACTGAAAACCTTTTGGAGTTTACGGATCTTCTCATCCAAGGAGATGAAAATTTTGTCGTGAGTACATCCACGTTCAACAAAAAACTACCAACGCGCTTCCCTTTTGTAGTGCAGGAGTTCACCGATATAGAGGCAGTTGTGAACTATCTACGCACGGTGAAGAGGGGGTTGGTGGTCGTGTATGGATCGTTGTATTTGCTGGGAGAAGTGTTGAAACAACGAGAGTAACTCCCTCACCCTAACCCTCTCCCGATCGTTCGTTGCACTCACTAGGAGAGGGGATAGTACACATTTATTCTTTTTTTGTTCACATGTGATATATTTTGATCCTAGAGAATATTCGTAGTAGTTACAATGTAGGAAATATGATTCGTACGGCAGATGCACTTGGATGGCAGGTACGGTGTAGTGGATTCACCCCCTATCCTGACAAGGATCCTGCAGTGACGAAAACTTCTTTGGGTGCAGAGAAGAACGTATGATTACGTACGTTTTGGTCTACACAAGAAGCTCTAGCGAGTGCAGAACAGGAGCATTTTTCTCTGGTTGCTTTGGAAATTACCGAAGAGAGTGTCCCGCTCAATATGTTCACCGCTGTATATAATGGTGCAGGACAACAGGGTATTGCCCTCGTGTGTGGTAATGAAAATACGGGTGTTTTGCCAGAGACCTTATTACGCTGTAGCTATCATGTGCATATCCCTATGCTCGGTATCAAAGAATCACTCAATGTAGGACAAGCATCAGCTATCGCGATGCGAGAGTTGAATAGAGGGTTGAAATAATATCTGTTTCCCCCCTGACAAAGGGGCGAAGTGCCTATAAGGTAGATTATGGAGGGTTTTATAAACCTATTATTTCTCGACCTAAAACCCCCTCTCACTCCTACCCATTCGGGCACAATGCCCTTGTCAGGGGGAGGAAAGAAATAAGAATGACGAAAGTTTTCAGTATAAAAAAAAAGATGGGTTTGGATACCAAGCCCATCTCTCAGGGTAATAGGTTAGGTTTTATCGTAACCCGACTTACTATTACCACTCAGGTTTTACTGGTGTTGGTCGTCTAGGATAAGCCGACTCAACAAGGAAATACCTTATCTTCGATTCACCCTCAGGTGGTGGGAGTTGACCTGCCCTTCAAGTCTTCGAAGATAGTACCAGTCTACGGATAAAAGGTGTTTTGCGCAACAGTTACTCATTGCATTTGTGTTTTAGTATGTGTCGTTGCTTGACATAAAATTTTTGGAAGCGTGGATAGGTGGAAATTGCTACCTAATGGTTATCAGGGAAGCGGCACGTCGTCATGCTGAACCCAAGCAAAGCGAGTGGTGAAGCATCCAGAAAACATTTTTTTTGATATAAGAAGCTTGGAAGTATAGAAATGTTCTTCTGGATTCTTCGTTCGCCAGGAGCTCACTCAGAATGACGATGTTAGACTCAGTGCCTAAATGAAAGCAAGTAGATATCCTTTCTCTCATTTGTCATCAATTTTCACATACTTTCCTCGAGCAAACTTGATTATTTCAAGCAGTTACCTATACTTATTTGTAGCTCTTTTTTTGTTCTGTGTAGTGGATTATATGTGACTAGGTTGATTTATTGTGTTGGTGCTTATCGTTGGAGGCATATGGCTATGAACTATGCTCATTTTGGGTATGCTCAGAGCTCGATATCATGCCAAGCATGCTGAGAGTCTCAGATATATAACCGTCAAAATGCCACGCACCGATGGGGACCACGACAAAGCAAATGATTCTATCCAATCGATGAAGCAGAACATCGAGGTCATGAGTCAGATTTTCAAAAACTGTACCGCACTCTATAGTAAATCATTTATGGATCGTCATTTTGGGCAACCGTATATTGTATGTGAGATGCTCGTCGAGAAAGAAATAATCAAGTTCAATATGGCGTTTCCTCAGGATTTTGTGGAAACTTTTGAAAAGGGTATTTCGTCGTTTTTCCCTGGTGCGGTGATAGATCCTATTCCGTATCCCAAACTTTTGGATGCCGGGAAGTTCGTAGCGTGAGGTCACTTTGTATTGAGCAAAGACAACGCCCTCCCGATCAAGACATATGAAAATTTTGAAGCAGATCCCATGGATAGTACTATGGCGAGCTTTGCGAGAGTTGGTATTGAGGAGAAACTATGTTTTCAGATATTGATAGCGCCACTTTCAGATTCACGACAGCACTCTATTCGCAAAAGAGTAGAGCAGATCAAATCAGGCAAACAAGACGGGCTCTTTAGTTTTTTGAAAGACGCGTTCCGTGATCCCAAAAAAGATGATGCTAAATGACCAGATAAACAGTCAGAATATTCTAGTTCACAGTTGTGAGATATTGAAAAGAAGGCGATAGATGAATGATTTAGCACAATCATGAGAGGTATTGCTATCTCACCCTTGCCAGACAGACCTGAGAAGATGATGAAAGATCTAGAGAGATCGCTAGACCAATACAACTACACTGGACTCAATGCGATTGATTTTAGACCAGAATCAGGCGAACATTTTTTGCAAACATTTTTGCTAAGAGCATTCACCAAACCCATTTTCAAGCGGAGAGAAGGACTCACTCATGTGCGTTCTCAGATACTCAATATCAAAGAGTTAGCATCACTTTTTCATTTTCCGCACAATAGATACAACAAAAATCCACGTATTAGACGACAGAAATTTAAGATAGTCCCAGCTCCAGATAACTTGTCCAAAGAGGGGATTCTCCTGGGTACCAATCTCTATGCAGGCGTCAAAAAAGAAGTGAGACTAGGATTTGATGATAGATTTAGACATGTCTATATTATCGGACAAACAGGTACGGGTAAATCTACAGCTTTGCGTACGATGATCAATCAAGATATGCCTGCGGGCTATGGGTTCACCTTGATTGACCCACATGGCGACTTAGCAGAAGGCGCACTCGAATACTTCCCCAAAGAAAGAATCAACGACCTCATCTACCGAGATGCAGCCAATATGGAACTCCCCTTTGGATTCAATTTTTTGGAAGCAAAAAACGAAAGAGAAATGGACCTCGTCACCAACGATGCGGTCGATATGTTCGTCAAATTATTTGGTTCAGAAATTTTTGGTCCGCGTATTCAGGACTATTTCAGAAATGGTGTCTTGGCATTGATGGAGCAGCCTGATGGTGGCTCATTGATCGAGATCGTGAGATTATTTACGGATCAAGCATATCAAAAAGTGAAACTCAAGAACGTCACCAATCCTGTCGTTCGTGCATGGCGAGAGAAAACGTACAACTCGATGGGGGATAGAGAAAAGGCAGAGATGATTCCATATTTCCAAGCGAAGTTTGGACCGTTTACCACGACCCCAATCCTCAGAAATATTATCGGTCAGACAAAATCCTCATTTGATATCGGCGAAGTCATGGATAGTGGGAAAATACTTATCATGAATCTCTCCAAAGGTAAAATGGGAGATGTGAATGCTGATTTGCTCGGTATGATGATCGTCTCACAGGTGAGACTCGCTGCGTTCCGTAGAGCAGACATTCCTGAGAAACAGAGAGTACCACACTTCTTGTATATCGATGAGTTTCAAAATTTCGTGACGCCTGCGATCGAGAGTATTTTGTCAGAGGCAAGAAAATATAGACTAGGTCTTGTCATAGCGCATCAGTATATGGGCCAGCTCACCAGAGAGTGAACTTCTTCCAAAGGAGCAGTCAACCTCAAAGATCCTGTCTTGGGTAACGTCGGTAATATGATGAGTTATAGAATTGGTGTCGATGATACAGAAATCCTCGAGAGACAATTCGCTCCCAATTTCTCTGCGACAGACTTGATGAATCTCGATAAGTTCAAAGCGGTCGTGAAACTTTCTGTCGATATGCAACCGACACCGGCATTCAGTATGACTCTCAAACTCCCTTGGGAAGACCCCAAGATCAACAACGAAGAGAAAGTCGCCATCATCAAACAGATCTCTGCACTCAAATATGGCAGAAAGAAAGAACTCGTCGACAAAGAAATTTATTATAGGGTGGGGGTGTAGCTACTATTGACTTATTGTTACTTATATATAAGTAAGAATTAGCGAACATTAAAACAAATTTATGAGTAAAGAAAAAAAAGACATCTCGGTGTTGCTGTATGATGCAACCGACAGAGGGCCATGGTTATCGATGGGCTATTCAATTCGCTCCGACGGAACTCATCGAGTGAAGTGGAAAAATGGTTTCCCTATCGATTCGATGGAGGAGCTGGGATTCGACATCATTTGGCAGGATGGGAAAAGACCTACCCTAAAACTTTCATTCTTTGGGGCTGCAGATTATACTTGTTCCCCAGTTGAGTTGACCGTAGCTGATCAATTCATAGAAAGGAGTAGAGAGTTTGCGCTAGAAATCAAGGCTAATGAAGTGCTTTGTAGAGAGATCCTTGAGAAGGGGCTACCTAAGGAGCTTACTTTAAGCGAACCTAGTATATTCTTGATGCGCTTTACAGAGACTGAGCAGGGACAGCCTAAGAAGCTTATCTTAAGTAAACACGGTATACTCTTGATCGATGGTACTCCCTATGTGTGTGCAAGCACAGATCTATCTGGAACGAAATCATACGATTATGTATGTGCCACCACAGAAAAATTTGAAAAAATTCGTTCCGTCTGGGAGACATTAAAGCAAGGGACACCTTTTCCGTACCGTATTGAAAAC
>CAYUST010000020.1:0-13322 GCA_964447535.1 uncultured Candidatus Peribacteria bacterium
ATGTGTTTACCACTTTCCCATCGGGGAGTGTATAACTTTGACCCGCCTTGATCGTAGCGGTATTGGAGCTTGCACTCGTTGGCAATGCCTTGATGATGACATCAACGATCATCTCACAACCACTAGAATCCATTACCATGTACTCCATGGTAGTATCCTTGGAGACTGTATATGGAAGTCCATTTGGTAAAGTAATCACTTTTCCAACACATTCCGTCATTGGCTGATCAGTTCTTTGGATACCGGATACCGAAATGTAAGCTGTATCGGCATACCACTTACCTTGCTTCCAGCCAATTACTTGGATAGTTGCCGTTGCGTTTGCCATGTAGGGAACATCTTTGCCAGTCGTCGCACCCAGAGAACAATCTCCACTAACAACCTTCCACTGAAACGTATCAGCGTTATTCGTGATTGCATGTAAGATTCCACTCCCACAGGTGGTTGGCTGGATGGAAACACGTGTGACAACTTGCTCAGTAGCACACCATATGCGATCTAGACACTCTGAAATGTGTTTAGCTGCATTATGTACTGTTGTATCACTACATAGTACAATAGTCTCACCATTCTTGATGATCTTTGAATTTGGACCTGAGAAACGGTTATAAGTCCATGATTCGACTCTTGCACCTTTCATAAGATCATTTACCTGTTTTATAGAATTAACATATGCTTTAGCATAGGCAGGGGTAATACTACCATTTTCATGATCTCCACCAATACTATGTCCGATTTCGTGGGCAAAGGTAGATGTTAGATTTGGTACAAAGGTAATAAAATTTACAATTCCAGTATTCTTTTTCCAAAGTATTTCATAAAAGTTTTCAATACTTGCTCCCGTTAATCCTGTTAGCTGTAAATTTACTCCTTTTTCACTTGCTGTAATTCCTTCTTTCGTAATAACCATTAAATTATCAGCATCAAGTAGTTGGTTTTTAATAATCAAAAGCGAATCAAGAATCCCATCACTAGGCGCATCTAACCAATTTTTAAGAGTAAATATACTCGTATAATTCGGGATCGTCACAGGCATAATCCCCACAACAATCGTTCCAACCTGATTTGATATTCCAGAGCTATCCAAGGCGTCAGCAAACTGCTTGTGGCCCTTCATTACGAGGGTAACTATCTGCTGATGCGTGTAATTAACCAACAATTGGTCATCATACGCAATCAACTGCCTATACGGCCTAGGAGTACATCCTCCAGTTGGTGATGCATATACGCCAGGTTCGACATTTACCTCATCAGGGATGAAGGTCCAATGACCATCACCATGACTGCACTCGGCTAATTTCCCACCTTCCGTGGGGATCACTTTTCGTTCATTGCTCTGCGCCCAGATGGCGTTAGCACTGATGAACAAAAAGATAAAAAAACTTAGTATAAATCTCATTTTTTTCATAATTTACATTTTTCTTGGTTAATAATTTTAAGGTCCATACAACGCACGTAATCTACTGAAAAGACCTCGAAAGTCAAGAGAATGTCAAGAGCAAAATGAGGATGCTATGGCTTCCATTCTCGAATAAATAAGAGCGATAAAATTTAAAAGTTATACACGACGACTTGTCGTCGGTACACCCTGAAGGGCACAAGTAATTCTTACTTCTAAAAAAATTTGTAAACAAATTCTTTTAGAGGGGAAATAAAAAATGGCTAGCGATTCGCTAGCCAAATATAGTGGTTTACAATAATTGTATATTATTCACCAAAATCCTCATATGTAGGGTGAAATTTCCGTGGTAAACGTTCTTGTTCACCAACAAACTGGTGTAATAGTTCATATTTAATTGCATTTTGCATTCCACGGATCATAGGGATTACATCATTCATATATTCCTTATACGTTGTTTGATTGTTTCTAATTATCCACTGGAGATGAGTCAGTATGGGGGTAAATACTAAGTTCATGGATTCTACCTCGCCAGCAGTATCTCCAATTAAATAAGGATCTGCCTCTTGAAGCAAATTGTTCCATTGCTCAATCAGCTCTTCAATAGTTTTTTCGTCAACTTGCAGTAATCTGGTATTAAACATTTCACTACAAGCATTCCACGGGTTATGACATTCTGAAGTATCATATTTCTCGAGGAAGCCATCTAGATTATCATATATAGCTAACCAAAATGATAATATTTTTGTTTTATGACCTGATCGAAATTCAGCGAACTCGATCTCTTGCGGGCAAGGATCTCCAACAATATGCACACAATCATCACTATCATTGGGAGAACATGTTAACTTACTATTACGTAGTTCTTCTCCGTTACGCACGTGATTTCCACATCTTGGTCAACAATTTCATGGTTCACATACAAATCCGGTTACTATCTGGGTTACTTTTTGTTTCAAGTTATCCATATTAGCTATCTCTTTTTCGTTTTCATTGTTAAAAAGAAGGAATGCTCATCAGACGAGTAGCAATCAAATAAGCATTCCTTGAATACGTTGTGACATTCAGTTATATTTCATAAATAAAATTACTAAACTCCTATATTACTGACCAACAAATGCAAGTGCATTATAGTATGTAGTATAGGCAATCATAGAATTAAGAAAGAGAGTATAGTCAACTTGATAAGTTTGACTACTATTAGTATATGGATCCTTAAAACGGACTTTATAGATACCATTAAGGTCGTCTTCCGTGACTCCTGTGATCACTACCATATGACCTGTACCACCCGAAGTTTTAATATATCCTGATTCATAGGCATCCTTCTTAGAGCCATCAATACTAATAATTACCATCACTGGATGATCATTCTGAATGTGAGTACGAATAAAGGATTTCATAAGTGATCGTCCGGAATTGGTTTTGGGTTGCGTATTTAATTCAGTTGCTGTTCTTTTTATTTCAGAACAATTCCCCCAATTAGTGAACTCACCTTTCACGCCTGTTTTGCCATTAGCCAATGTCGCGAGGGTAGCAATAGCAGTATAACCTCCTAACAAATAGTAAGGATCAAAAAGTTTATACCGTTTCATCAACTCGCAAAGACGTATAGCTTTATCAAAGTTGGTAGTTGGAATGGTTACTCTTGTATCATGGGGGACCAAGGACATTGCCATCAAAAAAGAGGCTAATCCACAAAGTTTATTTCCCAATAATGCCTCCACTTGCGTACCGACGTATTTAGGATAACCACAATATCCTGAATTGCTGTACTTTGAATCCAAATTGTACTGCTGCATTACATTTTTCTGATAGACGTATCTAAACCCCGTCAAATCAATATTCCATGTTCCACTAACTCGTGGTGTGAGCACAGGATTTCCTGTGAGATCTAAAGTGTCTAACGGAGGAGACACGAGGGTAGTAGTATCATGTGTCGGAACTAAACCTTCGAGAGGAGACTCACTTGTCTCCTTCTGACAGGCGCTCAACAGCACGATGATACAAATGATCCACGTATGGATCGCTTTTGTAAAAATTTGTGTTTTCATTTTTAAATAATTTTAACACGTTAAGAAATAATTTTTAAAACGCACTTCCCGTCCTACCTTTGTAGTATGAAAAGTATCAAAACGAACATAAACAATCAGTTCATCCAACGTCACGCTCAGCATACTCTCAAGGTGTGTGGTATCCCGTGAGCACCTAAGCGTGGGTGAGATGAAGTATACATATGGTAATGCCTGCTACTCAAAGCATTATATATACTCGCTATTTGTGACTGCTAATGATCCGCTCCAACGCCGTCACCATACTCACGAAAAATTTAAATACTAAGAATAACTACAGAATATTTTAAGAAGAAATCATAAAAGTTGATAATACAATTAGTATATTATTCAAAAATTGATTCTCTCTAATTGCTCCTACTACCGCATTCATAAGCCGATTTTTTATATTTTGCTCTTGACATTCCCTTGACTTTCGAGGTCTTTTCAGTAGATTGTCTTCGTTGTATGTACATTAAAATTATTAACCAAGAAAAATGTAAATTATGAAAAAAATGAGATTTATACTAAGTTTTTTTATCTTTTTGTTCATCAGTGCTAGTGCTATCTGGGCGCAGAGCAATGAACGCAAAGTTATCCCTGCGGAGGGCGGAAAATACGTGTCCTGCGGACACGACCATGATGGGCAACCGTGTGGTAGCTACACATTTATACCTGATGAGGTAACAAATGTGCAAGCGAGTCCTGCTGGTCCTACAGGGGGATGCACTCCCCGACCCTATCGACAATTGATTGCGTATGATGACCAATTGTTGGTTAATTACACGCATCAGCAGATTGTTACCCTCGTAATGAAGGGCCACAAACAGTTTGCAGATGCGCTCGACAGTTCAGGCATCACAAATCAGGTTGGCACGATTGTTGTTGGGATAATGCCTGTGAAGATACCAAGTTACACAGGACTAACTCAAGTAAAGGACTGGATAAACAATTCGACTGACGGTATACTAGATTCTCTATATATCATCAAAAACAATCTATTAGATGCAGATCATATAATTGTGATTTCCAGGGAAGGAATAACAGCAAGTGAAAAAGGTGTAAATTTACAATTAACAACTCTTCCTGGAGCTAGTAATGAGAATTTCTTTGAAATTCTTTGGAAAAAGAATATTGGAGTTGTAAATTTTATTACCTTTGCTCCAAACCTAACAACTACCTTTGCTCATGAATCAGGTCATAGTGTAGGAGGCGGGCATGAAAATAGCGTTGCTACCCCTGTATATGCTAAAGCCTATGTTAATTCTACAAAACAGGTAAATGATCTCATGAAGGGAGCAAGAGTGGAATCATGGACGTATAACAGATTTAGTGGACCAGACTCCAAAATTATCAAAAATGGCGAGATAATTGTTATGTGTGAAGATACAGCAATACATAATGCTGCAAAACACATTTCTGAATGTCTAGATCGTATCTGGTGTGCTACTGAACAAGTTGTAACTCGCGTCTCTCTCCCCGCCACAACGTGTGGTAGCGGGAAACTTCAAGCAATAACAAACAATGCTGACACCTTTCAATGGAAGGTATTGTCAGGTGACTGCAACATTACAGGAACTGGGCAAGAGATTTCTTACATGGCGATGAGCACTTCTCAGATCCAAGTCATTGCCCAGAAAAAAGGCAAATGGTACTGGGACACAGCAGTTGTGGAAATACCTGCCTTGCAGATCTTCCCTCAGGCAATGGAAAAATGCCAAGGAACCAACGTGGTTTTACCAAATGGTAACAACTACATGGTGACCAAAGATACTACAATGGAATTTATGCTCCAAGGGCAGTTCTGTGATAGTATGGTTATCTTGAGTCTGAAGGCATTACCGACAAGTTCAAGCTCACAGCAAGCCACGATCAAGGCGGGTCAAAGTTATACACTCCCCGATGGGAAAGTGGTAAACACATCGGGTACGTATGTTAGTACATTGAAAAACAGCTTTGGCTGTGATTCAGTGATAACTACGGTACTGACCGTGACCACCGCGACGGTGGATCCGAAGGTGCTTGGACTTTCCATCTATCCTAATCCAATAACAGATCATCTTACCATCCAAGGCATGCGTGCCGGGGATGAGCTGGCTGTTCAGGATATGTTGGGCAAAAACCAATCTGTTATTCTCCACGAGGATATGCTACAGCTAGGTAACCTACCTAGTGGTATGTATATTCTCACCATACAACGGGGAGAAGATATGGCGATAGTGAAAGTGTTGAAGCTTTAGAATTCCTTATCGTCGAGATAAGGAAAACCGCTTGGGAATTCCCAGGCGGTTTTTTTTGTATCGCAAAATTGTATTCAAAAATCTTACTTAAGACACCAATATAAAAATCTAAAAAATACTTGCACATCAAAACATGTCGTATAGATTCTTAAGTCTTAAATCTTAAGTCTCAATTCTCCTTCCTACCCAAACATCGCCTTTGCATTACATAACCCAAAAATCATTGCCTTGGGAATTAGGTAGTTGGTATTTCGTGGAATAAAGAAAGGTCTGTCGTAAGAGAATACTTTTGTGAGATCTTCATCAGCTTCATTGTGCAAGAGCTGGCTAGCGAAAACACCACAACCCGCAGCTCGCGGCAGTCACACAGCTCCCTGTACCCAGACATGATTGGGAAATCTTTTTTCTCTGCCAACGAGAGGCATGAGATCTTTACTCGCTTGAATTCTCCCTGACCGATAGTGTGGAAATTCTACCGCACGTAATGCGGTGAACATACGTTTGAAGTCCTGTACTACTTGACTGATACTCACTTGTTGCAAGACATGCCGTGGTTGAAAACTGACGACCGCATTACCTCATCACAACACAATCCTTCTATCTCCCGTCAAACGATAGTAGGTGAAAATTAGCTTTGTATCTCGGCACATACATTCACCACTTGGCATCATAGAAGCAATCTGTTCTTTACTCAAGGGTTCACTCAAGGCAATATAATTTTGAACTCCATAGGTATGGCTACTTTGCTTGGGAAACAATTCTGACTCAGCTTTACCAGGACAAATAATGGCGTGCTTGAAGGAGACGCTTCACAAGTTGGTATGAAGCATCTGGCGGTCAAGTTTATGAATATGGGTAAATTCATAGATACGAACTCCCATTTTGAGTAATTGGAGTTTGAGTGCTTGGCAGTACTGCATCGGATTGATAGAGTAGCAGTCTGGATATCTCACACCACTTGTATAGTGTAATCAAGTATTATGCTTCTGTAAATGTGGTTGGTCAACCAAATGAGCTGGGAGTCCAAAGCTTCTTCTTTCGTGAAATTCTTCTACTACTTCTTTTTTTCCACGTTTCCCTAGTCACAACAATAAACTATCTTGTTGTCTCAAGTCGCATACGAAATCGTAATGTTTTGCATTCCAAACGATAGACTGTTGTCCATGTTCACCAAATGACCAAATTTTTTGTGCAAGGTCAGTTCCATATTTTGCTTCAATTTGCCTGAGTCATAATTCACTATCTGGTGTCAAAAAACCACCGCTACGCCCACTCATACCTCAGCCACAAATGCTTTTTTCGATCAAAACTACCTTACATTTTTTCTCCGCCAAAGCTTGTGCTGCATGTAATCATGCAACTCAACCTCACATCACTACGTAGTCTGTTTCGATATGCTCCTCCAATGGTTTGCAAATATCCAGCGCACCATCTACTTGAAGCAGACTCAAATACCACCAATTTTGATACTCCATGTGTCACAACTGCTAAAAACTCATTGAACACATAACTATACGCACAATCTACCATTTTTGCGATTTTCTCACTGCTTGGCCAATAAAATCACTTTTCAAGCCTACATTTTATGATATAACTAAAAAATGGTCGATAGGACCAGTTGTTTTTAATAAAAATATGCATCAAAATATTATTCTGTCAAGTATCTACCCCTCGACGACTTCTCTATTTTGCCTAACTTGAAGAGGAGTGGCTCGAGATCGTGCTCTATGACTTGTTCATCGACGCCAAGTTTAGCGGAAAGGGTCTTGATACCTACAGGCTTACCTTCTGTTGCTGACAAAATGGCTATATAATGCTGGTGCAAAGGCGATAATCCTCCAGATACGAGACGAGCGTCATGCAAAAATGCCTCTCGTTGTTGTTTTCATAGTACCAAGGTCTCTGCATGAACAATCATCCAGTCATGAAGTTGTATGAGGGTACTGACGATCTCTCTCGGTGTAGTAGTGCAATAGGTGCTAATTTCCTTGATGAGGGTTTCATCAACTCATGAAATGCCTTTTTGGACGAGTGTTTGCTTGATGAGCCTGCAGACATCTGCAGAGGTATAGTCGGTGAGATGCAGTTTATAAATAAATCTGTTTTTCAATGGAGCAGAGAGCAATTGCATCTTGGTAGTAGCTCCGATCAGCGTAAATGGTTGCAAAGGGATCTTGACTGCTGAAGCATCTGGCATCACCATGTCTATACAACAGTCTTCCATAGCGATATAGAGCATCTCCTCGATAGCTGGCTTGAGCCTATGGATTTCATCAATAAACAACACATCACCTCCTTGTAACCCGTTGAGCACAGCAATCATCTCAGCAGGCTTACTAATTGCATACGCTGTCACACTATGGAGTTGACTGTTGACTCCTTGGGCTACAAGTTGTGCTAGCGTCGTTTTACCATAGCCACTCGGTCCAGAAAATAAGATATGCCCGACAGGACGTCCTTGTTTGAAAGCACTGGAAATGGCCGTTGCCAAAGTCTTCTTGATACCATCTTGCCCAATAAAATGCCCAAAATCTGTCGGCCTATGCGAAGGAGACATACCTGGAGAAAGAATTGGAACAATTTTCTTGATTTGCATCAGCGAAAGAGAAGTTGAATGAAGTATATATAGTTAAGTTAGGGAGAAATAGCAATGAGAATTGAGATACTATCGTCATTCTGAGGCGAAGCCGAAGAATCTCAGAAACAATGAGATCCTTCATCCTTGCTTCGCAAGACTCAGGATGACAATTGCTTTGGACTCTCTATCTTTGTTTATTTGTATATTTGAGTATTTGGTTGTTTGTTTACTTGCAAATATCTCCAAAAACGGTATTGTGTCTGCAACTAGCCATGAAAGAAGACAAGCTCAAACAACTCCTTTCGATTGTCATCGAAAACTATATTCACAAAGGAGATCCCATTGGGTCGAAGTTTTTACATTCACTGGATATGACCGAATACGCACCTTCAACGTTGCGTAAGTATCTCAATTTACTCGAGAAGGAGGGATTATTGTACCAACCCTACAATAGTTCAGGAAGAATACCTACCGTCAAAGGTTTATCGAGCTATATGGAGTCGTTGTTGCTGTTGTCTTCGAGTGCTCCTGCGACCGAGGAAGGAGAGGAGTCTCCCGTTATTGACTTAGATTATGCAAGAAATGATCTCAAATCAATCGTAGAGACCTTGGGTGACTTTGTCGATGGAGCAGTAGTAGGATTTCTCAGAGAAGATGAGTATTATTATCTCGGCCTCAATAATTTGTTGAGAGAAAGTCTCATAGCTGACCATGAGACCACTAGGTATCTTGTGAAATTCATCGAATCCAAAGAGCTCGTTCAACAACTCGATGCCAGAGTCCTCAAAAAAGAAACGATCTATTATACCTTTTTGGAGAATGATGAAAAACCTATCGCTATTGTCTATACCAAAGTTGATATCAATGGGTATGATGCAATATTGAGTATTTTGGGACCGAGTAGAGTAGACCATAGAAAAAATGTCCTAATCCTCAAAAAATTTATCGAAGGATACTCTGCATAGAGCACATCTAATAATGCTTTTGCATATAATGATGATAGAGAAAAAGTGTTTTAGTTTCTGTAATTATGATGGTAGAGTGAGCAGATACCCCAGAGGAACAGATCGAACAACCTTCCTCAAGAGAGCATGAACTACTACGTGCTGATTTGCAAAAACTCCAAGCAGAAATTGCTGCTCGCGAATCAACCTCTGCTTCAGCAGAAAATGAACCTACAACATTGGCTATTATTGCTGGACTGGAAGCACTGCAAAAAAAAGTTGATAGTTCATCAGAACTCTATGCAGAAATCCAACAACAACTCGATGCGCTTCGTCACATACAAAGCACAGAAAAACTAATAGTACCACATGAAAATTGATTCAACACTCCACTTACTGCACAAGAATTTGTCCAAAAAGCAGAAGCAAACAAACACACCATTGCAAGTGACTACGAACATATCATTACCGAGAAACGACAGACCAACAATCGACTTCCCAAGGATCGATTTTCACAAAAAATATTGCAACCTACCCTTGGCGCACTCTTGCAACGTATAAGCACCTCCATCAAAAACACTGGTCGATAATATTCTTATTTTATTTATGAAGCTCTGATGGTCAAGAAAGTACAAAGTGCCGGTGGTATAGTCTACTGCCGAGATACAAAAGCACAAGAGCCACGTTTCTTGTTGGTCAAAAGACAAGCACTCTCCAAAAAAGTAGAATGGGTAACACCAAAATGAAAAATTCAAACAGGAGAAAAACCCGAGCAAGCAGCGATCAGAGAAATTTATGAGGAAGTTGGATTACCAATTGCTTCTTTGCAGGTTAAACAAGTATTGGACACTATCTCTCTGCAGTTATTCAATGATTCTGGCAAACTCGGTGTCGACAAAGATATCACGTATTTCTTGGTGCAGTACTCTTGAGACCCCAAGGATGTGGCCGTTGCACACGTAGAAGGATTTTTGTGAGTCTACAAGCGAGCATCAATTCAAACTATACTTTCGCTGGTACACTACAGAGATTTGAGAGAACTCTTTAGAAGAGCATTTGGTATGATAGGCAAAATTAGTGTAAGAGATCAATTTATCAAAAATTTCTAAATATTTTATCATACTACATATATGTTATTGGAAGTTTGATTCGGATGAGGAAACGAAATTCGATGTGTCCGGTGAAAAGAAAGTGTAGTAGTGGATCCGAAAAGTCCACTTAGCACACTTGAAAAAGACTGACCCACAAGTGAACAAGTTGAAGATCTGTATGTATTGACTCGATGACCGCGACACATTGGCTATCTAGCAAACTTAGCACACGATACACCCGCTCCGACATATGAACAACTAGATGTACTTTGCATTGGATGATCTGATACTGAACTCTCAACCCTCAAAAAACGACTGTCTGCCTTGCGTCCTAAATATTGCATTCCCTTGGGTGAGCGAGCCACCACCCGCACGCAGCAGCGATCTCAAGAAGTAATGGCAACAGGTCATACCTTCCCCAAACTCTTGCGTCCAGGACAGGTAGTAGTCGTACAACATACATAGATTTAGAATATCTACTCTTATTATTATGGAAACATCTTCTCAACAAATTCCTCTCTCACCACAACCTGAAACGGTTGCATCCATTGACGAACAACAACTTTTAATACAAGCGCAAGAACTTGCCTTAGCAGAAAGAAAGAAAAAATTCCCCATGAATGTAGTTGAATTTATAGTGGGTGTTGTTTTACTCTTTTTCTGTTTTTCTTATTTAGCAACGCATCCTGCTGAAAAATCTTCAATCGTCAGCGGAATTGACGTGATTATGCAAAAAGTACATATTTTAATTTCACGTTTTACGTCAGGTAAAAATCAAACACTCGAAAACAAGTATGCATTAGCCAAATCATTTCACGAGGTCATTTCTTTGGCAGGGGAGTGAAAATGCCTTACCGAAGCAGAAATTCGTAAACTCCAAGAATATGAAGATGCATTATACGATATGTCCACCGATGCATTTGAAAAAAATGAGTACACTTATGAAACCCTTCTGCAGTGATTTTATGCAAAAGTAAGACAACGTTGTGATACCAACAACACATGAAGCAAGAATTAAACCCTAAGAGAAACGTATTACTTTCAACTTTCAACTTTTCAATCATGTTACGTATTCACAATACTCTGACACATACCCTCGAACCGTTTGTTCCGATCACCCCAGATCTGGTAACCATTTATTCATGTGGACCAACAGTATACAGTAGACAACATCTCTGAAACTTGAGAGCAGCTTATTTCGTTGATATACTCAAAAACGTGATCAAACATGTTTGTCACTTACCCGTGAAGCATGTGATGAATATCACTGATGTAGGGCATTTGACGGGAGACAACGAAGGTGATGCTGACCATGGAGAAGATCGTATGGAAAAGTGAGCTAGACAACAAGGTATCACTGCTCGAGATGTAGCTGCAAAGTTTACTGCGATTTATGAAGAGGATCTCAACTTGTTACATATTGATCCTTTTGACGTTATGCCCAAGGCAACTGATCATATTGCAGAGCAAATTTCACTCATTCAAGAACTCGAAAACAAAGGATATACGTACAGTATCCCTAATGATGGCATCTATATGGATACTTCCAAGATATCAGGCAAAGACACCTCGCCCTATGGTGTTCTTTTGGGAGAAAAACATCTAGCTGGTCTTGAGCATGGCGCAAGAATTACTGACAGTGGCAAAAAAAATCCCACAGATTTTGCTTTATGGAAATTCAATACAACAGGCAAAAAACGTGATATGGAACGAGAGAGTCCTCGAGGTGTAGGCTTTCCCGGATGGCATATTGAGTGTAGCGCCATGAGTATGAAATACCTTGGTACACATATTGATATACACACAGGCGGCATGGAACACATCGCTGTCCATCATACCAATGAAATAGCGCAATCTGAATGTAGTCACGCACATGTGCCTCGAGTAAACTACCGGGTGCATTTGCAATGGCTTATGATGAATGGTAAAAAAATAGCAAAGTCGGATGGGAATGTTGCCTTTTTGAACGAAGTGATTGAGCATGGGTATTCGCCCTTGGATATGAGATATTTTTATCTCCAAGCGCACTACAGGTCATTTCAAGATTTCACTTGGGAAGCACTTGAAGCAGCCAAAAAGGCCAGAGTTGGGCTCATGAAAAAAATTGCATGAGGCTTGACGCCAACTCCAGCTCAAGAACAAGAAATTGTCGATGAACTTCTCAATGATCTCAATACGTGAGGCGTGCTCGGGAAATTACATACCTATGGCTGTCCCCAATGGTTGGATGAAAAGGTGCTCAAATTGGATCTGTTTACTTTGCCACAACAAGTTGCAGTTGTTGTACCCAGTGAGATAGAAGATCTCGCTGCCCAGCGTCGAGAAGCCAAGCAAAATAAAGATTTTGCACAAGCTGATAGTTTACGCAAGCAAATAGAAACTGCATGACGAACTATTATCGATACGCCCACCTGATGGACACGAGAGAAATAAAGTACAATAGATAAAAACTCCTTTTAGTACCCCCTCATCGACCTTGTATGTTCAGCACCAAAGATACAGATACCTATGCAATACGTTTCATCGATTTTTTGAAACAGCCCAAAACAACGGGAGCTATTGGTGATTATGGAGAGCACTCCATTCACAATGGGCTCAAGGATATCGATCGAAAAAATACCCACACTATCTTGGAAGTTGGTCCTGCTAAAGGAGCAACTACAGCGTATATACTCGCACATCGTGCACCACAGAGTTTTTATGAGTGCTGTGAAATCAATGAGGAATTTTGTGGTGTGCTCAAAGAGAGATTCGGTGAACAATTCCCCGTTCATCATGAAGATTTTTTGACCTGGAGACCTACCAAAGAAACCTATGACCTTATTGTCTCAGGAGTGCCTATGAGCCTACTTACACCACAAGCGCAGCATGCCATGCTTACCAAAACATACGCATTACTTGCACCAGGAGGTACTTATGTACATATACAATACTCTCATGCACTCACCAAACAAGTAGAGCAGATTTTCTGAAATGCTGAGTACTCATACTGTCTCTTTGATTTTCCCTTTACCTGTGC
>CAYUST010000021.1:0-10506 GCA_964447535.1 uncultured Candidatus Peribacteria bacterium
GAAGTTTCTCTCGACCTATAACTATCAGTTTCTTTTTGGACTAGAATTCAGCGTTTTTGTACCTTAATTATTATCCTTTTTACTATAAAAGTCAATAGGAGATTGGTGAGATGAAAGCATTGTTTTTTGGCGACTTTTTCGTATGCTGTCCGTAGTTGATAGATAGTACCATCTTCTTAGTCTCCCGCTGATGCGGGTTTTTGTTTTCTTTTTTTTGTGAATGGCTATTAGGAATATTGCGATTATTGCCCATGTGGATCATGGTAAAACGACGTTGGTCGATCAGTTATTGAGACAATCAGGCACCATGAAAATCATGGAAGGTGCCGATTTGGTGATGGATAGCAACGACCAGGAGCGTGAGAGAGGTATCACGATTTATGCCAAAAATACGTCTATCATCTACAAGGGTGAGACGATCAATATCATCGATACACCAGGCCATGCCGACTTTGGCTCAGAAGTGGAACGTGTGTTGCGTATGATCGACTGTGTCTTGCTCGTCGTAGATGCGTATGAAGGCCCGATGCCTCAGACGAAATTCGTGTTGAAAAAATCTCTTGAGCTGTGACTCAAACCGATTGTCGTATTGAACAAAATTGATAAACCTACAGCGAGACCAGCAGAGGTCATCAATATGTTATTCGACTTATTTATTCAGCTGTGAGCGACCGACGAACAGGCGGAATTTCCAGTGGTTTATGCAAGTGCAAAAAATGGCTACGCGATGAAAGAGTTGACCGATACGCCCGTAGATTTGTGACCTATCTTTGATGCTATTATGGAGTATGTACCAGAAGCGCCCAACTATCCTGAGAAACCCTTTCGTATGCAAATCGCAAACCTTGGCTATGATGATTATATGTGAAGACTCGGAATTGGACGTGTCTATGAAGGAACCGTAGTGCCAGGTACACAAGTAACTATTATTGACAACAATGGCGAGAAGAGAGTGGGTAAGATATCCAAAGTGTTTACTACACTCGGATTACAACGTATTGATGCTATGGAAGCTAGGTGTGGTGATATTGTGACGATATCTTGAATACCAAATATTTTTGTGTGAGAGACCATAGGGGTAGGTGATATTTCGCCCTTACCACCTATTGCAATTGATGAACCTACGTTGCGTATGGAGTTCCTCGTCAATGATTCTCCTTTCGCTGGCAAAGAAGGTAAATATATGACGACGAGAAATATGCACGAAAGAATTACTAAAGAACTTGAGACGAATGTTGGATTGAAACTTGAAGAATTTAGTGGACGTTTTATTCTCTCAGGTAGAGGAGAGTTGCATCTTTCCGTTTTGATTGAAACGATGCGTCGTGAAGGTCGAGAATTACAAGTTGGAGCTCCTGAAGTGATTTTCAAGATGGAATGAGGAAAAAAGTTGGAGCCATTTGAGCAACTTATTATAAATGTTGATGATGCTTTGGCGGGTACCATGATCGAAACTATTGCTAACCGCAAAGGTATGATGCAAGCAATGAACTCTGTGAATGGTTTGACTACACTTGAATTTGAAATTCCTACGCGCGGTCTCCTCGGTTTCAGAGGAGAATTTATTTTACTCACCAAAGGTCAGGGTATCATGTACTCTGCATTTTCTCATTTTGATACATATGCAGGTGATATTCCAAAAAGGCAGGTTGGATCAATGATTTCTATGACAACGGGACAAGCAATGAATTATAGTATCTTCAAATTACAAGAACGTGGACCTATTTTCGTTGATCCTGCTCAGCAAATATATGAAGGGATGATTGTAGGTGAACATCTCAAATGAGGGGACTTACAAGTGAATCTTACTTTCAATAAACAGCTAACTAATGTACGTAATAGTTGAAATGATGTAGCAATGCGTCTAGACCCAATCATTCATCTCACCCTCGAGGATGCATTAGGATATATTTGATCAGATGAACTCGTAGAAATCACTCCCAAATCTATTCGTATCCGCAAAAAATATCTCACTCAAACAGCAAGAGATCTAGCGAAAAAAGCGGAGAAAGAAGCAATGAATAAATAATACGTTGTCATTCTGAGCGCAGCGAAGAATCCAGGAAAGCATTGTTAGTCTGACATTGCGTAATATCCAAGATAAACGTTTTCTGGATTTGCTATCCCTGTAAAGGGACTTCACCCACTCACTTTGCCTGTCTACCGACAGGTAGACTCGAGGGTTCAGGATGACGATGTTTACTTGCTAGAGTTGCTAAGTTGCTATATCTAGCTTTGATTGCACGCCTTTGGGTGTCTCATATATTTGTCCAGCAACTTTTCCTTCGATACCAAATTTCCCGACGAGTGTGATAAACTTTTCTGCCTCTTCCAAAGTGGGCACAATCACCAACATGCCTTGCCCACAACATCGTGTGGTGAATAGTTCTTGTTTGGTCATATTTCCATCTCGCACAAAACATTGCAAAGCAATATCGGGAATAGGAAAGAGGTTGTCGAGGGTCGCAGAAAGTCATTTTTTTTGGAGTATGGGTTCTAAGAATTTTGATTGAAAACTTCCTCCTGAGAGATGAGCGATGCCATGGATGTCTATTTGTTTTTCCCCCTCACTGAACCATCCATTTGCTTCAGAGATTGCTCTCGCATAGGGAACAGATGGTGTAGTGGCAGCTCTTATTAGATGTAATGGCGCTTCTCTATATCGATCTTGTCCATATCTTTTTTCGAATGCACCTCTTACTTTACTAATGCCATTACTACGAAAACCATCTTGTTTGAGTGCAACGATATAATCTCACGCCGCGACGTTTTCGGGATTGATCCTGAGTTTGGGATGACTTACTCCGAGTACTGCTCCTGATCGGTTGAATGCTAGATTTGCATTGGGATTGGGACTACCGACACACGCTCCCAGAGAGGCAGTTTCTCAAGAGATGACTACTATTTCTTGTTGCTTTGCTAACTCTCCCAATCCTTCCATGAGCTGTTTGTAGGCCTCATATTGTTGCACTTTATTGAGTGCGTTCACATCGAGCACGTTCGTGAATACTAGGGGCATACCGCCATCTCTCACCGTGTCGTCCAATCACATGGCCAAGAGATCTGCTGCCATAGATGAGTAATGATGGAGTGCATCTGCGAGTACTACTTTGGTGCCGATGCCGTCTGATCACAAATTGAGTTGATACCCCTCAGGGAGGTGCTGAAATTGAAAATCTCTAGAAGCTCTGAAGTGATCTCACTTTCAATTTACTTTCACAAACCTAGAGTTGTTTCGACTGTCTACACAGACTTTACCAGCGAAACTGCCTGCATCATCTTTTTTGGTGTCATAAAAATCTGTTGGTGAGCCACTGAGAGAAATAGTTTTCATATAGTAAGGGTGAATAATTAAAATACTTTGTCATTCTGAGCGTAGCGAAGTCCCTAAAGGGATAGCAAATCCAGGAGAACATATTAGTCTGATATTACGTCATATGCAAAGCAAACGTTTCCTGGATGCTTCACCCAATCACTTTGTTCTTGGGTTAAGCATGACAGTTTTCTACTTAGTTTACTTGCGTCACGCATTCGCTCAGGATGACCTTACATATTTTTCTTCAGATTTGCAAACAGCTTCAGCCGTGTAATATATTCTTTACTGAGATTAGCGTGCGCATAGGGTATTTGGTGAGGGAGGATCATTCTTTCTGGATGAGGCATCATACTCAAGATATTTCCACCGCGTGAGAGGAGTCCTGAAGCACCACCTTTGGAACCATTGGGATTGTAGGGAAAAGTGGTAGTAGGTTCTCCATCTTTGTCTACATAGACGGTTGGTATTCTAATATCTTGAATAGCATCGAAAAGCTCATCTGCATATTTTCACTCTGCATGAGCTACCCAAATAGGTAATATTTCCCCTTTCATGCCATGCAAGAATGGACTATCATCATCCAATATTTTTTGTCCTACCATTCTTGATTCAAATTTTCATGACGTATTATGTTGCATAGGGAATATTGTGTCAGTCCCATACGATTTCGTCAGAAATCCAAGCTCTTGCATCACTTGATTGCCATTGCAAACTGCTAAAAATGGCATGCCACGTCAGATACATTCAGCAAACTGCTGAGAAACAATAGGATGATTTTTGATTACTTCAGCAAATGCTTTGCCAGATCTTGGCCAGTCTCCATACGAAAAACCTCATGGCAAAATTATTGCTTTGGAGTCTGTGAGTGAGTATCTGCCATGAATTAAATCAGTAATATGTACAATTTCTGGTTTGAGTCATACTAGTTCACATGCTGTACGCATATCATACTCTCCATTAGTCCCTTCATCTCTGACAATCGCTACACGTTTCGCAAATCTATCAATATGTGGAGTGAGATGTTCGTTGTATGAAATTTTTTCATTTACTTTGTTTTTGGGGAGTTGAAACTCTGCATCTGCATTGGTTCCTTCTCTCTGTGCATTAAAATGATTTCGTGAGTTGAGGAGTTCTTCTTTGGCGTAGGTATCGTGTCATACCGTAAGTGCATGTTTTTTACTCGCTGTCTCGACTGAGATACGTCACAATACATATGCTTGTAGTCAGCACGTAGAGAGCAGATCTGTATATCGTCATAATTGTCTTCATGGGACCTGCACTACCAATCCAGGAAGCTCTGAAGTCAGCGTTATTTTTTCATGTTCACCAGGGACAAGTATGCTAAGCGCATCTACATTTCAGGAAATATACATCTCTACTATAGTCGTCCAAAGTCCTCATTCTGACACATCATGACAAGCGAGAAGTTTGTCATTTTCGAGGAGCGTATGTGTAAATTGTACCATGTTTTTAGCAGTTTCTATATCGACGTGAGCTAGTTTTTTTCAAAACTGACCAGTCAAAAGTGCCGCAATTGAAGATGATAATCAGTGTTTTAGCGTGTCATGTAAATTAACTTCAGCTCAGATTGCAGGTATATACAAAAGCGTGCTTTCTTCATTTTTGAGATCTGCAGTGGCAGTGCGTGTGATGTCTGGTACATGAGAGAAAAGTGAGAGGGCAAGTGATGCAGGAGCATTGATATCTTTGCCATGGTCATCAGTTACTTTCATAGACAATGAATCCTTACCCACAGGTATATTGATACCTACTTTGATTGCATCTGCTGAGAGTTGTTGTACTGCTTTTGCAAGGTCTGCTTTGCCTCATTTGGTCTTGGCAGAGACCATCCAATTACCCGATAATGACTGATGCGAAGTGAGTACACCTGCCTGATTGAGCATTGCTTCTATGAGTGAATGAGTCGCCATGTCCGCGGGAGAAATCAGTGAATGATATGGTTGAAATCACTGAGAAAGTGCCGTTCCATGCTTGTCTCCTGGCTTCATCACAAACATCCCAAAGTCAGATAATGGAAGTTGTTTGTGTCAGATGGTTTGTTGTTGTGCAACTTTCCCTCTCACTGATCTATCTACATGTGCTACTATATATGATTTAGATCAGACTGTTGGATGTTGCAAAATTGCATGCAAATCAATATTTTCTATGCGTTTGAGATCAAGTGGTGCTAGTTTATGATGTACCGTAACGTCCTCATAGTGTTCTTTGTCTGCCATAATAAAATCATCGATGTATACATCTACGATATCTTTTCAGGTTCTGCTATCATAGACGTGTAATTTACCATCTCATGTCACATTACCCAAAATATCAATCGGACATTTTTCTCTCGCACATACTTCTTTGACTTGTTCGATATATGCGGGATTGATGAGTAATCACATTCTTTCTTGTGATTCGTTGATGAGGAGTTCTGAATAAGACATGGTAGTATCTGCAACAGTCATCTGTGCTATATCTACTTTACCACCTCATGCAAACCCATGTTCTGGCTCATACAACTCAGTCATATTGGTGCCATGTCCTCCTGCTCCGTAGTCGTGGATACTTCTGATAGCGTCAGGATATTCTTCAATGAGGGTTGCAATGACATTTTTTACTTTGATCTGCATAATAGCATTTGCTCTTTGGACAGAAGCATAGTCGAGATCTTGATTATTTTCCCCGCCATTCAAGCTCGAGGCTGCAGCGCCACCGATACCGATTGCATAGTCAGGACCTCAGAGTTTGATGTGGATGTTGCCTACTGATTTATCTTTCTCTACCACCCCTATAGGTGACCATCCTGCACCTCCTGCCATGACAATTGGTTTGGCATGTGCAAATATTTCCTCGCCAATGACCACATCTTCCAAGAGCGCAAGGGTACTTCAATTGATCAAGGGAGTAGCAAATTCATTGCCATAGCTATTCACTCCTTTGGACGCTTCCATGAGAATTTGCAGTGGAGTAGCATGTCCCTTTCTGTACGGCAATTTTCTTGTGACATCTCACACTGCATAGAGCGCAGTTGATACTTCTGGATGTGCACCTCTACCAGCTCACATAATATCTCTTTGGAGTCCTCATTGTCCTGTTGCTCAGCCAGGTTCTGGAGAGATCATCGAGGGGTGATTGTGTGTTTCTACTTTGATCACGAGATAGCCACCATCATCGTGTTTGATGATGGCGCCATTGTCTTTGTAGGCAACCAAAACTGCACCCGGATGAGCTAAGTAGGTATCCTTGATAAAATCAAAGAGTGGTTTTTCTAGCTTAGTCCCATCTATAGTATGTACGCCTTTGAAAATATTATGCTGGCAGTGCTCTGAGTTGAGCTGTGAAAACAAATGGAGCTCGGAAAGAGTGGGGACTCTCTTGTATTTCTCATCAAAGAGTGACACAAAATAGTCAATTCTAAACGCATTGAGCGCGAGACCATGTTTTTTGTTGAGGGCTTCTACTAGTTCTTTACCAAAATCTGGATAAGTAATCCCATCTACGGTGATATCGCAGAGATATTCGGGATCAGTATTGAATGAGACAATCTCTTCAGCCGACAGGAGCTCTTGCAAGGAGATCATGGTTTGTGTCGTGACATCATATGTAGTGATTTTGGAGGTGGAGGTGTATTCTTCAATGCTGATTACTCCAGCATCTCCATCATCGCTCATCGTAGCCATTGCTGCTTCCATTTGTGAACTCCCAGGAGAAGTACGACCACGTCTTGTGCCCACTACGAGTAGATCATAAGGAATTTGCTTGTCAGGGAGTACATGCGCATCTAGGAGATGACATAAATTGGTAACTGTTCTTTTGAGAAAATGCTCGGAGTTGGTCGCGAGATAGTATGTATGAGGATCTCTTTTGCTTTGCAAAAGAAGTTTGGTGGCACTTTCTTGCATGGATCAATAAAATCATAAAATGCAACGTATAACTTTCGTGTATATATTCTTTATGCGATATAAGTCAACTACACATAGTATGTATGTTAAGCTGGTCAAGTATCTGAGGTTGAGTCTATGACCGGTATTGCAGCAACTGAGTACAATGATGAGAAAAGCCAATTAAATATTGCTATTTCAATGGGTTTTGGTACAATGATTATCCTTTATACTATATCCATGAATACCATGACTACAGAAGAACAGACAAAGATGCCAGGTGAAGAGCAAGTTACTACACCAGAGACTACAGAGACAGAAGTTACAGAAGAGTCAGCAAAAGAGGAGGAAGCAGCATAGTTTGTACCTTGGCTACAAAAAAAAGAAGGCGTTTGCCTTCTTTTTTTTATTCGGGTTTTCTCAATATTGCTTTGGGTTGCTTATGCAGCAATTTCTTCTAGTTCTACTTCTGCAGTTAATACGTCCATTACCTCCTCAGCGCCATGTTGCTTGAGTATTGCCATTGCTTCTGTTCGCTGGGGTCAAAAATCTTTTGTATCAATTGCATCACTAACAATTTTGATTGCTTCTTTAAGTTCCATAGCCATAATAATAGGATAAGTCGATAAAATGTACACTTGCTTGTAATCCGTTGTGGGTGAAAGTCAAGAGGAGGTTGCGGTTACTTTGCACCATTATATTTTTTGCTACCTATTTGCTACAATTTTCCTTTTTTAATTTTCAAGATGGGGTCAATCTTAGCGAATGACAGTTGCTATTAATTTCTGTTCCCATACCTGATTCTTATAAATTAATCTGTATAAAGCATATTATTCTTAATGCCATGGAATGAAATATTTCTTACTCCTCCCCCTGCACTATATGCATGCCCTCCATGTAGAATCCTCCTTTGTAGGTGTCCTTTTTGACTCTTCAGATGAGGGTGGTGGGAGTGTCTTTGGCGATAGCATTGTGGAGGTCTCCTTTTCATCGTTGCATGATAGTGACGGGGGCGTTGCCATGCTTGGCTTGGAGTTTGAGATGTCCTGCGCCTTTGGTGCCAATCTTACTCGCTTGGGTGATGATGAGTCTGTCGATCAAGAATGTGGGTTCTGGATTTCATTCACCGAAAGGGCCGAGGAGATGGATATCAGCCATACTTTTGTGGTCGAGTTCGTGTGCGTGTATTTTGGTGTCTACCGTGACGGTGAGTTCATCGTCAGAGGAGAAATTGGTTCTACAATACGTTTGGAGGTGACTGAGGAGGTCGTCGAGCTTGTCTAATGCGACCGTGAGACCACCTGCCTGTGCATGACCACCAAACCTGAGGAGGAGGTGCTGTGCATCTTGGAGCATATGGACGATGTGGAAGCCTTTGGGGCCTCTGAGGCTAGCGACCATAGTGCCGGCTTCTTTGTCTATTGCACCGACGAGGGTTGGTTTTTTCCACTTCTCGGCAATCTTGCCGGCGACGATACCGATGACTCCTTCGTGGAACTCATCGCTAACTGCTGCCAAGAAATTATTGTCAGTATCTATTTGACTGAGCGCTGATTGATAGAGATCATCTTGAATGGATTTTCTCTCGGTATTACGTTCTTCCATGTTTTGTAATAATTGCAATTGCTTGACGATGTCCTGCGTGAGGAGACAGTCTAGGCCATCATGCGCACTTCCCATCCTGCCTGTAGCATTGAGTCTGGGCGCAATCATGAAACCGATATGATAGGCTTCGGCGGTTTTGATGTTGAGATGATTGATAAACTGTGCGAGCGAAGGGATCATTTTGTCTCTCTTCGTATTGATGATTTCCAATCATTTGCTCACCAGCAATCTATTCTCATCTACCAAGGGCATACAATCTGCAACTGTTGCTATTGCTACTAGAGGGAGCAATCGCTCTTGCATACGTATTTTTTGAGCAGGGTCGGTGATGAGTTGTGCTGCCAGCTGAGTACACAGTTTATAGGCAACGGTAGTGCCACACAATTCTTTGAAACGTAATTTGGGCGTCAAATGAGGATTGATAATCGTCAAAGCATCAGGGAGTATCTCGAGTGGTTTGTGATGATCGGTGATGATCATATCTAGACCGAGTTCTTTAGCGTGGCGAGCAGGCTCGATCGCGGTGATGCCGTTGTCTACGGTGATGATGAGTGAGACGCCTGCCTCTTTGATCAGATCCATATGTTTAGTTTGGATACCATACCCATCGTTTTGTCTGTGGGGGAGTCTGATAGACACGTGTGGATAGTTGAGGAAGCTACGAAAAAACGTGTAAAGGGTGAAGCTAGAGACGATACCATCGACATCATAGTCACCGAAAATCATAATTTTTTCCTGACGTTGCATTGCCTGGATGATACGTTGCGTAGCATCGAGCATGCCATCGAACTCACTGGCGGGTTGTCGATAGCGAGCATACGAAGGAGACAAAAAATCATCAGGATGGTCCTGTATATTTCTGACTGCGAAGAGTCTTTGGAGAAGCGAGAGGTCGGAGCTATCGTTCAAAATGCGCCATTGCATAGGAAGCCTGTGGAATAAAGAAATCTTTGGTAGTATTGATGCACGAAGGGTAGGCATTACCGCTTGAAAAGCAATGCTAATTGGCTACACTGCACCTAATTTTATTATCTTACCGCTTGTGTCCTCATGAATTTGTATAACGATATTCCGAGTTTCGCTGACGAGAGTAAGGGCCATTTCCATGTGGTCGTAGAGATCACCAAAGGCTCTTCCAACAAAGTAGAATACAACGAAGAAAAAGGCTATTTCGCACTCGACAGAGTCTTGTACCATTCTATGTACTATCCGTTTGATTATGGGTTTATTCCTCAGACATCAGCAGGTGATGGTGATGCTGTAGATGTGTGTCTCCTCGTGACGCACCCTACCTTTCCTGGTTGTGTCGTCAAAGCGAGAGCAATTGGCACATTGGTGACCAAAGACCAAGATGGTGAAGACTACAAAGTAATTGCGGTACCAGTCTCCAAGCTTGATCCTCGTCGAGATGAAGTACAGTCTATTGATGACCTTCCCAAACACGTCCAAGAAGAAATTAGTATCTATTTCAAAGAATACAAAAGACTCGAAAAAGAAAAATATGATAAAATTGAGATCGGAGGATTTCTTGATCCTACCAAGACACTCGAACACGTCAAAGGTGCACAAGCAAACTGGCAAGCGAAACATCATTAAACATTTTCTCTACGCATGATCTATCTTCTCTTGATTGTTATCTTTTTCTTAGGGGCATCTGCAGCATCGTTTGCAGGTGTCCTTTTGGAAAGAGGGAGAAAAGAA
>CAYUST010000022.1:0-5898 GCA_964447535.1 uncultured Candidatus Peribacteria bacterium
TTTGAATAAGAATAACTAACGAATGTATTGCTGAATCCCTGAGCGAAGCGAGTAGGGAGAAGCTGTGGATGGGTTGTTTGAGTAAGTCTCGTCATGCTGAGTGCAACGAAGCATCCAGGAAATATACAACTTAAACGTTCAGTTGACCCACAACAAAAAAACTCCCGGCAAGGGAGTTTTTTCTTTATGTATAACTTTTACGTCTCCTGGATTCTTCTCTCGTCTACGACTCGCTCAGAATGACAACTACTTCGTCTCTTCCTTTGCAAACTTCTTCGCAAATGAGTTGATGATGAAGTAGACGACTGCAGCGACAATCAGGAAATCCAAGAGTGTACTTACAAATTTCCCATACATAATACCACCGTACGACAGGTCTGCAATTTTCTCGATATTAGCAGCACGAAGCGCAGGCTTCAAGATAGCAGGCATAATAATATCCTCTACGAGAGACTTGACTACTTCGCTTACTTTGAGTCCCATAATGATACCAATCGCAGCACCAATAATGTTTTGCTCTTTGATAAACTGCATAAATCAACTAAGTGCTTGTCTCATCGCTGAGTGACGTTATAAAATAGTAGGTAATTATTTTAGTACAACGTTGACGGTGTATTCGATCTTGTCGTCGATAGCTTTGTCGCCAATGTCAGAGAAGATGCTAGCTGAACCATATTTGATTTCCCATTTTGTTCTGTCGATAGAAATCTTCGCAGATGCGGTCACTTGAGTGTCTGTTACTTCGATAACTGCTGGGAAGGTGATTGCATTGGTGATACCTTTGATAGTGAGAGCAGCTACGACATCGTACATATTTGTCCCACTAGCTGGCGTAATTTTCATCAACTTGAGAGTAGACTCATTGAATCCAGATACGTTGAAGAAATCTTCTGATTTGAGATGTCCTACTAATTTCTCACCATCATTTGAAGTGATAGTAGTCATATCGATAGTGAAGATACCAGATACAGGAAGATTGTTTGCCAAGCCAAGGGTACCAGAAGAAATAACTACTGTACCTGTATGTGAACCAACTATTTTTTTACCAAACCATTCGAGGTTGCTTGCTTTGCTATCCAAACTTACTACACGATCTACAACGACAGCAGCGCCTGTATCAGTAGCACCAGTAGCTACAGCACCTGTCTCATTTGTCCCTGTTTCAACAACCGCTCCTGTGTCTGTAGTAGGAGTAGGAGTTGCAGATTTCCAACAACCAGCTAACAATAATGTACTTGCTGTTACCAAAGTGATAACCAATGAAGAATGTTTCATACGTTTCCAATAATTCAAAAAATAAAGTGCCTGTCTATACGGTTAATTGTATAAATTGCAAGAAAGAAGAAAAAGTAAACACAAAATGTAGCACCTAAACAAAAAAAGTGATATTTTGACTTGCAAGGATAGATAAAATCGATATCTTTTTCCTTAGCCAGTGGCTTTTTTACTTTATTTATAGCACATCGAACTATGAGTAAACTCGTACCGATTGAAGATCACTTGTTGGTAGAGGCTGTTGCGCAGGAGAAAACTACTCCTAGTGGTATTGTTCTCCCTGACACCTCCAAAGAAAAACCCTCCAAAGGCAAAGTAGTTGCTGTAGGATTGGGTAAAATACTTGATAACGGACAAAGAGCGCCTATTGATGTCAAAGTTGGGCAAACCGTGTATTTCACCAAGTATGCTCCTGATGAACTTGAAGTCAAAGAAGGAGATACAACTATCACGTATCTTGTGGTCAGACATAGTTCCATTTTGGCAGTAGAGGAGTAAGCCTATACGCGTTCCCCCTTTTAGAAGGGGGGTGCCCCTTTAGGGGCGGGGGGTTTCTGATTATGTTTATAAAACCCCTCCGGCCTTTGGCCACCTCCCCTTCTTAAGGGGAGAGCAACCCGTTCCTTATTTTTATACATAATCATTTCAACGAATGGCAAAACAAATAGTATATGGCGATGAAGCCAGAAAACAACTCTATGCGGGTATCAAAACCGTAGCAGATGCGGTGAGAGTCACGATGTGACCCAAAGGAAGAAACGTAATTTTGGAAAGATCATTTGGTAGTCCCAACGTGACCAACGATGGGGTAACCGTAGCCAAAGAGATCGACCTCGAAGATAAATTCGAGAATATCGGTGCTGCGCTTACCAAAGAAGCTGCTACCAAAACAAATGATGCTGCGGGTGATGGCACCACCACTACCGTCGTCTTGGTCGATGCGATTGCCAAGGAAGGTATGAGATATGTCAGATCAGGCGTCAATCCGTTTGCACTGAGTAGAGGCTTGCACAAAGCAGTTGCTGCACTCGTTGCGGAGATTGCAAAAGTTGCGAAGCCTATCAATACCAAAGAACATATTAGACAAGTAGCTGCTATTTCTGCACAGGACGATGCGGTCGGTGAACTGATTGCTGAAGTCATGGATGAAGTAGGT
Organism: uncultured Candidatus Peribacteria bacterium; assembly: GCA_964447535.1. Lineage (GTDB taxonomy): Bacteria > Patescibacteriota > Gracilibacteria > Absconditabacterales > Absconditicoccaceae > CAYUST01. The sequence continues at coordinate 2,432 of CAYUST010000022.1, forward strand.
ACTGAGTGAGTCGTCACCGTCGAGGAAGGTAAATCTATCGGACTCGAAAAAGAAGTCGTGATGGGTATGCAATTTGAACAAGGATATAGCTCACCTTATTTCGTGACCGATCCTTCGAGAATGGAAGCAGTGATCGAGCGCGCACACATTTTGATCACGGACAAAAAAGTATCATCTATCAAAGATATTCTCCACCTCCTCGAGCAACTAGCTGCGATGGGCAAGAGAGAGATCGTGATCATCGCAGATGATGTCGATGGTGAAGCATTGGGGACGTTGGTGCTCAACAAACTCAGAGGCACGATCAATGTCTTGGCGGTCAAAGCACCTGGTTTCGGTGATAGAAAGAAAGAAATGCTCAAAGATATAGCTGCCGTGACGGGCGGTACCTTTATTTCCGAAGAAGTGGGCCTCCAGCTCGAAAACGCTACGGTCGAATTCTTGGGACAAGCTGAGAAGGTGGTTTCTAGTAAAGATAAAACTACTATCATCTGAGGCAAGGGCGACCAAGCAACGATCGATGCAAGAATCAGTCAAATCAAAGTCATGATCGAGAAATCAACTTCAGACTATGACAAAGATAAATTGCACGAGAGACTTGCGAGACTATCTGGTGGTGTAGCGGTGATCAAAGTAGGTGCTGCTACCGAAATGGAGATGAAAAACAAGAAATACAAGATCGAAGACGCGCTCAATTCAACCAGAGCAGCTATCGAAGAAGGTATTGTCCCTGGCGGTGGTACGGCCTATGTGAAATTGAGCAGTGTCTTGGATACGTTGCAGTTCACTGATGCAGATGAGCAAATAGGTGCGCAAATTATCAAAGATGCGGTGCAGTATCCGCTCAAACAGATTGCAGACAATGCAGGATACAAAGGAGATTGGGTGGTTGAAACCGTCAAAGCAGAAAAAGATTTCAACAAAGGATTTGATGCAAAAACAGGTGAGTTCAAAGATCTCATCAAAGCGGGGATCATCGATCCGGCCAAAGTTGAAAGAGTAGCACTCGAAAATGCAGTTTCTTCTGCAGCAATGCTCTTGACTACCGATGCGGTCGTAGCAGACAAACCATCATCTGACAAAGCCGACGCTGGCGGAGGCATGGGTGGTATGTGAGGCATGGGTGGCATGGGAGGTATGATGTAAAACCCTCCGGCCTTCGGCCACCTCCCTTCTAAAGGGAGGCGCTACTCTCCCCTTTAGAAGGGGAGTGCCCCGAAGGGGCGAGGGGTTTTTGTGCCCAATAGAAAGGATCCCTCACGTATGTGGGGGATTTTTTTGACATCTCGTTTTTTTAATTTTTTATTGGTCTGTCACAGGGTTGGGTAGTAATTCGTATATATATAGGTACAATGCAAACGTGCTCTTTTATACCTTATTATACAATCTCATGAAAAGATTATTTATGTTCCTCTTGGCGTTCTTGCTTTCCTTTGGTGTCATGCAATCTTGGACGACGGTTTCTGCTACTTCTGATGATGTAGAAGATACGCAGGATGTTAGTGATGATGATGCAGACGATGACAGCGACGATGATTCTGACGATGATAGCGACGATGATTCAGACGACGACAGTGATGATGATTCTGATGATGACAGCGACGACGATTCAGACGACGACAGTGATGATGATTCTGATGATGACTCAGACGACGACAAGGAGCTCAAAGCAGTAGCAACTTCTTGTTCACTCGAAGCACAAGATCAAGTCTTCATCGACAAGTTCACTATGAAGTTAGAAAAAGTATTCCCCAAATGGAAAGAAGCTAAGAGATTGAAAGTCAAAGAGACACTCGCACACTTGCTTACTAAGCTCCCTGAAAACGGCAAAGTCTACTGTCTCGTACAAGCTTTGCACGCACATCTCGTAGAGTTGATGGCTACTGTTCCTGTAGTTGATAATACAGAAATGAGCATGATGGAAAAAGTTAAAGCAAAAATCGCAGCCTTGCTCGAAGACAAACAGAAGGGAAAATGGGAAGGAAAAAATAAATAGTTTCTCATACACCGCCAACGAAACTTCCTGTCAGAGACAGGGAGTTTTTTTTATGTGATTACTAGACCTAAAAATAAGACTCTTCTAACAATACTCTTTCAGAAAGATATCGTAGTATGGCCAGACTTGTGTATTGATTTTATAGACTTTTTGGTCTTGTCTAATGAGTCATTTGTCTTTTAATTTCTGCAATATTGATCTAAGATATTTATCTTCATCTTTTTTATGTCATTTTTCATCTATTGTTTCTCAATCTATTACATACTTTTCTTTTTCTCTATCTATTAATTGTCCGCATGCTGCACCTATTTCTTGTACAGATCAACTTCACAAACAAGCGAGATGAGCTAATACACTTTTGACAGGAAGAGTGAGTTGGTTACCAAGATATCTATAGATCGGATACAAAAAATCTAGCTTTGCAAAATCTGATGCTGAATGATCAAATCCTTTGATGTAATTCAAAGTAGAGATCAATGATTTTTTCTCTCTATACATTTTTAAGTTCTGTCTTTTGGCCAATGCTATTTCAACTGAGGATGTCACTGGAGTGATCATTGGGATCATTTTTTGTGCTATTTCACTTGTAGTAGCTTGCATATCAAGGTTCAGTTCTTTTGATACACTTTTGATTTTTTTATTGAGTTTCAATAACTTATTATTTCTCTGTGTGTGTTGTTTTTCTAGTTGCCTTGTTTTCGCTAGGGCATCCTCATCTTTTTCTATGTGACCATAGATTGTTGTAGCTTCCTCATGCAATACTTTGATAGTGTCCTCGATGTGGTGTTGAGATATTTTTCCATACACAAAAGGGGCAAGATACTCACGATATCCACTATATACATCTAAGTGATTTGTCATAGTAACTTATAAATATAAATTCTTCAGCAAAGGCTTAATAGAACATACATATTATAATATGTAAGTCAATATCTTGATATACTTGTTTTTAAGTAATTTTTTGGTAGTATATCTCTGTGTTCATTAGTATTTACCGCACCTCTTTCGGAAATTTACCTTTCTAGCTATCGCTGAAATGTAAAACCCTCAAGGGTGTGGCATAAGTAAATCAACCATACTTCGTTATGGAGATTTACTAATATTCATGGGGATGTTCTGGTTTAGATGGGACTTCTTCATAAGGTATGATCGCTCCTACAGCATGGTAGTGTCTCTGGCTGTCTAAATAACCTACCAAACCAATCGTGCAACCACGAAAACCAAATCTCTCTTGGCAAGATTCCAGGCTTACACGCCTGCTTTCGCCTAGAAAGTCGGATCATCTGATCTGTTAACCTCAGGTAGTGACTCCTGCTAGCCCTGAGGTGAATTAGCAGGAAACCTTGTCCATCGAAAATACGGATGCCCGAACTAAGGCTAACGTTGCCCTACGCGGACCAATCATAGTTCTATGGGAGTAGAAGTTATATCTTATGCGTTTCAGACGCGGGTTCGACTCCCGCCATCTCCA
>CAYUST010000023.1:0-3813 GCA_964447535.1 uncultured Candidatus Peribacteria bacterium
TTAGCATAGACGGAATTCTCAGGTGTAGCATCCGCTTTGACACCATTGTACATGATGGAGTGCTTTTGGATACTCAAAAGATCGTAGTGTAAATATGATAATTGGATGGCACCTGTATCATCGAAAGGTTGCACATCGTCATGATATTTTCGCTTTGCACGAGCGAAATCTATGAAGTGCTGGACTTGCTCAAGTAATCATGCTTCACTGAGTGGGCCTGGCTCATAGTAGTGCGAAGTGATCTGGAAAATACCTCGTCCATTGGCCGGGTTGGACATATTACAGGAGTATTCTCTCCACCAGGTAGCTATGATAAGCGCAGTAGGGAAATTTTGTTCACGTGCAAGTGCATCGATACGTGCATAGTGATCTTTGCAAGCTTGAGCAAACTCCATCGAACTTGTCACTAGAGGTTGTCGCGTAGCCACAAAAGTCTGTATACCAGACAACTCTGCATCTGAAAAAATTGGTATGACAGGTGGAGGAGGTAGCGGCGGGGTTTCAGAAAGCACTTCAGCACCAGGAAGTTTAGACAGGAGATACTTGGCAAGTGCATCCAACAATTGAGCTTCTGATGAACTATTAGCAAATTTCTGCTGTGCTTCTTGTAGTTTAGCGAGGATCGTCGTTAATGAGGTGCGAGGCAAAGTAGAGACTAAATGATCTATACGTTGTTCGTAGGGTTGGAGAAAATATTGTTGCGCCTGCGAAAGTTGAGACGAACTAGCAAAGGTACTACTACCTATGCTTATCAAGAGAACAAACGAGACAATGAACCATTTCGATCACATAGCGATCACGAACTAAAATGCTCATGCCCTACCCAATCCAAGGGATTGATACTCCCCAGAATCTAATAAGATCAAGCAAGATAATATATATGCCAAGTCACATCAGTATCACAAAGAAGAACATATTGATATAGTTTTCTATAACAAAATATTTTTCTGGAGCAAACCTCCCAACATACTGTACGAGAACACCTAATATCCTACCACCATCCAATGCGGGTATAGGCAAGACATTGAAGAGCGCCAATGCCAAGGAGATCATACCACCAAATGCAAGGTAGAGCCAAACCCCTCCTTCGAGCAAGATCATCTCACCGAATTTGATAATCCCTACGGGACCTGAGAGTTTGGAAACAGAGTCTCCCATTCTCTGAGAATCGAACGAGATCAAGTTGCGTCACAGGGTTCACAACAACGTAAAGGTCAATTTGGATTGTGCTTTAATTTCATGCCATCCCATTTCCCATGCTTTCCATCCACTGAACTTGATAGGTCACTTCAACATTTTGCCATCACCTGCCAAGACAATACCCAAGAAACAACCATCGGTGGGACAAACAACTTGCAGTGTTTTAGCTTCTCCTTCTCTCTCGTAAGCTATTTCGAGTGTTTGCCCAATATACTTTTGGAGTTCCTTACCAAAAGTAGAAACATCTACGGTATTCCCATTGAGTGAAATGATTTTATCTCCTACTTGAATACCACTACGTGCAGCGAGACTATCAGGCAGGACAGACTCAATAGTGACTGCCTGCGTTTCTGTAGCTCAAGATAGCAATCCTTGCTCTTCGAGGAAACTCTTGGAGGGCATTAGATAACTCGTGCTTTGATGAGACAACATGTTATCTGGCAAAATATTGATAGGTACAATACCTTGAGAAAAGCTAATCGAGAATGCAATCCATGCAAATACCGTATTGACCGCCACACCACCCAACAAAATCAAAATCTTAGCACCCAAAGATGCAGAAATGAAACTGTCTGGAGCTGTGAACTCCTCTGCATCTCCTGGATTTTCTCCTTTGAGTCTTACAAAACCACCCAATGGGATAGCGTTGATAGTATATTCTGTACCGTGCTTATCTTTACCTATTGATCCAACCTTGGGGGGAATACCAATACCAAACTCCATCACTTTGACACGAAATGCTCTCGCGATTGAAAAATGCCCAAGCTCATGAATAAGCACGAGAAACATAAATAACGCAATACCCAAGATAATTCACAACATAGAAACAACGCAATATAAAAAATTATATAGACCCAAGTGTAACCAAATATACCACGAATACAAACACAAAAACACCCTCACAAGACCCCCTTGCATCGCTCAAAAGCTTATGTATATAGGAAAGTATGTACTACGACGCACATATGCATCTCAATGATGCACAGCTCATTGAGCACTGGCAGTCTCATATAGAGGCTTTTTTGGCAATTGGGGGGAAATGACTCATCATCGTTGGTACTGACTATGCAAGTAATGCCTCAGCAATCAGCCTGGTGCAATCTATAAATCAAGCGTATGGTGACCAACTCTTTTGCAAGGCGACGGTAGGCATTCACCCCGCAGAGGTTGCCTATGGAAACATCACGACGCAAGAGGAAGTTAACCAAGCAATTGATACGCTCAAGCAACAACTCCAAGAAAACAAGGCACATATCGTAGCTCTTGGTGAATGTGGGCTAGACGCACATTATCCGGGATATGAAACAAACCAATGACTCCAAGCAGCGCTTTTCAATGCTCAGATTGCACTCGGAGAGAAAGAGCAACTCCCTTTGGTAGTACACTCCAGAGATGACTTCAACGGTACACTTGCACTCATGCGTCAATCACCGCATCTCAAACGATATCTGCATTGCTGGTCGTACACTTCAGAAGAGCTCCTGCAATTGTCTACAGACTTCCCTCACTTATGGATTGGTCGATGCGGCAATACAACCTATCCCAAAGCACAATCACTCAGAGAGAGCCTCATTGCGTGTCAACAAACTGACATACATCGACTCCTAGAAACCGATGCCCCCTATCTTGCTCCACAAGGCAAAAGAGGTGAAATCAACACCTCAAGCAATATTCCTCTTTTGTATACTTATACAAGCGACCTACTCAACCTACCTCTCTCAGAGGTACAGGACATCGTTGCCAAAAATTTCATAGATCTCTATACACCTATTCCTTAGCGGAGACCTATCTTCTTGCTCCGTAGGTCTCATTATCTATAATATCAAGTCCAGAAGTTGCACGGACGAGATCATCGAAATTCGCATCTACTCCTGCCTTGAGCATACGGTCAAAGAACTTATGTGCAGTTGGATTCGACCATATCTTCGTGACATCTGCTCTATACTCAGCCCATTGTGCAGTCGTAAAGAGATCGTTCTTCACTCTCTGGAGTTCATCAAAACCTCATTTTTTGAGCCATTCTTCGAGAGACGCTCTCAGTTCTCTATCATTTCACTTCATTTCTTTTTCTCCCAAAATAGTACGTAGTTTATTCCAAAAGGCAGCTGTCTTATGTTCATTAGTAAGTGTTCTGTTATCAAGAACTTCTTTGAGTTGTTGTTTGTTGAGGTCACTCATTCAAATATGTGAGATACCAAACAACGATTCCAATGGTTTGGTGAGGTTGGTCGATTGGGTAGCAGATTTCCTCTCCATAGCTCACTTAGCAGCACCAGCTAATCAGCTGCCCGCCTTATCCAAAATACTCCAAGAGATACCAGGAAGCACCTGCGCATTTGCCATCATACCGCCTGCAAATTTGTAAACTCCATCAGCCACTCCTTTGGTAAGCTTGGATGTTTCGAACCCTGCCTTGACCAATGCTCGAAGCAGGAATACCACGAAGACGATCAAAATAATTTCACCTACTATACCTCAGACCGTGCTGCCGAGATGTTGGAATAGTTCACCCTTGACGGTGATTTCAGCTAATACCTTGGGACCTATGATACAGGTACTATCATTTCCACACACTACCTGAAGTTGTTCAAGTGATCACTTTTGGTACTCTTG